>NZ_CP101456.1:1358363-2037545 GCF_024362485.1 Natronobeatus ordinarius | reverse complement strand
CGGGTGCTGGCAGGGGAGGCCCCGGCGGGATATCGGACGCCAGCGACGGCGTTCGGCCACGGATTCGTCCTCGACCTCGAGGGCGTCGAGCGCGAACGGCTGCCGCCGCTGTCCCGCTCGAGCGACTCCTGACGTCGGTCCGACGAGACGCGGCGACGATTGTGCTTGGGAACGGAGATCGGCACACGCCGTGCGGGCGAGCACCGGCCACGGCCGACGAGCGACGCCGGTACTCGAGCGTCGAGGGCAGACACTGACAGACAATCCAGTACAGGATCGTGGGATCGCTGACTGCGGTGGTGAGACGGTACCAGGTGTGGCGCCCACAGCGGCTACCGGTCGGTCACGCATTGCAACGTCGTCGGCAACTGCGAAAACCGCACCAGTTACGTACATTTTCGTACCAGCCGTCGATCGACGAGAGGCGACGTGAATCCATGACAGACGACATCGACGACGTTCCAGACTGGACGATCGCGGGTGAGTTCTTCGAAGCGTGCAACTGTGCGCCGCCGTGTCAGTGCCTCTACTTCGAACTCCCGGACGACGGCGTCTGTACCGGGGCGTTGTTCTGGCACATCGAGGACGGGTCGTACGGTGATGCAGACGTGAGCGGCCTCACCGTCGGCCTCCTCCTGTACGAACAGGGCGTCCTCCTCGAGGGTGGCTGGGACACCGTGGTCCTCATCGACGAGGCGGCGACTGCAGAACAGACCGAGGCGCTCGAATCCATCTTCCTGGGTCGAGCTGGCGGCCTACTGGGCGCCGTCGCCGACCTCGTCGACGAGGTGAAAGCCGTCAGTCGCGTGCCGATCACTTACTCGGCCGAAGACGGACGCGTCTCGATGGCAGCCGGTGACGTCGTGACGGTCGAACTCGACACACTCGAGGGATTCGGAGACGTCCCCGGGGAGGTTTCACCCCACCCGCTCACGCCGCCGACGGAACGGGCAACGACCGGGACGTCCTCGACGGCAACCGTTTCCTACGACGAGCAGTTCTCCTGGGACGTGTCCGGAAACAACGCCTACCTCGGCGAGTTCGAGTACGGAAACGGGTGACCACGGGGAACGATGGCCGAGCCCCATCCACACGGTCGGCGACTCGGACGGCTCCCGATAGCCGTCCTCGTCGCGTTCACGGCGTCGGTGTTCGCCTGGCTCACCCTGGTCAACCACTGGCTCCCGATGCCGGGCGGCGAGAGCCACGATCACGGTGCAAGCGACCACGGCACGCACGACCACAGCACGCACGACCACAGCACGCACGACCACAGTACACACGACCACGGCACGGGCGAATCCGCGATGGCGATGACCGATCCCGGCGTTCCCGAGGCGATGGCGCTGGCGAACGGCGTCTCCGGGATCGGGCTCTACCTGCTCATGTGGGGCGTCATGATGATCGCGATGATGTACCCGTCGACGATTCCCCTGTTCCGACTGTACGAGGGGACGCTCCGAGACGCACCGACCACCGAACGACTCCCGAAACTCGGCGCGTTCATGGGGACGTACGCGGTGGTGTGGGGACTCACCGGTATCGTGCCGCTCCTGGTGAACTGGTTCGTCCCGATCGCCCCCATCGCGGCCGGCAACGAAGCGCTTCTCCTCGGTGCGTCGTTACTGGTGCTGGGGTCGTACCAGGTTTCGCCGTACAAACAGCAGTGTCTTGATTACTGTCGATCGCCGCTGGGATTTCTCACGGCCCACCACCGCCCCGGCGTCTCGGGTGCGATCCGTTTGAGCGGCCGGTTTAGCGTCTTCTGCATCGGCTGTTGCTGGGCACTGATGGGACTCATGGTCGTCGTCGGATCGATGAACGTCCTCTGGATGGCGATCATCACGGTGGTACTCTCGCTCGAGCGCCTCGTCTCGTGGGGCCCACGACTGGCAACGGCCGTCGGCGTCCTCGCCGGGGGAGCCGGGATCGGGCTGCTCGTGCTTTCTCTCCCCGTAGCGTAGTGGTTCCACCGGCGCGAACGCGGCCTCGCTCGAGGATTCGAGCGGGCTATCACTCCACCGTGACGCTCTTCGCCAGGTTGCGCGGCTTGTCGATCGGCCGGCCGAGCAGGTCCGCGGCGTGGTAGGAGACCAGCTGGAGCTGGACGTTCGCGAGCAGCCCCGCGAGTTCCGGCTCGGTGTCGGGGATCTCGAGGTGGGCGTCGGCGATCTCGGTCGCGCGGTGGCCGTCCGGACAGATCGCGACGACCGGTGCCCCGCGGGTGCTGGCTTCCTCGGCGTTCTTCAGCGTCCGCTCGTCTTCCTGACCGGTGAAGATCGCGAACACGGGCGTCTTGGGCGTCACGAGCGCCAGCGGGCCGTGTTTGAGCTCGCCCGAGGCGAAGCCCTCGGCGTGTTCGTAGGTGATCTCTTTGAACTTCAGCGCCCCCTCGAGCGCGACGGGATAGCCGAGTCCGCGGCCGATGAAGAAGTACGACTCGTGGTCACGGTAGTGGCGGGCGATCCGTTCAGCGTCACTCTCCTCGAGCACGTCGTCGACCTGCTGGGGGAGGCGGGCGAGTGCGGGGAGGTACGACTCGAGGTCGTAGGGAGTCTCGCCGACGACGTCCCGGGTGAGCCGGTGGGCGAGGAGTTCGAGGACGACGGCCTGCGAGGAGAACGTCTTCGTCGCGGCGACGCCGATCTCCGGACCAGCGCGGATGAGCACGGAGTCGTCGGCCTGGCGGGCCGCCGTGGAGCCGACGACGTTCGTCACCGTCAGCGTCCGGGCGCCCTCCTCGGTCGCCTGCCGGAGCGCCGAGAGGGTGTCTGCAGTCTCGCCGCTCTGGCTGACCGCGATCACGAGCGTCTCCTCGTCGACCGGTGGCGCACAGACGCTGTACTCGTTGGCTAACAGCGCTCGGGCGGAGACGCCGGCGGCGTTCAACACGAGCGAGCCGTAGAGTGCTGCATGGTAAGACGTCCCACAGGCGATCAGCTGGACGGACGAGACGTCCTCGAACGTGCCGGGCTCGAATCCCTCGAGGTCGATCGCCCCGCGTTCGGGATCGATCCGCCCCTCGATGGTCTGGGCGAGCGAGGTCGGCTGCTCGTCGATCTCCTTGAGCATGAAGTGGTCGTACTCGCCTTTCCCCGTCTGTTCGGGGTCCCAGTCGACGGTCTCCAGGTCCCGGTCGACGGAATCGCCCTCGAGGTCGGTGAACTCGACGCCGTCGGGGTCGACGATCGCGACGTCGCCGTCTTCTAAGTAGGCGACGGTGTCGGTGTACTCGAGGAAGGCGGGGACGTCGCTGGCGAGGAAGAACTCCTCGCCCTCGACGCCGACGACCAGCGGCGAGCCCTGGCGGGCGGCGTAGAGGGTGTGTTCGCCCGACAGCATCACGGCGATGGCGTAGCTCCCCTCGAGTTCCTCGACCGCGCGCCGGAAGGCCGCCTCGTTCCCGTAGCCTTCGTCTACGTACTGCTGGATGAGGTGTGGGATGACCTCGGTGTCGGTGTCGCTCGTGAACTCGTGGCCCCGCGCCGAGAGCCGTTCTTTGAGCTCGGCGTAGTTCTCGATGATGCCGTTGTGGACGACCGCGACGTCCTCGGTCGAGTCGGTGTGCGGGTGAGCGTTCTCGTCGGTCGGCGGGCCGTGCGTACTCCACCGGGTGTGGCCGATACCGACCCGTCCCCGGAGCGGTCGGTCCTCGATCGACGCCTTTAGCTCGGAAACCCGGCCGGAGCGTTTCTGGATCTCGATTCCCGACCCGTTCTGAACGGCGACGCCCGCGGAGTCGTAGCCACGGTACTCGAGGTTCTCGAGGCCGGTGAGCAAGGTGTCGATCGCATCGCCGTTCCCGACGTGACCGATGATTCCACACATCAGCCGTTCACCCCGATTAGCACCCGGTTTCGACCGGTCCCGAAATTGGTCGAGCTGAAGCTGGAGGGCGAAGAGTCGGCGGTCGAATCCGACCTGAGCGCACCGCCGGTCGAACGCGATCCGAACGCGTCGCTATCGACGGGGTGTGACGTCGCCACACCCCACACTGCCAGCCCCCGCGACGCGGTCGATCGGTCGTCCGAGAGGTCCGTTCGAGACTGAAAACGCTGGACGAACATGATAGCACTCAGAGTCGCCCGACCCATTACTATAGACGGGCTAACGATGGCCGTAGTCTCGGTATAACACGGCAGCGACATTCGTCACCCGTACTGCCGTATCGAGGGGAGAATGCGCTATAGTGGGTGCGATAACGAAACGAACGTTGACTTTTCCGCACCTGCGTGCCGGTGCGATGGGCGGAACGTCAACACCACACGCAGTACGCGCTCCAAACGGTACTGTCGTGGATCGTACGGTCAGCCGAACGATGGGAAACGAGTACGAACACGACGTTCGGCGGTGCTTACACGACCGTTCTCGAAAGCGGATAAATTCCGGATCCGAAACGTCCCGCGCTTGGCTAGCACATGCATGTGACTCGAGGTAGCACAGTCCCGGTATGCTCGACGAGCACTCACCCGAGACAATCGGCCGGCTGGCCGCGAAACACGGTCTCTCGCTGGACGAGGAGTCGTGCCGCCAAGCCCTCGAGACCGTCCGGGGGCTCGCGACACGGCTGAACGACGCAGAACGGAGGTATTTTTCGTGAGAGGTGTCTCGAGTCGACCATGCACTTCGACCACGCGGGCATCGCTACCGACGATGCCACGGCACTGGCCGACCTGTTCACCGACCTCTTCGGCCTCGAGGTCGCCCACGAAGAGGAGTTCGACGGGATGCGCGTCGTCTTCCTCGACTGTGGCAACGGCTACTTCGAACTGCTCGAGCCCCTCGAGGACGGCACGATCGCCCGCTACCTCGAGTCGAACGGGCCGGGCATCCACCACCTCGCGCTCGCCACCGACGACGTCGACGCCGCCCTCGAGCGGGCGCGCGAACTGGGCATCGACCTCGTCGACGAGGAAGGACGCCCCGGCGCGTGGGGCCACACCGTCGCCTTCTTACACCCGAAGTCGACCGGCGGGATCTTACTCGAGTTCGTCGAGCACTGACCGTCAGCGGTCAAGCGCCGTACAGGGCGCCGCCGTCGACCGTGCTTCCGTCCGCACGCCACCGTCACTGATCGTCACGACCGTCAGCGAACAGCCGCCGTCGGCGCTGCCAGTCTCCGTCCGGGCCATCGCGCCGTCGGATTCGACGACGACCGATACGGGAGCTGGGTCGGCGACGGCGATCTCGAGGTACTCGTCCGGCGGCAGCGCCTCGCTTCGCTCGAGGTCGCCGTCGTCGGCGCTGACGGCGAGCGCGATCGATCGCTCGTCGTCGGCCGCGTTTCGGACGAAGACGACGTGATCGGGCGCTCGATCGGGGCGCTCGTCGACGTCGCCGACCAGGTATCGCTCGAACGGCTCGTCGGCGTCCGTCTCGAACGGCGGCTCGATCTCGACGCCGGATTCGGCCGATTCGTCGGTATCCGTCTCGGAATCGTTCGCGTCGTCCGGATCGGCGTCGGCTCGAGTGGCGTGTTCTGCGGCGGTGCCGATGCACCCGGCGAGCCCGCCGGCCGCGACGGTCGCTCCGAGCCCCGCGAGGAAGTCACGTCGCTGCATACCCGCTCCGACGGGAGCATGCGGTAAACGCCTTTTTCAGGCCGCGTTGACGGTCTCTCTCGGCGGAGTGTCAGCCGGCGCCATCAACCGCCCACCGGTGGGTTCGGACCGAAGTGATACAAGCGCCGATCAGCGTCCGCGGATGCGGTGGCAGCCCACCAAAAGACTTATTGACAGACATCAGATGGGTTTCGGCATGTCCCTGCGAATCGCCCTGCAACTCATCGGCCTCCTTTTCGTCGTCTTCCTGGTAGGGGGGTGGATCCTCGCGATGGGGCCAATCGGATGGGTGGTGTTCGGAACGATGCTCGCCGTCGGGTTCGTCCAGGTCTATCGCCAACGGCGTCGACGTCACGAAGTCCTCGACGCGTACTGTGCAAACTGCGGGTCGGAGGTCGACGTCGACGCCTACGAGACCGAGCGAACGGACCAGGACGAGTGGCGGGCCAACTACTGCACCCATTGCGGCGCGCCGGTCACGGCACGTCCCGAGGCCGGCTCGAGTTCCCCGAGGCGGAGAAACTGCCCGGACTGTGGTGCACCGAACGACCCGGCGGCGCGGACGTGTACCTACTGTAACACCGGACTGAGCGAGCCGCCGTCGACTCGAAGGTCGTGACGAGGGCACCAGCCGATTACCGATCCCGATCGACGGGTTCCCCTGGGTCGGTCGTCGCGCCGGCCTCGAGTCGCAGCCCCGGCGTCAGACTCGTGTTGATCCCCGTCTTGACGCCGTCGCCGGCGACGACGCCGAACTTGCGTCGGCCGGTCGAGACGCGCTCGCCCTTGACGGTGAACTGCACGGACGCGTCGTCGTGGCGTAAGTTCGCGACCGTCGTTCCCGCACCGAAGTTGACGTCCCGGCCCAGGATGCTGTCGCCGACGTACGAGAGGTGACCGACCGTCGCGCCCGCCGAGAGAACGCTGTTTTTCACCTCGACGGCGTGACCAATTTTCGCCCCCTCGTCGACCAGCGTCGCGCCCCTGACGTAGGCGTTCGGCCCGACGGTCGCCCCCGAACGGATCAGCGCCGGTCCCTCGATCACGACGCCCGACTTGATCGTGGCCCCTTCCTCGACGACGACGGTCCCCTCGAGCGTCGCGTCCTCGCTCACGTCGCCGTCGATCCGTCGCTCGAGTTCGCCGAGTTTCCACTCGTTGGCCTCGAGCAACTCCCACGGCCGGCCGACGTCGAGCCAGCGCTCGAAGGTGATCGGGGAGACGGCGTACTCCTCGATCACGCGGGCGACGACGTCGGTGATCTCGTGCTCGCCGCGCTCGCTGGCGGGCACCTCGAGCCAGTCGCGCGCCTCGGCGGGGAAGGCGTAGGCGCCGGCGTTGGCGAGGTTCGTCGGCGGGTCGGCTGGCTTCTCGACGACGTCAGTGACCGTTCCGTCGGCGGTACTGAGCACGCCGTAATTACTGGGCTCGTCGACCTCGATCGCACAGATGGCCGGACACTCGGCGAACAGCCGCGCGATGGCGTCCGGATCGTAGAGGTTGTCGCCGTTGAGCACGACGAACGGCCCCTCGAGGTGCTCGCTGGCGACGTTCACCGCATGGGCAGTCCCGGCCTGTTCGTCCTGGACGGCGTAGGAAACCGGGACGCCCCGATACACTTCGCCGAAGTACTCGCGAACGGCTTCGGCTTCGTAGCCGATCACGAGGACGATTTCGGACGCACCGGCGTCGACGGCTGCGTCGACGGTGTGAGCGACCAGCGGTCGATCGGAAACGGGGAGCATCGGCTTCGGGAGAGCCGTAGACAGCGGTCGAATGCGCGTACCTTCACCTGCGGCGAGCACGACGGCCTTCATTGCTACCGGTCGATATCCTGGCTGGTCGGATAAATATACGGATGGTACGGCAAGCGGCGTTGTCGTGTTCGCCTCTCGCGTACCGCCGCCAGCTCTCCCCGCTCGATTTCGGGCCTCCTGTCGAGCGACGAAATCCGACGACGCTTCTGTCGGCTCGAGGCCGACGATGCCGACCGATCGTGCACCGACGGGTCGACCGCCCGACGAACGTCCCCGTCGCGCCGACAGAAACGACCGCCTGTCGTCGCTCGAGGGGCGTGAAATCACTCGTTACTGTATCGAAATCCTGAATTTCTACCGGACGTGACTGTGATCGAGGAGTCGAACGTGTGGGCTCTCGTTCGGCCATAACGTCGCGTTCCCGTCGCGGGCGAACGGTGTTATGCAGCCTATAGTAAATAGTGTACTGTGGCAATCCGTTGACGATGTCGACGGAACCAACCGACGCGAAGTGGACGCCGATGACGTCCCGCCAGCAAACGAGTTCGCCCCGCTGTGTGACCTGCGGGAACCAGGTCACCCGACAGTTCGCGCGCGTCTTCGGAGACAACCGCGACGTCGTTCACGCCTGCCCCGAGTGTTCGACCTACCGTGAAATGAAGACCTCCGATTTCATCCCCGAAGACGCTCGATAACTCGTTCTTCTCGGCCCTCCACTGCCAGCCAGCCGATCCCGGTACGGCTTTTCGGGACCACTTACGCCGTTTCGGTCACCAGTTCGCGCGCCTCCTCGAACAGCGCCGCGGCGCGAGCCTCGTCCCGTGCCTCGGCCGTGACGCGCACGAGCGGCTGGGTCCCGCTCGCCCGGAGCAGGAACCAGCCGTCGCCGGCGTCGACGCGCACGCCGTCTAAGGTGTCGACGTCGTCGTACCGCTCCCCGACGTCCTCGCGAACCCGATTCATCACGCCGGCCTTGTCCTCGAGTTCGATCGACGTGCGGCGGATGGGGTAGGTCTCGACCGTCGCGACGAGCGACGAGAGCGGCCCCCGGTCGGCGACGAGTTCGACGAGCTTGCACGCGGCGAGCGGGCCGTCGGGGCAGAGCGTTTCGTCCGGCCAGATCCAGGCGCCGCTTGGCTCCCCGCCGAAGACGACGTCCTCGCGGGTGGCGCGCTCGGCGACGTAGACGTCGCCTACCCGCGTCCGCGTGAGCGACGCGCCGACTGCGGCCAGCGCGTCGTCGACGGCGAGGCTCGTGTCGACGGGGGCGGCCACCCGGTCGCCGTCGCCCGCGGCCTCCCGGGCGAACAGCGCGAGCAGGACGTCCTTCGGGACGAACGTCCCCGTCTCGTCGACGGCCACCATCCGGTCCGCGTCGCCGTCGTGAGCAACCCCCACGTCGGCGTCCGTCCCCTCGAGGACGGTCGCGAGCGTCTCGAGCGTCTCCGCCGTGGGCTCGCTCGGCCGACCGGGAAATCGGCCGTCGGGCTGGCCGTTCAGCGTCCTGACCTCACAGCCGAGGTCGTGCAGAACGCGAGCGGTGATCGATCCGGCGCCGTTGCCGACGTCGACGACGACGCTCAGGGGCTCCTCGATCGACACCGCCTCGCGAAGTGCGGCCTCGTGGTGGGTCCGTGCCCCGTCCCGTCGGCGACGCGACCCGAGGGCGTCCCACGGCTGTAGGTCGTAGTCGCCCTCCCGCACGCGTGCTGAGATCGACTCGCGCTGATCGGGTCCGAACGCCTTCCCCGAGGGATTCCAGAGCTTGATCCCGTTGTCGGCGGGCGGGTTGTGCGAGGCCGTGACGACGACGCCGGCGTCGGCCTCGACGTACTCGACGGCGCGGGCGACCGTCGGCGTCGCCTCGACGCCGATCTCGAGGACGTCCGCGCCACACTCTCTGAGCCCGGCGGTGAGTGCGTCGGTCAGCAGCGCGCCGCTCTCTCGGACGTCGCGACCGACGACGACGCGCTCGTAGCCGTCGGAGGCGACTGCGCGGCCGACCGACAGCGCGAGTTCGCCGGTGACCTCACGCCCCACCGGACCACGGATACCGCTCGTTCCAAACATACGCGACACTCACCACGGCAGGAGGGTTAGTATGTGTGGATTATCGTCGCCTCACGGAAGCGCACGGGGTTGCTCGAGGAGCCGCAATCGGCGACATCTCAGCGCCGAGAGCGGTAGACACACCCTATCTTTCTGAACGATCTATGCCGTACTTATGCACGCAACGCCAAGCTGGCGGTGGAAGCATGTGCGCGACACGAACCGACTCGGGAGTCGCCGACTCCGACGCGGAGACGGGGATCGAGGCCCTCTCCCCGAGTGCCAAACTCGTCTACACGGTCCTCGAGCACGAGGGCGAGATGACCCAGGAAGAGATCGCACGCGAGTCGCGCCTCTGCTCGCGAACCGTCAGGTACGCCGTAGGAGTTCTCGAAGAACACGGGCTGGTGAGCAGTCGCGTCAGCCTCGAGGACGCCCGGCGGTCGATCTACCGCATCGCCGAGTGACGCCTCACCTGAGCTTTCGGTAGCGGTCGATCAGCACGTCGAGGCCGAACGCGCCCGACGTGATCGTGTAGTGGGTCTCGAGTCGGGGGTTGAACTTCGCCTTGTAGCGGTTGATGCTCGGGACGCCCGCGCCGACGAGGTCGTAGCGCTCGAGGCCGGCTCGCAGGCCGTCGCGCATGACGTACCAGTCGAGCAGATCGTTGATCGAGAGGTCGACGTCGGCATCGGGTTTGACCCCGCCTTGCCACCGATACCGCGTGGTGGACGACTCGACGACTACGATGCCGCCGAGGAACTCGCCGTCGACGCGACAGACGTACGGTCGAATGCTCCCGGCGGGGAGGGCGTCGTACAGCGATCGGGCGAACGCCTGGCTCATGTGGAAGGGACGGTCCTGACTCGCATAGCGCGCCTGCACCTGTTCGACGATGCGTTCGACGTCGTCGCCGTCGCCCTCTTCGACGACGTACGCCTCCTCGGCGGCGTTGCGGACGTTGCTCCGGGCGTCGCTGCTGAACCGCTTCAAAAGCTCGTCTTCCGTCCCCTCGAGGTCGACGACGTAGGTGTACCCCGGCGTGACCTCGTAGTCGTTCCAGGTGAACGGCCGGACGTCGTCGAACTCGGCGGCGACGAACTTCGTGTAGACGGGCGAGAGTTCCGCGTCGATCCACTCGAGACAGCCCTCGAGAAAGCGTCGAGTACGGCGGTCGGCCTTGCGCTGTTTGAGTTTGTCGACGTTCAACAGCGTCGGGCCGAGATAGACCGACCACGAGTACGGCGCGGGCGAGAACGCACCCGTGATCGGGCCCTTGTGGTACTCGAAGACGGGAAAGAGCCCGACCGCTTCCTGTCCTTTAAAACCCGCCAGCAGGTGCGGCGTCGTGTCGGTGTCGTCGGCCTGGATCGCGAGGGCCTCCGCCCGGTAGAAGGGGTTGGTTCGCTCGCCGCGCTCGACGTATCGGTTCCACTCCTCGCGATCGGCGTCGAGGTCGAGGGCGGAGATCTCGATACTCATTTTAGAGGTACCCCAGGTCCGAGAGGCGATCCTCGACGACGGCGTCGTCGGTCGCGACCGTTCGGCCGGGTTCGTAGGACGGGTACGCTCGCCGCTCGCTCGGCTCCACGAGCGGGAGCGGGTCGCCGTCCATCGCCGCGTCGATCGGCACCCCGAACAGCGAACAGATCGTCGGCGCGACGTCGAAGATCGTCGCCCCCGTGAGCGTCGCGTCTTCGTTCACGTCGCTCCCGGTCGCGGCGACGACGCCCGTCCGTTTGTGGTTCCAGGGCTCGACCGGCTCGCCGAATCGCTCGCCGGCTAGCTCCGCGACGATCGCGTTGTCGAACGCCGCAGGCACCGTCACGACGTCGGGTGCAGCCTCGAGTTCCGGCCCCTCGAAGTACCGCTCGCGCGGGGCGACGTCCTCGAAAAAGGGCTCGCCGTCGGGCGTCCGAACCGCCGAGAGCGTCTCGATCAGCTCGGCGCGGAACGCGTCGTACTCCTCGGGCGACACCTGGCCGTCGGGCTCGCGTCCCTCGAGGTTGATGCGGACGCCGAGTTCGCTCTTCGAGCGGACGTACGCCTTCGACTCGGGGAAGTCGACTTGCTCTGCGGCCGCCCGGATCACGTCGTTCGGCACCCGCCGACCGATCGGCTCTTTCAGTCCGACGAGGTCGAGCGCCGCCGCGACCCGCTGCGTCGTGATCCCGACTTTCGCCGCAGCCTCCATCGCCCGCTCGAGCGCCGACGGCTCGTGCTCACCGGCGTCCTCGCCCTCGACGAGGTCGTTCTCCCAGGCCCGCGACCAGGTGGGCATTCCCTCGCCGCCGCTTTTCGCCTCGAGATAGCCCGCCTCGCGGAAGAGCTCGTTCACCCGGAGCTCGTGGCCCTCGACGGGACCGATGCCGTGGTCGCTGACGACGAGAACGTTCTCGGGCTCGAACGCCTCGAGCGTTGCCTCGAGTTCGCGGTCGACCGCACGATAAACGGCCTCGACCGCCTCCTCGTCGCCGGGCCGTTCGTGGAACACCGAGTCGGTCTGCTGGAACTGGACGAAGCCAAACTGGGGCGAGAAGCGCTCGAGCAGGTACCGGAACGCCTCCCCCCGCAGTTCGATCGTCCGCTCGTAGCCCTCAATCGAGTGCTCGGGTTCGGGACCGCTCTGCGGGTAGACGCGATAGCCGCCACAGGCGGCGTTCACCTCCTCGAGGAGCCCCTCGGGGTGACACTCGGGTTCCTCGGGGGCAGTCATGCCCGGAATCAACGCCCCATCGAACTCCCGCGGTGGGTGCGTGACGGGGACGTTCACGACGACGCTCGTGATGCCGTGGTCGCTGAGCAGTTCCCAGACGGGTCGTTCGCGCACGTGCGTCGCGTTCACGACGTCCCAGTCGTAGCCGTCGAACGTCAGAAAGTCGTAGACGCCGTGTTTTCCGGGGTTCTTCCCCGTGTAGATCGACGGCCAGGCACTCGCCGTCCACGGAGGGATCTGCGACTCGAGTGGGCCGCTCGCGCCGCGGTCGAACAGCCGACACAGCGTCGGGATTTCGCCGGCCTCGAACAGCGGCTGGAGAACGGGGAGACAGCCGGCGTCGAGACCGACGACGAGGAGCCTGCGGTCGCCGTCGGAGTCGGTCATGGGTGAAGGGTCCACCGTTGTCCGCTTTGTTATTCGATATCCACAGCCGGATAAGCGACGCCTTCGTTTTCGACACTGTTTCGATCTCGTCGTGATCGACCGGCCCGTAATGGCTGCCTGTTCGATCGCTCGAGTCGGTAACCACCACATCACTAAGGGCTGATCGTTCATACGGACGGTCATGTCCGGACCGTCTACGACTGGCAGCCGCCGCTTATCGGATCGATGATCGGCGGGACGGCCACCCTCCTGACCCGCTCGGTGCTCGATTCGCGGCCGGAACCGCGGGGACTCGAGCCGTTCGTCGCGGCGTACACCGACCGGTATCGGTTCTACGGCTCCGGGAAGGCCGCCCTCCGGGACGGGCTCGCGACGATCGCCGAACCGGGCGAGAACGTGCTCGTCCCCGCCTACCTCCCCGATGCCGTCGTCGAACCGATCCGCGACCTCGAGCTCGAGGCCCGGTTCTACGCAGTGACCGACCGGCTCGCTCCCGACCACACTGACCTCGACGGTCGGATCGACGACGACACGGTCGCCGTGACCTCAGTCAACTACTTCGGATTCCCCCAGCCCGGACTCGACGAGCTCGCGGCGATCGCCGACGACTGGGGCTGTTATCACGTCGACGACAACGCCCACGCCGCCTGCTCCGTCGACGAGGGCACGCTTCTAGGGACTCGAGGCGACCTCGGACTGACGAGTCTCCACAAGCTCTTTCCGGTGCCGAACGGCGCACTTCTCTACCTCACCAACCCGGCCGTCGAGGACGCGTTCGAGCCGTCCCGGTTCACCGGCACGAACGACCGCATCGGTGTCGACGACTACCGATACCTCCTCAAGTCGGTCGCGACCGACGTCCTCGAGACCCACCCGGCCGTCGACGCCCTGGTCTCGAGGGGCGACGGCGAGCCGACGTCGACCCCCGACGGCCGCTACGAGGCGTCGAAGGTCCGCATGTCGAAACTCGCCGTCCAGATTCTCGAGACCGTCGACCCGGCCGCCGTTCGACGAACGCGGCGGGGACAGTACCGGGCCTGGCAGCGCGCCCTCGAGCGTCGCGGCGACGTCCGACCGCTGTTCGCCGAGCTGCCGGACGGGATCTGCCCCCAGGTGTGTCCCGTCTACGCCGACGACCCGCGCACGTTCCTCGCTGCCCTCGAGCGCGCCGGCGTCGACGACGCCTACACCTGGCCCCGCTTGCCGGGCGACGTGCTCGAGGACCCCGCCTACGCGACCGCGAGGCACCTCTCGCGACACGTCGTTGCCCTGCCGGTTCACCGGGCTCTCGGACGCGAGACGATCGAGGCGGTGACTCGAGGACGGTGACCGTCCCGCTTACCGTCCCCCGGCAAAGCGGAGCTCTTCCTGGACGAGATCGGCCGCGTTGCGGATCGCGCCGACAGAGGAGAGGTAGCCGGCACCGACGGTCGTCTTGAGGGCGGTGGCGGCCCGGCCGGTGAGGACCGCGGGGCCGAGCTGGGCGACGGCGTCGTTGCCCACGCTCACGAGCCAGCCCGGCGAGTCGAACGTGTAGCTCTCGAGTCGCGGTTCGAAGACGCCACCCTCGCGGTCGTACTCGACGAGTCGCGAGACGTTCTCGGCGACGGTTCGCGCCTGCCGGACCGCCGTCTGGGCGCTCGCGGGGACGGGCTCGCCGTTCGCGTCGACCACGCGCGCGGCGTCTCCCAGCGCGAACGTCCGGTCAGTCAGCCGAAGGTCGCCTCTGACGGACGGACGCGCGCCCTCGAGCGCGTCGGGACCGCGGATGCCGCCGGTCCAGACGAAGACGTCCGCGGGGAGCTGTTCGTCCCCCTCGAGGACGACGCTCGCCTCGTCGGCGTCAGTCACCGTCGTTCCCGTCCGGACGACGACGCCGGCGTTCTCGAGTGCGCGCCGAACCGCCCGCCTGAAGTTCGACGGGAAGTTCGGCGCCACGTCGTCGAACTGCTCGAGGAGCGTCACCTGCGCCGTCGCCCCCTCTTCGCGGGCGAGTTCGGCGAGTTCGCCCGCTACCTGGACTCCGGAGAGGCCGGCGCCGCCGACGACGAGCCGCGGGTCGGACCGACCGAACGCCTCGAGGGCAGCCGACCGAATCCGGGCGGCGTGCTCGAGGCGTTTGAGCGCGATGGCGTGTTCGCGGACGCCCTCGAGGCCGTAGAAGGCCGTCTCGGCGCCGATACAGATTGCCCCGACGTCGTAGGAGAGCGAACCATCCGAGAGGAAGACCGTCCGCTCGTCGGTGTCGACGTCCTCGACGCGGGCGACCCGAACCGTCGCGCGATCGACCGCGTCGGTCAGCGACACTGTGATGTCGTCGGCCAGCCCCGGCCGGCGGATCACCCGGTGGAGTTCGTGCTGGACCAGGTGATCGGGCGACTCGTCGACGAGCGTGAGCGCGACGTCGTCGGGGAGATCGCGCTCGAGCAGCCGCGTGAGCGTCAGTCCGGCGTATCCCGCTCCGAGGACCACGACGTGCATGGCCGGGAGTTCGGACTCGAGCGGCAAAGAAGTGCGTGCCGACGCAGTGAGGGTGCCGCGATCAGAGGTAGCCGAGGTCCGCGAGCCGCTCCGCCGTCGAGGCACGCATCGCGACGTCCCCCGTGTGTGTCGCTTCCTCGAGCCCCGCGAACTGCTCGGCGAGCCGCTCGCCGAGCCGGGCCGCCGTCTCCGGCTCCTCGGTCGCGAGATCGGTTCGCTCGAGCGGGTCGGTCGTGACGCGGTGGAGGCGTTCGAAGCCATCGTCGCCGGTCACGTACTTGTACTCCGTCGTTCGGATCGCCCTCAACTTCCGATCGAACGCGTAGACGCGCTCGGGCAGGTCGCCGAAGCGATCCTCGAGTCGCTCGATCGCGGGCTGAGGGGAGACGTACTCCGCGAAGACGGCGTCGCGGGGCTCGTGGCTCGCGGCCGGGTGCAGCGACCGGCCGCGGCTCTGCTCGCGCAGCTCGGGGTCCTCGATGTCGACCGCGTCGAGGAGCGTCTCCGGGAGGTCGAGCAGCTGGACGAGCTCCGTCCGTCGGCCGCCGCCGGTAAACGGGCCGCCGTGACAGACGAGCGGGACGTGCAATAGCGTGTCGTAGAGGTTGTACTGGTGGCCGAAAAAGCCGTGCTCGCCGACATTCTCGCCGTGGTCGCCACAGACGACGAGTACGGTATTCTCCCACTGGCCGTGCTCCTCGAGTGCGCGCCGGAGTCGCCCGAGCTGGTCGTCGACGTAGGCGAGTTCGCCCCGGTAGAGCGCCCGGAGGAGCCGGAAGTCACGCTCGTCGAGCTCGTAGTCTCCACAGTCGTAGGCGCGTGGGTCCTGTCTGATCGCCCTGGCTTCCTCGTAGCTCGCGTCGTCGGGGAGGAAGCGCTCGGCGTGCGCCCGCGGCGGATCGTACTCGACGTGGGGCTCGAGGTAGTTACAGAACAGGAAGAAGGGGCTGTCGTCGTCGCGCTCGCCCAGCCAGTCGACGATCCAGTCGGTCGCCCGGGCGGCCCCGTCGTCGCCCTGTGGCTGGATCAGCTCGCTGTAGAGTAAGTTGGCCACGTTGACGAACGGGTTCCCCTCGAAGAGCCGGTCGCGCAGCGCCTCGAGCTTCCAGCCGAGGTGTTCGGCCCGGACGACGGTTCCCATGTCGACGTCGGACTGGAGGTACTGCCAGCCCCGACGAAGCTCGTCGAAGCCGCGGTCGTAGCCGAACTCCTCGGTGATCCAGGTGTTGTTCGAGACGCCGATCGTCTCGTAGCCCGCGTCGGCGAACGCCTCCGCGACGGTCCGAACCGAGTCGTCGAGGTAGGTGTGACCGCCGTGAGCGCCGTGTTCTGACGTGTACGTGCCGGTGAACAGCGACGCGTGAGAGGGCAGCGTCCACGGCGCCGTGGCGAACGCCCGTTCGAACGCCGTCCCCTCCTCGGCCAGCGCCGACAGCGTCGGCATCGTTCGCTCGCTCACGCTCCTCGCTCGAGCGGTGTCGAGCACGACGAGGACGACGTTCTGCACGGGTTCATGTGACTCTCGCTCACGCCCGTTGGACTCGCTCATGTCGTCTGCACGTCCACCCCTCCCGGAGAAGATCACCCGCCCGGAGTATGCAGGGCATTCACCATATTCTCCACCCCAGGCTGGCAAATTCGACGTCACTGATGGTTCAACGAATAGTATAACAGGCCGCCGCCCCTGCATCGAGCCGATGCGAGCGTTCCGGGTCGCCTACGACGGCACGCCGTACTACGGCTACCAGCGCCAGCCCGACGTCCCGACCGTCGAGGACGCGATCTTCGACGGTCTGCGTGATCTCGAGGTACTGGCGGCGGACGCGGGAAAACCCGCGGGGTACGCCGCCGCCGGCCGAACCGACGCGGGCGTCTCCGCGACCTGCCAGACGATCACCCTCGAGGCCCCCGACTGGCTCACCCCGCGGGCGGCAAGCGCCGCGCTCCCGCCGTCGATCCAGGTGTGGGCGAGCGCCGAGGCGCCCGACGATTTCCACGCGACTCATCACGCCGTTCGTCGAACGTACATCTATCACCTCTACGCGCCGCCCGCGGACGAGGCGACGGCGTTCGCCGACGGTATCGACGACGACCGCTTCGCTGCCGCCCTCGAGTCACTCTCCGGCCCCGCCGACTTCCACAACTTCACGCCCGACGACCACAACACCGAGCGCGACCCCGACCTCTCGGCGACGCGCGACGGCGACTATCTCGTGGTGACCGTCACCGCCGGGGGCTTCGCGCGCGAACTCGTTCGGCGACTCGTCTCGCTCGCCCACGCGATCGGCGTCGGCGACGAACCGCTCGAGAAGGTCGACCGCGCGCTCTCGCCCGACCCGCTGCCCGGTCACGAGGGAATCGCGCCCGCCCCGCCCGAGCCACTCGTGCTCACCCACGTCGAGTACCCCGGCCTCACCTTCGCGGTCGACGAGGTGGCCGTCTCGAGCGCCCGGGAACTGTTCGAGGCCGACCGCCTCGAGCGACGGACGGGGGCGCGGATCTCGCGGATGCTTCGGGACGGCCTCCGGGAGTGAACTCGAGGGCGTTCGAGAGTGAAAACGTTTTGACGACGGGGTGCACACCTCGGCGCATGGAACTGTCTCCCGAAGAGTACGGCGCCTACTGGGGCGGGGCGGTCCGCATCGCCGTGGGTGTCCTCGTCGTCTTCTTCGGCTATCGCTTTGCCACCCCGTTGCTCGCCATCTCGGAGTTCGGCGCGACTGCTCTCGGGGTCGTCCTCTTCGCCGGCATCGTCGTCGCCGGCTGTTTCATCGCCGTCCTCGGCCTCGCCCGAGTCGTTCGGGCCGCGGTCGACGCGGAGTTACGAACGTGAGCCGTCAGTCCATCGACTCGAGTGCTTCGACGACCCGCTTGAGCACCTTCCGCTCGGCCCGGCGGACGTTCTTCGAGACGGCCGTATCGGAGACGTCGAACTCGTTGGCGAGCATCTGGAGGGTGGCGCCGCGGGGCTGGTCGAAGTAGCCCTTCCGGGCGGCGACCTCGAGCGTCTCGCGTTCGACCTCGGAAAGGATTCGACAGCCCTCGAGCAGGCGGGTCGCGGCGTCAGCGTTGTCGAGTAAGTCGAACATGTCGTCGAGTTCGAACGCGTCGCGGGACTCGACGGTGAACTCGTTGTTGCGCTCGAGGTCGGCGAGCGCGTCGTTCGCGCTCCGGTCCTCGTCGAAGCCGATCTCCCAGCGCTCGCGGCCGTCTTCGATGTAGAACGGGCCGGTGACGTAGCCCCCGTTGTCCCGAATCACGCGCATGGCGTTCGTCTCCTCGATCGTCGTCCGGATGAGGGCCGTCTCGTCTCGCTTTTTGAAGAGCTCACACTGGCGCATGTTCGAGTGCGCCTGCAACGTCGAGAGCCCCGATTCGAGACCCTCCCGGTCCGTGCCCTCGACGATCATTCGCGTCTCGAGTTGTCGGGCTCGCCCGTCGAAGTGCCACTGGACGGCTCGAAAGGAGACGTCGTGATCGTCCGTCGTATCGATGAACGGACAATCGTACTGCTCCATGTCCATCGTGAGGTCGATCATGGTGTGTTATTGCAAACCAACCAACATAGCTGTTTGGCAATTATTGTGAGAGTCGACCCTGGATACACAACGTCGCTCATGGGTCTATCCCGCCGAACCGGTCTTCGATGGCGGCACGATCGATCTTCGAGGGGCCGCTTTCCGGCATTTCGTCGACGAACGCGAGGTACTTCGGGATCTTGAACCGGGCGAGTCGCTCGTCGAGGAACGCCTCGAGCGCGGTGAGTGTCAGTACGTCCCGCTCGTCGCCGTCGCTTGCGCCGGCTTCCCATCCGGTTGCGAGTTCGACCACGGCTTTGCCGACGGTTCCCCACTGCTCGTCGGGAACGGGGACGACGATCACTTCTGCGACGGCCGGGTGATCTGCGATCTCGTCTTCGACCTCCGGGGGATAGACGTTCTCGCCGCCGCTGATGAACATGTTCTTCTTGCGTCCCTCGATGTGATAGAAGCCGTCGTCGTCGACCCTGGCGAGGTCACCAGTCGAGACCCACCCGGCGGCGGATCTCTCGTCGTCCGCGCTCACGTCCGGCTCGCTGTCGCCCTCGGTCCCGTCGCCGAACGTCTCCGCCGTCGCCTCGGGGTTGCGCCAGTAGCCGTCGGCCGCGTGGGGGCCCGTCAGTTCGAGTTCGCCGATCTCGCCGGACTCGAGTTCGGTTCCGTCGTCGTCGACGATCCGTGCGTCGGCGTGGAGCACCGGCTTGCCGACGCTCGCGACCTTGGCAGGATCGTACTCGTCCGGCATGGCGAAGTTGTTCGGTCCGATCTCGGTGAGGCCGTAGCCCTGAGAGAAGTCGACGCCGCGGTCACGCCAGGCGCGGACGATCGCGTCCCGACAGGGGCCGCCGCCGCTCTTGACGAACCGCAGGCTCGAGAGATCTGCTCGCTCCCACTCCTCGTGGGTAGCCATCGCCCGCAGCACGGCCGGCACCGCGACGAGCACGGTCGCCCCGCGGCGCTCGACCTGCTCGAGGATGCGGTCGGGTTCGACCTCGCGGTCGATGACCAGCGTCCCGCCCACGTTGAACATCGGGAGCGTGAGCACGTTCCAGCCGCCGGTGTGGAAGACCGGGAACACCATCGGCGTGACGTCGTCCGGGCGCAGCCCCCACGCCGTGATCGTGTTGAACGAGTTCCAGTAGATCGAGCCGTGTGTGATCGTCGTCTCCTTCGGCGTTCCCGTCGAACCGCCGGTGTGCAAGAGGAGGTGTGGGTCCTCGAGCGACCGCGGCCGCTTCTCGACGGGCGAGTCGTCGGCGGAGACGGCGTCGGCGTACGTCGGCCAGCCGCCGGCAGGGTCGGCCGTCTCGAGTTCGAGCACCGCCGGCTCGACGTCGGCCCGGGCGATCGCGTGCTCGACGCGTTCGACGTGTGGCGACTCGATGATCAGCAGCCGGGGGTCGACGAGGTCGAGCAACGCGGCGAGTTCCGGCGGCGCGAGGCGGTAGGACAGCGGCGCGAGCACGCCGCCGGTCTTCCCGGTCGCGAAGAAGAGATCGAACGCCTCGGCTCGATTTCGTGAGACCAACGCGACGCGTTCGCCCTCGGCGACGCCGTATTCCTCGAGCAGTCGGGCCGTCCGGTTCGCCCGTCGCTCGAGGTCGCCGTAGCTGTACCGCTGCCCGGCCGTCTCGTCGATCACGGCCGTCCGGTCCGGCGAGAGCGACGCCCGTCGGGCGCTCCAGTCGCCGACCCAGTCGTACTCGGGGGCTCCCCAGTTCATACTGCCTCCAGCGGACGGCCAGACAGAAAGTGCAGGAGGTGGTCGTTCACCCACGAGGCGCTCTCGATGAAACACAGGTGGTGGCCGCCCTCGAGAAGCTCGAGGCGGGCGTTCGGGAGCGCCTCGGCGAGCAGTCGGGTGTTCTCGACCGGGACCACCCGGTCGGCCGTGCCGTGGAGGAGCAGCGTCGGGGTCTCGAGGCCCCCGAGTTCGTCGCTCGCGTCGAACGCCTGGACGGCCGCCCCTTGCGCCGCTCGTGCCGCCTCGCTCGCGTCCATCTCGAGGCGCCAGTCGACGATCCGCTCGAGGAGGTCCGGGCACTCCTCGTAGAAGGCGTCCGAAACCGCCGGGGCCATCCGGTGACGGATCGTCTCCCGTTCGTCGGCGTCCTCGGGAACGGCGAACATTCGATCCAGGGTCTCCTCGGGAACCGGAACCGCATCTGGTCCGCCGGGAGTCGTACACAGTAGGGAGAGCGTCGCGGCCCGGTCGTACTCGAGGGCGTACCGCTGGGCGATCATCCCACCCATGCTCGCACCGACGACGTGTGCCCGGTCGACGCCGATGTCGGCGAGCACGGCCTCGAGGTCGGCGGCCATGTCGCGGATCGTGTACGGGCCGTCGGGTGCATCGGAGTCGCCGGTTCCTCGGTTGTCCGGCACGATCACGCGGTAGGCGTCCGAGAGCGCCTCACGTTGCCAGCGCCACATCCACTTCCCGTAGCCGAGTCCTTCGACGAGGGCGACGGGCTCGCCGTGCGCTGGCCCGTCGACTTCGTACTGAAGGGCGACGTCGCCATTGATCACTGTTGGCATACTCCATCTATGCACAGTTCGGATGAAGTACTTCCTCGTTTGGATATCAACCCTCGGCGAAGGCTGCCGAGGAACCCTCTCGAATCGAGAGCCGCCGCGGCTCGGTCGGGACCGAGAAGGGATTAAGTACCCCCGGTGAGAGTTGGAGGTATGGTCACGTTCCTCTCCGGGGGCACGGGAACGCCGAAACTGTTAGATGGCGCTGGGGCTGCGTTTTCACCGGAGGAGATTACCATCGTCGCGAACACTGGCGACGACATCGAACTGGGTGGGCTGTTCGTCTCGCCGGACGTCGATACCGTTCTCTTCCAGGGTGGTGGCGTCCTCGACCGCGAACAGTGGTGGGGAATCGACGGCGACACCCACCGAACGCACGACGCGCTGATGGACATCGCCGAAGCGGCGGATCTCCCCGAGGGGCCGCGATACCTCCCCGAGGATCAGCAGACGGAGGGGCGCGAGATTTCGCGCTGGCGTCGGTTCTCCGGCGTCGCCGAGTTCATGACGATCGGTGACCGCGACCGCGCGGTCCACCTCACCCGGACGAGCCTCCTCGACGAGGGCAAGCCGCTGAGCGAGGTGACGGCCATCCTCGCGGACGCGTTCGGATTGCCGGTCGACCTCCTGCCGATGAGCGACGACCCCGTCGCCAGTCTCCTCCACACCGACCGCGGCGTGATGCACTTCCAGGAGTACTGGGTCGGTCGTGGGGGTGAACCCGCCGTCGACCAGGTCGAGTTCCGCGGCTCCTCGCAGGCAGAACCCGCACCAGGAGTGCTCGAGGCGCTCGCCGACACCGTCGTGATCGGTCCGTCGAACCCGGTGACGAGCATCGGCCCGATGCTCGCACTCCCCGGCGTCGGCGCGGAACTCGCCCGGACGAACGTCGTCGCGGTTTCGCCGTTCGTCGGCGACGAACCCTTCTCGGGCCCCGTAAGCGATCTCATGGGGGCCGTCGGCGCGGAGCCGAGTACCGCGGGACTCGCCACCGCCTATCCCTTCGCGGACGCGTTCGTCATCGACGAGGAAGACGAGACGGAGTTCGATCGGCCGACCGTCCGGACCGACATCTCCATCGACGACAGCGAGGACGCCGCCCGCGTCGTCGAGGCCATCGAGGACGCGATCGACCTGATCGACTGACCGATGCCATCGACGTCTTTCTCACCTCCACTCGCGCTGGCGAGCCTCAGCGGGCAGTCGGACGCGTCGTGGGCCCGCGACGGCGCCACGTACGCTGGCTCGGCGTTTCTCGGCGGCATCGCCCTCGACGCCGAAGCTCGCACCGCTGCCCGTCGGCTGGTCGCCCGCGGCCGCGACGAATTTCTCCCACCCGATCCCCTCGCGTTCGTCGACCAACAGCTCGCCGCCCTCGAAGACGTCCCGATTCGGCCGGGGTTCAACGTCCGCGCCACGACGGCCGAGCCAATTCGGGAGGCCGCCGAGATCTGTCGGCGACGGGACGCGCTCCTCGAGATCAACGCCCACTGCCGACAGGACGAACTCTGTACCGTCGGCTGTGGCGAGTCGCTCCTGCGGGACGGCCCGCGACTGTGTCGGTACGTCAACACTGCGGCCGCGACGGGCGCGACCGTCGGGGTAAAAGTGCGGGCGGAGGTCCCCGGCGTCGACCTCCCCGCCCTCGCTCGTGGCCTCGAGGCCGCGGGCGCGTCGTTCGTCCACGTCGACGCGATGGATTCAGAATCCGTGATCGCCGACGTCGCCGACGCGACCGAGCTGTTCGTGATCGCCAACAACGGCGTTCGCGACGAGGCGACCGTCCGCGAGTACGCCGCCTACGGCGCGGACGCCGTGAGCGTCGGCCGCCCGAGCGACGATCCAGTGACTCTCGGTCGGGTTCGTGGGGCCGTCGACCGCCACCTCACACCCGGCGTTCGCTCGGTGTGATCCCGTTGCGGCCGATTGGCAATTCAAAACCCCTTTTAGCTGTGCAGTCGGAGGTCGGATATGTTACTCACCGTCTCCGGCCCGCCGGGTAGCGGGAAGAGCACCACGGCGGCGTTGCTCGCCGACCGGTTCGACGTAGAGCACGTCAGTGGCGGCGACATCTTCCGCCAACTCGCCGACGAGCGCGGCTACACCCCACTCGAGTTCAACAAGCTGGCCGAGGAGAACGACGAGATCGACCGCGACCTCGACCGGCGGCTGCGCGAGATCGCGATCCGCGAGGACGACCTCGTCCTCGAGTCGCGGCTCGCCGGCTGGCTCGCGGGCGACCAGGCTGACTTCCGGTTCTGGCTCGATGCCCCCGCCTCGGTCCGTGGCGAGCGGATCGCCGAACGCGAGGAGAAAGACCCCATTCGGGCGACCGAGGAGACCCGGGCCCGCGAGGCGAGCGAGGTCCAGCGCTACGAGGAGTACTACGGCATCGACATCCGCGACCTGACGATCTACGACCTCTCGGTGAACACCGCTCGCTGGGAGCCCGACGCCGTCCTCGACATGTTCGTCACGGCCGTCGAGGAGTACGACCCCGACGGCGACGAGGGCAAGACTCCCGTCACGATCGACTACGAGTTCTGATGGTGCTCCGTGGCCCACCCGACGACCGATCGCCGGCCGACCTCCTCAGCTTCGGCGTCGTCAACCTCGACAAACCGCCGGGGCCCTCCTCGCATCAGGTCAGCGGCTGGCTCCGCGATTCGGTCGCCGACGCCCTCGAGTCGGCTGACGCCGAGCCGATCGACCGGGCCGCCCACGCGGGAACGCTCGACCCCAAGGTGACGGGCTGTCTCCCGGTCATGCTCGGCGACGCGACCCGACTCGCTCCCGCCTTCCTCGAGGGCGAAAAAGAGTACGTCGCCGTCCTCGAGTGTCACGGCCCGGTCCCGACGGACGTCGCGGCCGTCGCCGCCGAGTTCGAGGGCGAGGTCTACCAGAAACCCCCACGAAAGAGTGCCGTCTCCCGCCGGCTCCGGACCCGCGAGATCCACGACCTCGAGGTACTCGAGACGACCGACCGGAAGGCCCTGTTGCGGATCCGCTGTGAGAGTGGTACCTACGTCCGCAAGCTCTGTCACGACCTCGGACTGGCGCTCGGCACGGGCGCACACATGGGCGACCTCCGACGAACCGCCACCGAGCCGTTCGACGACCGCGACCTCCACGCCGCCACCGACTTACTCGACGCCCTCGCCTACTGGCTCGAGGACGACGACCCCACGCGCCTCTACGAGGTGGTCGACCCCGGCGAACGGATCCTCGAGGAACTCCCGGACGTGACGATCGCCGAGAGCGCAGCCAGGGAGGTCGCGAACGGCGCCCCCGTCTACGCGCCGGGCGTGCTCGAGGTCCCCGCCGTCGATCGGGGCTCGCTCGTCGCCTGCTACACCCCCGACGGCGCGGCCGTCTGCCTGGGTCGGCTCGTCGGCGATCCAGAGGCGGAGACGGGGACGGTGGTGGATCTCGAGCGAGTACTCGTCTAGTACTCCGCCAAGCGTCGGCTGGTCGAACCGGCTTTCGGCGACGGATTCGACTCTGCAGAGCAAGCTTGGCAAAGCGCTAGAGCGGTCAGGACAGGAGAGGCAGTTACCGCAGGCGGATTCCTCCCACGACTAAAGTCGTGGGCTTCCTCCTTGCACCTCTGTGACCGCCAGCAGTCTCGTTACCTGTCAAAATCGGTCCGCAGAATACAGCGGTTGGATGCAGCAAATCGACTTCGCTTGGTCCGAGTGATCTGCGTCGAATTGGCAGTCCTGTCACTCACCGACTGGGTTTTGTGTAGCCTCTGCAGATCCGTCATCAGTTGCAACTATGTGACTAATCCACATTGTAAACCATCGGGTGAGAAGCCACATGTCCGAAACAATAGATACGGATGAAGACAAAGAGATAGCGACAGTGACGTCCGCCGATGGGACTGAAATCGTGTACGAGCGGTCGGGAAGTGGGCTACCGTCCGTCCTCGTTCACGGGTCCGTCGTCGATCGCGAGATCTGGGAACTCAGCGACGTCCGTTCGACGTTCGCGGAACACACCACGGTCCACGCCATGGACCGACGGTATCACGGCGACAGCAGGTCCCCTGACGAGTACAGTGGGAAACCAGAACCACAGTTCGACGACGTGGTCGCGGTCGTCGAGTCGATCGACGACCCAGTGACGCTCATCGGCCATTCCTATGGCGCGCTCGTTGCACTGGGTGCGGCCCCGCGAATCGACAATCTACGGAGTGTGATCCTCTACGAGCCTCCCATCGTCTCCGACGAGGCTGTAGCCCGCATAGCTGAGACGAGCGAAGAGATGATGGCTTTGTTAGAAGCGGGGCAGAACGAGCAGGCGCTCACACTCTTCCTCGACGACGTTGCCCAATTCGCGCCGGACGAACTCGACGCGATTCGCTCGGCACCGATATGGGACCGGTACGTGGAGACGTTCCATCAAACACTCTTGCCCGAGTTAGAAGCGGGTGCGGACAAGCGAGAGCGGGATCTCACACCGTTCGAAGACCTCTCTACGCCGACGTTACTTCCCGTCGGGAGTGAGAGCGGGTGGCTCAAAGAGAGTGCTGAGGAACTCCACGACACGTTACCGAACAGTCGACTCGCTACCTTCGATGGGCATGGGCACGCAGCGCATCTCGTCGCACCAGACCGCTTTACCGACGAGGTGCTGTCCTTCATCAGCGACGTGGACTAAGCGGTGATTTCCACCCACACTACTTCTGTGGTGCATTCGGGTCTTCCGAAAAGCCATAGGTGAAACAAATCCGCCACATTGGATACGACCCCGTATTCAGCACGCTGTTTTTGAGAGATAGCGCCGCTATAGCGAACGCGAACATGATCGACAGTTGTTACAAGGTACCCTCCACCACTCGAGCGCCCGTCCAGCTCACTCACAGCGCCGTCGAGATCATGACGAGGTTGATGACGACGGCCACCAGCCACGGAACGGCGAGCCCCGCGGGGACGACGAGCTGAAACTCCCGTGGCAACAGCGGCCGGCAGCAGAGCGCGACGCCAACGGCGAACGCTTTCAACACGAGCATCCCGACGAGTCCCCAGCCGTTTATCGCTGCCCGGGCGATCGGGTTCGACTCGGCTAACCCGAGGTGTAACCCGACGAACGTCGTCACCACGTCGCCGACCAGCGCGACGGCGACGACGATCCAGAGCGTCCACTCGAGGTCGCCCATCGCCTCGAGTTCCTGGTCGACCCGCTGGTACCAGTGTCCGCGATTCGCGTCGAGACCCATACGCTCCCGACCGGGGTCGAACCGGTCGCCGTCCACAGGGGAGTGGTGGCGTGTGCCACCGCACCACGGCGTACCGGAACCGGTCCCATTGTTATGGTAGCCGTAGACGCCCCTGTCTGACCGTAACACGGTCGTTACCGATCGACGACCGGACGGTAAGAGCCCCGTACCGTCGCGGTTCGTCCCGTGGGACCGACTCGCGTCGTCGGTGAGCCGGAGCCGTCGTGAGCGTTCTCCCACAGAACTATGCCGACGAGCCGACTACTATGCTGGTACCATGTCTCGAGACCTGCAGACCGACCAGGAGCCGTTGAAAGCCGAGTACGAGGAGAACCCAGCGGCGGCGACGATCACGCTGACGGCGACGGGCGAACAACAGGACGACGTCCGCTCCTGTAGCGTCGACATCGGGCGGGCGATCTACGAGGCCGAACTCCACGAGGGCGCAGCCGGCCCGGGAACGGGCGCCTGCTCGGGCGATCTGCTGCTCGGCTCGCTGGCGGCGTGTGCACAGCTCACCGCACAGGCGGTCGCCGACGCCTTCGGCGTGGACGCCGAGATCGAAACCGACGTCAGCGGCGATCTCGACCTCCGAGGCACGCTCGGTATCGACGCGGACGTCCCGGTCGGCTTCGAGGAGATCGAACTCGAGTACACCGTCCACGGCGAGCTCGAGGCGGAGACGGCGGACGCCCTCGAGCGGTACGCAGAACGATACTGCGTCGTGTACCAGACGCTGGTCGGTGGCGTCGACGTCGAGACGACGTGGACGTTCGACGGGCAGTAACGGCGGCTCGTCGTGGCGTCGCTCTCGTTCGGTTTCGGAACTCTCGAGCGGTGTGGGGAACGCAGCCCGAAATCCGGTGGCGTGTGACACCGGAGAGGGGTGATGAGGGTGGAGAGAGGCGGGAACCAGGGGGGCAGCGCCGGTACCGACGTCGACGACTGCCTCCGATCCGGACGTCAGTGTCCCCGTGGTCACCTGCACGGAGACACACGTGTCTGGGAGAGACGACGCTACCAGTGCTCAGGTTCATTCGTCCAGTCATTAAGTCAGTTCGTCGGTCCCCTCCGTCGGTCTGGGTCGTCTCCCGGAGCGACGGCCGACGGCGAAGTCGATGCAGGTGCTGTCAGATCGGATTACAGAATCGTCCGGTCGGATACAGCGAGCTGGTATCGTCGTATCGCATCACTCATCTTATACGTTGGCTGATAGCTGGCTCGGGCGCTCGACTCGAGTCCGAGAGAACGGGCGCGGGCGTCTCGATGTAGTGGTGGCACGCAGGCGACGGCGGTACGAGGCCCATTATCAATGGCGTGAAATGCAAGCCGAATCGTCTTTCACCCTGGTGCCGTCAACCAGAGTACCTCGACTGGATCCATCGTCGGTATCCCTCTCGAGACGGACGGCTGAGCGACGGTCTCGATCGCGATTCACATGTCTTCATCCGACGACTCGACGCCTTTCACAACCCTCGGCGATAGCGTCCCGACCGGACGAAGTCGGCGGGAATTCCTTCGAGCGGCGGCACTGTCGGGCTGTGCACTCGGATCCGCCCGACTCCTCGGCGTCGGTGACGTCCTCGGTGCCGACGGAGAGCAGACCGTCACGACCGCCCTGGTTCGAGCCGATCGAAACGATCCGTGGTCGATCGAGAGGCGAACGAAGACGGTCCCAGCCGAGTGGCACGCGTCGGTCACGAAAGCGTTCGAGCTGAACGAACTCCTCTCTCGGACCCGCATCGCCGGCTATCTCGGCAGTTCGGTCGTCCCGGGTGACTACCAGTCGGGTGGCGCCGAAATCACGGTACAGGTTACTACCTCCGGCGCCGACCGCGCGATCGATACCCTCGAGACGCTCATCGACGGCGTCACCTACGACGTAGAGGCGATCGAACGGCTCGAGGAACTCGACGATGGGATCAGATCAGACGACGTGGAGCCCAGACTCCTCGATTCGGTGGCTGGCGGCCGGATCCCCGGTGGCGTCGGCTGCGAGGCAGGAACCAGCGTGGCGACGCTCGCGCCGGGTCTCTACGAGCCGACCGACGGACAGGTGTACTTCACGACCGCGTACCACGCCTACCCCGGGGTCGCCGATCCCGAGGGTGAACCGCTCGTCCTTCCGATGACAGACGGCGGCCGGTCGACGATCGGTCGAGTTCGTCACAGCTACCGAACCGAAGACGTCGTCACCGTCGAACCGGTTCCCGGCTACGTTCCCGACAGCACCATCTCCGGGCCGCGTGACTTGCAGGTCTACGGTCAGCTCACCCGGTGGGGGCTGGCGGATCTCGTCGCCCGCGGTGAATCGCTCGAGAAGGTCGGGGCGATGACGGGACACACGACGGGCGATATTCAGGGGATCGACGCGTTCACCTGTCTCACCGAGGAGTTCTGCCGACGCGGTCAGCTCCGGTGGGGTGACGAGCGGGATATGACCGACGGCGACAGCGGCTCGGTAAGCTACTACGACGACCCCGAGCTACCGGACGACGGCGTTCTCGTCGCCGGGTTCAACAACGCTCGGACGTGGTGGCCGGGACAGAACTACATCTGGGGAACGGCCGCCTACCAGCTGACCGATACACACGGCTACCACTTCTAACGATGAGCCACGCACGCACGCTCCGATCGGTCGCAACGAACGCCTGGCGAGTCCTCGCCGACGTCGCCGCGATCGGTCTCTGGACCGTGCTGGTGACGCTCCTCGCGTTGACCGCCAGCTGGTCCTGGCTCCAGTTTTACACCCTGTTGCTCCTCGGCGTCGGCTGTTACGTCGTGGTGACTACAGCCTGGTGAGGACGTCGGCGAAACGCCAACACGATTGTGGTGAACGGGATCCGCCGCGAAGGGCGACCGGGCGTCAGCGTCGGTACGAGTGTCCGACGTAGAGGGCGAGGAGGTTCAACGCGAGCAACCCGAGAAACGTGAGCGTCTCGGCCGAGTCCGACAGTCCCGTCGCGAGCAGTGGCACGTACAGAAACGGTAACACGATCGCCGTCCAGAAGCTCGCAACGCGGACGGGTTTTGCGAGTGTCGGTGACACTCGTTCGAGCATTCTGCCGTCCGATTCGCGGGCGTTCGACGGCCCATCGCGGGTCGATGACGTCCGACGGTCGTGAGTCGCAGGGGGGCTGGCCATGGGTATACCTGTAACGTGTCATAGTAACCGACGACCGTCACATATACTCCCCCGAGCGTTTCGAGGGATTTCCGACGATTCACTCGAATAATCGATTCTCAAGACGAGTCTACGACGGTTCGAACGCGCTCGAGACGATTTACGATCCTCTCTCAGCCACCGAGTCGAACTGTGTTAACAATCACCATCAGACAGGAAGGATGATCGATCGAACGGTCGGTACGAACCCCGTAACAGAAGTGATAAATTGCCGTGAGAGCCAGTGGAGAGCGGCGGGTCGAATTCGACCCGGTCGAGTTACTGGATTACTGGAATCCGATTCGGCTACCACGACGGCCGGTGCCGGGCTCGACGGCCCTCGAGCCGCCCTTGAACTCCTCTTTGATCTGTTCGTAGTACTCGAGGATGTCGTCGGTGATCGTCGGCCGGACGTTCTCTAAGGCCTTCCGGAAGTGACGCATCTCGACTTCGTCGGCGTCGGCGTCCTCGCGCAGCGCTTCGATGGCCGCCTCGCGGGCGATCGACTCGAGGTCGGATCCCACGTAGCCCTCGGTGATCTCGGCGATCTCTCGGAGGCTGACGTCGGCGGCGAGCGGCATGTCCTCGGTGTGGATCTCGAGGATGCGCTCGCGGCCTTCGGTGTCGGGTTCGCCGATCATCACGAGGCGATCGAACCGACCCGACCGGAGCAGGGCGGGGTCGATCATGTCCGGACGGTTGGTCGCACCGATGACCATGACGTCGCCCATCTCCTCGAGTCCGTCGAGTTCCGTCAGTAGCTGGTTGACGACGCGCTCGGAGACGTTCGAACCGACGTCGCCGCCCCGGCCGGGGGCGAGCGAGTCGAGCTCGTCGAAGAAGATCACCGTCGGGGAAACCTGCCGGGCCTTCCGGAACGTCTGGCGGATCGCCTTCTCGGACTCGCCGACCCACTTGCTGAGCAGTTGCGGGCCGCGCACGGAGATGAAGTTGGCGTTGGTCTCGTTGGCGACGGCTTTCGCCATCAGCGTCTTGCCGGTGCCCGGCGGGCCGTAGAGGAGGACGCCGGCCGGCGGATCGATGCCCATCCGCTGGAACTTCTCCGGCCTGGTCAACGGCCACTCGACTGACTCTTGGACCTGCTCTTTGGCTTCGTGAAGACCGCCGACGTCGTTCCAGGTGATCTTCGGCAGCTCGACGAGCACCTCCCGCATCGCCGACGGCTCGACCTCGGCGAGCGCGCCCCGGAAGTCCTCGCGCTTGACGATCATCCGGTCGATCAGGCTCGGCGGGATGTCCTCTTCGTCGAGATCGATCTCCGGCAGGTAGCGCCGCAGGGCTTTCATCGCCGCCTCCTTCGTCAGGCTCTCGATGTCCGCACCGACGAAGCCGTGGGTCTCGTCTGCGAGGTGTGGGAGGTTGACGTCGTCAGAGAGGGGCATTCCACGGGTGTGGATCTGGAGAATTTCTTCCCTACCAACCTCGTCGGGGACGCCGATCTCGATCTCGCGGTCGAATCGGCCGGGTCGGCGCAGCGCGGGATCGACGCTGTCGACGCGGTTGGTCGCCGCGATGACGATCACCTGCCCACGGGCCTCTAAGCCGTCCATCATCGTGAGCAGCTGGGCGACGACCCGGCGCTCCACTTCGCCGGTGACGTCCTCGCGTTTGGGGGCGATCGAGTCGAGTTCGTCGATGAAGATGATCGACGGCGACTCCTCGCTCGCATCCTCGAAGATCTCTCGCAGCTGTTGTTCGGACTCGCCGTAGTACTTCGAGATGATCTCCGGGCCGGCGATCGAGAAGAAACTCGCGGAGGTTTCGTTGGCGACGGCTTTCGCCAGCAGCGTCTTGCCGGTGCCCGGCGGGCCGTGGAGCAGGACACCCTGTGGCGGTTCGATCCCCAATTTCTTGAAGATCTGGGGGTGTTTCATCGGCAGCTCGACCATCTCGCGGACGCGCTGGATCTCACCCTGTAAGCCGCCGATGTCCTCGTAGGTGATCCCGCCGCCGGTCTTCTCGTAGCCCGAGATCGGTTCTTCGCGCAGTTCGACGTCCGTGTCCTCGGTGATGAGTACGACGCCCTCGGGCTCGGTCTCGACGGCGATCAGCGGGATCGCCTGGCCGGGCGAGCGCATGAACGGATGGTTCGTCGAACTCATCACGGGAACGATGTCTCGGCCGACGACCGGCCGCTTGAGGATCTGACGTTTCACCATCCCGGCGGCGTCGGAGCCGAACTGGACCGACGCCTCTTCGGGTGGCGCGAGCACCAGCTGTTCGGCTTTCGTCGCCTCGGCTTTGCGGATCGTCACCCGCTCGCCGATCCCGACGTCGGCGTTCTGTCGGGTGAAGCCGTCGATGCGGACCGTGTCGGTGTTCCAGTCCTGCCGATCCGCCCGCCACACCTTCGCGGCGGTGCTATCGGCACCTTCGATCTCGATAATGTCACCCGGACTCAGCTTCAGGTGGAGCAGCGTGTCCGGATCGAGTCGGGCGATACCGCGACCCGAGTCGTTCGGGTACGCCTTCGCGACCTCCAGTTGGACTTCGTTCATGATTGCAGATGGACGGCGATGTTCCTACCTCCGGTTCGGGGGCGGATAGACTTTTTGCAAGCGTTCAGTTTCCCCACCATGCTAGATACTATCATAATACGGTCAGGGGCGGAGGTATATAGAGTCACCGGCGCCGGCCGATCTCGTGGACGTTTCGCCCGACACAGGTGGGTTTTTGTTCCCTCCTACCGGCGTGGTAGGTATGCGATTACTGGCGTTCGACGGACGCATGGGCGCGAGCGGCGACATGATCCTCGCCTCGCTACTCGACGCCGGAGCCGACCCCGACGCACTCGCCTCCGTCGAGGACGCACTCGAACTCGAGTACCGGATCGGAACGACGGTCAAGTGCGGGATCGAGTCGACGACCGTCGACGTGCTGTTGACCGACGAGGGGAACGACGCTCGCGATCACGACCACGGCCATCACCACGATCGCCACCACGACCGCGATCATCACCACGACGACCAGACGCACGCGCACGACCACAACGACGGCGACGACGACCACGACCACCATCACGACCCCGCGCACGAGCACGGCGACCACGACGACCACGATCACGTCCACGCCGAGGGCCACGGCCCCCACCGGAGCTACCTCGAGGTCGTCGAGATCGTCGAGGAGATGGGACTCCCGGCTGCGGTCGAGCGCGACGCCCTCGCCATCTTCGAACTGCTCGGGGAGGCCGAGGCGAGCGTCCACGGCTACGACCTCGAGGAGACCCACTTCCACGAGGTCGGCGCGGACGACGCCATCGCGGACGTCGTCGGCGCGAGCCTGTTGCTCGCCGACCTCGAGCCCGAACGCGTCGTGACCACGCCGCTGTCGACCGGCGGCGGGACCGTGGGCATGAGCCACGGCGAGTACCCCGTCCCGACGCCCGCAGTCGTCGAGCTCGCCGAGCGAGCCGACTGGACGCTCACCGGCGGCCCCGTCGAGAAGGAACTGCTCACGCCGACGGGGGCGGCCATCCTGGCCCACGTCGCCGACGGCGTCGAGACGCTGCCTGCGCTCTCGCTCGAGTCGTCGGGCTACGGCGCGGGCGGCTACGACCTCGACCCACACCCGAACGTGTTGCGCGCGCTCGTTGGTGAAACCACGGGCGGGCTCGTGAGCGACGACATCGCCGTCCTCGAGACGAACCTCGACGACGCGACGCCGGAGGTGCTCGGCGGCCTGCAGGAGACACTCGCCGAGGTCGGTGCGCGGGACGTCTCGATCCTCCCTGCGACGATGAAGAAATCCCGGCCGGGCCACCTCGTGAAGGTGATCTGCAAGCCCGAGGATCGCCAGCGGGTGGCGCGGCGCCTCGCCGAGGAGACGGGCACGCTCGGGGTTCGGGACGCTGGCGTAACCCACCGCTGGATTGCGAACAGGGAGTTCGAGACGGTGGCGCTCGAGGTTGACGGGAAGCGCTACGAGGTGGCGGTGAAAGTGGCGAGCGACGCCGACGGCGAGGTGTACGACGTGAGCGCGGAGTACGACGACGCGGCGGCGATCGGACGAAAGACCGGCGAGCCCGTTCGCGACATCATCTGGCGAGCGGAGCGAGCTACCCTGGCCAATCGGTCGGATTGAGAATCGAAGTATTCGTCTTCCTCCTCGTCGATGTCGACCTCGATTGACTGGCCGGTTTCCGCGGTCGTTGATTCCTGGTCGTCGGTTTGTGAGTGCGGTACGTACTGGTGAGTCAATTGCCACTGACAGTTCCCCGTCAATCTGTCCGACAACGAGTCTGGCCTTCAATCGGCGGACACGTTTCTCCGATATTCGACCAGTAATCGTTCGCTCGAACACGACGAAACGGGCCGCGACAGAAAGAATCTCGTCAGCGATGCCTCGAGTAGGTCACTCCGAGACGTAGGGTGTCAGGTGTCCGCTTCGGCGCGTCGTGATCGATCTCGGATCCGAGCGAGTTGCCGACCCGTTCACAGCTATAGCAATCGTTGAGTGTGAGCTATTGGTTGTACAGCAACCTACATTCGAAAAATAAAATGACGGTCGAAGTGTATCGGGAACACCGATACCATTCGATAGCTGCGCGTCAGTTACGTCTGGTTGTTGACCGGGTCGCCGATGCCGATGTCGATGTCACCGATAGAGATGCCAGTGTTAGCGTCCTGGTCAACTATTGCCGTGTTGGACTGGCCGACATCCTGGCTCTGGCTCACAGATGCGCTAGCGGACGTGCTGGACTTGTAGTTCTTATCGCTGACCGTAGTTGCGTCAGCAGTTGCGGTACCTACTTGCTGGTTGAAGTTGCCCTGGTTGACTTCAGCGATGTTCACCGCATCACCGGTTTCGATGTTGATTCCGTCGTCAACTGGCTCGTTGACTTGTGCCGCTGCCGTTCCTGCGAACCCCATAAACATGAGCCCGCCGATCATCGCTACCGCCAATGTGATTGCGATTGTGCGTTTCATTGTTTTTTACCGGGTGGACGCATCACACGCAGCGAATTACGATGTGACTCGTCGCAGGAAGTGATACACCACCACTTTCCTGCACACGTTTTGCTGTGACACGTCGCCCGGCCAAATCTCATTACAGGACCGTACTTATACCCAGAGAACGGTTTCGGGAGCATAAGCAGGTTAGAAGGCAGAATGAATACGTTCATTCACGGTGACTGAATCGTCAGTTCCAATGGTTGATATCCGGTTGCTGGTAGGACGATGCTATCTGACTCCCTGAAAATAGTTCATCCGAATTTCTTTCTCCGCCCCCTCCCCGAAATATCAGCTAGTAGTTGTACCGACGACACACAGTATGTGATGACATTTCCGAGCTAGTGATGAATAGACGTTATTTCCCGAGGAGTGTTGACACGGCTCAAGTGCCTACCCTCGACTATAGCAACCGCTGAAAGTCAATACAACCTGATCACACGGCGGCTGTGCGATCGGTGTAAAACTGCGAACCGACTAAGGGGCTCTGGCCAATACCGACATCGATCAATCGAATCGAGTTCGACACCGTCTGATTCAGCTACGTTTGGAGCGATGAAACGGTTCTCCGCGACGTCTCCTTTTGGTTCGATCGGCGCGAGGTTATCGCGTTCGCCGGCCCACCCAATGCCGGGACGTCGACGGTCGCGTCGTTGCTCGCCAGAATGTACGCACCCGATCGTGGCAACGTTCGAGCCAACGGTATTCCAAGAACCGATCTCGACGTTCAGGAGTAGCGCTCTCGAGTGAGCGCCATCAGACAGGGCTCGCACGTCTTCAACGATACGCTTTGACGGAACGTGACCATCAGGAACCGAGACGCGATGCAAGCCGAAATCAATGGAGGTTGTGAAATTCCACAGGTGATCGAGTTTTTCCCGAGAAACCAGGCGAGGGAAATCCCGTCCTCGATGATCACGGAGGCGACAACGACGGTGGGTCGCGATCGCTCGTGTGTTGAAAGAGGCAGACTTGCTGATACTGGACGAAGCGACGAGCGGCCTATAGTACCAACTGAAACGGGTTACACACTGCTTGTAGTGGAGCGGCCAAAACTGGCAGCGCAAGCCAGTTTGGCCGCTTGATCGCGAGCAGGTGTGCACTGACGTTCAGTGGCTACTATAGAGACGGCCCTCGAACAGCGAGCTCACGAGGAGATCAAATCGATGACCCGAGACGACGCGATGCTGGTGATTGCTCACAGGCTCTCGACGGTAACCAACGCCGATCGAATCTACACGATGGAAGACGGAGAGATCGTGGAGTCCGGACCCCACGAGGAGTTGCTGTCGAACCCGAGTGCGTACTCGTCGCTGTACGCGTTGCAGTCGCAGTAGGTCTGTAGCGACCCAATCGTCAGGACGAATCGTTCGTGTTGTTCGCCACCGCGAGGTGTTCACCGTCGGGGAGGTCCCCGATCTCCCGTAGATATCGGGTCGTTTTATCAACGGTGTGCTGCCACTCGTACCCTCCCGCCTCGATCGCTGCCCTCGGTGAGCGCACGGTGTGATCAAGCAACTCGTCTTCGAGCGCGCTCGCAAACTCGTCCGGGCACCCTGTCGTCGCGGTTTGCCCGCCTCTCTCGACAATTGATGTGAGCTGGTCGAGATCGCTCGTCACGACTGGCGTCCCGGTAGCCATCGCCTCTAACACCGTTCGTGGAACGCCCTCGGACCTGCTCGGAAGGACCAGCACGTCCGAACTGCGATACACCCCTGGCATCTCGTCGTACGGAACCTGCCCGTGAAACCGGACACTGTCCCGAAGGCCGAGGTCGCGAGCGATCGATTTCAGCTCACTCCGAAGCGGTCCGTCGCCACAGAAGTGTAATTCGACGTTCGGGAACGTTTCGCGAACCTGAGCGACGGCACAGAGTGCGTCGGTCGGCCGTTTTCCCTCGACCAGTCGGCCGACGAATAACACCACGGGGCCGTCGTGATCGATCGGCTCGCTCTCTGATTCGTCTGGCGTGAACCGTTCCGTGTCGATCCCGTTCGAGACGACCTCGATTCGGCTCGAGACGCCGAACTCCCGTACCCGTTCCCTGTCGGTCTCAGTATAGCAAAACACGACGTCGGCCTGGTCGAACGTCCACCGGCCGATCGATCGGAGATACAGGTCGAACGCCCACTCGGAGGCGTTCTGCGAGTAGAGGCCATGGTTGGTGATCGCGAGCGGCACGTCTCTGAGTGCGGCCTTCAGTGCGGCCAGGTTCGTCGAGAAATACAGGTGAGAATGGGCGTGGACGACATCGAACGCTGTCGCATCGAACAGATACCGAGCGACGCCAGGACTGACGTCGTTCCCGAGCAGTTCGAACGCCGGATCTTGCCGAACTACAGTGTACCCGTCGCGCTCCTCGATCCGTGGCAGGTTCGTATCCTGACGAACGGTAAGGACAGTGACGTCGTGGCCCATCGCTGCCTGATCGCGGCTCATGGCGTGAACGTGGTACGGTCCGCCACCGTTCACGTCCGGATAGACCTTCTGGGCGACTCGAAGAATTCGCATCCTCTCTGTCCGGTGTCGACGATCTCTGCTGGCCCGTCTCATCGTCGCACAACCTCGTACACGTCTCCGAACACGTTCCAGAGCTGACGGACCACGATCTTCACGTCGAACCAGATCGTCTGCTGGCGGATATATTCAAGATCGTACTGAAGCTTCGTGCTCGGATCGGTGCTCTTCGCGTCGTTGATCTGTGCCAGTCCGGTCAGTCCCGGTTTGACGAACCACCGTTTGCGCCACGTGGGAGTGTCCTGCTCGAGCAACTGTTCCTCGTTGACCCACGCGGCCCGCGGACCGACGACGCTCATCTGCCCGACGAGGATCGACCAAAGCTGGGGCAGTTCGTCCAGGTGTGTTTTCCGCAATACCTGACCGGCATGGGTGATCCGATCGTTTTCGTGGTCCTCAGTCGGGACGGCGGAGCCCTCTTCGGGGACCATGGTCCGGAATTTGTACACGACGAAAGTGTCCCCGAATCCAGAGGTTCGCTCTTGGCTGTACAGCACTGGTCCGGGACTGTCGAGCTTGATCACGGTCGCGATCCCGAGCATCAGCGGTGCGAGCGCGGCCAACCCGACACTGGCGAAGACCACGTCGAAGACGCGTTTGAACAGGTGATCGAGCGGATCCCACGGCTCGAGATCCACGTCCACCAGTTCATTCATTTCGTCCGTCGAAACTAGCACGCTGTTCGCGTACTCCCGGTGTACTTTGGCGTCGACACCCTGTTCGTGACAGGCGTTCAATGCGCCGAAGAACTCCGCACGGTCGGCGTGTCGGAATGCCAATACGACGGTGTCGACGTCGTAGTCGACGAGCAGGTCCCGAAGCCGTGACAGGCCGCCGAGATGTGGGAGCGTGCTCGCACTCCGTTGTGAGTCGAGATCGGCGTCGTCACCAACGATGATTCCACCGTCTGCAGCAGGCTCGCTAGATTCACGCACGGCGCTCGTGCCGATCGAAGGGCAGAGGTAGCCGAGAGCGGAGACTGGTACCGACGGGGCGATCTGCCTGATCTGGGCCGGGTCGTCGCCGACGACCAGCGTCCGTCCGGGCTCGCTGGGTGGCCGACGACGGATCCAGACGAACCACGCTGGAATCACGACCGCCAGCGTTCCGATCGTCATCACGAGCGTCGCTCGCGGGAGCCGATGTGACCATTTGAAATACCCGAGCGTCGCGAGTGCGAGGCCACCGACGAGGACGCGCTTCTGTGCGAGAAAAACGGTATCGAGGACGCGTCGCGGCTGTGGCTTGTACAGCGGAACGAGACTCCCGGCGACGGCGAGGACGGTCAGTGCGATTGCCCAGTAGAGCGACTCGCCGGTCAGGACGGTCACCTCGAGACGGTTGAACAGGGGTACGTAGGTCGTAAACACCCACTGGGTGAGCGGCTGGTTCGCGACGAGTACCGCCCCGGCGGTCAGGGAGATGACGCTGAGGACGCTCACCGCGCGGTACTGCCAGCCTGTTACCATTCATTGCGTGGCACATCCGCCGATAATATAGCCTATTTGATGTTTTCTCGTGGGGGTTTACTATCGGAAGATAAGTTGTCATCCTGACGATACCGTTTCGATGCAACGGGCGTACGGTAGTCGGTGAAACGGTTCGTACGCCGGTGCTTACTGGATCAAGTCGTCGAACCACGGGCTGGCATTCGCCGCCCCTATCGATATTTTCACCCCCAAAGTCGAGGTTTCGCCGGATAAATCGTCGTCATAGCTGTAACGACATCGCGGGACAGGTCACCCACTCGACGAGCGCCCGAGCTGAAATCTCGCATAGTCACACGATACCGGCCGTGGCGGTATCAGAGCCATCAGGAGACCTGCCACGCGTTACGCCGACCAGAGGCGACACCGTCACTCGAGAGAGATCGTCGAACCGTTCTCGACATCCGCTGCGGACACGGTAACGTCGCGATCACCGACCGTGTAATCACCGGGATAGGGAACCGTCACTTCCAGCGTCCCGTCCTGTTGTGCGGTCACCTCCCGCTCGTACGTGAGCGTTTCGCCCGAGACCGTCACCTTGGTTTCGATCGACACCATCTCTTCCGGTTCGACGGTTGCAGTGATCGTCGCTCCAGGGACGACGGCAAACGCGGTCTCTTCGTCGCCGACGTAGATCGCCTGGTAGTGCTCGAGCGGTACGGTGTCCTCGCCACCCGTTCCGAGGTTATCGTGGAGCCGCGCCTGCGAAATCTCCTCCGGGTACGTTCCGTCTTCGTCGTTCATCACGACGTAACCGACCTGACTCTCCTCGAACTCCTCGTACCAGCCGTCCGGATCGTCATCGGTCTGGAACGCTTCGAAATTGTCGAGGGCGTATGCGTACCGATCGGCCTCCTCGTTGACGAAGTAGTTGTACATCCGGTTATCGCCCCAGTTGCTCAGCACGAAGTTCTCCGGGTACTCCCGATCGACATCCGCGGCGTGGTCGTCGATAGCCATCGCCGCTTCGAACTCCCCATCGCTGTACGCCGTCTGTCCGACGATCGACGGGAGAAACAGCAAGCTCATTCCGAAGATCAGCAAGCAAATCCAGACGAGCGAGACGAGCGTCACGGTATCTCCCGGGACGACGAAACTCGGTTCGCGTGCTTGCTCGTCTTCCGTGGCGCCCCCACCGTCTGCCGCGGCGGTCTGTGTGTTCCGATCGCCGGATTCATTCTCGTCGGACCCGCGGAGCGGGGCCGGAACGCGGGCGACGTTCGCCCACGCGAGCAGGTGGACGAAGCCTAGCCCACCGAGTACCGCGAACGGGATCGTCAACTGCCCGGCGAAGCGAGCCTGGATCGCCGCCAGCACGAGCCAGAAGCTGCCGTAGACGGAGAGTAACGTCCACCCGGGCGCATAGCGCCGAACAGAGGTCCAGCAGGCCCATCCCAGAACTAAGAGCGCAATGTAGAACCAGACTCCGAACTGCGATAGGGGTCCGATGACGATCGCCTGGTCTACCGAGAACAACGACGTCGTCTCCCTTGCTCCTCCTCTGAAAAACAGGTCACTGGCCCGTTCGACGAGCCTGGTCCAGTCGCCCGGCCGCAGGTATCGGAACGTGAGGAGGCCGAAACCAGCGAAACCAATCTCGACGCCGACGAGTCCCCACGCAGGCCACTCGAGACGACGCCACAACTCTCCGAGTCCGACGACGGCAACGGCACCGATGACCACAAGCACCGGGATCGCCGCGGTGAACACCTCGTGCCACCCCCAGCCGAAGTGCAAGAACGCGGCGAGAACCGCCCCCAGCCCCAATCCGACGAGAACTGGCAAGTTCGCCAACGCTGGCGGAATGCCGGCCCGGACGTCGACCGCGACTTTCAGCGCGACGTACGCCGCAGCGGGAACGAGCAACAGGACACCTCCACCCCAGGCGTGGACCGAGAACGCGATGGCGAGACCCAGCGCGACGGCGGCCACCCACGTCCACGATTGCTGGAGGTGCTCGCGAATCGCCGCTTGCGTCGTCGGTGCTCCGGCCCGTCGCTGATCGAGGTCGACGGCCAGCCACGCGAGCGTCAGCATCGTCACGCCGATCCAGAAGTACTGGTGCGGCCGGTGCTCGAGAAAGCCAATAGTCGAGTACACGGCGTGCAGTGGAGTGATCGCTAGTAGGACGACCGCCACGACCCCGACACGAGCGTCGTCGCTGACGATCACGGCGAGCCAGTAGACGACGACGCCGAGCGCGAGCGTCGCGACGACGGGGAACCACGCGGCGACCATGTCCGCTGCCCACTGATCCCCGCCGAGCAACGTGGCGAACAGCCAGTTCGCGGCGTGAGTCAGCGGCCTCGTCTCGGCCGCCCTCTCCGGCATATCGGTTATCACGATCCCGTCGCTCTCTGCGAGGAGTTCCTCCAGCCAGTACCGGTAGTGGTACGGATCGTTCGACGGTGAGACGACATGCTCGCCGCGAATCACTGACGAATAAATTAGCGTTCGCGTCGCAAACAGCACGCCGAGCGCGGCGGCTAGCGCAGCAGCGGCGCGTCGATCGAGGTCGGTCGGGACCGCGAAATCGAGTCCGGTGTTCCGATCGTTTTCGACTGAAACTGGCCTACCTTCGATCCCGGCTCGAACGCCTTCTCGGCTCGAGACGCGGTACTCGCCGTCGACCTTCGTGACGATTCCGCGTGAGACGAGTTCGCCGAACGTTCCCGAACCGAGCGGTAGCTCGTCGAAGGTCCACGTGTCGTGTTCGGAGTCGATCGTGAGGAGTGTCTCGAGTATATGCACTCCGTCGTCGTACTCCTCGTGGAATGCTGTTGTCGCATCAGCGACTGTTGTGGGATCCTGTTCCTCGACCATCCTCCCCTCTCTGTGTACAGCGTGATCATTTCACCCCCGGAGAACGCTACGTCCGGGTCAGTGACCGGTCTGACGTCGGACGACCCGGTATAGTCTGCTGTGGGTGCACCTTTCGCGAGCCATTGTCGACAGGCAGTTATTGTTTTCCTCTACCTACACGCTTGAAAGACGAGTTCAGTACTTCATTATCGACCCCTGTCGAACTCGGAGAACAGCTCGTTCGCGGCGAAACCGGCGGAAAATATGTCGTTCGTGAGGGACGCGAGTTTACCCGTCCTATACGCGCAGACCGCCTCGAGCAGCGCGTCGTCTCCTGGCGTCGGTCGCGGCGCCTCGCCGTAGACGGCCGACGACGTCATGAGCGCGTTCTCACGAAACTGGCTGTGCGGGCGGTCGTCGTTGACGGCTGTTCGAGAGGCGAGGTGAAAGACGACGTCCACCTCAGGTGACCGGCCGACTCGAGAGGATCTCCTACGACTGCGACGCTCAGCAGGCGAACGACCTCGAGCAGCACGCGGGTGCGCAACTCGAGCAGGTCCAGTTCATCTCCCAGGAGAACGTCAACGAGCAGCAAGCCGCTATCGCCGAGAACGCGAACGGCTCCGGCTCGGCTCCGGCTCCGCGACGAAGTCTGGGCTGGCGCGTAACTGAACCGCCTCCAGAAGTCGTTCGCCAGCCGAATATCGTTCGTACCAACAGGTGTCGTGGAAATTGTCGCTTGTAAGCGGCGGAGGGTTCCTCAAGTGGCAATATCACTGTCGAAACCGGTTTGGAGCGCTGAACTGAGGCGACTTGCGTACACACGCGGGCGATGTCGAAACGAGGGTTAGCTGTTGGTTTCTCCGCTAAAACGACCGACGAGATTTTATGGAGACTGCTGATACAGACGGGAGAACCACTCTTCGACACTGCTGTGCTACAATGTCTCCCACTGATACGACGGACGATATCGCCTGGCGCAAGAAAGGACAGGCGTTATACCGGGTTGCGAAATTCCACCCTCCGTTAGCCGTCGCAATCGTCGTGCTGAGCGTCGTTGCGGCATTTCTCGAGGGGATCGGCCTCGGGTTCATCATGCCGATTCTCGAGGTCGCCCAGGGCGAACAGTCGGCCGAGAACGGCGACGCCTTCCTCGAGGTCTTCCTCATGCTGTACGAGACGGTAGGAATCCCGTTCACGCTCGGCTACCTGATCGCTGGCGTCACGGCCGTGATGACCGTCCGATTTACGACCTCGTTTCTGGTCAACTGGCTCAGTGCAGCGATCGTCACGAAATACGTCCGCTATCTACAGGAAGAAGCGTTCAATCACGCGATCGAGGCAGATGTCTCGTACTACGATCGGGAGGGGTCAGACGATATCCTCAACGCGATCGTCACGCAAGCAGAGTACGCAGGAAGCGTCATCAAGTACGCATTGCGCTGTGTCGAACAGGGATTGCTCGCCGCGATGTATCTCACTATTGCGTTGCTCATTTCGCCACTATTGACGGTTCTCACGGCGGTCTTTCTCGGCGGGATAACCGTGCTGTTCAGGCACGTCCTCGACACCGGCTATTCGCTCGGCGATAAGGTTGCGAATGCAAAAGAGGGAATCCAGAGCCAGGCCCAGGCGGGAACCCAGGGCGTCAGAGAAGTCAAAATATTCGGGATGATCGACGAACTCCGGTCGGGGTTCTCGAAATCGATCGAGCAGTTCGAACGAAACTCGATCAGGATCGAACGGAACGACGCAGCCATCACGAACTTCTACCAACTCATGACGGCAGTAGCCGTCTTCGGGTTGATCTACGCCGGATTGACGTTGTCCTCGATGACGCTCGCCGAACTGGGAGTCTTCCTGTTCGCGATGTACCAGCTCGGACCGAAGGTCAGTAGCTTGAATAAGTACGTTTATCGATTCGAAAGTCAACTCCCACATCTCGTTCGAACCCAGGAGTTCCTCGAGGAACTCGAACAGAACCGCGAGCCAACGGACGGATCGAGGCCGGTTCCGAAGCCGGTCGACCGGATTGAGTTCGACGACGTTCGATTCAGCTACGACTCGAGCGACGAGTCGGTGCTGCGTGACGTCTCGTTCGAGTTCACCCGCGAGGAGTTCGTCGCGTTCGTCGGCCCTTCGGGCGCAGGGAAGTCGACGATCGCCTCGCTGCTCGCGAGGCTGTACGAACCCGATCGCGGTGAGATTCGTGCCGACGGCGTCCCGATCGACGACACTGACATACAGGAGTGGCGCTCTCGAGTGGCAGTCGTCAGGCAAGACCCACACGTATTCAACGAAACGCTTCGGCGAAACGTCACGGCCGGGAACCGGGGTGCGACCCAGGCGGAGATCGAAGCGGCCTGTGAGATCGCACAGGTGACCGAGTTCCTCGAGGACCTGCCGGACGGGTACGATACCGTCCTCGGCGATCAAGGCGTGAAGCTGTCCGGTGGCCAACGCCAGCGGGTCGCGATCGCTCGAGCGTTACTGAAAGACGCAGACCTGCTGATTCTGGACGAAGCGACGAGCGATCTGGATACCGCGCTCGAGCAGCAGGTACACAGTGGAATCGAGTCGATGGAACGGGACTACGCGATGTTGGTGATCGCACACCGGCTCTCGACGGTGACGAACGCAGATCGAATCTACACGATGGAAGATGGCCGAATCGTCGAAGCCGGTCCTCACGAGGAGTTGTTATCGAACGCCGATACGTACTCCTCGCTGTATTCGTTACAGTCAGGATAAATAATCCTCTCAGCAAATAGCGTGATACACTTCTCGTCATGGAATTTGCACGGTCAATAAGGGGTGAGAATGTATGACTTACCGAATCATTTCGAAAGGAGTGTACACCCTAAAACGAGAGGGTGTATCTGACTTTATCAAAGGGGTTTTTCGATTTTCGATGAAGCAGATAGTGCCGAATAGTTATCGGAGGTGGTATGCCCGAAGAAAATATCCACTTCCAACTGATCTCGAAAATTACAGCAACCCACCGGATCCATTTGAGACACTTCTGGTGAAAACAGAGGATATCCAGCACTTTTCCGGCCGAAATTTCCCACCATATTACGGAAATGATGCCAGGCTAGGGACAGTTATGGGGGGAGACTGGGATAAAAGTGGTCCTGAAGATATCGACCCAGTATACGAGTCACGATACAAACTCTATCGTAGTGGTGCGGAGCGTTTTACCGAAAGTATCTTTTACAATTCACTTAAAGATCATTTCCAGAATAACACTCCGTGGGAAGAGACAGAGTGGTTTCAACATTGTGTTGATTTCATCAATGCAGAACAGTTAGTGACGAAAGGAGTTTCTACGCGGTCAGGTCTCAAACTACGATGTAAAGAAATCGACCTATTATTCGATAAAATAACAGAAGAAGGCTACAGAACTCAAGCTGAATTAGGAAATTACCCTGTCGCTGCGAAGGAAATAAATGTAGATGTCGGTCGTGATGGAACGCTTCTCTTTGTTAACGGTAGAAACAGGCTCGCAATCGCTAAAATATTGGGTATCGATACGCTTCCCGTTGGCGTATACGTTCGGCACAGGAAGTGGATGCAACACCGAGAGGATAGTGTGAGATCTACTTCACCTCACAATACCTCGTACGCGAACCATCCAGATCTTCTAGACATAGGACTGGATACGTAATGGAGACGGGAGATGAATAAAGTCACCACCTTTTACTAGTTAGTCGAACTAAAACTTTCGGCTCACTCCCATCACTAGAGGGAGCAAGATTCACGTCAGCCAGTTATATTCCCGTACGGTTCGACCAGGTCGGGATGGTCAAGGGAATCGACACGCTGCTCGCGAGTCCGTTCCCACTCATTGTGTCTCGTCCAGACCAGTGCCGGGATCGTATCGATCTCCAGGGCTCTCGCCAGAAACAATCGATGTTGTCCTCTGGTTCGCCAGAGCAGTTGTCCGTCACGGCCAATGTCGACGACCACCTCGTTGAAATACGGGTGGACGGCATCGTTGTTCTCGCCGAAGACGTCGTACCCTCGTTCGAGCAGTTCGTACTGAGTGAGGTAGCCGTTTCGCCTGAGGTTCGCGTACAACTCGTCGACTTCCTCGAGAGAACTGACGAACTCGTCTCGCTCCCATCCCGAGTAGTGTCCGTCCTCGAACTGTTGGTCGATCACCCGCTGGATCCCGTTGGATCTCCACGCCAGCCCATCGACGTACCGCATTTCCAGCAACACGTACTGCGGCCTGTCGCTCAGCGGGGTCGTGGATCGATCCCAGTCACCGCCGACGACAGAGCCGAACTCGCGGTCTGTCCCTGGCGATGCATGGGTAATCTCCGACGGATCGACGGGGATGAGCTTGAAAGGATTCTCATCGGAGTATCCCGCACAGTTTCGTGAGGAGACGAGTTGGTGGTACGCTCTGGTAGCTGTGGTTACGGTCTTGAAGAGACAGTCTGCTGACCTCGAAGAGAGTCTGTACGTGGCGCCACCACAGCCGGATCGATCCAGAGCGACGCGTCTGGACAGTTTGAATGTCGCGGATATCGGATCGAGCCGTCGATACCGTTCTCCGTAGAGCGCTCCCACGAGTGACCGGTTTCGCTTCACGATATAAAAGTTCGCGGCGGCTACACCGCAGACGGCTACCGCCTTCGTCAGCCGATGCTGGGTTCCGACAGCAACTCTCGAGTAGCCTGGCGAACGGCCGCGTCGCTCTCGGTCGATGGCTCCCATCCAAGCGCGGCCAGTTTCTCGATCGAGAGTCGCATCTTCGGGATGTCGCCCGTCCAGCCGCGTTCGCCGCCGGTATACTCGTATGCCGGATCGACACCTATCTCGTCGGCGACGATGTCTGCAATCCGATTCACGGACGTCGTCGTTCGCGTGCCGAGGTTAACAGACGTCATCGGACCGGTGGTCTCCTCGAGAACGTGGAGCATCGCGTCGATGCAGTCGTCGACGTGCATGTAGGACTTCTCCTGGCGGCCGTTTCCGAGAATCGTCAGCGTCTCCGGATCTGCCTGGAGCTTCTCGATGAAATCGGGGACGACTGCACCGCGAAGTCGCGGACCAACGATGTTTGCGAAGCGAACGTTCCGGACCGTCATTCCGTGTGAGTGGGCTGCGGTCGCCAGCAACCCTTCGCAGGCGAGCTTGCTCGCCCCGTAGGCGCTGATCGGCTCGAGCGGCGCGTAATCCTCCGGCGTCGGCCGCGGCGCCTCGCCGTAGACAGTCGACGACGAGGTGAACACGAGGGTGTCGACGCCGTGGGATCGCATCGCCTGCAGGAGCGACGACGTCATGAGAGTATTCTCACGAAACTGGCTGTGCGGTTGGTCGTCGTTCACGGCTTTCCGAGAGGCGAGGTGGAACACGACGTCCAGCTCCGGGTGGATGGCCGACTCGAGGAGTTCTCGCTCGAGCAGGTCGCCTTCGACGAACGTAGCTTCCGATGGTACCCACTCGCGCTTGCCGCTCGAGAGGTCGTCGACGACCGTGACAGAGTCACCTCGTTCGACCAGCCGTTCGGCGAGGTGTGAGCCGATAAAGCCGGCCCCACCTGTGACAGCCGCCCTCATGACCTCCGCATCCACAACCCGGACTATAGCTGTAATGCAGTTAGTCAAATAATACGAATTATACTGTGTTCTGTCTGTTGGAGAAAATATATAGTAGTTGATTGTATTAGTCGGACAGGCATATATTCCCTTCATCGATACCATTTTTCTCACTTATAAGTTATACTGATATATTGGTAGATGGCGTTTCTAGATGAATATAGATAGGCGAAGCAATTTAGCCACGGGTCCGAACCAGATACAGACGGTCTTTCCAAGACAAATCTTAAATTTTAGATTAGATAGAAAATATATCAATATAGTTTAGAGTGTTTTACGGGTACTGGACTCATACTCATGTTGGGAACTATGAGTGCAGCTCTCCACCTTTTTCATAAGGCCCTCAGAAGATATCGATCCGATGGACTCGTGTCGCTGTTGTGGTCGGTCAAGACATATTTTATGTATAGGACTCGAGAAGAAATACGGCAACGGGGACTGTTTCAGGGAACGAGGTCGCTTTCACTGATAACAGAAATTCGGTATCGATATCAACGAATTCGGTACGATGCTCCCGCTCAACCGTACAAGCCGATCTGGATTAACCCATCATCTATTGATCACTGGAACCGTGGGAGTGGGTGGTTGTGGGGTCTCGGACGAATCAAGGGCGGCACCTGGGATCGCCGAAAAAACTGCAAACCTCTGGACGATTTACGGATATATACTGGGTTGCGACAACGGTTCGAAGAAGGGCGTGAATGGGAGGATACTATATACTACGAGCAAGCAAAAGAGACAATCGAAACAGACGGGTCAATAGCGGGATATACCGATATAGAGGACTATCGAGAGATTCGGTGTCACTACGTGGATAATCTGTTTACCACGATCCGAGACGAAGGATACCGTCCTAATTTCAAGGGATATCACAATGTTCCGAAGTGTGACAAGAGAAAGACAACGTGGTGGTTTTGGACCCGTCTCGAACCCCTCGTAGTCATTGGGAGAGACGGTGAAATCTACTTGAACGACGGCACTCATCGGTTTACTATTGCAAGAATCCTCGGTATTGACTCAATCCCGGCCAATGTATTGTGTAGACACCATGAGTGGCAGCGAATCCGTGATAAATTCGACGCGGTCGACGATGTCTGCGAACTGAACCCTTCGCTTCAATCGTACGCCTGCCATCCCGATCTACAGGACGTGATCGACTGAATTCAATAGCCGATGGATCGGTTCGGGTGACGGGAGACCAGTGGAAGCCGCAGGTATACAGCCGTCAACTTGGTATCACTCCAATATTTCCGCTTCGAGATAGTCTGTCAACTCTTCTGGACCAGCACTTGTCGGAGTTCGCAACAATATAGTCTTCACATCTCTAAAGCATTTCCGATATGTATTTCCAATATCGTTGACAATGTCCTGCGGACAGATCGCTATAGAACCAGCCGAACAGACCGTCGCGCTATATTCTAGTAGCCAATCGAGTTCGAATAGGATTACTGCCGTTGACCGTTGCGCCAACTCTTCAGCTGATAAATACTCATGAGTAAACCGCTCTCGTTCTTCCCTGCTAAGATACACAGCCACGTCTAATTCCGGTGGACCTCCCAATCCTAGCTGATCATCGAATAGTTCTTCCGGAGGGACTCTGCGCCCCACCCCCATTCCGTCGTAGCGCCTCTCTCGCCAGTTCCACTGCAATTGATCAGCCACCCCGTCGAGAAACACCGATTTGGACAATATACTATTATCAGTGTTATATGAATAGATCACGATTGATCGATAATAGGGGTATATTTTTCCCTGGCCAGAGATTATCGCCAAATCGTCACTGAGAAACGAAATGTCGTCAGACTGCTGAATCCATCTGATTGTCGTCGATGTCTTTCCAGTTCCACCCCAACCCGTGAGGGCCACACCACGCCCGTTCACCGAAACTGACGCAGCATGCAAAAACGCGAACCCCTTCTTGCTCATCCAGGCTAGCCATAGTGGTTCGAACACGGACCGAACGAAATGCTTCGCGAGACCGGTTTGATACTCGGCGAAGAATCGATTCTTGAGTTTGAGAAGATAGCGAAGCGGATACAGTCCAGAATTATATAGTTTACCGTCGTAATATACGTCGATATTCAAGCTGTCGGTTTCCCAACCTTCAATCTCAAACGCGTATCCACGCTGGCCGATTCTATCGACCACGAGTGACTTGGGCAGCCCATACGACCGGACCTCATTGACATAATGCACGTCACCGCAAACCGAAATTTTCTGGCTTGCCTGTATCGTCTCGTTCTGGGGTAACTCGGTTGTCCGCCAATCATGTCCCGTGATTCTTATGTCGGGTTTAGACGACGACCGCGGTAGTTCACCGTACATTGTATCCAGTATATTACGGCAGAACGGGTCGTCAGAGAATGATACTGTGAGTGGGCCGATAGCAACAGAATCACGTTCCATAGCACTAATCATCAAAGCTATTTGCTTGGGGGCATAATTTGGCTACAACGTTTTCAATTCTGAAATTGTCAAACATTATTAGTCATCGTCGTATGGACGACTGTCGGAAAGTTAATTAGTTGGCGTCTAGCATCTCAGTAACCAGGCTCAGCCGGTAGCGACTCTGTCTCTGATCGTATTGTGGAGATGTCGCGCCACATCATATCCCCCCAAGTATATCGCCAGCAAATAGTAGTAGTACTGTATCCTAGCTGGATAGGCAACAATAGCCTTCAAGAGATTTTGTTTTGCACTGGGAACGTCTCCATTATCCCCATGGTCCAAAGCCAGCCCATAGTAACAGTTTGAACGATAATACCGTGACATTCTCGAGTTATGTCGGTCCAAAAATAACTTCCGGTCTGCCAGATGATCTTGTGAGGACATCTGACTCTCATGTCCTCGGTAGTAAGTGTAGAGTATCTCGTCCGTCCCATACATCGGTCCGTGGGTAATGAGTCGGAGACAGAGATCAAAATCAACAGTGTGGTTGAATTGCGTATCAAACCCCCCAATCTCATCCAGCGCTCGTTGTTCTATCATCGTCCCGCCAAACCCACCAATGGCGGACATGCCATGGTTTTCAAAATCGCCATCCGTTAATTGTCTATTGGGTGATGACTGGACGCCGGTTGTCCCGTCGTCCCAGATATGAAAGTACGATGGACACACTGCAATCGCCTCGGTAGCCTCAATTAGGGTTACGAGCGTTTCGATTGCCTGCGGGAGAAGTTCGTCGTCGGCGTCCAGGTAGACGACGTAGGCCCCGTCTGCGTACTCGAGTCCAGTGTTCCGTGCCCTGGCCAATCCCTCGTTCTCCGGCTTCCGGATAATACGCAGGTGATCGTAGTCGTACAGGCCGAGGATTGCCTGTGTGTCGTCGGTCGAACCGTCGTCCACGATGAGGTGCTCGAGGTTGCCGTACGTTTGACACGCCACGCTGTGGATCGCCCTGGAGAGGTATTGGCCGTCATTGTAGGTGTTCGTAATGACGCTGACGTCGACCATGGGAGTGGCCACCACTTCAGTTACTCATAGTTAACCGACTCGTATTGCCGGTCGTCACGAGACCGAGGGTTCGAGCGCGTCGCGTTCACCGTCTCGCGATCCTTCCTCGGGCCGTTGTGCACGGATGAAATGGCCGTCTTCCCACTCGTACAGTCGCTCGACCTCGAACCCTCTGTCCTCAAGCCATTCCCGTTCCGCATCCCCGTTCGACTTGCCCTTGTAGTAGCCACCCGAGTCAGCTGTGATGATATCCGCGTAAACGAGCCGACAGTCAGGACTCGAGAGAAGGTTTTCCATGCCGCGCAGGGCCTCGAATTCTGCTCCCTGGACGTCGATCTTGATGACAGTCGGGGCGGGGACGCCAGCGTCCACGAGGCGATCACCGCTCGTTCCTTGCACGGTGATTCCCGACGACGGGTCTTCGGTGATTCGTCCGTACGCACCAGCGTCCACGTGGTCCGTTATCTCGAGGGTCAGCTCTCCGGGTTCCTCCATTAGCGCACGCTGGTGGACATCCGCCGTCAATCCGTTGAGTCGCAGGTTTTCGGTGATCCGGGCGGCGTTGTTGGGGTTCGGTTCGATACTAACGACCTGGCCAGGTGGCAACGCCGCGGCCGCGAAACAGGTGTAGACCCCGACGTTCGCTCCGATATCCCAGAAGACGTCGTCGGATCGGAGTTGATTGAGAAGGTCTCCTGGTAACGGAAAGGACGTGTCCTTCTCGGGAAACCGTTTGAACTGTCGGTATTCGTCAATATTCGAAATCCGAAACCGCATCGTGAGCCCGTTCGTCGTGATCTCCCACGTCGACGGTACTAGGCGGTCGACGACGGACCGATAAGCCGTTGCAATAGCCGGTCGCACGTGCCGTCCCGCTGGGCTCCTGACCGACTTCGGGAGGTGGTTGCTCGCCTCGTATGACTTCGCTTTGAACTCTTCTGAGATCGAGACGATGGCTTTAGAGAGATCCATACGCGTTCTGCCTCAATTCCCATCTCGGGTACCCATTAAACTATTCTACGTACTCGTGACTGTGTCCCGTTCGATAACGCGCGATCTGGGAATTGGACGGGCGACAGCGCGGTGGTGGGCGACCACGCACGGTGTCTGTCCTTAGCCGGGAGACCGAATTGGCCAGCACTTCGGAAAGTCTGGGACGTGCCAGCGAAGTTCACTCGGCGGAACCGCCCCGCTCGTTCTGGGAACGAGGTAGGGATCGGCAACCGTCTTGGGTGTGGCGTCACCACCGACGACCGCGGTCTCGTGTCGGTCACTGACCACGTCGACAGCCCTGGGATCGGATTCCCCGTGTGGATAGCAGAACCGATCGACGTCGATACCGAGTTCGGCGTCGATTATCTCTTTTCCGCCGTTTACTTCCGCTTCAATGGCGTATCGATCGAGCGCCGGTAACCGAGCGTGGGTCCGTGTGTGGTTGCCAATCGTCACGAGTGGCTCGTCGACGAGCTCGTCGAGTTGCACTCGCGTCATGAACTCACATTTAACAGGCATGTAATCCGGCTCTCGGTCCCGTATGGCGTCTCCGATCACGTAGACGGTAACGGGAATCCCGTATTCGCGAACGAGTGGAAGCACTGTGTCGTAAAAACACTGCAGACCGTCGTCGAACGTCAACACGATCCGTTTTTCGGAAGCGGGAGTGAGGATCTCCGGCAAGTCGACGATCCGGTACTGCCTCGTCAGCCACTCGAGGTGGGACCGAAACCACGCCGGTGGAATGCTATCCCAGCCAACGCCGCCGACCGCGTGATAATGAAGCACCACGTCGTGTTCGTCCGGGAATCTCCGAGCGAAGTCGACTCGAGTGTTTCCGGCTTTGAGAACCGAACGGGCGGTACGGCGGAGCATAGAGCGGAGTGTCGTCACCACCGAAGGTGAAAGTTATTGTCGTTTTCAGGAGACGGTCCGGAATTGTAACTCCTACTCCCCACTACACCTCCAACAGTCAGCAGAACAAACCTGGCTCCAGCGTCGGAAACAATCAAGCCAGCTATAGTAACCGTTAGAATTTTCCGCCCAGATATTGTTACTGTAGTCAATGGACCATCTCGACGAGATCTCCGTCGAAGAACTCCAAGACGCTCTCGACAGGGTTGAGGAGAACAAGCCGACACAGCGGTTACTAGCGGCGATCGCGTACAAAAACGGCGTTACGCAGACCGAACTTGCAGAGTGGCACGACACCGGTCGAAGAACGATCTACAGCTGGCTCATGCGACTCGATACGGACGAACCGTTTGAGCAAGCCGTTTCTGATGCTCACCGCTCCGGAAGAAACCGGAAGCTCTCAGAAACACAGCAGGAAGAATTCGAACAAACCGTTCACGAACCTCCCAAGGAAGTCGGGATCGACGCGCCGGCGTGGACGCCGGCGCTCGTCCAGCAATATCTTGAGGAAACCTACGATGTCGAGTACTCAATCCCGAGCTGCCGGCGGTTACTCAAAGAAGCGGGATTGAGCTATCAAAAACCACGCCGTACAGCCGCCGAATCTGATGCTGACGAGCAAGAAACCTTCCGCGAAGAGTTCAAAAAAAGCGGCGGGAGATGGACGCCACAGTAGTCTGTATCGATCAGACCAAGAAATCCGTGCAAGTCGAGCCGCGTGCCGCGTGGTTTCCTCGCGGCACGCGGCCGGCCGTCGAATTATCCGGCCAACGCGACTGGACGTGCCTGTTGGGCGCGATCACCGAAGACGGTGATCGCTTTTTCGCTCGATTCGAAGAGTACGTAACCGCCGAACACGCCAAACATTTCATTCTTGCATTATGCGAAGAATTTGCAGATGATTTGCTCATCGTGCTGGATGGAGCGTCGTATTTCCAGGCGTCGGCCGTCACGGACCTGGCGGCCCGTGACGACCTCGACTTCGTCACGTTACCGGCGTACTCGCCAGAGCTCAATCCTGTCGAGGAGTGCTGGAGACAACTCCAAGCCGCTCTCAGCAACCGTTTCTTTGAGTCACTCGACGATCTTACAACGGCGATTGATACAGCTCTTGACCAGATCTCTATACCAAAAGTGAGCAATTATTTCTAATTTTTACTATAGCAGCGAACGGATCGGGCATCATCGCCCGAATCAACCGGGGCTCACCAGTGTGCTTACCCAGAGAGTCGCTTGATGAACGAAAGCGATCGGCGTGCCAGAGCGAGCACGCCATCTTGGAAATAAATCTGCTTCGCTCGGTCGGTGACGGAGTTCGGTCTTCCACCTTCAAGCCAGGAATACCGGTCCGCTTTGAACGCATCATAGTTCCACTTCTGGAGAAAATACTGCTCCGCTTCGTCTCGATCTCGCCATCGTCGAGAGAGGTACGCATTGTCACCACCGGGATAGTGCGGGATAACGACCTGGGGACAGGAAGCAAATGACCAATCAGTTTGCTTCCAGTGCGCGATAAAGAAGTCTTCGTGGTCAAACGGTTGTATCGAGTTTGGGTCCCACGAGTAATCCTCCAGACACTCGCGGCGAAAGAGGCCCACGTTCGCGATCAGATCGAACTCGAGCAGCGGGTAGCCTTCAACGAACTCGACTTCCTTTTCGTGAAGGTACGGGCTCAGGAGGAGCGTCCCGTCTCGTTCACCGAAGTCGGCACCCATCATCGTGATACGGTGTTCCGTGGGCTCGGCTAAACAGCCAGACACGGCACCGAGATCCGATCGATGGTTCATCAGCTCGAGGAGTACCGAGACGTTGTTCGGAACGTGATTGTCGGAGTCCAGCATCAGCAGGTACTCTTCGTCGGACGCCTCGACAATTCTGTGGCGACCGTAGCCAAGACCGGTATCGTACTCGAGACCGAGCACCTCGAGGTCGAACGGGTACTCGCCGTCGTACAGCTGCGTTCGCCGTTGTGCTTTCCCGGCGGGAGGTCCGTCGTCGGCGATGTAGACGGTCGAAAACTCGCCTGCCGGAATCGATTCGAAGAGTGCGCGCAACCGGTCGGTCCGGTCGAACACCTTCACACCGATCGCGACCGACTCGTCGCCGTTCCTCTCGAGGTCCATGGTACGTACTGGGTCGCCGGCCGGTTCGAGAGGCTGCCGTATCAACGTTGCCCCGTTACGCGCCGGTAGCAGCGGCTTAGCAGCGGCACAGACCAGTTGGGCTGTCGGTCGACGATGCCGTAGGCTGCAAAAACGTAATACCGATTCGAACGAACGGCGCTCCACGACGAGCCTCCCCGATGACCGACGCACCATCCGTCGCTGCTATCGTTCCGACGATGAACCGAGCCAAGCGCCTGGACGCAGCCCTGGCGAGCGTGTTCGCACAGACCTACCGGCCACTCGAGGCCATCGTCGTCGACGGTGGGAGTACGGATCGGACGCCATCGGTCGTCGATCGATACCGGGAGGAGTACGGTGACGATCGGATCACGTACTTTCGAAACGACGAGCCACAGGGACTTCCCGCGGCGCGAAATCAGGCTGCAACGGTGACCGACGCCACGTTTCTCGCGTTCCTCGACGACGACGACCGCTGGCACCCCGAGAAAATCGAGCGCCAGGTGGCGCAGTTCACAGCCAGCGATCACGAGATTGGTCTCTCGTACACGGGGCGCGTCTCGAGAACGGAGTCAGGCGAACACGTCCACACTGCACGGCCGTCGGTCGACGGCGACGCGTACCGTGACCTGCTGGTACACAACGTGATCGGAAGCCCCTCGAGAGCGATGGTGACCGCCGAGGCTTTCGAGGCCGTCGGCGGATTCGACGAGGAGCTTCGTCATCAGGAAGACTGGGACTTCTACCTTCGGATCGCTCGAGCGTACGAGATCGGCTGCGTTCCGGCCCCGCTCGTGACGCGACTCACCCATCGGGGCGGGATGTCCACAGACGTCACCACGCAGAAAGCCTACGGCGAGCGACTCCTAAACCGGTATCACTCCGAGTTACGAACCCACGGCGTCTACAATGCCGCGTGGGCGGCGCTTCACCGCGAAGCCGGCATCGCGTACGCTCAGAGCGGGAATACGGCAATGGGACGACGGGAACTGCGAGAGGCACTTCGATACGAACCGACGCTTCGAGGGGTGGTTTCGTACGTGTTCGCACTGTTCGGGCCGCCCGGATTCAGACTGGCTACCCGAATAAAACGCGCACTCGAGCGGGCGAGAAATCGACCCACGTACTGAGATATAGTAACCGTTGAAAGTCATTGCACACCCGGTCACGACCGTTGGCGGCCAGCCTCACCAACGAGGCCGAGGCTGGCCGCTCGGCTGTGACCGGGTGTAAATCGTTTCAACGAGCACTATAGCCGCTCGACTCTACAACACTCCGTAGCCGACGACGTGCGTTGCCGGACGACGGTGCTGGCTCCCGACGCATTCGCTGGGATACTCGGTGAGACTACCAGTCGCTAACCGTGAGAAATCTACTTACCATGGGTCGATGAACCGCCCGAGACGATGGGCCGAACGATCCTCCTGATACAATTGCTCGCCCTAGTTGCCGTCGTGGTGAGCGTTGTTTTCGTCCTCCGTTCCGATTTGGCGGCGAGCGTACAGTTTGCGAGCTTCGCCGCCCTGTTCGTCCTCGTCGTCGTGCTCACGTGGCCACTCACCGATCCGCTCGCTGACTGACCGCTCCCACCGCTCGACGACCGGCGCGGCGAGGACGACGAGCAGAAAGTCGAAGAACATCCGATGTCTAACCGTCGTTCCAAAGTTGCTGTTCACGAGGCCGTAGCCTGCCACGCCCGCGAGGTAAACGACGACGAGCATTGTCGCGACAGGGTACGCCAGATTGCCTCGTCGAAGCGAACGAACGGCACTGACAGCGAGCACGATCACGATCGGCGTGTACGCGGCCGCCGCGAAGTGAAAGAGCGAGTCGACGTGGAGCGGGAACGGGGCGAACTGGAAGTAGATCGAGGTCGCCGGCCCCGAGAGCACCACGTCGATCCAGGATTCGTAGGTGAGTCCCTCGAGGTACACCGCTCCCCCACTCATTCGGATTCGTCGCTGGTAATTCACCGACCCGAGCGGGAAGTACCGGGAGAAGAGCGCGGGTCCCAGGACCAACACCGGAAGCACGAGTCCAACGACGGTGGTCGTCGAGATTTCACGGTCGGTCGACTCGAGCACCACCCAGGTACCGGCGCCGGCAACGGCTCCGAGGACGAACAATAGCGCGAGTTCGACGCGGGTCAGGTAGAGAACACCGAGCAACGGAACTGCGAGCGTCAGTGACCGGATCGACTGATCGAGGAGCCCCCGAACGAGGAGCGCGAGCGAGACGAACGCCACCAGGAGCACGAACGCGTCCCGCATCGGGACCGAAGTGAAAAACGCCGGCAACGGCAGGAAGAGGACGAGGAGTGTGATGCCGTCGGTCGAGGTCGTCGACGGGTAGAGCCGGCGCGCGACGTAACTCGCGGGAATCGGGACCAGGACGGCGAAGAGGGCGTTGAAGACGGCGAGTACGGAGACAGACGGTTCGAAAACCAGGTACAGGAATGCCTGAAACGTGGCAAACGCGATGACCGTGTCGGAGGCGTCGGGATCGGCCCCCTCGAGGAGGTCGACGGCCGTCGTGTGGAAGTAGCCGACGTCCCAGACGTACGGGAGGGCCGGAACGACGACCAGTCCGAAAGCGAGGTGAATCAGGAAGGCGATCGGCGCGACTCGCCGGTAGAACGAGTCCTCGTAGACGAACAGGACGAGACCCAGGAGGAGACAGGCCGAGGCGATCGCGGCGACGAGCATCACACCACCGGGAATTCGACCCTATCCTCCGACGCGGGCCACGACGTCGGTGCGCTCGCTCTCACGTCGATCCCTCCTGGATAGCGCGCTCGAATTCCTCTACGAGGACTTCCTGTGTGTAGTTCTGTTCGACGAACGTTCGCCCACGGTCGCCGAGTTGCTGTCGTTTCGCCGGATCTGCGGCCAGCTTTCGAATGGAACGACAAAACCCCTCGACGTCGTCTGGGCTGTGTAGGTGCCCACACTCACCTTCGGACACAGTGTGCTCGATTCCACCGACAGAACTGCCGACGACGGGGAGGGCTGCTGCCATCGCCTCGACGACGGTGATGCAGAGTCCCTCGTACCACGATGGCTGGATGTAAATGTCGATCGAGTTCAGGAACTGTGGCAAGTCCTGTACGTATCCGAGTAATTCGACGTTTTCGATACTCGCTGATTCGATTCGAGACGCAAGCTCCCTGTAGGCTGGCCCTTCGCCGGCGATTTGAAACGTGATTCCGTCCTCTCGGAGTTCGTCCGCAATTGTGAGAAGCGTCCGGAAGTTCTTCTGGTCCGAAAGAACTCCAACGCTTCCAACGACTACCGGGTCGGTGGGGGCGTGTTCCCGACGCTCGAACTCGCGTAGCGGTATGCCAGCGATCGGAACTGTTTCGACGCATCCGTTCGCCAGTCCGAACTCATCGCGAAGCATCGCTGCGACGGCTTTCGAATCCGCAAGCACGACGTCGCTCATCGAATACGTAGTGCTGAACAGCCGCCTTCGCCTCGTGGACTTGAATCGTTCGTTGTGTTGCCACGTGACCACGACGGCGGTTCGGTTAACGACACCAGCGAGTCGAGCAGCGAGCGTGGAGTGAAAGAGTGACCCAACGATTACGTCAGCGTCAGCTACTGCCGAAACGAGCCGAAACACGTCACGTGGGCTGGTGAACTGTTTGCAGTCGAGTATCGATTCGGTATGCGGAACGTGGCGATCGACGAACGTCTCGTCGTAGCCGTTGATCGTTACGATGGTCACGTCGTATCGGTCCTCGTCCAGTCCGTCCAGTAATCGACTCATTCCAATCTGCGCCCCGCCGACCTCGAGATCGTTGATCACGTACAGTAGATTGCACGTGTCCGTCTCCGGCTTCGACAGGGAGTGTCCACTCCGTGCGGGTTGTGCACGTTCGGTTTCTGAGCGACTGAATCCGGTCATCTCGTCGCGGAGGCTGTCTCGATCAAGATCTGATCACCAGCGGTTCGTACCACTCGCGGTTCTCTCGATACCAGTCGACGAACTGTGAGACGCCGTCTCGAATTCCTACGCTTGGCTCGTAGTCGAGTAGTTCGCGGGCCTTCGTGACATCGGCGTGGGTGTGACGCGCATCACCCTCTTTCGGGTCGGCGTACTCGAGGCCGACGTCGGCGCCGGTTTCTTCGACGACGTGCTCGGCGAGTTCCTCGATCGTGATGGTTCGCGTCGAGCCGACGTTTATTATCTCGCCGTCGGCGGCAGACCGCTCGAGTAACGAGAGATTCGCTTCGATGACGTCGTCGACGTACGTGAAGTCGCGGGTCTGTTGGCCGTCGCCATAGATAACGGGTGACGCGCCGTTGAGACACCTGGAAGTGAAGTTCGTGATCGCCATGTTCGGCCGCATTCGTGGTCCGTACACGGTGAAGTAGCGGAGGCTGACGGTGGGGACGTCGTAGAGCTCGTCCCAGACGCGACAGTAGTGCTCTGCCGTGAGTTTGGTCACACCGTAGGGGCTCTGGGGAAGGGTCTGATGCTCCTCATCGTACGGCAGGTATTCCACGTCGCCGTAGACGGATGACGACGACGCATTGATAAATCGACGGACGCCGTATTCGTCGGCAGCAGTCAAGAGCGTGAGCAGGCCGGTCGTGTTGATCTCGTGTGGTTTCTTCGGATTCTCGACGCTCGTCCGGACGCCTGCCTGGGCGGCCTGGTGGTAGACGATATCCACGTCGTGGTTCGAAAAGAGGTCGTCCACGAGCGTACCGTCGGTGACCGAACCGGCGACGAACTCGAATCGCTCGCTACCGAGCGCTCGACAGCGTTCGATGTTGCGTTCTTTGATACGGAGATCGTAGTACGGCTCCATACTGTCGAGCACGGTGACGGCGTGGCCCCGCTCGAGGAGCCCGGTGGCGATGTGAGAGCCGATAAACCCTGCACCACCGGTGACGAGTGCACGTACCATGGGTGTTCAATCCGTTCCAGCGTTCGACGAGCGGGCAGCCTCCGACGCTGACTCGACAGCCCCCTCCGACTGACGGAGCAATTGCTCCGCACGGTCCCGGTCCGCTGGATAGCCGACGTCGATGCGCCACCCCTCCATGCGGATCGCATCGATAGTGCGACCGGACTGGATGAGCAGGTCGATCGCGTCCGGGAGTTCGTACTCCCCGCGATCGCTTTGCTGGATGAGGTGACACGCGTGAAAGATCGCCGGCGTGAACGTGTAGAAGCCGGTCATGACGAGGTTCGACGGGGGATCGGCTGGCTTCTCCATCACTTCCACGATCTCACCGTACTCGTTCGTATCCAGCACGCCGTATCGAGATGCCTCGTCGTACGGCACCTGTTCGACGAGGAAGGCCGCATCGGCACGATCTTCTCGCTGCCGGTTGACGACGTCCGCGAGGTTCGCACGGAACACGTTGTCCCCGAGCATGAGCATAAAATCGTCGTCGATGAACGATTCGACCTGCAAAATAGCGTGGGCCAGTCCGAGCTGTTCACGCTGATGGGCGTACGTGATCGGCACGCCCTCGTAGGCGTCTCCGTAGTGATCGATGATCTGTTCCTTTAGATACCCCACGACGACGATCAGCTCGTCGACACCGACCTCGAGCAGATTGTCGAAGACGTCCTCGATGATGGGACGTCCATCGACCTCGACGAGGACCTTCGGCTTGTCCTCGGTAAGCGGACGGAGTCGAGTTCCCTTTCCTGCTGATAAGACGACAGCTTGCATGGCCTACGACCACTCCAAATCCGGGTAAATAGCTTCCCCCTGTAATTTGTGAATACCAGTTTCAGCCGCCGATCTGCCTGTATCACCCACTTACAGCTCGAAGTCAACTGCCCCGCGCACAGTGGGGCGGGGAATCCGCCTCGCTACCTAGTTTGAAAGAGTTAACTGTCGGACTGTTGTACAGCGTGGTCGTCCGATCCCGTCTAGCACACAATGAACCGAGACGTCGGCGTTACCGAACTGGTCCGAACGATGCTTCCCGAGTGGGCCGTCCCGGTCTTCGAACTCATAGCCCTCCTCGGTGACGTGTTCGTCGTCGTTGGCGTGTTACTGGTAGTCGCAGTCGTGGACGTACAGCGGTCCGTCCGAGACGGTTCCGATCAGTTGCTGTCGAACAGGACGGCGTTCGTTCTGGCCATCGTCCTCGGTGGCCTCGCGCTCACACTCGTTCTGAAGGCGGCGTTTGGCGCCCCGCGACCCCCATCGTCGCTGCAGGCCGTCCCTCGAGACGGGGACGGCTTTCCGAGCGGACACACGATGGCCGCCACCGTTCTCTGGGTCGCGCTCGCTCGCTGGGGCCAGCGGTTCACGGCTCGTCGACGATATCAGCTGGCGGCACTCGCCGTCGGTCTGGTCGGCGTCTCGCGTCTCGCGCTCGGCGTTCACTACGTCGTCGACGTCGTCGCATCGGTCGCGTTCGGGCTCGCCTACCTTTCCCTGGCGACGAGGCTGACGAAGCAGAATCCAACGCTGGCGTTCGTCGGTGCGTCACTCCTCGGTGGCCTGGCAGTTGTGGTGACCGGCGGGAGCGTCGACGGCTGGCTGGCGTTCGTCGGCTGTGCAGGGGGTGCCACAACGTGGTGGAGTGTTCGTCGGTGGTCCGCTCTTCAGTCGGCTTCCTCCCACAACTAACGTCGTGGGCTTTTGCCTCGAATCTCTGTGACCGACGAACTCGAGCACCGATGGCGTTCTGTGCGCAACGTTCTCCGTAACTCCTCTTCGACCAGGCCGACCATCGTCATCGCGTCTCCCACTCGTCGGTGAATTTCCATAGGACGGCTTCTGGCACAGGACCTCGTCTCTAACCACCATAGGACGGCTTCTGGCACAGGACCTCGTCTCTAACCAACAGGATCGTACTACTCCGTTCTTCCACCCGACATAAACGCCCGCTAAAACGACGATAGGGGCACCTAACGCATCGATCGCGTTCCGGAGAAACCGGCTGCAGTGAGTGGCCTCGAGCGGACTCGAGCCGTGGGCTCCAGAAGGATTTTCGCGCCGTTCGATACATTGCGTTCGACGTTAGTCGTCGAATCTGGGTAGTCGTTCCATTCGATTTTCCAACCTACAGATAACAAAGACCGTCTTCGAAATATGGTGGTTTGCATCGCAGAAACTCAGCAACAAAAGAACCTCACGGAACACATCAAGCGAAACATGAATTACAGGACGGTCTCACGATCACAACTGATGACGACACTCGTCGCGGTGATGCTCGCCTTCTCGCTGGTTGCCGCAGCCGGACCGGCGCTCGCGGACGAAGGAGACAACAACGACGAGTTCCACGCCCTCGAGAACGACGAAGGCCTCTACCTGGTCTTCGGCGCCGATCTCGGCGATCAGACGCTCGAGGAGTATATCGAAACGCAAGCAAACCCCGGTGACGACGTCGACGTCGTCGAGTACACGGACGTCGAGAACGTCGAAGTGACCCAGGAGGGTCAGGCGGCGTCGGTTTCGATCGACGGCGGTGAAGCGGTAGCGATCCAGGACGCGACCCAGCAGAACGCCAACAGCCAGACGGGTGAAGCGACTGCCGTGAACGCGGAGGTCGACCGCTACAGCGCCGAGTTCGAGAACGTCGGTGACGTTACTCTCATCTTCGGCAACGGCGATGACCAGCGCTTCACTGGCTGGGGAATCGGCGACGGAGACGGTGAAGAGATCTCGGTTAGTCAGGTGGCCGAGGCGACGGTCCAGCAGGGACAGGAAGTCGCGCAGGCGAACGTCAACCAGCAGAGCACCGCGCTCGCGTTCGCCGAGAACGGAAGCGAAGCCGTTGCGTTCCAGCTCTCCCAGCAGTCCAACCTGAACCTTCAGGAGGGTGCAGCGAACGCGACGAACGTGTTCGCTGCCGACCTCGACGAGGACAAAGACAGACACGCCAAACACAAAAAGCACGATGGCGGCGTCGGGATCGATGCCGACCAGGATGCTGATGCCACCGTCGAGCAGGTTCAGGTAGTCGATCAGCTCAACGTCAACGAGCAGCACAGTGCAGTCGCGATCGCCGTCGGAAGTAACTCGAGCGCGACGGCGATTCAGATGACCGACCAGACCAACCTGAACGAACAGGTGGGCACGGCTGAAGCGGCTAACATCCTGATGCAAACGGCCGGGATGAACGTCGCGATGGCCGGTACCGACGCCGGCAACGATCTACTGACGAAAGATGGCAAGGAGAAACTCCACCCGGAGGAGAAGAAGGGTCACGATGACAAAGCGGACGTCACGCAGACCGCCGAAGCCAGCGTCACGCAGATCCAGAGCGTCGAACAGGCGAACTTCAACAACCAGAGCGCAGCCGTCGCGATCGCAGTCAACGACAGCCAGGCGACGGCCGTGCAGCTATCGTTCCAGCAGAACATCAACGCACAGATCGCCTCTGCAGATGCGCTGAACATCTTCGAAGCGGAGATTGGAGATGGCGACGAGCACAAGAAAGGCGAGAAAAAGCACACGGACGAACACAATTTCGACAGCCTCGTCTTGACGAACACCACGTCGGTGACACTCGATGGCGACGCCGTCGAAGGGGCCAGTCACCTCTCGTTCGACTACGACGGCAGCAACGAGCAGCTGAACGACGTCGAGCAGTGGTCCAACGCCGAAGTCCAGCAGAGCCAGGAGATCATGCAGGTGAACCTCAACCAGCAGCAGGGTGCGTTCGCCGTGGCCGAGGACAACGGCAGCGCCGACACGGTGCAGCTGACGATTCAGGAGAACGAGAACATCCAGTTCGCCTCCGCCGAGTCGACGACCGTCGCCGAAGGCGAACTCGTCGGTGACGACCCCGACGACCACAAGAAGGGTGAAGACGACCACGACAGGGACGAACACGACGACCACGACAAGGACGAACACGACGACCACGATAAGACCGAACATGACGATGAGAAGACCGGGCAGGACGACGATAGGTCGAGCGACCGAGTCGGACCGTCCGAGGACGACGATGGCAGTGTCGTAGACGACGAGCCCGGAGACAGTATCCCTGGCTTCGGAGTCCTCGTTGCACTCGTGGCGCTCGGAATCGTCGGCGCCGCACGATTCGTGAGCGAACGGTAGGGCGACCTCCAACAGTATTTGCACCGAACGCGGGCGATCGACCGGCGATCGCCGGAACTCGAGCGGATTTTTCGACGACCTCGAACGGACGCCAGTGACAACTGAAACGAGGTAACCCCGATCACAGAGGCAGCCAGACCTGGCGACACACCGACGGCTCTGGTGCTGACTCGCGAGCAGGTGGGGGCTGACGGTCAGTGGCTACCGGGCTCGCTCGTCCTGTCGTCCGTCTCTTCGCTGTCTCGACCACGGTGCTCGGCGAGCGCCTCGTCGATCGTCAGCTCTCCGGCCGCAACTCGGCGGGCGAGCGCCTCGTCGATCGATCGATTCGTCTCGCTGCGCTCCCGTGAGCGGTCCTTGATCACTTGCAGTTCGCCAGCCGTGGGTTCGATCGTCCGCGCGTCGACGACCTCGCCCTCGAGGCGGGCGATGTTGACCGCGGCGAGGACGTCGCCCATCCCGCGCGTGCCGGTGCCGAGATAGGGCGTGGTGCCCGTCTCGTCGACGAGTTCGACGCGGACGTCCTCGAGTTCGTTGACCAGCTGTGCGCCCTGGAGGCGTGCGCCGTCGCCGATCCGGACGACGGGGTCCGTGGCGTCGGCGACCTCGCGTTCGACGACGTCGACGGCGTCGGCCAGCGGCACCTGGAACGCCGCGACGACGACGTCGCCGGAGAGGACGGCGATCCCCGGTTTGCGGCCGGGATCGACGCCGACGATCGTTCGGCCACCGCCGCCACTGAGGGCAGCCAGCGCCCCGTCGACAGCCCGTCTCGCGTCCTCGGGGTCGGCGACGATCGTCGGCACGTCCCCGAACGTCCCCGCGTGCGCCTCGTCGGTGACGACGACGCGCGTCCGCTCGGGGAGCTGCTCGTCCGGTTCGATCGTCGTGAACGTCACCCCGCGGTCGCGGAGTTCGTTGACGACGCCGTGGTAACACTCGAAGTCCGTCGTGGCGACGACGATCACGCTCGAGGCTTTGCCCGCGGCCGATATAAGCGTGTTCAGCACGGTCGCGACGGCTCCCGCCGCGTCGACGCCGGTTCGTTTCGTTTCGTGGACTTTTTCCCCGGCTACCACGAACGTCACTCGTGAACGGGGAGGCGATTTCGACCGGCTGTCCACCGGTCGACGAGTTACTCGGTGGCGGGTTCGAGCGCGGGACCGTGACGCAGCTGTACGGCCCGCCGGCGTCCGGGAAGACTAATCTCGCGCTCTCCGGCGCGATCGAAGCCGCCGCCGAGGGGGGAACCGCCGTCTACATCGACACCGAGGGCGTCTCGGTCGACCGGTTCGAGCAACTGCTCACGGCGCGGGCCGACGACGTCGAGTCCGTCGCCTCGAGGATCGTGCTCGAGGACGCGCTCGACTTCGAGGAGCAGGCCGAGGCCGTCCGCGACGCAGAAGAGTTCGCCCCCCGCGCGGATCTGATCGCTCTCGACAGCGCGACCGGCTTTTACCGACTCGAGCGTGGCGAGGACGCCGCCGAAGGAGACGCCTTGCGAGCGGTGACTCGCCAAATTACGCACTTACTCTCGCTCGCGCGCAAACACGACCTCGCGGTCGTCGTCACCAACCAGGTGTTCGCCGACCCCGACTCGGACCGAACCCGGCCACTCGGCGGGAACACCTTGGAGCACTGGACCGGGGCCGTCGTCCGGATCGAACGCTTTCGCGGCGGCAACCGGCGAGCGACGCTCGAGAAACACCGCTCGAAGCCCGCCGGCGACGCCGTCACGTTCCGGATCACGGGCAACGGGCTCGAGGGAGCCGACGGCACGACACGGTTGTGAGCTGATCATGCGATCTCCCGCAGCAAACGGCGAACTTGCGCTCTTGCTCGAGGTCGCCGGCACACCGAAGCCGGGGAACGTCGACCGCCACCGCGACCTCGAGGAGCTGCGATTCGAACACTTCCTCGCGGGGGCCGTCGGCGCAGCGGAAGGACTGCGGATGGCCGAAACGGGCGCGGCCGTCGGCCCGGCATTCGAGCGCGCGGTGGCGGGGATGGCCGCCCAGCGGGGTGGAAACACCCAGTTCGGCGCGTTGCTGTTGCTCGTGCCGCTGGTCAGCGCCGCCCGCCGGGAGCTCTCTCAGCCCGTCCTCGAGTCGGTGCTGAAGGGGACGACCGTCGCCGACGCGGCGGCCTTCTACCGTGCGTTCGAGCACGTCGACGTCTTCGTGGGCGAGCCGCCGGCCGACCTCGAGGCGCTCGACGTCCGCCGCGGCGCCGACGCGATTCCGACGCTCGAGGAACGCGGACTGACGCTGCTCGACGTGATGAGTCTGAGCGCGGCGGGCGACGACGTGGCCCGCGAGTGGGTCCGCGGCTTCGAGCGATCGTTCGCCGCCGCCGAACGGATCGCGGAGGCCGACGGGCCCCTCCCCGATCGGGCTGCCGAGACGTTCCTCTCGTTGCTGGCCGAGCGTCCGGACACCCTGGTCGCGACGAAACACGGTGAGGGCGTGGCGAACGAAGTGACCGACCGCGCCGCATCGTTACGCGAGGCCGACGCGTTCGCGACGGATCGCGAGGCCGTCGAGGCGTTCGCCGACGAGCTCGTCGCCCGCGGGATCAATCCGGGGACGACGGCAGACCTCACCGCCGCCGGACTGTTCATCGCCCTCGAGCGCGAAGCCGTCGAGATATGAGCGAGGACGACGTGGAGGTGGCCGGAAACGGCGACGAGGCGAGCGACGACGGCGACGAGGCGAGTAGCGACGGTGACGAGGCGGCCGAGTGGCCCGTCGACCTCCGCGGCGTCACCGAATCGGTCATCACGACGCGCGGGCCGAACGACCGCTTCAACGTCGCCGCGCTCGGGCTGTTCGCCGGCGATCCGGTCACCGCGCGAACCTGGGGAAACACCCGCACCAGGCGGAACTTTCACCGCGAGGGCGGCGGCTACGTCCAGTTCGTCCACGACCCGATCACGTTCGTCGACGCCGCGCTCTCGATCACCGAGCGCGACGAGCCGATCCTCGAGTCCGCCGACGCCTGGGTCCAGGTCGCCGCCGAGCAGGTCGACGAGGGAATCGACGGCGAGACGCGCTGGGAAGAGTGGGAGCTCCGACCGCTCGAGGCAGCCGTCCTCGAGACGCGCGTGCCGACGATCGATCGAGGATTCGGCGCCGTGATCGAGGCGACCGTCGCCGCCTCGCGACTCGGCGTCGCGGGCTACGACGAGGAGATCCTCCGCGATCGGCTCGAGTACTGTGCGTCGGTCGTCGAGCGGGCGGGGGACGAGCGAGAACGCGAGGCACTCGAGCGGATTCGCGAGTACTCGTCGTGGTGACTTGTCACTCCTCGCCGCCGTAAGGAGAGTCGTTCGTGGCCGGAACTCGATGGGTGGCTACAACATTATGTATTGGTAACTGGTAGTACTCCTCATGGAGGACGATACGATCAAGTTCGGTGCACCGTTCGCTGGACTCGTACTCGGCCTGATCGTGCTCATCGTCGGGATCTTCATGGGTGGCCTGACGACCGTCGCGATCGTCGGCGGAGCCATCCTCGGACTGACGTACTCCGCGTTCGAGGTCGCAGCGGCCCACTGAGCGTCCACCCACACCGCCCGCGCCGCGGTGGCGAGTACCACGGACATCCGCACGCTTTTGGTCGGTCCGAGAAAAGAGAGTAGCAATGACCTCCGTCGAGTGGACGGTGGACGGGACGTCGCTCGTCGGGCTCGTCGGCGAGACGACCGCCGTCGACACGGATTCGGACGAACGAGCCGACAGAACGGCCGACCACGAGTCGATCGTCGCGGGCCTCGAGTCGACGGTCGCCGACGCCGGCGGCGACGTCGAGACGGGGTCGCTCGAGCGGGTGCTCGAGGCCGACCCCTCGTTTCTGGTGACCGTCGGCGAGGCGGCGCTGCTCGAGGCCGTTCGCGCGGCCGTCGACGTCCCCGTCCTCCCCGTGGACGCCGGCCGTGGCGTTCGATCGGTTTCGGCGGATCGGCTCCCGTCGGCGGTCGACTCGGTCGTCGGCGGCGACGGGGTCCGTCGAGACCACCCGATCCTCGGCGTCGACACCGACGACGGTGACCGATGCCGTGCGCTGTTCGACGTCGCGCTCGTCACCGACGAACCGGCGCGCATCTCCGAGTACGCCGTTCGGAGTCGTGACGAGCCGGTCACCCAGTTTCGCGCCGACGGCGTCGTCGTCGCGACGCCGGCCGGCAGTCACGACTACGCGAGCGACGCGGGCGGCCCGCTGCTCTCACCCGGCGTCGGCGGGGTCACCGTCGTCCCGGTCGGGCCGTTCGTCACCCGGACCAGACGCTGGATCCTCCCCGACGAGGGCCTTTCACTGTCGGTCGAGCGAGACGGCACCGTCGCCCTCGTCGTCGACGGATCCACCGCCGCGACCCTCACCGTCGACTCGCAGGTGACGATTTCGGCCGACAGCTCACTCCCCACGCTGGTCGTTCCCGAGAGTCGCCCGTTCTTCGGAGGTGCCTCGAGCGAATCCGACTGAGGGCGACCGCTTTACGGAACGCAAGTAGCAGCCTTTTTCACCACCGTGATCGAAAATATTGCCTGTTATGAGCCAGCAAACCGCAGCAGAGACTTACGGCCACTACGTCGCCGGCGAGTGGACCGACGGCGACGGCGAGGAGACCTTCGAGAGCCACAACCCCGCCACCGGCGAGAGCCTGGCGACGTTCCACCGGGGAACCGAGTCGGACGTCGACGCCGCGCTCGAGGCGGCCGATGAGGCCTTCGACGAGTGGCGCTCGCTGTCGTACATCGACCGCGCCGAATATCTGTGGGACATCTACCACGAGCTGCGCGAGCGCACGGACGAACTCGCCGAGATCGTCACCAGAGAGTGTGGCAAAGAGATCAGTGAGGGCCGGGCGGACGTCGTCGAGGCTTACCACATGGTCGAGTGGGCCGCCGGTAACGCCCGCCACCCCCACGGCGACCTCGTCCCCTCCGAGATCCCGAGCAAGGACGCCTACATGCGCCGGAAGCCCCGCGGCGTCATCGGCTGCATCACCCCCTGGAACTTCCCGGTCGCGATCCCGTTCTGGCACATGGCGATCGCGCTGGTCGAGGGCAACACCGTCGTCTGGAAACCCGCCGAGCAGACGCCGTGGTGCGCTCAGATCATCGCCGAGATGCTCGACGACGCCGGCATTCCGGAGGGCGTCTTCAACATGGTCCAGGGCTTCGGCGACGCCGGGGCGGCCATCGTCGACGACGCCCGCGTCGACACCGTGCTGTTCACTGGCTCGGCCGAAGTCGGCCACGAAATTTCGGGGAAGGTCGGCGCCGAACCCGGGAAGATCGCCGCCTGCGAGATGGGTGGAAAAAACGGCATCGTCGTCACCGAGAAGGCCGACCTCGACATCGCCGTCCACTCGGCAGTCATGTCGAGTTTCAAGACCACGGGCCAGCGCTGCGTCTCCTCCGAGCGCCTGATCGTCCACGAGGAGGTCTACGACGAGTTCAAGGAGCGCTACGTCGAGGCCGCCAACTCGGTCGCCGTCGGCGACCCCCTCGAGGAGAACACCTTCATGGGGCCCGCCATCGAGCCCGCCCACGTCGAGAAGATCCACAAACACAACGAGTTAGCGGTCAAAGAGGGCGCCGAGGTGCTCGTCGACCGCGCCGAACTCGACGAGGCCGAAATCCCCGAGGGTCACGAAGACGGCAACTGGGTCGGCCCGTTCGTCTACGAGATCGAGTACGACACCGAGCTTCGGTGTCTGAAAGAGGAGTGTTTCGGCCCCCACGTCGCGCTCTTGAAATATTCGGGCGACATCGAAGAGGCCGTCGAGATCCACAACGACACTCCCTACGGGCTCGCCGGCGCCATCATCTCCGAAGACTATCGCCAGATCAACTACTTCCGTGACTACGCCGAAATCGGGCTGGCCTACGCCAACCTCCCCTGCATCGGCGCAGAAGTCCAGCTCCCCTTCGGCGGCGTGAAAAAGTCCGGCAACGGCTACCCCTCGGCCCGCGAAGCCATCGAAGCCGTCACCGAGCGCACCGCCTGGACGCTCAACAACTCCAAAGAGATCGAGATGGCCCAGGGCCTCTCCGCCGACATCACCACCCAGGACGACTGAACGGCTGACCGCCGACTCGCCGAACCAACTCGAGTCTGACGCTCGAGGACCGCGCTGACGTTCATCCCGTCGACGTTTAACTCCCGGTCTTCCGATCGACTCGGGCAGATCGACTCGGGCAGATCGAGGAGGCGGGCAGGACAAGATTTCTCACCGACGACTCCCTATTCCGGCGCATGCCGACCGCCTACGTCGCGTTGAAGAATCGGCTGCTCGTGTGCGAGGGAAACGACGGATCGGCCGAGGGCTGGACGACGGCCGAACGGCTCGAGGGCTCCGACCCCAGGTGCGTCGTCGCGTCCGGCGGGACAGACCGTGTGCTCGTCGGCACCTTCGAGGACGGACTCTTCCGGAGCACCGACGGCGGCGAAACGTTCGAGCACCTCGAGACGGACGTCGAGAGTGAGGCGGTGATGTCGCTCGCGGTGAGCCCCCACGATTCCGACGTCATGTACGCCGGGACGGAGCCCAGTCGCGTCTATCGATCGACCGACGGTGGCGACTCCTGGACGTACCTCGAGGGAATCACCGACCTCCCCTCCGAGCCGGAGTGGTTCTTCCCGCCGCGGCCCGAGACCCACCACGTCCGCTGGCTCGAGGTCGACCCGTTCGATCCCGGGCGCCTCTACGTCGGTATCGAACTCGGCGCGCTCGTCCTGAGCGACGATGGTGGCGACAGCTGGCGGGAACGGCCGCCGGGCTCGAGACGGGACAATCACAGCCTGGCGACCCACCCAGACCGCGAGGGGCGCGTCTACTCGGCGGCGGGTGACGGCTACGCCCAGAGCGACGACGGCGGCGACTCCTGGGAGCAGGTGCACGACGGCCTCGAGCACACCTACTGCTGGAGCGTCGTCCCCGACCCCGGCGACCCCGACCGGGTGCTGGTCTCGAGTGCGAGCGGGGCGCGATCGGCCCACACCGCCCGGACGGCCGAATCGTACGTCTACCGACGCGAAGGGGACGATCCCTGGAAGCGCCTCGACGGTCGCGGGCTCCCAACGGGCGAGGGCGTCGTCCGGGCGATCTTCGCGACGACCGGCGAGCCCGGAGCGGTGTACGGCGTGACCAACCACGGACTCTTCCGCTCGAGTGACTTCGGGGACTCCTGGTCTCAGCTGGCCGTAGACTGGGCCGACCGACTCGAGACGGTGACGCCGCGCGGATTGGCCGTCGTCCGGTAGACGCTGTGGCGGATCTGTTCGAATCGGGCCGGAGGCGGAGTCTTGCAGCGAGCTGTCGGCCACCCGAGCGTCAGTCGGGCGGTCGATTCGCTTCGTTCCCGAAACCTTTTGCTCTCCGCGGACACCCGTAGTAGTATGAAAGAGTCGCTGCTTGAGATTCTCTGTTGCCCGATGGATAAACACGAACTCGAGCTCGAGGACGCCGAGTACGACGGCGACGAGATCGTTTCGGGGACGCTCGTCTGCAGCGAGTGCGGCGAGCGCTATCCCATCGAGGACGGCATTCCGAACCTGCTCCCGCCGGACATGCGCGAGGGGACCCCCGCCTGAGGCGACCGTGCCGGGGGAGGAACTCACCGTCAGCGTGGGCCGCGATGGCCCGGACACGATCACCGTGGACAGCGAGTCTCTCGAGACGCAGGCGTCGTTCGGGGTCGTCCTCGAGAGCCACTCGAGGCCCGTACACGTCCACTGTCGGCTCGGCGGTGCCCTCGCCCGGATCGCCACCCTCGATCGATCGAATTACTACGTCGATACCACCGAAGAGACGTTCGTGCCCGTCGTCGTCGGGGACGTCTCCGAACCCGTCGAGGGGACGCTCGAGCTGTCGACCGGCTACGGGGCCACGTCGGTAACGATCGACGTGACTGTCACGCCCGGCCCGCCGTCGGTCGAGGTCGACGAGTCGCTCGCCAGACCGCCACGGGAGCCGGACGAGCCGAACGCGTCGGCCGCCGGAGAACGGCTGTCCCAATCAGTCGTCGAACGGAGTTTCGACGCTGGAGCGCTCGGGGTCCTCGTGCTGGCGCTGCTCGCGATCGGACTCGCGGCGGCGACGGCGGCCGTCGTTGGTGGGGCAGTCGCTTTCGTCGCGTTCCTGGTCGTCGTCGCCGGCGTCGCCGTCGCGGCGTTCTTGCTCGTACGGTAACCGGCTCGTGCGGCTCTCGCAGTGCTCGAGCCGCCCTCGCGATGGAGAGCCGCCACACCTCCCCGGCGGCGCAGTGGCGTGCGTGTCCGGCGACGCTGTCGCGCCGCCGGGACACGCGGGATGCGCCGCCGCGACCTCGTGGTTCGGTCGGCCTGGCAGGCGACTGGGAGGGTGAGAAGCTGGTCAACGGGGACACCTGACCGATCGAGACACACATTTACTATCGCGTTGCCGAAATAGGGTGAGCATGGAAGTTTCGAACGAACAGCGGCTCATTCAGGAGACGATCCGGGAGTTCGCCGAGGCGGAGATGCGTCCCGTCGTGGACGAGGCCGACGAGAACCAGGTGTTCCCCGAGGAGGTCTGGGATGGGCTCGCGGAACTCGACCTCACCGGTCTGACGGTTCCCGAGGAGTACGGCGGCTTCGGCGCCGACGAGATGACGAAGGCGATCGTCAACGAGGAGGTCGCCTACGGCCACCTCTCGGTGGCGACCGCGCTCTCGGTTCACGCGCTGGCGACCTCGTGCATCGACGAGTTCGCGAGCGACGAATTGCGTGAGGAGTGGCTTCCCGAGATGGCCCGGGGACGGCCGGTCGGGGCGTTCGCCCTCTCCGAATCCCACGCGGGCTCGAATCCCGCAGAGATGAGCACCGAGGCGCGACTCGAGGGCGACGAGTACGTGATCAACGGCGACAAGCAGTGGATCACCAACGGTTCGCGAGCGGGCGTGATTATCCTCTTCGCGAAGACCGACCGGGAGGACCCGAACACCGTCACGCAGTTTCTCGTCCCCGCGGACGCCGAGGGACTCGAGGTGGGCAAGAAGGAGGACAAACTCGGCCTCCGCGCGAGCGACACGACGACGCTCATCTTCGACGACGTTCGCATCCCCGCGGAGAACCGGCTGACCGAAGTTGGAGAGGGGCTGAAGGCCGCCTTCTCAATTCTGACCGGGGGCCGAATTGCCATCGCAGCCCAGGCCGTCGGTGTGGCCCAGGCGGCGCTCGACGACGCCGTCTCTTACGCCAACGAGCGTGAGCAGTTCGGCAAGCCGATCATCGAGCACCAGGCCATCGCCCACAAACTCGCGGACATGCAGACGAACGTCCAGGCCGCCCGGCTGCTCACCCGCGACGCCGCCCGGAAGAACGACGCGGGCCTCGATCCGATGGCTGCGAGCATGGCGAAGTACTTCGCCAGCGAGACGGCCGTCGACGTCGCCAGCGAGGCGGTGCAGGTCCACGGCGGCTACGGCTACACCAAGGATTTCGACGTCGAGCGCTACTACCGCGACGCCAAGATCACGACGATCTACGAGGGGACCTCCGAGATCCAGCAGAAGATCATCGCCCGACACCTCACGGAGTGACGACCCCCGCTCCGTTCGTCCGACTCGTACCTACGGGGCGGTTACGTCCGAACGACGACGGTCGTCCGAACTGGTGTGAAAAGCGATAAGTGACGGCAGACCACAGGTCCGTGCGAGGCTTCTCTCGAGAGACGATGACTTCCACGAAAGCGATCTTCTTCGACCTGGACGGGACGTTGTTGCGATTCGACCGCCCGTATCGTGAGCTACTGGCGGAGACGTTCACCGCGGTGGCGGGCGAAGTGCGCGAGGCGTGGCTCGAGCAGTACACCGACGCGTTCTTCGAACTGTTCGGGGCGTGCGAGCCGGATCCGGCCGAACGGGCGTTCGCCAGTATCGACGCCCCCTCGAGCCCGGCCGCCCTCGCCGAGGAACTCCACAGGCGGGAGCGAGCGGCGTGTCGACCGCCCGAAGCCGTCCACGACGACCTCGAGCGACTGTCGGAGACGTACGCGCTCGGCGTCCTCACGAACGGCCTCCCCGGGTGGCAGCGGGCGAAACTCCGCGAGCACGACCTCGAGCGACACTTCGACGTCGTCGTCGCCACCTACGAGGTCGGTGCCCACAAGCCAGACGGGGCTCCATTCCGTGTCGCCGAGGAGCGGCTCCCGGCGCGGGCGTACGCGATGGTCGGGGACGCCGACGCCGACGTCGAGGGGGCGGAGGCCGCCGGGTGGGCCGCGCACCGCTACACCGGGTCCGGGTTCGGCGAGCTTCCGGCGGCGCTCGATTGGGAGTGAACGCCCGATACCGTCGCTGCCGTGATCGAGTCGTTCCTGCCGTCGCAAGCCCAGCCGTTAGCAGGGCGGTCGTGATAGGAGCCTCGATGACAGACGCACAGATCGGCTACACCCTCTCGAGTGAAGAACACCCCCCGAACGACCTCGTCCGAAACGCCGTCCGTTCCGAGGCGGTCGGCTTCGACTTCGCGTCGATCTCCGACCACTTCCACCCCTGGACCTCGACGCAGGGGAACTCGCCGTTCGTCTGGAGCGTGCTGGGGGCAATCGCCCACGCGACCGACGACCTCGACGTCGGTGTCGGGGTCACCTGTCCCACTATCCGAATGCACCCCGCAATCTGCGCCCACGCCGTGGCCACCGTCGCCGCGATGTTCGAGGGCCGCTTTACCTTCGGCGTCGGAACCGGCGAGAACTTAAACGAGCACGTCCTCGGCGACCGCTGGCCCGAACACGACGTCCGCCTCGAGCTGCTCGAGGAGGCGATGGAGCTGATGGACGCCCTCTGGGAAGGTGAGAACACGAGCCACCGTGGGAAACACTACACCGTCGAGAACGCCCGCCTCTACACCCTCCCCGAGGAGAAGCCGCCGGTGGCCGTCTCGGCGTTCGGTCCGAAGACCGCGTGGATGGCCGCCGAGTACGGCGATGGGCTGTGGACCGTCGGCATCAAGGAGGACGTGCTCGAGGCCTACGAGGACGCCGGCGGCGAGGGACCGACGTACACCCAGCTCGACGTCTGTTACGCCGAAACTGAGGAGGAAGCGATCGAGACGGTCCTCGAGCACTGGCCGAACACGGCCCTTCCCGGTGAACTCAGTCAGGAGCTACCGACGCCAGCCCACTTCGAGCAGGCAGCGCAGATGGTCGAGTACGAAGACATCGCCGAGGGGGCGACGGTGACGAGTCCAGAGCCGGCGGATCACCTCGAGAGTATCCACGAGGCGATCGATGCCGGGTTCGACCACGTCTACGTCCACCAGATTGGGCCGGACCAGGACTCGTTCTTCGAGTGCTACGAGGAATCGGTGCTGCCGGAACTCGACTGAGAACCGGGCGGTCGGCGAACGGCCGTCGTCACCGGTGGTCGGTCGCGCCGTGGTCGACTCGAGTCGGCTTGATTCGGCCGTGGGCCTCGAGTTCGTGGGCGTTCACGCGGCGACGGAGGTCGGCGACCGAGCTGACGAGGAAGTACGTTTCACAGACGGCACACTTGTCGACGACGAGCGTCTCTTCGGACATGGTGGGGGTACGAGTGTAGCACGCGGGCGAGGAAGCCGAGGTCGACGGCCGATATCCGTCCGAGGGCGGCTGAACACCGTATCACGGCTTCGGGAGGCGTACTCGCCGTAGGGTTAGCCTACTCTTACATATGGGTTTCTATCTCTATGGAAACCGCTTATTTATCAGTTCAAAACTCGAGAAGTACATGAGGCGTGAACGGTTTCGGCGATCGAACGTGGCCACAATAGCCACCCGTTCACGGTGAATCAGCCAGGGGCGGGAGAGGTCGATGGCCCAGACGACCAGCCGCTCGACAACGACGTCGTGGACGACGGCTGCGACGGCTGTGCGGATCTGGACGACACCGTCTCCCCGTACTCGCGGCTCGCTGGCGCAGTGTTGACAGGGAATGGCGACCTTCCGAAGGAGTTCGTCGACGTTCCGATCGGCACGCAGAGGAGTCGACGAGGTGGTCGGGTGGTTCGAGTCCGCTCGAGGCGTCGACGAATAACCGACGCGCTAGAGGAACGGTCCGGTGAGCACGTACGCGTCGACGACGATCGCGACGAGCACGGCCCCGAGGAAGGCGTTCGAAGCGTGGAACGCCCGGAACGCGGCGGCTTCGGTCTGCTCGAAGTGGAGCCGGACGGCGAACCAGAGGAAGACCCCGCCGAAGACGACGACGGCGGCGGCGTAGACGGCGCCGAGCGTGGTAATCCAGGCGAGGGCGATCGCGCCGACGAGCGTCGCGGCGATGTAGTAGACGATGTGTTTTCGGGTCTCGGTCTCGCCGCGAACGACGGGCATCATCGGGAAGCCGCCGCGGGCGTAGTCGTCCTTGTACGCCAGCGCGAGGTTGTAGAAGTGTGCGGGCGTCCAGAGGAAGATGACGCCGGCGAGCGCGAGCGCGGGAAGGCCGATCTCGTTCGTCACGGCCGCCCAGCCGATCAGGGCCGGGAGTGCCCCGGCCGCTCCGCCGATGACCGTGTTCTGGACCGTGTTGGGTTTGAGCAACAGCGTGTAGACGACGCTGTAAAATAAGATTGCGGCCAGCCCGAGCGCCGCGGCAAGGGCGTTGATCGTCAGGAAGACCGACAGCGACGCCGCGGTGAGAAAGAGCCCGAACAACAGCGCGTTGCGGACGGGGACGAGGTCGGTCGCGAGTGGCCGGTCGGACGTCCGGGACATCCGCTGGTCGACGTCGCGCTCTAAGACATTATTGAACGTCCCCGACGCGCCGATCGCGAGCACGCCGCCGAGCAGCGTCGCGCCGACCGTGTAGGCGTCGAGTGCCGGCCCTGCCGCGAGCGCCATGCCGGCGGCGGCGACGAGACAGAGCAGCCACATCAGCCGCGGCTTCATCATCTCGAGGTACGCCGCGGCCGTGAGCTTCGCGCGAGCGAGGCGGCCCGATGGCAGGCTTCGGGTGGGGGCCGGCTCCTCCTCGAGCGGGAGCGGCTCGGGCGAGACGTCGATCGCGTCGTCGTCGCTCCCGGTGGTCGCCTCGAGGTCCCACGCGAGCGCGAGAACGACGACGGTGAAGACGACGATACCGAGCGCGAGGTGGAGGCCGGGTACGATGGCCGCAGGCCCCATCGTCGCCGTAACTGCGCCGACGCCGATCTGGACCGCGTAGAGGGCGACGCCGGCGACGAGGGCGTACCGGACGCGACTCGAGCCGTCGCCGAGCCAGGCGGCGGCCGTCGAGGCGACGACGAGCAGCCCGACGATGACGGCCGCGAGTCGGTGGCTCCAGACGATGGTGAGCTCCGTCTGGCTCAGCGGGTCCGCAGGCGTGTGACAGAGCGGCCACGTCGTACACGAGGAGGCCGCGCCGGTGAGCGACGTGGTCGCGCCGACGACGAGCAGGAGGTAGACGCCGAGCGCAGTCGCTGCGAGCAGTCCCGAAAAACGCGTTCGTGTCCCGATTGGCCGGGGGAAGGGGTCCGATGCCACGGCTAGCTCTAGTGGGGGGATTCGGCCGACTGTACTTATCTGTCCCGTTTTCGACGGTCAAACTACTCGTAGCCCGCCGACGAAGCGACGCCAGGGAGCCGGTGGGGGGACGAACGGCTACTCGAGTCGGCTCACATCCCAAGGTCTTCGGCCGGTTCGGGAACTGGCAGATCGGTGGGCGAAACGCCCAGCAACTCCGCCGCGTGGTCGAGCGCCATGTCGAAGCCGTAGTAGCGCTCGAGTTCGTCCCCGTCGACCGTCGGCCGAACTTTCAGCATGGCGTAGCCGTCGACGTTCTGGGCGATGGCGGCCGTTCGATTCCCCCGTTCGAACTCGAGGCGGCGTTCGGCGTCGGTTTCGGTGTACGTCGCGATGACGTCGTTCTCCTCGAGGGTGTGTGCACCGTCGGTCATACACGTTCTTGCGGCGTCGGCGAAGGCCAAGCTATCGGTTTCGACCGGCAGAACGCCAGTTCGACGGGTCAGCGAACCGACATCGACATCGCTTTTACGCTCGTCCCGCGAGTGCTGACCGTGTCGTCCGCCGAGCCGACCGAACGCCAGCCGCTCGCCTCGGTCAGGGTCACGCGCTCGGTCGCCGTCCGACTCGGCGTGGTCTCGACGGCCTCGTTCTTCTGGTCCGTCGCCCTCCTGGGGGTCGTCCTCGAGGTGATCACCGGCCGCGCCCTCGAGCCGATCACGGTGGTCGCTTCCTCGCCGCTCGAGTTGCTCGTCGGCGTCCTGTTCGTGATCGTCCTGCTGGTGCTCGTCGTCGTCCCGCACGAGTTGCTCCACGGGCTGGCCATGACGCGCTACGGGGCGGCACCGAGCTACGGCGTCGGCGTCTCGGGGTTCGTCAGGCCACACGCCTACGTGCAGAGCTCGGAGCTGGCGTTCACGCGAAACCAGTTACTCGTGATCTTGCTCATCCCGTTCGTCGTCATCACGGCCACCGGGCTCGTTCTCCTGGCCGTCGTCCAGTCACCACTGCTGCTCGTCCCGATCGCAGCGAACGTCGCCGGCTCCGTCAGCGATCTCTGGATGGCCGCCGCCATCCTGCGATATCCCTCGAGCGCCCGCATCGCGGGATTGCCGACGGACCGGGGGCAAGGACTTGCCGTGTACGACGCGGCTAGCCGCCGATCCAGCCGCCGACGCTCGCTCGAGCGACGTCTCGCGGCGTTCGTCACGGGAGCGGCCGTGACGTTTACGCTGCTCGTGTTCGGCCTGTTTACGGTGGTGGTTACCTCGCTCATCGTCGGCTCCGGCGACGTCGTCCTCGGCGACCCCGGCGGGACGTGGTTTCTTCTCCGACACGAACTCGATCCCGATGAGTACGCCGTCTCGGTCGAACTCGGCGGCCCCGTGCTGGTCGCGTCGTCGACGCTTGGCGGGCTCGCCTGGGCCGCAGGTTCAGCGGTCGTTCACGCAGTTTCCCGCGCCGAATCGTAAGGCTCGAGCCACGCTCGAACGAACTGGCCACCCATCATGACCAGGTGGCTCCAGAGCGGCCGACGACGCGACATGTGTTATCTGCTCGTTGCCGAGGGCGAACTACGCGGCCAGCAACTGAAGTCGCGACTCGAGTCTCACTACGACGAACGACTCGAGCCGAAGTCGTTCTACGGCTCGCTGTCGGCGCTCGTCGACGGCGGGTTCGTCGAGAAACGGGCCGATGGCATCCACGACGCCTACGCGCTCACCGAAGCGGGCGAGCGGCGCCTCCGCAAGCACGTCGCGTGGGTGGAGGGGTGTCTCGAGGACGCAGCCGACCGGCCGCCACGGGAGCCGTGAACCGCGACGGGCGAGCGTCCGCTCGCGGTCAGTCGAACCGGCCCGGGCTCGCACCCGCCGTGCGCTCGAGCGTTCGGTCGAGAGCCGACGGGAGTTCGATCCCGCGACGGTTCTGCAGGTAGCGCGCCAGCAGCGGCAGGTCCTCGAGGTGGAGGAGTTTCGCGATCGCCCGCTTGTTCCCCCGGTTGGCCTTCGCCAGCGTGTTTTCGTCGAGTCGGCGAAGGTCGGCCATCAGCCGGTCGTAGCGCTCGTTGGGCGCGAGATAGAGCAGCTCAGTCATGAGCAGCCGGGTGGACATCTGCGGGGCGACGTCCCGGTGCCACAGTTTGTCGTACAGCGCCATCTGCTCGGCGGAGGTGTCCTCGACGCCCTTGTCGAGGCAGGCGTCGACCGTCGCCGCCGCGGCACGGGCGGACTTCATACCCTTGTGGATACCCTCGCCCCAGAGCGGATCGACCGTCGGGACCGTGTCACCGATCGCCATGAAGTTGTCCGTGCTCAGCCGCTCTCCGGGCAGCTGGATGTGCGCAGAGCCCCGATGCTGGACGCCCTCGATCCGTTCGGCGTCGCGGAATCGGGGGTCAGTCTCGAGCCAGAACTCGAGGTAATCGTCGATGCCGAAACTCTCGCGAGCGTTCTGCCGGTGGCTCTCGTTCTGGATGTAACAGAGGCCGACCTTCGCGGTGTCCTCGCCGGTGTGGAAGATCCAGGAGTAGCCACCTGGGGCGAGGTTGTGGTCGAGCCGGAGCATCATCGCGTCGGTCAGGTCGGCGAAGCCGGGGTGGTCGACGTGGATCCCCTCGAGTTCGTACTCGACGCCGATGGCGTGATTCTCCCGTTTGAGGTCGCTCACGCCGAGGGCCTTCGCCAGCGGCGCGCTCGGACCGGTCGCGTCGACGACGATCTTCCCGTAGACCTCCTCGTCGCCGTTGTACCGGACGCCGACGATCTCCCCGTTTTCCATGATGGGCGCCGTAACGCGGGCGTCGAAGCGATACTCCGCGCCGTCGGCACGGCCGTCTTCGACCAGGAACCGTTTGAAGTCGGCGAACTCGAGGACGGCGCCGGCCTGTTCCTGGACGAAGTGATCGTTCGGCGACTCGAGGACGACGGCGTCGGTGTAGTTCATGACGACGTCGTCGGGGATGGAAAACGCCGTCATCATCGACGGGAACGTCCCGGCAGTCGACTTGTTGCTCGTCCGTGGGAACTCGGCTTCGCGTTCGGTCTCGAGAACGACGACGTCGTAGCCTCGAGCGGCCAGGTCGCGTGCGCACTGTGCGCCGGCGGGTCCGGCCCCGGCGACGATCACGTCGTATTCGTCAGTCATACCTGAGTTACTGTGCTGGACGATAATCTGTCTTCGCTATACGTTCGACCGAAACGGATGTTAACGCACGTCGAGGTGTGGGTCGTCATCAGCGGAGGAGCTGGTCGCCGATGGTGTTTCGGAGGACCTCGCTCGTGCCCTCGTAGATCTCGTTGAGCTTGGCGTCGCGGTAGAACCGCTCGGCGGGGAAATCCTTGGTGTAGCCGTAGCCGCCGTGGATCTGGATCCCCTCGTTGGCCACCTCGCGGCTCACTTCGGAGGCATACAGCTTCGCCTGGGCGGCCTCCTTGATGTAGTCTTCGCCGCGGATCTTGTTGTCGGCGGCCTTGTGCATGAGCAGTTTGGCGGCCTGGATCTTCGTGTCCATGTCCGCGAGCTTGTGCTTGATCGACTGGAACTCGCCGATGGGCTGGCCGAACTGCTCGCGCTCGCTGGCGTAGTCACGGGCCTCCTCGAAGGCGGCGCGGGCGATGCCGATGCTGCGAGCGGCGATCGTGATGCGGCCACCGTTTAACGTCTTCAATGCCTGAACGAAGCCGTCGCCCTCTTCGCCGAGCAGCCGGTCTTCGGACAGTCGGAGGTCGTCGAACCGAAGTTCGGCGGTGGGACAGCCCTTGTCGCCGAGTTTCTCCTCCGTGCCCTCGACGTAGAAGCCGTCGTCCTCGTCGGGGCGGACGATAAACGAGGAGATGCCCTTGTTGCCTGCATCGGGGTCGGTCTTCGCGAAGACGGTGACCGTGTCGGCGACCGAGCCGTTCGAGATCCAGAGCTTGCCGCCGTTGAGGACGTACTCGTCGCCGTCGCGTTCGGCTGTCGTGTCCATCGCCGGGACGTCACTTCCCGCGCCGGCCTCCGAGAGCGCGAACGCGCCGACGTCGATTCCCTCGGCCAGCGGCGTCAGATACTGCTCTTTCTGGGCTTCGTCGCCGAACTCGTAGAGCATGTTGCCCGCCAGCGAGATGTGTGCAGCGACGATCGTCCCAATGCCGCCCGAGCCACGGGAAATCTCCTCGAGGCCGATCGCGTAGGAGTGATAATCGAGGCCGGCCCCGCCGTACTCCTCGGGGAAGGGCATGCCCATCAGGCCAAGTTCGCCCATCTCGGCGACGAGGTCGTGGGGGAACTCGTCGTCGTGGTCGATCTCACTCGCAACGGGGACGATCTCCTCGTCGACGAACTCGGCAACCATGTCCCTGATCTGCTCCTGTTCGGGGGAGAGCGTAAAGTCCATGCGAGAGCTATCGCGTGGTCAGTTCTTTATTGTTGTCTTCATCGGCGTTCGCGTTCGCGGGCGGGATCGAAAGTATTCCGCCGGGACCGGGGTGTTTTTCCGGGATGCGCTCGAAAGGGTCGCAAGTAGATGACAACGGGCCAGCCCGAACGGACAACTGAAGCCGACCTGGAGTGGTGTTACGAGGCGGTACACGGTGTTTCACGGACGTTTTCGATCACGATCGACCGGCTCGAGGAGCCGATGGCGAGACACATCTGCCTCGGCTACCTCCTCTGTCGAATCGCCGACACGATCGAGGACGCAGGACACATCCCCCCGGGGGTGCAGACGGATCTCCTCTCGACGTACGACCAGCTGCTCGATCCCGACGACCCGACCACGGTCGAGGCGTTCATGGCCGACGTCGAGCCGTGGATCCCCGAGGAGCCGAACACCGACTGGGAGGTCGTCGCCCGAACTCCGCGAGTGCTCCGAACGTTCGAATCGCTCGAGGGTGAGCCCCGCGAGATCATGCGCGAGCCCGTCCGGGAACTCGTCGACGGGATGGCGATGTTCACCGCCCGCTACGCGGACGAAGGTGGCCTCCGCCTTCAGACGCTCGAGGAACTCGAGGAGTACTGCTGGTACGCGGCGGGCACCGTCGGCACGCTCATCACGGGACTGGTCTCCCGCGGCGCGTCGCCCGATCGCGCCGAGGAGCTCCGGAACAACGCCCGGTCGTTCGCCCTGCTCCTCCAGCTCGTCAACATCGCCAAGGACGTCGAGCGTGACTATCACGAGGAGAACAACGTCTATCTCCCCGCCGAGTGGCTCGAAGAAGAGAACGTCGACGTCGAGGCCGTCACCTGCGAGGAGAACCACCACGGTGTGACGAACGTCATCCGCCGGGTGACAGGTCGTGCCGAAGGCTACCTCGACGACGCCCAGCACTACCTCGAGGTGCTCCCCGAACACCGCGGCAACACGCTCTCGGCCTGGGCAATCCCCTACCTGCTCGCGGTCGGCACCCTCCGCGAGCTCCGTGAACGACCGGAGGACGTCCTGACGGAGGGCAACGTCAAGATCTCACGCGCGGAGGTGTTCGCCCTCCTCCAGCAGTTCGAGCAGGGCGTCTCCCGGACGCACGTCGGCGAGCTTCGAAACGAGATGGCCGAGCGGCCACTCCACGAGTAACTAGCCGGTCATCCCAGCCTCGTTTTCCACCGCCAGCGCTCGACCGACGACCGAGAGCGGGTAGCCAGCGGCAACGACGAGCACCGCCGTCGGAGCCAGAAAGAGGCCGTAGACGAGCGGGCTCAGCCCGAACACGTACACCGGGGCGATCGCGACCGCCGCCGCGAACGGACCGGCCACGACCGGACCGAACGCGAGGGCGGCGCCCCGACCACGCGCCATCGCGTGGCCGAACGGGAGAAACGCCGCGGCCGAGAGAACGAACGACGCCACGACGACGGCGCCGGCGGGACTGAGAACCAGCCAGCTCACCGTGCCGCTGCCCAGCGCGACGGCCACGGCGACGGCGAGAAGCGACCCGGTCCGGACGTCGCCCTCGAGCTGACGCACGATCGCACCGAGGACGGCGTATCCCGCCGCGCCCGCCGCCAACGCGACCGAATCCAGCGTGATCGGCTGCCCCGCGAGCGCGTACCCGACCAGCGGCGCCACGAGCACGCCGGCGATGCCAACGAGGACGATCCTCCGCCCGAGTTCGTCCACGTCGCGTCCGCAAACGCGAGCGTGGAGCCGTCGGAGTTTGCCGGCGCTGCGCTCGAGTCGCGTCGCCGCCAGCGCGCCCCCCGAGACGACGAGCGCCGGGATGACGCCGGCGAGCACGCCGTGTCTGACGGCCAGGGGACCGATCGCCGCGGCGATCGTCGCGTAGGAGGCGGCCGTCGTGGCGACGTCGTCGTCGGGTCCGTACGTCACCACGGTTTTGGAGTCGAAGTCGCTCGCCAGTGGTCCCGGATCGCCGCCGTCCCACGCCACCGCACCGTCCGCGAGGTGGCCGTCCGGCGGCCGGTTCGTCACCACGTGTCCGTCCGGTGGGTGGATCGTGACCCGCTCCCCGCCGACGTGGTAGCGCGTCGCCGTCCCGCCCGCGTAGAAGTAGTCGACGAGCCAGGTGTCGCCGACTCCCGGCCGCGCCACGTCCGCGACGGCGTACGTGACGACGACGTCGTCACCCTCGAGGTCGCCTTCGACGTCGGTCACCTCCTCACCCGTCACGTGGGAGAACGGAGCCCACGCCTCCTCAACCGCGGCCTCGAGCGCTTCGGGATCGTCGCGGTAGCGGTCGGCAGCGGTCGCGTCGACCGGGACGCGTTCGACCCACTCGGCGTCGCCGCTCTCCTCGAGGTAGACGTCGAGGGTTCCGGGGCCGGTGGCTCCCTCGAGGTCGCCGTCACAGACGGCACAGATGACGGTCGGTGGTGGTGCAGCGACGGCGAGGCCGACGATGCCGGCACCGATCACGACGCTCACGAGGACGAATGCGGCGAGTGGAGGGCGCATCACTCGGATAACTGAAACGGATTGATAAATATCCTTCGGCGACAGTATTCGTGGTCCGCCACGACCGGAGCCGTCGCGCTCGGCGATCGGCCGGCGCGGCTAGTCGTACTCGTAGAAGCCCTTTCCGGTCTTCTTGCCGAGTTCGCCCGCCTCGACCTTCCGCTTCAGCAGGTAGGCCGGCTTGTACCGGTCGCCAAGCTCCTCGTACAGCGTCTCCGAGGCGTGCAGACAGATGTCGAGTCCGATGTGGTCGGCGAGCGTGAGCGGCCCCATCGGGACGTTGGTGCCGAGTTCCATCCCCGCGTCGATATCCTCCTTGCTGGCGACGCCCTCGTCGTAGGCGCGGATGCCCTCGTTGAGCCAGGGCATCAGGATGCGGTTCGTGACGAATCCCGGCTTGTCGTCTGACTCCCAGGTCGTCTTCCCGAGGTCCTCGGCGAGGTCGTGCGCGAGGGAGACGACCGCTTCGTCGGTCTTCTGTCCGACGACGATCTCGACGCCCTCCATGATGGGCACCGGGTTCATGAAGTGAAGCCCGACGACGCGCTCGGGCGAGTCCGTGGCCGCGGCGATCGACGTGATCGAGAGCGTGCTCGTGTTCGTCGCGAGCAGCACGTCCTCGTCGACGACCGCCTCGAGGTCCTCGAAGATCTCTTTTTTCACGTCCATGTTCTCGAGGGCCGCCTCGACGACGACGTCACAGGCGGCGAGGTCGCCGAGCTCGGTCGTCCCCTCGATCCGTTCGACGATCGCCTCGGGGGACTCCTCGAGGACCCCTTTCTCGTCGAAGCGCGCCAGGCTCCCCTCGATGGTCTCGAAACCGTTCTGGACGAAGTCGTCCTCGATGTCGCGCATGACGACCTCGTAGCCGTTCGTGGCGGCGACCTGTGCGATGCCGCTCCCCATCGTGCCTGCGCCGACGACGCCAATTCGGTCGATGTTTTCACGAACCATATCCGGCTTTCTCCCGATCCGCTCGTAAGTGTACCGATGAACCCGTCGACGGCGTTCGAATCACCTCCTTCGACGGTCACTCACGCCGACCCAGATATCAACTCACCAACACACTCAAGACCGACGCAGGAGAGTAACGTTCAAGAGCCGATGGTTCGAGGTACGGACAGTCCGGTGACTCGTGTGAGCAAGGAAAACGTCGTCGAAGAATCCGGTGACGCCGTCACGACCGTCGACCCCGCCGCTCGCGCGGAACTCGAGGCGGCCGGCATTGCGCCCGAGGCGGTCGCGAACAAGGAGTGGTCCTACCGGTCGCTGCTCGACGTCGGCGTCGACGAATCGGTGGCGACCGCGCTCCGCCGACAGTTCTCCCTGCCGTGGTCGTTCGAGGCCGACGGCGATCTCGACCGACGCTCGAGTGAGGTCCGTGGCCTGGGCGAGCGAGAGCGCGAATGGGTCGCCGCCAGCGCAGACGAGGACTGGCAGGCGTTCGACGCCGTCAGAACTCGAGCCGAGGACGACGAGTCGGAGGAGCAAAAAGAGCGGCCGTATCCGCGGCCGACCCCGGTGACGGCCGTCACGGGCGTTAGTCCCGAAAACGCGGAGCGACTCGCTGAGGCGGGGATCATCTCCGCAGAGCGACTCGCGACGATCGACGCCGGCGAAGTCGCGAAGCTGCTCGAGCTGGACGTACTCCACGTCCGGATGTGGCGGTACAACGCACGCGAGTTGCTCAGCTGATAACGATGGTTGTAGTCTCGTACCGGTGATCGCCGTCCTGGTGGGGTGATCACTGATAAACAGTTACAACCGTCATTATGGCTGGTTCCCACCAGCAAGATAGCTGGCCTTCTGTACTGTACCGTCGGTGTTCTACGGGCAGATCACTCGTTTCTACCCGTGACCGTGGCCCCTCAGTACGTGTTCTCTTCTTGAACGACAGGGACCCACTCTCGTTCCTGTCGCTCGTACCCAACCTCCGATCTATTACCGCGCCAATTCACAGCCATCGGGAATAACCATAGATTATTTATAATGTCTCCTCGAATTAGTTTCTGTTGATGAAGTTGATGTGTTGTAATATGACGAGTCTTAATACAAGGAGAATACAATAAATGGACGATGAACTAGGGGGGAACCACACACCGCTCGAGGATCGGTTCGAGCGACGACGGTTCCTGAAGTACAGCGGCGCAGTTGCCGGGATCGGCCTCGGATCGACGTCTGCGGTCGCCGACGACACGGACGAGGCGGCCGAACCGGAGGGGACAGTCGCAGCGGAAACGACCGACGTAGAGACGACGAGCACCGAAATCGTCTATCCACACGAAGAGCTAACTCAAACGTGGTATTACACGATTTTCTGTCCCGGTTTGTACTGTGAGCCGGGACCGTTCACTGTCACGGGATTGCTGGAAGTCGAACACGTCGAGACGGGACTGTCCCACTCGTTCGACGAACAGAGCTGGACACAGGGATACGAAACAGTAGCACGAACCTGGGAGCTCGGGACGCCCACCGAGTGGGCCGATGCCCTCGGCCTCGAGCATCCGGAAGGCCAGTGGAACGTCAACGGAGAGATGTTGCGTGACGGCGTGCTCGTTGACTCCGAGACGGTTCCAATAGAAGTCGGCTGTCCGTTGAAACCAAAAATCGAGGCCAAACGGGACAGCATCGGGACCATTAGAACCATGGCGGAGGGGTTCGGACTCCCCCGTGAGTCGGTCGATCAAAACGCAGAAGCACTCCTCGACGGCGAAATCGCAGACGAAGACGATTGCGCCGATGCCGAAGACGAAGACGAACTCGAACAACTGGAGGAGGCTCTCGATCGGATGATCGCCGCTGAGGAGGTCACCGAACGGTCCACAGCCGTCGCGACCGAGCCCGGAGGTACCCTCGAGCGGATCGCCGGGCTCCTCGTCGAGGTCGCGAAAGCACAGGGTACCAAACTCATCAGACGGAAAGCTGGTGGCTTGACGCGACGGTTCGTCAACGGTGTCGTCACCCGAGTGGTCGAGGGACTGAACACCCTTCTCGACAGTTACGCTGGCCGTGGCGTTATCGACGAGAACGTGTTCAACACGATCCAGCGTCGCCTCAATAGCATCGCCATTTACACCGCTGCCACTGTCAGAGCGATCGACGATGGCGATCACGACTACTTCGATCCCGAAGACGAACCCTGGGAGAAGATCATCGACGAGGCGTTCGACGGTGGTGCCACCGCTGCAAAGCAAGCGGGCGACGGGCTCGGTATCACCGACGCTATCGAGAGTCGCCTCGAGGACGTCCCCGGTGACGCCTCCGACCCACAGACTGGTCTCGAGCAGCTGCTGTTCAAGGGATACTACGAGTCACCGTGGGTACCCGAGATGCACGTGCCAGCACCCAGTGAACTCGAGCTACCCGACGTCGACGTAACTGTCCAGTTACCAACGGGGTTCTTACCGGACTGGGGGCTGCCTCCTATCGACGACGAGATCACCATCAGTATGGAGACGCCGGCCATCCCGCTACCGGACGTGCCGGTGTTTACCGACGTCCACGAAGTCCGAACCAGTCTCGGAACGGATCCTGGAGAACCGTCGGGCGTCAATACTTCGATCGACGACCGGATGGCAGTTCTGGAACAGCGCCTGGAAGAGCTCCAGCAGCAGAACGCCACAGCCCGCGGGCACGTCAGAGACGTGTTCGCTGGTGGGATTGACGCGATTGATGACGTCGCTGACGCCATCCACGAGAATGCAGACTGGCTCGGAAGCAAAGTCGGATGGTTCGAAGATACGCTCTCGAACATGACGGCAGGGCTGTTGATCGCTTCGGGGCTGCTGTTCGTCACTATCAAGGGCATCCCCCTGGCAATCAAGGCGGCCGCGGTCGCGGTCAAAGCAGCGGTGTTCGGTGCGAAGCTAGCGGCGTTCCAAACGTTGATCGACCTGTTCCAGGCCTCCGTCGGTGCCGGGGTCACGCTGTACTACGCGAACCTCCACCACGTGGGTGTGACCGGACTCGTCGAGGACGATCTGGGAGGTGTTTCGCATGGGTGATCCTCGTCTAGAAGCGCTCTACGAGTGCTTGATGGCTAACGACGTCGAGGGTGCCCTGGAACTGTACGACGATGCGGAAACAGCCCTTCAGGTGCAGGCCGACCGTGAACGGGGGTTGCGAACGCTCGCACGAGGTATTACCGCCCGCACGGATGCAGCCAATCAAGCCAATCGAGCGGCGCACCAGCTGCTCGAGTCCGCTACTCAGGCCCAGTCTCACCGACTCGAGCACACGTTCGAGTGGCTCGCCTTTAGCGAGGGAGACCTCCCCGCAGAGGAGTTCGCCGCTCGAGTGGAGACGCTCATCGAGGCACACAGTGCAGTCAACCAGCGTGCAGAAAAGCTCCACGACCACAAACACCAGGTTCCGCTCCCACCGCTGGTCATGCTGTTCGGATCCGACCAGGTGACCGTTCCAAAAGGTGCACCTCTCGAGCTCACCTACACGCTGGAAAATCTCGGCTCCCGACGTGTCGAAACCGTCGACGTCGATGTTCAGCACGTCGAAGAGTTCGGTGAAGTCGTCTCCGACCTCGCCGTCGATCCAGCCACGATCAGCGAACTTACAGCGGGTTCGAGCGCGGACCTGACGGTTACCGGCACAGCCGCAGCGGCTCGTCACGGAGCCATCGAGCTAGACGCCGTGGGTGATGGCGTCACCGAGACAGCGACGACTGTCGTCGAAATCGTCGACAAAGCAGGATACCTCCAGCAGGCGCTGGAAGCGCTCCTGAGCCTCGAGGAAGCCGTCACGGACAAAACCGACTCGTCGGACCGTGGGCGGGGTAGCCAGGGAGGTATCCCGGGAATCCTCGCCAAGCTAGAGACGACCAGCCGACGGCTGAACGAGTTGCTGGATGAACTCGAAGAGTATGGCAACACTCACGACGGAGCCGGTGGTGGACAGCCGATTCACTCGATCGACAATCGGATCGAGTCGGCGATCAACGAACTGGAGGCTGTGCAAAACCAGCTCGACGGGCTCTCTGGATCACAGCTGACCGAAAAACAGGCGGTCACACTGCGAATCCACGCTGCCGACGTCGTTAGCCTGCTCGAAGCTGCCGGTAGCGCCGAGGTCTGATCTCCTGAAACACGACCGAACATGCATTTTTGACGTTTCGTGAACGCTGAGCGAAGTGCCTGGCCGCGAAATCACTGCAAGCTGGGGCGGCGAAACCACCGACCGGCTCGCACGGTCGAAATCGAACGGTCCGTCGCCGTTTCGCGACGGGCCCCTCGATCCGATCGGAACCGGCCTCGTGGCACTACCGCGGTCGGAGCGCCAGCACTCGATCGCCCGTCGTCTCCGACGTCGCAACCTCGAGTTCGACGGCCGTCCCCGTCTCGACGGCCGTCGGATCGACCCCGACGACCTGGCCGGTGATCCGCACGGGGCCGAAGTCGGCGACGCCGACGACGTAGGGCGCGTCGTCGGCGAACGATGGCGTCGGAACGTGCGTGATCGTGAACGTCGCGATTTCGCCCGCCGCCGGCAGCGGCGTCTCCTCGAGGTCGGTCGCGCCACAGTCGGGACAGACGCGACGGGGCGGCAGCGAGCCGTGCCCCTCGGGACACTCGAGATAGTAGGGCTCGCCCTCCTCGACGGCCTCGAGCCAGTCGTCGTAGCCGGCGTCTCGTGCGTCGCTCATTCTCTCACCTCCAGAGCGAAGCTCTGGCGTAATCGCATTCGCTCACGGCGTTCGCTCATGCGACCACCTCCAGAGCAAAGCTCTGGCGTAATCGCATTCACTCCGTTCATGCGACCACCTCCAGTACGTGAACGACCGCACTCGCGACCGTCCCACCCGCGTTGTGCGTCAGGCCGACCGTCGCGTCGTCGACGTGGTCGCTGTTGGGGTGGTCCCCGCGGAGCAGTGCCGTCAGCTCGGCGACCTGCGCCGCACCGGTCGCGCCGACGGGGTGACCCTTGGCTTTCAGCCCGCCCGAGAGGTTCACCGGGAGGTCGCCGTCGGCGGTCGTCAGCCCGTCTCGAGCGGCCGTGATCCCCTCGCCGACGGGCGCGAGGTCCAGCGCCTCGAGAGCGAGTACCTCGGCGATCGTGAAGCAGTCGTGGACCTCAGCGACCTCGACGTCCGCGGCACTGATCCCGGCGTCGGCGTACGCCTCCGCGCCCGCCTCGCGGGCTGCAGGCGACTGCGAGAGATGCGTTCGGTCCTGAAGGGCGATCCGGTCGCCGCCCTGTCCCGAGCCGGTGATTGCGACGGGGGCCTCGAGGTCGTGTTCGGCGGCGTAGGCCTCGCTCGTGAGGACGACCGCTGCGGCGCCGTCGGAGATTGGACAGGCGTCGTAGAGGCCGAGTGGTGCAGAAACCATCGGCGCCTCGAGGACGTCGTCGACCTCGATCGCGCGCCGATACTGGGCCTTCTCGTTCGGGACGGCGTTCTCGTGGTTCTTGACGGCGACGTGGGCGAGGTCCTCGCGCTCGCCGCCGAACTCCTCGAAGTACGCCTGGGCCATCAGCGCGTACGCACCGGGGAAGGTCACGCCCGCGCGAACCTCCCAGAGGTCGTCGGCGGCGATGGCGAGCGCTTCGGTCGCGCCGCCGGTGCCGAGGTTGGTCATGCGTTCGGCGCCGCCGACGAGGACGACGTCGTGCTCGCCATTGCGGATTCGGCTGACTGCCTCGCGGACGGCCACCCCGCCAGACGCGCAGGCTGACTCGAGCCGCGTCGCGGGGGCGTGCACGCCCGCCGCCTCGGCCATCAGCGGTCCCTGGTGGCCCTGGTGTTCGGCCAGTTCGCCCATGAAGTTGCCGTAGAAGAGCGCCTCGACGTCCTCACGCGGAACGCCTGCATCCTCGAACGCCTCGATACTCGCCTCCGCGAAGAGGTCACGCCCCGTTCGCTCGGGACTACTCCCGAACTCCGTGAGGCCGACGCCGGCTACTCGTACGTCGCTCATACACACGGTCTAGCAAACCGACCTGCTAAAAGCTCGCGGTTGACGTTCGAACCTCGAGACCCGTGTCGATCGGCCGTCACGACTGAACGGCCGCCTTCCGCAGGTTTATCACGGGAACTCGCCCAGAAACGGGCATGGCAGAGGAGACGCTCGACTTCGACCTGCTGACCGAACTGACCGAAGAACGCGGCGTCCCCGGCTACGAGGATCGGATCCGAGACGTCGTTCGACGCGAGTTCGAAGACTCGGTCGATACGGTCCGGACGGACGCGATGGGAAACGTCGTCGGCACGCTCGAGGGCGCCTCGGAGTACTCGGTCGCCGTCGCCGCCCACATGGACGAGATCGGCTTCATGGTCCGACACGTCACGAGCGACAAGGACGACACACACGGCTTCCTCAAGCTCGACCCGCTCGGCGGCTGGGATGCCCGCATCCTGAAAGCCCAGCGAGTCACCGTCCACACCGACGACGGCGACCTGCCAGGGATCATCGGCTCACCGCCGCCGCACACGCTGGACGAGGAGGAACGCGAGAAGACGCCCGACGTCGAGGACGTCTACGTCGACCTCGGGCTCCCGGCCGAGACCGCGAACGAACGGGTCTCCCCGGGTGACCTCGTAACCCTGGACGCGCGGACCGAACGCGTCGGCGACACCGTCACCGGGAAGGCGCTCGACGACCGCGTCTGCCTGTTCGCCATGCTCGAGGCCGCCCGCCGGATCGAAGCGCCGGACGTGACGATCCACTTCGCCGCCACCGTCCAGGAGGAAGTCGGCCTCCGCGGTGCCCGCGCGCTCGGCGTCGACATCGACCCGGATCTGGCGATCGCCCTCGACGTTACCGTCGCCAACGACGTGCCCGAGTTCAAGAAAGGCGAACACGTCACTCGGCTCGGCGAGGGAACAGCGATCAAGCTCAAAGACTCGAGCGTCATCACCAGCCCCAAGGTCCACAAGCGGCTGCGATCGGTGGCCGAAGCGCGCGGGATCGACTACCAGCTCGAGGTGCTCCCCGCCGGCGGCACCGACACCGCGGGCTTCCAGCACAGCTACGGCGCGAAACCTGTCGGTGCGATCTCGGTCCCAACGCGGTACCTCCACACGCCCACCGAGGCCGCTCACGTCGACGACGTCGCCGGAACGATCGACCTCCTCGAGGCGTTCCTCGAGACCGAAGACGGGAAGTTCGACTACACCCTTTGAGCCGGGATCGCCTCCTCCGATCGCTCAGGAGCGGTAGCGAACCGACACCACCGTGGAGACTACGTCCTGTCCCTCGAGCGTCTCGGTCGAGACGTTCATCCCGCGGACGCGGTCTTCACCGACGACGTCGTGGACGACCGATCGCAACTCGTCTGCCGGCGCGCCGCGCTCGAGGATCGTCACGCGGAGCTGGTCGCGGTTCTCGGTCGCCGATCCGACGTCGTAGCCCTGACTTTCGAACGCCGCTTTCAGTTCGGCTGGCAACTCGCTCATACGTGTGCGTAGCGGCCACTGGAAGGAAAACCCCCACACTCGAGGCAATCGAGGAGTCAATCGCAACCGAACCGGAAACGCATCCGAGAACCCTGATTCGCCCGTCTGCGGACAGAACCGTATTGTCGGAGCAGACAGTGTGTTTCGGTAACGTGCGCTAATGGTAAATTATCCGCGTAACTATCTATTAACGCTAGACACGTTTTTTGCCCTATTGTACAGTGCTAGCTAGCGTCATGGGAGAGAAGCGCACTACACGACGCACGTACCTGAAGGTGACTGGTGTGGCCGCCGGGATCGGACTGGCGGGCGGACCGGGCTACGTGGGAGCCGTTCGCGGCCTCCAGCAGGACATTCCGATGGGATCGATTCTCCCGATCACGGGCGAACTCGAGGCCTACGGTGCCGGCATGGAAGACGCCGTGAACCTCGCGGTCGAGCACGCGAACGAGGCTGGCGGACCCCTTGGCGCCGAGATCACGATCCACAACCGGGACAGCGAAACGCGTCCGGAGGCGGGCGTCGACCGATACGCGGGCCTCGTCGCAGAACAGAACATCGTCGGCTTCGTCGGCGCGGCCTCGAGCGGCGTCTCGGCGCCGATCGCCGAGGTCGTCGCCGACGATCGCGTGATGATGGTTAGCCCCGCGAGTACGAGCCCCATCTTCGCGGACCTGGGGTGGGTCGGCGACCTGAAGTACTTTGGCCGGACGGCGCCCAACGACGCCCAGCAGGGCGTCGTGATGGCTCGGACGATGGACGACTACCTCGAGGCAGACACCGCCGGCTTCCTGTACATCGACAACCCGTACGGGGAGGGCCTCGCGTCGGTCGCGGAGGAGAACTTCGAGGGCGAGACGGTGTCGTCCGTGGGCTACGATCCCGAAGCGACCGACTTCACGTCCACGCTCGACGCGCTGTTCGAGCCCGATCCGGACGCCATCGGGTTCATCGGCTACCCCGGAGAGGGGGAGACGATCATGATCCAGTGGGACGAGGGGGGCTACGGCGGCGAGTGGGTCCTCAGCGAGGGGCTGAACGACCCCGAGTTCATCGCCGGGCTCTCGGACCAGCTCGAGGGGTTCTACCTGACGACGCCCGACCCCGAAGAGACCGTCGGCGCGGAGGCGTTCGAAGAAACGTTCCCCCGCGACGAGGTCACGCTGTTCGCTCCACACTCCTACGACGCACTCTTCCTCCAGGCGCTGGCGATGCACGCTGGCGGCGAGCCGACGGGAGAGGCGATCGCGGCGAACATCCTCGACGTCGCCAACGAACCGGGTGAGGAGGTAACCGTCGGCGAGTTCGATCGGGCAGTCGAGCTCCTCGACGACGGCGAGGAGATCAAGTACATCGGCGCCTCGAGCCCGATCGAGATGACCGAGAACGTCGAGAACCTGAACCAGTTCGCAATCTTGCAGATCAGCGACGGCGAAACCGAATCGCTCGAGACGATCCCATCCGAGGAGTTCGAGGGGCTGATCGACTGATTCGGGAGCCGACATTCGTCGGGACCTCTCGTGGAACTGTCCGACGACGTTCGATCGAGGGAGTCGTCACAGGAGAACTGGCCGACGACGTTCGATCGAGGGAGTCGTCACAGGAACTCGAGGTCGCGCGGATGCGCGGCCCTCGTCAGCCGAGGGAGAGCCATCAGCCGCCGAGGTAGAGTTGCTCGACCTCCTCGTTCTGGAGCAATTCGTCTCCCGACCCCTCGAACCGATTCCTGCCCATCTCGAGGACGTAGCCGCGTTCGGAGATCTGGAGGGCCTTTCGGGCGTTTTGCTCGACGAAGAGCACCGCCGTCCCGTCGTCTCTGATCTCGACGATTTTCTCGAAGACCTCGTCGACGAGATCCGGCGCCAGGCCGGCGCTCGGCTCGTCGATGAACAGCACGTCGGGATCGACCATCAGGCCGCGCCCCATCGCGAGCATCTGGCGCTGGCCGCCGCTCAGCGTGCCAGCGACCTGGTTCGCTCGCTCCTCGAGGATCGGGAAGCGATCGTAGACGTCGCGAAGCGCCGCCTCGGGAACCTCGTCCAGGATGTAGGCGCCCATGTTGAGGTTCTCTCGGACGGTCAGACTCGGGAAAATGTTCTCGAGCTGTGGGACGTAGCAGATCCCCTTCCGGGTGACGAGGTGTGGTTCCACGTTCGTGATGTTCTCACCCCGGAACTCGACCGTGCCGTCCCAGCACTCGATGAGGCCGAACAGCGCCTTCATGAGGGTTGACTTCCCGGCCCCGTTGGGACCGATCAGCGTCACCAGTTCGTCGGCGTGGACGTCGACGTCGACGCCGTGGATGATTTTCGCGTCGCCGTACCCGGTCTCGACGTTCCGAGCTTCGAGTAGTGCCATCTTATCCTCCGAGGTACGCGTCGATGACGCGTTCGTCCGTCCGAACGATCTCCGGCGGGCCCTCGACGAGCACCGCCCCTTGGTCCATCACGATCACCTCGTCGCTGATCCGCATGATCACGTCCATGTCGTGTTCGACGATGCAGAAGGTGTAACCTTCGTCGCGAAGCTCCTGAATCCGCTCTAAGAGATTCTCCTGGAGCGTGGGGTTGACGCCCGCGACGGGCTCGTCGAGCAGGATCAGGTCCGGGTCCGTCATGAGCACGCGGCCCAGCTCGAGCAATTTCCGCTGGCCACCACTCAGGTTCCCCGCGTACTCGTCGGCCAGGTGGTCGAGCTGGAGCAGTTCGAGGAGGGCTCGAGCCCGCCGCTGGATCTCGGCTTCCTCCTCGCTCACAGATTGCGGTCGGAGCCACGCGTTGACCAGCGACTCCCCGCGCTGCCCGTGCGGGCCGAGCAGCATGTTCTCCATGACGGTCATCCCCTGGAGTTCGCGCGTGATCTGGAACGTCCGGGAGAGTCCCGCTCGAGACACCTGGAACGGTCGGTTCGGCCGGTACTCGAGGTAGTTACGCCGGACCCACTCCTGGCCGTAGTAGGCGCCAGCGCCGAGGATGCCGCCCGCGCCGAGCCCGAGGGCGGTCGCGCCCGCGAGCACGGAAAGGCCGCCGCCGAGGGTCGCCGCCGCGCCGAACGTAAGCGCCCCGCCGGTTGCGCTGACGGCGCCCACCCAGATGCGTTCCTCCGCGCTGCTCGGACGCATGATCTCGCGCAAGTCCCGGCCCTCGAACAGGATCTCGCCGCCGTCGGGGTCGAAGAAACCACTGATCAGGTTGAACGTGGTGGTCTTGCCCGCGCCGTTGGGGCCGATCAGGCCGGTGATCTTCCCGCGCTCGAGGTCGAACGAGGCGTCGTCGACGGCCACGATGCCGTCGAAGGTCTTCCGGAGGTCGCGGACCTCGAGGATGACGTCCTGGTCGGCGTCGACTTCTTCGCGGGCGTCGGTCCGTTCGACATCGGGTTTGCTCATTCGCCCGTCACCTCCGTGCGGAACCGTTCTTCCCCCCACAGCCCCGAGGGTCGATAGTACAGAATCCCGATCAGCAGGAGGCCGATGATGGCGTTCCGAAGGATGGTGACCCGGCCCGCCACGCCCGGCGGAAACATGTCCGCGAACTCGATGGTGAACCGGACGAAGAGCCAGTACATCGCCGCGCCGAGGATGACGCCCTTGTTGTTCGCCTTCCCGCCGAGAATCACCATGAGGAAGACGATGAACGTGATGATGGGGTGGAACATCTCGTAGTTCAGCGACCGGACGAAGATGGCGTAGTACCCGCCGGCGAGGCCAGCGATGGCGCTTCCGAGCACCATGCTCTGGACCTTGTAGGAGAACGTGTTCTTCCCGAGCGCGAGTGCGACGTCCTCGTCCTCGCGGATCGACTTGAGCACGCGCCCGAACGGCGACTTCGCCGTCGCCTCCATGAGGACGTAGACGACGGCGACCGTCGCGATGACGGCGATGAGGAAGAATCGACCGTAGTCGAGTTCGTAGCCGACCGGGCTGAAGCCGACGAGCCAGAGCAGGTTCTGCTCCGTAGAGAGCCTGATCCCCGAGAGGGACGTTCCGGGGAGCGAGACAACGAAGTACCGGATGGTGAGCAGCCAGACCGTTGCGATGCCAACGACGCCGAGGAACGATCCCGCGAACGACAGCTCCTCCCACCGGAGGTACGCGCGGTAGAGACCGGCGAGAAACGCCGCGATCAGCACGAGCGTAAGCACCGTCGCGACGGCGGAGACCGCGTCGCCGTGGCCCTCACCGAACTGGTGGGCGGGCGCGAGCGTCAGCAAAAAGGCCAGGGCGATGACCAGCCCGAAGAGCCCCTCGCGAGCGGTGTAGTCGGCGTAGTGTTCCCGGACCTTGAGGCCCGCGACGACCCAGGTGGCGATCGAAGCCGTGCCGAGCAGTCCCAGTAGCGTCCAGGTGTGATAACCGGCCAACGAACCGACGGCACCGACCACCCCCAGCGCGAGGGCGGCCGCGAAAAGCGGCCAGTAATCCCACGGTCGCACGAGCGCCAGGTGGCCCTGTTCGGTGCCGGAATCGACCCGTGATCGACGCGAACGGCTCGCTGCAGCGTATCCCACGCCGAGCGTGACGACGGCGAGCAAGCCCTGTAACGAGCGCTCGGCGAGCGTCGAGCGCGCGTCGAGGATCGATAGCTTCGCCACGAAGAACAGGAGCACGCACCAGACGACGAAGACGACGGCGCCGAAGACCAGCGCCGCCGTGAGGGTCTCGCCTGGGAGCGGGAAGAGGTGTCGCAACGGCTGGTCGAATCCGCGGAGCGAGTCGGGGCCGTTCGCGAGCCATCCCTCAGTCTGCACGATGCGCACGAGGATGACCGAGACCCCGAGCAGCGCGATCGCGAGGTAGTCGGCGCGCAACCTGATCGCAGGGAGCGCGACCAGCAGGCCGAGCAGTCCCGCCGCGAGTGTGCCGGCGAGCAGTCCGACGCTCCAGGGCAGTCCCAGCCCGAACGCGTACGTCTGGATTGGGTAGGCGTCGGGCGGCGGCAAGACGAACAGCGCGGTCACGTACGCGCCGACCAGGAAGAACGCGACGTGCCCGAAGTCGAGCAGCCCGGCGTAGCCGAACTTGAGGTTCAAGCCGAGCGCGAGCAGCGCGAAGATCGCCACGAACGTGGCGGTGTGGATCAGGAGTCCCGATGCTGACATGGTATCACCGTCCGATGATCCCCTCCGGTCTGACGAGCAACACGATCAGGAGCACGAGAAACGCCATCGACACGCGGTGGACGCCGCCGAAGCCGAAGGTGAAGATGCCGACCTCCATCGCGATACCGACGACGTAGGCGCCGACGATCGCCCCGTAGACCGACGCCAGGCCGCCGAGGATGACCGCCGCGAACATGGGTAACAGCTGGTAAAAGCCCATACTGGGGACGATGTTGTGAAACAGCATTCCCACGGTAACGCCGGCGACGGCAGCGTACGCGCCCGCGATGATCCAGGTTGTCATCATCACTCGCCCCGTGTCGATGCCGGTCGCCTTGGCGAGGTCGAGGTTGTCCGAGGCCGCCCGCATCGCCGTCCCGAGCTTCGTCTCTTTCAACAGTGCGTGCAGGAAGATCATGAGCGCGCCAGCCAGCGCGATCACCGAGAGCCGCATCACCGACGTCCGAATCCGCGTCGCGTAGAGGAACTCGTCGGGGTTCCCGCCCGGTTGGGCGAGCACGACCGCGAGGACGACCAGGACGAGAACGCCGCTCAGCGACCCCACCATCTTCGGGCCGATCGTCTGGGCCGCCTCGTGCTCGCCCAGCCCCGATCGTCGCCACCGATACCCCCCGTACGTCGCGATCGCGGTGGCTCCCACGAGGACGACGAACGTGAGCCACGTGTACTCAAGCGAGGTGACGACCGGATCGCCGACCACTCCCGCCGTATCGGTCACCCGAAACGTCACCCCCCAGTCGCTGACGTAGAAGTCGAAGTACTTCGCCGCCGCGACGTTGATCTCCTGGCCGAAGATCGAGCGGACTCGCGGATACTCGTACCGCCGAACGGACCCGCCGTAGGTAGCGTGGGCCGTGTACCGGAGGAAAAACGCGAGCCCCATCGCGGCGATCAACATCACCGCGAGCGAGGCCTCTGCCTCCCGGAACCGCCTGAAGACGTACTTGTCGAACAGCGGGGCGATCACGGCGAGCAGCACCGCCGAGAGGACGAACGCGGGCAGCATGCCCGGAACGCCGGTGGCGACGTACACCCCCAGCAAGAGCGCCAGGCCGACGTGCACCGCGACGGCGATCCACGGGTGGACGTCGATCGGCCACCAGGCACCCCTGAACGACTGCCAACCGCCGAGCAGGTAGATGACGCCCAGCGTGCCCCCAACCGTGAGGGCGAACAGCAGGGCCGCCCCCAGGAGGACGACAGACTGATCGCCGCCGCTGACGTAACTGATCACCGGCATCGTTCCCGGCAAATTCACGAGGAGAGCGAAGTAGGCCCCCAGCATCAACAGCTCTCCGTGAGCGAAGTTGGGAACGTCCGCGATGGTGTAGACGAGCGAGAGCCCGATGGCCCCGAGCGCGATGAAACTCCCGGTGACCAGTCCGTTCAGGACGGCGTGACTCAACCCCGTGTCGACCATTCCCTCACCCACCTCCGGCGTCCCGGCCCTTCGGCTCCCCACCAGCGGCCGCGACTCGAAAATGTGTGCTGTGTTATCACGAAACTCATCCGAGGTTCCTAATACCGCACGTAGTTAGTATCTGTTGGAGTGTTCACCACGGAATTCTGAAATTGGGCTAACTAGTCGGCGGTAACTCCGTTTTTCCCAGTATTTTCGCGGGCCATTTCCGGCGACACGTCAGTTTCAACGCACCGGAAGCGGCACCGACGAGTGGGTCACTACATGGCTTCGACGACGTCGCGAAACTCCTCGAGGGAGAACGCCCGGAGTGTTTCGGTCGTCACGTTGCCGCTTTCCGCGAGCGTGAGCGCCGCCTGGGCAGCCGTTTCGTCGTCCGGGAAGTCGACGATGACGACGCCGTCGTACCGACCCATGGTGACGAAAAACTCCTTCCACGTCCCGCCGAGTGACTCGACCAGCTCTCTCGCGTGGTCCGTTCGTTCGGGGCTGTCCCGTACGTTTTCGATGCCCTGGTTGGTGAAGGTGGTCAAGAGGACGTACGTCTGCATACCGCGGACGGGTACACCGAGTAGATGCATAGTTGTATCCGCGCCAGCCCACACGAGCAGCTGTCGGGCTCACGCGTCGGATGGTCGAAAAGCGAGTGACACCCGGTCACAGCCGAGCGGTCAGCCTCGATCTCCTCGACGAGGCTGACCGCCGACGGTCGTGACCGGGTATGCACTGACGTTCAACGGTTACTATAGCACATTGACCCAGGAACGCGACGTCGACGACTCCCTCGTGTTCGTCGGCGACCGATTCGGCGACGCTCGAGCCGGCCGCTCCGACGGTGATCACGCGCACGATCGAACCCCGTGACATCGCCGACCAGTACGTCGTCGACGCCACCCACGGTAGCGCCAGCCGTCAGGGCATCTCGTGGATCGTCAACTCGACCTCTCGCGGTTCGCCCTCTACGTCCGCAACGAGTCGCGAGACGACGTTTCCTGCCTCCTCGAGCAGCCGCGGCTTGAGTTTTCGGATCACCCAGTCGATCGAGACGAATCGCGGGAGCGAGATGGCGTCTGCGTCCGCAGAGTGGGGATCGTAGCGAGCGTCGAAGTAGATCCGACTCGCCGTCGCCTCGTCGTCGGGTGCTGACTCGGGTTCGGGCTCGACGCGCCACTCGCCGTGGGCGTCGACGTCTTTCACCAGCTGCCACTCGAGCGAGGTCGGTTCGTCGATCGCCATCACCTTCGAGCGGGCGGTGTAGGTGAGCTTCCACCAGCTGAATCGCAGGTCGTAGCAGGTACCGACGTTGCCGTCGCCGTCTCTCGTGACCGACTCGAGGTGGTCAGCGTAGCGCGGGTACGCCGTGAACGTCCGCAGCTGGGGGAAGACGACCTCGGGGGAGCGATAGACCAGGGTGCTGAGGAGGATCCTGTCCACGGTCGAGGTAGTGCGGACTCGAAAGTAAACGTTACGCGGCGTCGGCCGGCTCGACGTCGACGACGGCGCCGACCATCGACCAGCCGTCGTCGGCCGGCCCCTTCCGACCGACGAGGACGGATTCGTTGTCCTCGCTCGAGACGAACCGGTAGTCGGCATTGTCGTCTGCTCGAGTGCCCTCGGCCTGGAACTCCTGCTGGAAGAACTCCGCCCCCGTGACGTGGAAGGTCGCCGTCGTTCCGTCGTCGAGCGTGAGCCTGACGGGGTCGGGGCTGACGTTGTGGATCCGTTTCGCGATCGGGTTGAGCGCTGCCATGACCGACGGAACGACGAGGTGGGAATAAACGGTTCCGAACGCGGGTGGACAGCGTTCGCCACCGCTGCCCCGCCGCAAGCCGTTTTATTCGACCCGACGAACGACCGGCCGTGAACGTCCGACAGGTCATTCCGAGAGACGCCATCCCGAGCATCGACGAGCCCGAATTCGCCAGGACGTACGCCGGGGCGGCCGACGACGAGGTGCTCGTCCTCGAGTCCTCGCCGCCGCGGGCCTACCCGGTTCGCATCCTCGACTACCACGAGATCGTCAACGACGACCTCGGGAACGATCCCGTCGCGGTCACGTGGTGTCCGCTCTGTGGGAGCGCCGTCGTCTACGAACGCGTCGTCGACGGGCGGACGCTCACCTTCGGCGTCTCCGGAAAGCTCGCCGACGACGACCTCGTGATGTACGACCGGGAGACGGGATCCGAGTGGAAACAGTCCCTCGGGACGGCCATCGCAGGCGAACTCGAGGGCGAACGCCTCGCGGTCCGGCCAGCGGCGATGCTGCCGTGGGAGGACTTCCGGGAGCGGTATCCGGACGGCGTCGTGCTCCAGCCGACCGACGCCGACAGCGAGGCGGCGAGCGACGACGACGAACCCGCACCCATCGACTACGACGAGCGCCCCTACGAGGCGTACTTCGAGCGCGACGGGTTCGGTTTAGACGCCCACCGCGGCGGGGAGAGCCAGAGCCGGGCGTGGGACCGCGACGACCTCGAGCCGAAAGCCGTCGTCCTCGGCCTCGAGCGCGGCGGCGAGGCGGTTGGATTCCCACTTCCCTGGCTCGAGGCGGCCGGCGGCGTCAGCCGGGCGACCGTCGGCGACACCGACGTGGTCGTCTTCGCGACTGACGCGGGACTCCACGCGTTCGAGGATCCGGGGCTCGCGTTCGAGCCCGCGGGTTCGAGTACGTTCGCCGCCGACGGGACGACCTGGGACGGCGCGACGGGCGAGAGCAAGGACGGACGGACGCTCGAGCGGATTCCGGCTCGCCGGCTGTTCGCCTTCGCCTGGCAGGACGACCACGGCCCGGACGCCTTCGTCGAGGGCGGGACGAGGTCGATCGGCCGTCGTCGCCGCTCGAGTTCTGAGCGCCCGCGTCACCGGTAACGCTCTCCGCTCCTGGCTGGCCGATTTGGAGAACGTTATGAGGATTGCCCGTCGATCGATTTCATGATCTTCGGGCTCTCCGATCCCATACTCGGGATCATCCTCGCGACGATCTCCGCCTTCGCGTGGGCGATCCAGTACCTCTGTATCAGGGTTGGGACCGACGACGGGCGCGTCCTCGACGCGGTGCTGGTGACGATCGTCTGTAACGTCGTAATCTTGGTTCCGCTCGTGGTGTTCTTCTACCCGAACTGGTACGCGGGGCTGTTCACGCCGGTGTCGATCGCCTCGTTCGCCGCGGCAGGGCTGGCCGGAACGCTCCTGGCGCGGCTGCTCATGTACAAGAGCATCGAGGCGATCGGTGCGAGTCGCACCTCGCCGATCATCTCGGCGAACGTCTTCTTCGCGACCGTCCTGGCCGTCGTCTTCCTCGACGAGGCCCTGACGGCGCTGCACTTCGCCGGCATCGTCTGCATCGTCGGCGGCGTCGCGGTGATCTCCTGGGAGACCGCCTCGGCGTCCGAACCCGACCAGTCGCTTCGCGAACTCGGGCTCTCGCTGTTGCTCCCCGTGACGGCCGCCGCGCTGGTCGGGATCGAGCCGATCTTCGTCTCGCTCGGGCTGGCGGAGGGGACGCCGGCGATTCCGGGCGTCACCGTCATGGCGATCGCTGGAGGCATCGGATTCGTTGGTTACCTGGCGTGGTACCAGGTGCTCTCGCAGGTCTCGCTTCGATCCGGCTCGACGGGCTGGTACGTCGGCGCGGGCGTCTCGAGCACGGTCGGGCTGGTCGCCTACTTCGCCGCCCTCGAGGTCGCACCGGTCGTGGTCGTCGTCCCCATCTTGCAGACGACGCCGCTACTCGTGGTCGTTCTGTCGGCGCTGTTCCTGCCCAGCCAACTCGAGCGCGTGACGGCGACGGTCGTGACCGCTGCGAGCGTCGTCGTGATCGGTGCGGCCCTCGTTTCACTCTCGGGATGACAACGAGAGGAGTTCGCGACCCGATCGACGACGTGACCGAGCCGAAAACCGACGGGCGCTACAGGTAGCCGGGCGAGACGAGATCCCGCTCCTGTTCGTACTCGAGCAAGCCAGCCTCGAGCAGCCGCGGTAGGTGGTCGTGGTACAACGAGATGTACACCTCCTTGATGCGTTCGGGCGAGAGCTCCACGACCGACCGACCCGCCTCGCGCTCGGCTACCGCCTCCGCGGCGTCAGCCAGCGTCAGTTCCTCCTCGTACGCCGTAACGACTTCGAGAAAGAGCCGTCGTCGTCGATCCGACAGCAGTCGAAGCGCCGCATCGACGGCTTCGGGGTGGAAATCGTCCCCCTCGAGGTGATCGAGGACCGTCAGCGCGACGTCGACGAATTCTTGGTTCCCATTTTGGATCTCAGTCATTGGTGCTCTCAGGAGGTATCCGACTGGGCACGCGAAGAGGGAGACGAAAGCCGTACGGTACCCAAGAGCGGCGGCCACTCCATCGGAGGTTCCTGTGGGGTACTAGCTGACCCCGTAAATAGGCGTGTCGAAATCGAATCCGGCACGACTGGCCCGTCCCACCACCGTCGACGGGCGTAGCGGGTGGCTATCGGTCACTCGATCGTGAACGTCGGTTCATCGACCGACTCGCTCTTACACGACGGACAGCGAGAGGGGCGATTGAGTAGCTCGTCGAAGCCGTCGAAGCCACACTCTCGGCACGTCGGCGGCGCGACGAGCAGCTGTTCGCCGTTCCCGCCCACCGATCGAGCCACGTGTTCGACGTGCCCCAGCGCGGCGTCGGGCGTGAGATCGAACGCCACAGCCAACGCGCTCGGTGTGGCAGGCTCTTCCCGGAGCGCGTCGGCGATCCGTCGTCGCGTCGTTTCGTCGGCCTCGCGCATGTCCGACCGAACGCACTGTGGCGATTTAGTGTTGTTCACGGAGGCCGATTTCACACCACCCAAGTACGGAGCCGATCGATCGACGTCGGCGTCGCACCAGTCGCCGATCGCAGCCAGAACGCCGTCGATCCTGCGACCGTCGGCGACTCGATCGGCTCGGCCGGTACGCCCACGCCAGTTCCCCCCGGATGTTCCACTCCGTTCGAGTCACTAATTAAATACGAAGTAAGGAGAAGTGACTTATATGCCGCCAGTGAAATCACGGGACATGAAGGCCGTCGTGCTTGCCGGCGGGTATGCCACCCGGTTATGGCCGATCACGAAACACCGACCGAAGATGTTCCTCCCGATCGGCGACTCTACCGTCGTCGACCGCATCTTCGCCGAACTCGAGGCCGACGACCGGATCGACGAGGTGTACGTCAGCACCAACGAGCGGTTCGCCGCCGACTTCGAGGCCCACCTCGCCGAGAACGAGTACGAAAAGCCCCGACTCTCCGTCGAGGAGACGACCGAGGAAGACGAGAAGTTCGGCGTCGTCGGCGCACTCGCCCAGCTGGTCGACCGCGAGCGCGTCGACGACGACCTGCTCGTCATCGCCGGCGACAACCTGATCAGCTTCGACGTCGCCGACTTCCTCGACTACTTCGAGGAGCAGGGGGCGCCGACGCTCGCCGCCTACGACGTCGGTTCGCGCGAGAAGGCCAAATCCTACGGCCTGGTCGAACTCGAGGGCGACCGCGTCGTTTCCTTCCAGGAGAAGCCCGACGACCCGAAGAGTACGCTCGTCTCGATCGCCTGCTACGCCTTTCCCCGCGAGCACCTCTCGTTGCTTTCGACCTATCTCGAGAACGGCAACAACCCCGACGAGCCCGGCTGGTTCGTCCAGTGGCTCCAGGATCGCGAACCGACCTACGCCTTCACCTTCGAGGGGGCGTGGTTCGACATCGGCACCCCAGAGAGCTACCTCGACGCCGTCGGCTGGCACCTGGATGGGGAGTCTCTCGTCGCCGAGAGCGCGACCCTCGAGAACGCCACCGTCGGCGAGAACGTCCACGTGATGGACGGCGCGACCCTCGAGGACAGCCACGTCGACTACTCGATCGTCTTCCCCGGGGCGACGGTTCGCAACGCCGACATCCGTCGGTCGATCATCGACGAGGGAACCACGCTCGCAGACCTCGACCTGGCCGGGGCGCTCATCGGCGCGCACACGACGATCACCAACGGGCCGACGGGGTGATGCCTGCCGTCAGTTCGACGGGTCGGCCGGCCCGTCCTCGAGCGCCTCTGGCTCGCCGAGCATGGCGACCGCCATCCAGCCGGCGACGGACGCGAACGCGTTCGAGACGTGCAAAAACGCGAGCCCGAGCAGCGCACCGATCGGCGCGGCGAGGAGCGCCTCCGGGAGCGTCTCGATCGTCCAGACGATCGGCTCGTCGTTGACCGTGACGAACTCGACCTCGTGTGGATACCGGAACGGGGCCGTGAGCAACGAGAGCGACGTGCCCAGCAAGAGGAGTACCATGAGCGCAGCGAAGCCGACCCAGAACTTCAACAGGAGAAAGCCCAGTCCCTGCCAGGTCGACGGCGCCTCGAGGTAGCGCCCGATCGTCGCCCACGGGCCCGCCGACGTCGGCGACCGAATGTCGTCGGCCGCCCGGAGCTCGAGGCCGAGCAGCGCGTTCGCGAGCCAGCGCTCGAGTCGCGCGAGGAGCCGGGAGCCGACGACGGTGCCGATCAGGATCGCGAAGCCGATCACCACGAGCGAGAGGATCGCGCCGAATGCGAGGCCAAACCCGAGCATCATCGCGTACGCAAAGCCCAGCGGAAACGCGAGTAGCAGGTAGAGCAGGTTCTTGTACGTCTGTCGGTCGACGACGATTCGGAAGCGGTCACCGACGGCGTACCCGCTGTCGCGTCTCGAGGGTGCTGACGGCGTCATCTCGACCTGGCTATTGGTGTACGAGGGGAAAAGCGGTCACGTCCGATTTCAGCCCCAGAAAGCACCCGCGCTCGGCTAGGACTCCGCCAAGCGTCGACTGCAGGGTCGAACCGGCCTTCGGCGACGGGTTCGACCCTGCAGATCAGGCTTGGCAAAGCACTAGGGTCGCAGGACGGCCCGGAGCGCAAACAGCGCGTTCTCCTTGCGCTCGCGGACGCGCCGGTAGAAGTACGAGAACCAGCGGTCGCCGTACGGGACGTACTGGTAGACCTCACAGTCGGCGGCGAGCTCGCGCTGGGCGCGCTCGCGGACGCCCATCAGGAGCTGGAGCTCGTACGGCGTCCCGTACTCGGCGTGACACTCCTGGGCGTAGTCGATCATCGCCGGATCGTGGCTTCCGACGGCGACCCCGTCCTCGAAGTGCTCGAACGCGTAAGCGATGCAGTCGCGGTAGGCCTCGTCGACCGCCTCCTTCGACTGGTGGGCGATCGACGCCGGCTCGTTGTACGCCCCCTTCACCAGCCGGACCTTCCCCGGAAGATCGGCGAGGCGTTCGAGGTCGTCGATCGTTCGCTCGAGGTTGGCCTGGACGCAGACACCCACGTTGCCGTCGGTCTCGAGGGCGTGGCGCTCGAACGCGTCGAGGGTCACGTCGGTCGTCGTGTGGTCTTCCATGTCGATCCAGACGAAGACGTCGCGCTCGGTCCCGGCCTCGACGATCCGCTCGAGGTGGTCCGCGAAGACGTCGTCGCCGTGGTCGAGCCCGATCTGGGAGGGTTTGACCGAGATACAGCAGTCGAGCCCGGCGTCGTTGAGGTCTGTAACCAGCTGGACGTACTCGTCGGCGTCGGCCGCCGCCTCGGCCGGATCGTCGTAGTGTTCCCCGAGCAAGTTGAGGATGCCGTTGATTCCGTCGTCGTTGATCGTCCGGACGTGATCGATCGCCGTCGCCGGCTCCTCGCCCGCGACGAAGTTGCTCGCGATCGGTGGGATCATGACTCGAGGTGAGAACGCAGAGGGGGTAAACGGGCACCCGACCATGTACGCCCGCCGGCGAGGGTCGAGGGATGACCGGAACGCGATGGACGAGGGCGGTCTGTCACCCGAATGCCCACGGTCCCGCCAACGCTTATTGCGATGCATTACGTTGCATTACACATGGAGAACGTCACCGCGCGGATGAGCGACGAGGAACTCGATCTTCTCGACCGGCTCGCAGCCGAGCGAGGTGGCGGTCGGAGTGACGCCATCCGCGAAGCGGTCCGCCGGGGCGCACGCGAGGAGCTGATCCGGATCGCGCTCGAGCGCTACCGCGAGGGCGAGGTCGGCATGCGCGGGGCGGCCGAGATCGCCGACGTCACCATCGCGCGGATGCTGCGCGAGGCGAACGACCGGGGCGTGCTCTCGAACTACGACGAGGCCGACCTGGAGGCCGACGTCGACGCGCTCCGATGACGGTCCTGGTCGTCGACGCGAGTGCGTTCATCACGCTGTCGGCGATCGACTACCACGACCTGCTCGCGGAACTCGAGGGAGCCGTCGTCGTGCCCCGCGAGGTCGCCGACGAGATCACGGACGAGCCGGCGGCGAGCCACCTCGAGGGGGCGTCCGGCTCGTGGCTCACGATCCCCGACGAGCGAATCCGCGAGGCGGATCCGGACGCCTACCGGCACGCGGCGGCGCACCTGGGGCGGGACGTCGAGGAGATCGACCTCGACGGCGACGTCGCCCTGCTCGCGCTGGCGACGGCCGGGACCGAGACGGCGGGCGGTGTGGCCAGTACCGATCCCGTGATCGTCACCGACGACCGCCCGCTCCGGGACGCTTGCACGGCCCTCGGGATCGACGTCTCCGGCTCGATCGGCGTCCTCGTCGCAGCGGTCGAGCGGGACGCCCTCGAGCCCGACGACGCAAAAGACGCGCTGCTGGCGATGGACGGGGTGGGTGCGCGGCTCAGTGCGAGTCTGCTCAGGCGCGCCGAGGGGCTGATCGACGAGGCGGCGAACGAGTAGTGGCTTAGTCGTCGTCCATCGGCGCCGTCACCGGCTCGACGCGTTCGCCGCGCGGACCCTCGAGGTCGACGTCGGGCAGCAGGTCCCGCAGGTAGTAGCCGGTGTAGGACTCGTCCGTGCGAGCGACTTCCTCGGGCGTGCCGGTGGCGACGACCTCGCCGCCGTTCTCGCCGCCTTCGGGGCCGAGGTCGACGATGTGGTCGGCGTTTTTCACCAGGTCGAGTTCGTGTTCGATGACGACGACGGTGTTGCCGTTGTCCGTCAGTCGGTGGAGCACGTCGATCAGCTTGCGCTCGTCCTCTGAGTGCAGCCCCGTGGTCGGCTCGTCGAGCAGATAGAGCGTGTCGCCGGTGTCGCGCTTGCCGAGTTCCTCGGCCAGCTTGACCCGTTGGGCCTCACCGCCGGAGAGCGTCGTCGAGGGCTGGCCAAGCTGCATGTAATCCAGCCCGACGTCTTTCAGCAGCTGCAGTCGGCGGCGGATCTGACTCGAGGACTCGAAGAAGTCGTACGCTTCCTCGACTGACATCTCGAGGACGTCGGCGATCGTCTTTCCTTTGTACCGGACGTCGAGGGTGGCGTCGTTGTACCGGGCGCCGTCACAGGCCTCACAGGGGACGTAGACGTCAGAGAGGAAGTTCATCTCGATCTTTACGGTCCCTTGCCCGCCACACTCCTCACAGCGGCCGCCCTTGACGTTGAACGAGAACCGCCCCTTCTCGTAGCCGCGCCGTTTCGCAAGCTTGGTCTGGGCGAACAGTTCGCGGACGTAGTCGAAGACGCCGGTGTACGTCGCGGGGTTCGATCGCGGGGTGCGCCCGATCGGCGACTGGTCGATCAGCCGCACGGTCTCGATCTCGTCGATCCCCTCGATGGCGTCGTGGTCCCCCGGAATGACCGAGGTGTTGTCGTTCATCTCCCGGGCCAGCGCCTTGTACAGCACCTTGTGCATGAGCGTCGATTTCCCGGAGCCAGAGACGCCGGTGATCGCGGTGAAACAGCCCAGCGGGAGCTCCACGTCGACGTCTTTGAGGTTGTGCTGGCGGGCGCCTGCGATCGTCAGCGACCCCGTCGACTCCCGGCGCTCCTCGGGGACCGGAATCGCCTTGCGTCCGGCGAGGTAGTCGCCGGTGAGCGACCCCTCACAGGCTTTCACCGCCTCGACGGGGCCGTTGACGACGACCTCACCGCCGCGCTTGCCAGGGCCAGGCCCCATGTCGATGACGTTGTCCGCCCGGCGCATCGTCTCCTCGTCGTGTTCGACGACGATCAGCGTGTTCCCGATGTCTCTGAGTTCACAGAGCGTATCCAAGAGACGGTCGTTGTCCCGCTGGTGGAGCCCGATCGAGGGCTCGTCGAGCACGTAGAGCACGCCGACGAGGCCGGAGCCGACCTGCGTGGCGAGCCGGATGCGCTGGCTCTCCCCGCCCGAGAGCGTCGCAGCCTCCCGGTCGAGCGTGAGGTACTCGAGGCCGACCTCGCACATGAAGCCCAGCCGCGCCCGGATCTCTTTGAGGATCTCCTCGGCAATCGTCAGGTCCCGGCCCGACAGTTCCTCCTCGAGTCCCTCGAAGTGCTCGAGGGCGTCGCCGATCGACAGCCGATTCACCTCGGTGATCGAGGTGTCGGCGACGAGCACGTGGCGGGACTGCTCTTTGAGGCGGGTACCGTCACAGGCCGGACACTCCGTGACGGCCATGTACTTCTCGATGTGCTCGCGGGTACCTTTCGACTCCGTCTCGAGGTAGCGCCGGTCGAGGTTCGGGATGACGCCCTCGAAGCGCTTCTGTTTGCGGCGAATGCCGTTTTTGGTCGAGCGCTTGAAGACGACCTCCTCGCGGGTGCCGTAGAGGAACTGCTGCTGGACGTCCTCCTCGAGATCTTCCCACGGCGTGTCGACGCCCAATCCAAAGTGGTCGGCGACGGCGTCGATGCGCGTGCGGTAGTACGAGCGGTTGTAGCTCCAGGGTTCGAAGACGTCCTTCAGCGGCTTCTCGGGATCGACGATCACCAGATCCTCGTCGACCTCCTTGGTCTTCCCGAGCCCCTCACACTCTGGACAGGCGCCGTGGGGGCTGTTGAACGAGAAACTCCGAGTCTCGATCTCGCTGAACTGGAAGTCGCTGTTGGGGTTGCCCAGCTCCTCGGAGAACTCGAGGACGAGCCGATCGTCGCCCTCGCCCGCGAGCGCGCCGGTCGAGCGGGTGTTCGAGTCGAGGTCCACGTCCTCGGGCGGGTCGGGGATAATTACCTTCAGGACGCCGTCGGCTTCGTCGAGCGCCGTCTCGACGCTGTCGACGATCCGCGGGCGAGCCTCCGTGGAGATCTTCACGCGGTCGACGATGACGTCGATCGTGTGGTCGTAGTTCTTGTCGAGGTCGGGCGTCTCGAAGCCGAGGTCGTACGCCTCGCCGTCGACCTCGACGCGGGAGTAGCCCTCGGAGACGAGTTCCTCGAAGAGCTCCTCGAACGCGCCCTTCTGGTCGCGGACGACCGGCGCGGCGATCATCGCCCGGGTTCCCTCGGGGAGTTCGAGGATCGCCCGGACCATGTCCTGGGCGCTCTGGGTGCCGACCTCCTCGCCCGTGATCGGATCGTACTGCGTGCCGACGCGGGCGTACAGCAGCCGGAGGTAGTCGTGCAGTTCGGTCACCGTCCCGACGGTCGATCGGGGGTTGTTCGCGGCGTTCTTCTGGTCGATCGAGATCGCTGGCGAGAGTCCCTCGACGGTCTCCACCTGGGGTTTGTCCATCTGGCCCAGGAAGTTCCTCGCGTAGGCCGAGAGGCTCTCGATATAGCGACGTTGCCCCTCGGCGTACACCGTCTCGAACGCGAGGGAAGACTTCCCCGACCCCGAGAGTCCGGTGACGACGGTGAACGCGTCGCGCGGGATCGAGACGTCGAGGTCCTTCAGGTTGTGCTCCTGTGCCCCTCGCACCTCGATGTACTCCGTGCTCATCTAGCCGGTGTCAACCACCGCAGCAACGAAGGGCTGTCGGTTGCGAACCGGTGCGGAGTGAAAGTGAACCGGCGGCTGGGCTGTGAACCGGCGGCTGGGCTGTGAGCCGGCGGTGTGGCCGTGAACCGACGATGTGACAGTGACCCAGCGGTGTGGCCGTGAACCGACGATGTGACAGTGACTCAGCGGTGTGGCCACGAACCGGCGATGCAGCCGGCGACTTCGTCGACACCGGGCAGCGTCCGGTCGTGTGAGTCGGCTGCAACTTTTTGCCGTGGCTCTCGAATGAGGGGGTATGTGTGCCCAGCTCGAGGACGCCGAAACCGCCCCGGATCTCGAACCGGCGCCGATCAGACTGGACGGGCTGACGAAGCGGTACGGCGATGTTACCGCGAACGACGACGTCACGTTCGAGGTCGACGCCGGCGAGATCTTCGGCTACCTCGGGCCGAACGGGGCGGGAAAGACGACGACGATTCGGCTATTGCTCGGGCTCATCAAGCCGACGGCGGGCACCGCGGAGGTGCTCGGTGCGGACGTTCGTGATCGACGGGCGCTCACCGAGGCCAAAGCCGACGTCGGCTACCTCCCGGACGACCTCGGCTTCGAGGAGCGACTGACCGGTCGACAGCAACTCGACTACTTCGCTCGAATGCGCGGCGACGAACGCCGGGATGAACTACTCGAGCTGTTCGAACCGCCGCTCGAGAAGCCGATCGAGACCTACTCACACGGGAATCGGCGGATGCTCGGGATCGTCCAGGCGTTCATGCACGATCCGGACCTCGTCATCATGGACGAGCCGACGTCCGGACTGGATCCGCTCAAGCAGGACCGGATGCACGCCTTCCTCGAGGAAGAACGCGACGCTGGAAAGACCCTCTTTTTCTCCTCACACGTTCTCAGCGAGGTGCAACGCGTGTGTGATCGGGTGGGGATCATCCGGGAGGGAGAACTCGTGGCCCTCGAGAACATCGAGACGTTGCTCAAACGGGGTGGCAAAGAGGTTCGGGTCCAACTGGCCGAGCCGGTCGACGAGGAGGCGTTCGTCACGGGAGAGATGATCGACCTCGAAGTCGTCGACAGCACGGTTCGGTTCACCTACACGGGCGAGCCCGCCGCGCTGCTCGAGCACCTCGTCGGGTTCGAGATCGAAGACGTCGACATCGGGGATCCACAGCTCGAGGAGATCTTCAAACACTACTACGGGGACGACGGCTCGGAGGCATGATGACGGCTATCCTCCGAAACGAGTCGGGCAAACTGGTCCGTGGGTCGCTGATCCTGACCGGCCTGCTCGTGCTGCTCTCGGCGATGTTCTTCGTCGTCTTCCCGAGCATCCAGGAGGAAGCCGAACTGTTCGAGGACGTGTATCCGGAGTACCTCCTCTTGATACTCGGAATCGAAGAGCTCCACACGATCGAAGGGTTCGTCGGCGGCTACGTATTCCCGTTCATCTGGATCTTACTGGGCGGGATCTACTTCGCCTACGTCAGCGCCGGGATGATCTCGCGGGACATCCGCACGCGACGGATGGACCTCACCCTCGCAAATCCCGTCTCTCGAGAGTCCGTCGTCCTCCAGAAGGTCGCTGCCCTCTGGGTTCCCCTGGTCGCGTTGAACCTCGGAATGCTGGTGATACTGGTCGCTGGTGTGGTCGCCCTCGGGGAGTCGATCGATCCGCTTGCCCTCGCGATGGTGCACCTGCTCGGGATTCCCTACCTACTGGTCTGTGCCGGCATCGGCATCGTCCTCTCGGTCGTCCTCGATCGCGTCGAAACCGCCCAGGCGACGGCGCTCGTGCTGGTGTTCGTTCTCTGGCTGGTCGACGGCCTCTCCCTGATGAATCCCGACTTCGAGTGGGTCGGCGCGTTCACCCCGAGTCGGTACTACGACCCGTCGGCGATCCTCGTCCACGAGGAGTACGCCATCCTCGACGCTGGACTCCTCTTCGTGGCGTTTCTCGCCCTGCTGGGCGTCGCCATCCTGCACTTCGTCCGGAGGGACATCTGAGATGACCGCAATTCTCCGCCTCGAGTCACGAAAACGCGTCCGGGGATCGGTCATCTTGGTCGTCGTCTTCGCCCTGCTATCGGCGCTGTACTTCTCGATGTTCCCCGGCGTCCAGGAGGAGATGGACGTCTTCGAAGAGGCGTTCCCGGAGTTCATGTTCGACATGTTCGGGATCGAGGAGCTCCACACGATCGAGGGGTTCATCGCGGCTGAAATTTACTCGTTTTTCTGGGCGCTGCTGCTCGCCGTCTACTTCGCGTACGTCGGTGCCGGGCTGATCGCGGCGGACGTCGCCGAACGACGGATGGACCTCATCCTCTCGAACCCGGTCTCGCGCGAGTCCGTCGTTCTCCAGAAAGTCGCTGCCCTCTGGGTCCCGCTAGTCGTGCTGAACGTCGCCGTTCCGATCGTCGTCTACGTCGGCGCACTCGCCATCGGCGAGTCGTTCAATCCGGTCGCCCTCGCGATGACTCACCTGCTCTCGATTCCGTATCTCCTGGTCTGTGCCGGTATCGGACTCGTCGCCTCGGTCGTCCTCGACCGGGTGCGAACCGCCCGGGCGACGGCGCTCGTGCTGGTGTTCGTCCTCTGGCTCGTCGAGGGCGTCTCGAGCGTGGACCCCGACTACGAGTGGATCGGCGCGTTCACCCCGAGTCGGTACTACGACCAGACGGCGATCCTCGTCCACGAGGAGTACGCCCTCGGAGACGCCGGACTGTTGCTGGTCGTCTTCGTCGTCCTGGTCGGGATCGCCGTCCTGCTCTTCACACGGCGGGACATCTGACCAGCGTACGTGAACGTGACCGTCACGCGAGAGCGAACGAGGACACGGGCTATATCGGTGTCGCCGGGGTACGGTTTCTACCGATGCCGAGACGACGAGCATTTCTCGAGAGAATGGGCACGGCGGCGACGGTGGCGGCCATCGGGACTCTGGGATGGTCCCCCGTCGCTGCCCAGGACGAGGACGAACCCGACCTCCCGGCGTACAGCCGGTGGCTCACGCTCGAGGACGACACGCTCGAGTTCACGGTCGTCGACTGGGAAGCCCTCGAGGCGTACGTCGAGGACGAATTCGAGGACGTAGGTCCGGACGAGGAGGTTCCCGAGGAGTTCGAGGACGACCCCATGATTGCCCCCGCCTCGCAGGGGTTGCTCTCGACGTACTTCTTCGTCGCGCTCACCCTCGCCCCGTTCGGGCTCGGGCGACTCCTCGAGGCCGAGGCGTTCGAGTCGACCGTCGAGAGGCTCCTCGAGGGCAACGAGGCGTTCGTCGTGACCGGCGAGATAACAGGTGAAGAGATCGACGAGCAGCTCACCGCCGAGCCGGTCGCCGACTTCATGCGACAGCTCGAGGTGACCGACGCGATCGGCGAGTACGACGTCTACACGCCGGTCGAGGGCGATGCGGACGCAGCGATCGCCGTCGGTGACGAGGCGCTCGTCGTCGCCGCCGGAGCCGACACAGCCGACGACGCGATGGTGACCCTCGAGACGGCCATCGGTGCCGCCGAGGGCGACGTCGACCGGGCAACCGACGACGAGGAGTTCGCGTGGCTCCTCGAGACGGCCGGCGACGGCGAGGTCTGTGTCGGCGAGTACGGCGATCTCGCCGAGCCGACGTTCGATTTCGACGGCCTCGAGGACGCCGAGGGCGTCGTCTCGTCGCTCACCGTCGAGGACGAGGAGACGTCGACCGGCGACTTCGCGGCGATCGTCGACGATCCGGACGAGGCCACGCTCGAGGCCGTACTCGGCGCCTCCGCCGACGAGCGGTCGATCGACGTCGACGGGGGTCGCGTCACTGCGACGGGGACGTGGCGAGAGCTCGAGTGACGGTCGACGGCACCGCGAGCAGTCCGGCTCGAGATTCCCCGAGACCCCGATCGAAGTCGAACGGAGCGTGATCGACGGCGAGTGCTCACCGGACAGGAGGTCACGACAGCCCTTTGACGGTCCCGGTCGAACGTGGGGCCGATGTACGGCGACATACTCGTCCCGACGGACGGTCGGGAGGCCACCCAGCGGGCGATCGAGGAAGCGATCGAGCTTGCGATCGTCCACGACGCGACGTTGCACACCATCTACGTCATCAACTCCGCCGCGATCGCTCCCGGCATCGACTTCGACGACCTCGAGGAACTCGGCCGGGGGGCGGTGAATCACGTCGCCGAGCTGGCGGCCGAGCGGGGAATCGAGGACGTCGAGACGACGGTCACGCACGGGCTTCGCCCCCGGGCGATTCTGAGGTACGCGGACGACCACGGCGTGGACCTGATCGTCATGGGTCGACACCGCGGACTCGACCGGTTCCTCCGCGGTGGCGTCTCGGACCGCGTCGAGGAAGAGGGCTCGATCCCGGTGCTCGTCGTCGAGTGATCGAGCCGCTTGGCAGCCCCCGGCAGACTGCCGACTCGAGCACCGTCATTGCCCCGCAAAGGAACTTGGTGCCCGACGTGGTGGTTTCCCCGGACGGTGGCGACTGCCAGCGTCCCACACGACCATGACCGCAATCGCCAGACTCGAGATCACGCCAGTTCGCGACCACGACATGTCCGCCGAGATCGCCGCGGCCATCGAGGTGCTCGAGGAGTTCGACGTCGAGTACGAGTTGACGCCGATCGGAACGGTCCTCGAGGCCGACGAGACCGGGCCGATCTTCGAGGCCGCCAGCGCGGCCCACGACGCGGTGGACGAAGATCGAGTGATCACGTCGCTCGAGGTCGACGACCAGCGACACCGCAACCAGCACACGGCCGACCGCATCGAGAGCGTCGAGCGCGAACTCGGCGGCTGACGACGACGTCCGACGAGGCGTGCTGGTAGAGGGGCCACTGAACGTCACTGCAACCCTGCTCGCAGTAGAACGGCCAGTGCTGACGAGAATACACCAGTACTGCCGTTTGATCACGAGCAGTGTGTAACCCGTTTCAGTTGTCACTAAAGCATCAAGTGGGTCGCCGTGGGAGTAACTCGAGAACCGATGATCGTCGACATTTCAGCGGACGGCGTCTCCCTCGAGGGCGAACTCCTCGTCCCGGACGGCGCGCCCGGACTCGTCCTGTTCGCACATGGCAGCGGCAGCAGCCGACACAGCCCGCGAAACAACTTCGTCGCCGACCGCCTCCGCGAACGGGGTGTCGGCACGCTGCTGTTCGACCTGCTCACCGAAGCCGAAGACGAGACGTACGAGACGCGCTTTGACATCTCGTTACTGACCGATCGACTCGTCGCCGCCACGCGCTGGATTCGCCAGCGAGACGACGTCGCGGAGCTGTCGATCGGCTACTTCGGCTCGAGCACCGGCTCGGCCGCCGCCCTCCGCGCGGCGGCGCGGCGGGACGACGTCGAGGCCGTCGTCTCCAGGGGCGGCCGGGTCGACCTCGCGAGCGAGGTACTCGAGGACGTGACGGCCCCGACGCTGTTTCTCGTCGGCGGGGCGGACCACCAGGTGCTCGAGTTGAACCGCGAGGCGTACGAGCGGCTGTCGGGCGAGAAACGCCTCGAGGTGATCGAGGGAGCCGGGCACCTCTTCGAGGAACCGGGCGCGCTCGAGGCGGTGGCCGACCACGCGGGGTCGTGGTTCGCCGACCACCTGGCGTGAGACGCCGACGACGTACCCGGGGCGACGTCAGCCGTGACGCGTCCGTCGCCAGAACGTTCAAGGCATCCGTGACGAGAGCTGGTGTATGGCCGCCGCGGCGTCGCTCTCGGAACCGCACGTCCTCGCTCACTGCAAGGAGCGGCTGTTCCCTGACGGGGAGCCGAACACCTACGCCGTCGTCGACACGCAGTTTTCGGCCGATCGCTGGCTCGAGGGCGTACCGATCGAGCCGTCGATCCGCGAGACGCTCGCGCCGTTCAACCACGTGAGAGTCGGCGGCGGCTACCCGGACCTGGTCGGCGTCCGCGCCCTCGAGTCGGACCTGCTCGCCGTCGAACGGTTCGGCGAGCAGCCGCCGCTGATCGCCGTCGAGGCGAAGGGATACACCGACCGGGGTGAGGTCGACACCGCACGGGGGATCGTCCAGGCCCACGACCGACTCCACGAGGCGAACGCGGCGTACCTCGCCGCCCCCACGACCGCCGTCTCGGAAACCGACCGAACCCTCGCACGGGAACTCAACGTCGGCGTCCTCGGCGTCTCACCCGACGGGACGGTGGAGGCGCTCGAGACGCCCCGGGTCGTCGGCAACCGGACGAGCGGGGAGGCAACGGCGATCCGGTTCCAGGCGAGCGCACAGGGCGTCGCGGACCAGTCGTTCGGGTTGAACCACCCGAAGAACTACCTGGGGTATCCGCTCGCGCACTACGCCGACGGCCCCACCGAGGCCCTGCTGGTCGAGAACCGGGTGGTCGGCGCCGTCGACGACGCCCGGCGGGGGGCGGCGTTTCTCGACCTGATCGAGGAGCGCCCCGACGGCGTCGCCCTGCGCCCGCTCGGACGCGAGGTCGTCCGCTTCGCCCTGTCCCGCTACGGCTCCGTCGAGGCCGCCCTCGACGAGTTCGACGGCTGGTACCGGAAATCCACGCGCTTCGCCGACCTCGCGCCCGACTGGGCCGGGCTCGCCCGCCGGGTCGTCTACGAGTATCCGGCGACGGAACTCCTCGTCGAGGAACTCCAGCACATGCACGACGACGGAATCACGAACCCGTCGCTGGTCGACCTCGTCGTTTACCTCCACGAACTCCACCCCTCGTTCACCGTCGAGCTGTTCGTCCGGGGGACCGAGGACGTCCGGCGTCGCGTCCTCTCGCCCGACGGCGAGCTCCGTCGAGGCGCGCTCGAGGACGGGTCGGTCTACCACTCGCCGACGGTCTTCCAGCTGAAGGCGATGCTGTACCACGTCGGCCTGCTCGAGCACCGCGGCCGGGAGCCGAGCCGGCTCGAGCCGACGACCGACAGCTGGGCGCTCAGGACGCCGGTCTGATCACTGATCGAGCCGCGCGAGTCGAGTCTCGCCGGAGAGCGCGTCGACGTGGACGTGGATTCGGCCGTCGTCCGTCTCGGTGGGGACGATCCACGAGCCGCTCGTTCGGTGGGGCTCGTCCTCGACGGAGGCGTCCTCGTAACCCTCCTCCGCGAGCACCTCGAGGGCGAGTTCGGCGGCGTCGTCGGCCTCCGGAACGGTTATCTGTCCTTTCACGCGGACGGTGACCACCGGAACTTCGGCCTTGCGGACGATCGTCTCGGTGACGCTGCCGACGATGACGCGGTCGAGGCCCGTCCGCCCGTGAGTACCCATCACGATCATGTCGATCTCGTGGTCATCGGCGTACGAGAGGATCTCCTCGTCGGGGACCCCGCGCCGGACCTCGGTGACGGTCTCGACGCCTTTTCGGCTCGCCTCGGTCTCGACCTGCTCGACCGCCAGTTCGGCGTCGCGTTCGGCCTCCCCTTCTTCGCCTTCGAGCGTGCCATAGGGGCCCTCGGGAACGATCGAGATCGCGTGCAGCGTCGAGTCGAACCGCTGAGCGATCGTCGCGCCGTGGACGACGGCCTGTCGGGTCCCGTCGCTGCCGTCGGTCGGAACGAGAACGTGCTGGTACATCTCGGTGCTGAGATTCGGGCGACGGCGGTAAATAGCTTCGACCTCCTTACGTCGCCGTCTCCACGCACCGGCCGGCTCGTCGACCGATCAGCTCTCGTGCTCGAGGGCCGATCACCCGTCGTGTTCGCAGGCGGATCACCTCCCGCCGGTTTCGAACTCGTCGGCCGTCTCCTCGAGTTCCTCGGTGCGTTCCTCGCGTTCGTCCTCGCTCATCTCGAGGTAGGGCCGACGCACGACGAGCACCGGGCTGATCGTCTGTGCGGCGATGGTCTCCGAGGGGTCGCCGAAGATTCGGTCGCGGATGGAGGGACGACTCTCGCCGACGACGACGAGGTCGTGATCGTCGGCCACCTCGACGATGGTCTCGAGCGGGTCGTCGTCGACGACCACCGTCTCCAAGATCCGGTCGGCGGCGACGCCCGCCTCGAGCAGCGTTGCGGTAGCCGACTCGAGGAGCGTCTCCCCGTCTGCTCGCTCGTCGTCCTCGAACGCGACGTGAAAGAGCGTGACGTCGGCGTCGCCGCCGGCGAGGACCGCGCCGACGAGTTCGGCGATGTGGGTGACGTTGACGTCGCCCCTGACGGGGACGAGGACGCGCTCGAGCGTCGGCGCCGGGTTGAGCAAGCAGACGGCGTCACACTCGAGTTCGACGGCGACGCGTTCGAACGTCTTCATCGGGTCGTGGGTGAAGACGAGCCGGGTCGCGACCGCCCCACCGGCGTCCTCGAACGCCCCCACGAGCGTCTCGAGCTCGAGCTGGGCTTTCTCCTCGAACTGCATGCGCGCCTGCCCGGGCGCGGTCTGTTCGGGAACCTCGTGGTAGCCGAGCAGGACGACGGGAACCGACGCGAGCGCGTCGACGAGCGCCTCAGGGATAGCCTCCCCGCGGAGGATCTCGACGGGGACGAGCACGCGGTGGGGTGAGACGTCAGTCATCGGTGAACCCTCCCTTGAGACGAACGTCTCGAGCGTAATAGGCGTACCAGCCGAGGGCGCCGACCATGACCAGAAATCCGACGACCTGTGAGGTCGGCTGCATGAACGCGATCAGGCCGAAACTCGAGAGCGCGCCGACGATCGGAACGATCGGATAACCCGGAACGGTGAAGTCGGGCTCGTACCAGTCGGGGTCCTCGCGGCGGATGACGAGCAGCGCCACGCAGATCAGCCCGTACATCACGAGGTGGAGAAAGGAGGCGACCTCGGCGAGCAGCTCCGTCTGCCCGGTGCCGACGAGGACGATGACGGGGCCGCCGACCAGCGCCAGCGCGACGTGTGGGGTGCCGTAGCGTAAGTTGATCCGGCTCGCCCCCGGCGGGACGATCGCGTCGCGGCTGATGGCGTACAGCGCCCGGGAGGCCGACAGAATCGACGCGTTCGCGCTCGAGAGCGTCGCGAGCAGGCCGGCAAAGAGGATGGCGACCGCGCCGGGGAGCCCGAAGAACTCGCGGGCGACCTCGACGATGGCGGTCTCACCGGCGGCCTCGAGCGCGTCGCTGCCGATCGCGCTGGTGGCGACGAAGATGGTGAGGACGTAGAAGCCGCCGACGAGGAGGACCGAGCCGACCATCGCCAGCGGCAGGTTCCGGCCGGGATCGGTGATCTCGCCGGCGACGGTCGCGACCTGGGCGAACCCGAGGTAGGAGGTGAACACGAGTGCGGCCGTCGTCAGGATCGGGAAGTACCCCTGCGGGGCGAACTGCTCGGGAACCGTCTCGGTTCCGAAGACGCCGACGGCGTCGAGGAGGCCGTAGAGGAGGAAGACGCTCAGCAACAGCAGCAAGACGGCAACGACGACGTTCTGGAGCGTCGCCGTGTTCTCCGTCCCGCCGATGCTCATCGCCGTCAGCCCGACGCCGACGGCGATCCCGAGGAGGACGACCAGCGAGCCGCCGCCGACCGGAACGCCGGCTTCCGCGAGGGTCGCCACCGCGTACTCGCCCAGCCCGACGAGGTAAAAGGCCGACGCGAAGACGAGGCCGAGCCAGAGGCTGATGCCGACGATCGCCCCGAAGACCGCGCCCATCCCGCGGGAGATGAAGTAGTAGCCGCCGCCGCTTTTCGGCATCGCCGTCGCCAGTTCCGAGGTCGGGAGCGCCACCAGCAACGCGACGACCGCGCCGATCGCGAACGACACCGCGGCGGCCGGCCCCGCCTCCCCCGCGGCCAGTCCCGGGAAGACGAAGATCCCGGCGCCGATCATCGTCCCGACGCCGATCGCGAGGCCGCCGGTGAGCCCGATCGTCCGCTCGAGTTCGGTCCCTCCCTCGTGGCGGGTCGCGTCCTCGGTGACGGTCCCGGCAGCCTCCGGCGGTGGATCGGGCTCCATTGGGTCGTCGTTTTCGGGCGAGGTGCAAAAGCCCTCGCTTCCGAACAGTTCGGATCGCAGACCATTCGGAGCCAGCTGACCGCACGAGCCGATCACGGAAACGGCCTTGAGGGTCGCGTCCGTGGGGTGGCTATGGACGGCATACACGACGTCGCCGGGATGGACGGGTTCGGGCCGATCCCATACGACGACGGCGAGGAGGAAACCTTCCACGAACGCTGGGAAGGGGAGACGTACGCGGCGTTCGTCGCGACGCTCGGGAACGGCTTCGCCTCGATCGACGAGTTCCGCCACAGCATCGAACGGATGCCGCCTCAGCTGTACCTCGAGTCGAGCTACTACGACCGGTGGGTGACCGCACTCACCCGGCTGCTGCTCGAGAACGACGCGATCGATCCCGACGACTTCGCGGCCCTGACCGAGGCGTTCGAAGCGGGGGAGGCGAGCGTTCCCGAACGCGAGGACCCCGACCTGCTCGGCGAGTTGAAAGCCGGCGTCGCTGACGCCTACGACTCCGACGCGTCGACCGCGGAGCCGGCGTTCGCGGTCGGCGACGCGGTCGTCGTCCGCAACGACCATCCCGAGGGACACACCCGCTGCCCGCGGTACGTCAGGCGTGCCCGGGGCGAAATCGTCGCCGACCGCGGCACTCACGTCCTCCCCGACGCGCGAGCTCACGGCCGAGACGAGGGCGAGCCGCTCTACCAGGTCGCCTTCGACGGCGAGGAGCTGTGGGGCGAGTCGGCCGAACCCGGCCTCGAGGTCACCCTCGACCTCTGGGAGTCGTACCTCGAGCCCGCCGACACGACTAATTGAGTCGGCGAACAGGGACTCTCATGGACGACACAGACGCGTTCGACGTCGACGAGCACGCGAGCGAGCACGACCCGCAGTCGCGGGCGCGCGCCCTCCAGTCGCTGCTGGTCGAGGAGGAGTTGCTCTCGAGCGACGCCGTCGACCGGATCATCGCCACGTACGAAGACGAAATCGGGCCGCTGAACGGTGCCCGCGTCGTCGCCCGGGCGTGGACCGACCCCGACTACCGTGAGTGGCTGCTCGAGGACGCGATGGCCGCCGCGTCGGCCGTCGTCGACGTGGATAGCGACGCGATCGACGTCGAGGTCGTCGCGAATTCGGCCGACAAGCACCACCTCGTCGTCTGCACGCTCTGTTCGTGTTACCCGTGGGCGCTGCTGGGGCTGCCGCCGACGTGGTACAAGACGCCCGAGTACCGCTCGAGAGCGGTCAAGACGCCCCGACGAATGCTTCGCGAGGAGTTCGACGTCGACCTGCCCGGGGACGTCGAGATACACGTCCACGACAGCACCTCCGAGCTCCGGTACATGGTGCTCCCCCAGCGGCCGCCCGGCACCGACGACCTGGGCGAAGAAGAGCTGGTCGAACTCGTAACCAGGGACGCCATGATCGGCGTCGAACGGCTCGGCGAGGGCGCCTGAAATGGTCGCCAACGAATCCGACGCAGACGCACTCGCCGCACTCGAGCTCGAGGGCGAGGGCGACGAGCCGCCGACGTTCCACGCGCCCTGGCAGGCCCGCGCGTTCGCCGTCGCCGTTGCCCTCTCCGAGGACGGAACCTACGAGTGGCCCCGATTCCAGGAACGCCTCGTCGAGGAGCTCGAGCGAGCCGAGAGAACGACCTCCGGCGACGCCGAGGCCGCCGAGGACCGCTACTACCGGGGGTGGCTCGCCGCGCTCGAGCGCCTCCTCGTCGAGGACGCCGTCCTCGAGGCCGGCGCGCTGAGCGAACGCACGCGGGCGTTCACCGACGGCGATCGTGACGCGTCGGAGTGGGTCGAAGGGGACCACGGTCACGAAGACGGACATATCCACGGGCACGAGCACTGAATTCGCGCTCGATAGACGGGATCACATACCGTGAGCAGTTCGTCGCGGCCGCCAGTCGAAGCCGAATTACTCGCCGGCTTCGACCTCGAGTTCGACGCGTTCGTGGATGTGTCCCTCTCGCGAGGAGAGGTGACGTGGCACCCGGTCGTTGTGCACAGCGAGGAGTTCGGCGACGATACTGTGGGCGATGCCGTACGGCGAGCCGCTCCCGAGGTCGAGCCCGATCGGCGTGTACAGCGTCTCGAGGTCGGCCTCGTCGAACGTCCGCCCTTCGGCCGCGAACTCCTCGAGCATCTCCTCGAAGCGCTCGCGGGGTCCCATCAGTCCGACGTAGGGGACCTCGGTCTCGAGCAAGGTCTCGACCGTCAGCCGGTCGTCGACGAAGTTGTGGGTCATGACGACCGCGTAAGTTCGCTCGCCGAGTTCGAGATCGTCAGCGAGCGAGCGCGGCGAGGTCGTGACGGTCCGGTCGGCGTCGGGGAATCGCTCCTCGAGGTCGACCCCGCCGCGAAAGCCCACGACCGTCACCCGGAAGTCGTTCCTGGCCGCGAGTTCCGTGACTGGGCCGACGTCGTGACCCGTCCCGAAGACCACGAGTTCCGGCGGGGCGGCGAGCCCGTCGACGAAGAGCTCGAGCGTCCGTCCCTCGTGGTCGACCTCGAGCGTGGCCGCCTTGCCGCGCGCGGCGAGGTCGGCTGCGGGCTCAGCGAGCGTCCCGACGGGCCACTCGTCGATCGAGCCAGCGTCGGCCTCGGGCGTCTCGAACCGGTCCGTGTCGGGGTGATAGTACGCACGGTCGCCGCGAGTGAGGGAGCCGTTGCCCTCGATGACGGTACAGACGGCGACGTCTTGGCCCTCGTCGAACGCCTCGACGGCCGGTCGGTAGGCCTCGGTCAGCGGCTCGAGTAAGACGTCGATGATGCCGTTACAGCCGACGCCGAGTCCCCAGACGTCGTCGTCATCGTCCATCAGATCGTAGGTGACGAGTTCGGGTCGGCCGGACTCGCGGACCGTCTCGGCGGCCCGGAGCAGTTCGTCCTCGAGACAGCCGGCGGTGATCGCGCCGACGCCCGTCCCCGCGGCGTCGAGCAGCATCTTCGCGCCCGGGCGGCGGTAGGCGTTGCCCTCGACGGCGACGATCGTCGCGAGGACGTCGGTGCCGTCGCCGTCCGCCTCGAGTTGCTCGTGGACGCGCTGTACGACTTCGGTTTCGGGTACGCTCCAGCTGGATTCTGTCATGGGTTGGTGTCCTCCGGACGTCGTGACCGGTCCGTCGCCGTCCGTTCGTCACGGCGATCGGCTGATCGGTCGTCCGTCGCGTCGAGTCGCACGCCGCGCGGGCGTCCGTCGACTGCGTATACCTTCGCTACGCCGGCGTCGTGTAAGTCGGTACCGCACGCGCCCTGCCGGATCGCCTCGCGCACGCGGTCGGGTTCGACGACGGCCGCACCGGCGACGATGTCGACGCCCACGTCGAACGCCGGCCCGGGGAGAACGGAGGCGGTCGCGCCCACGAGGACGACCGTCGCCGACGCCGGCGCGGCCTCGAGGTAGCGTTCGACGCCGCCGTAGACGAACGCCGAGCCGGTGACGAAGACGACCGACGCGCCGTCCATCGCCACCTCGGCCTCGCCGGGTTCGAACGTCGAGACGGCCACGCCGTCGGGGGCCGACACCGACGCAGGGTCGACGGGGTCGCGTTCGATTACCCGGACCTCGACGTCGTCGAACTTCCGGAACGCCGGCCGAAAGAGACCGACGGTCGTGATCGTCTCGACGTCGGACTCGAGCAGCGCCATCGGATCGCCCCGCTGCCAGTCGACGAAGGGAGCCGAGAGGGCGTTCAACGCGGCGACCCCGACCGCGATCGCGCCGTGATCTCGATCCTCGCGGCCGTCCGGAGACGGGCCGACAGCGCCGGTCGCCCACTCGAGCAGCGTCTCGACGTCGCGGTCAGTTGCCGAGGGCACCGGTCCGGGCGGCCGGTGAGCGAGGCCGGCGAGTCGCCGCGGAGGATCGTCGCCGGCCGTTCCATCCGCGAGCAGTTCGACCATCACCACGCCGTCGCCGACCGTGACGCGCTCGACCGTCGCGGCGGTCGCGCCGTTTGCCCGGAGCCGGTCGACGACGGCCCGAAGGATCGAGTCGGTCATCCGGACTCCGCCTCCGATCCCGACGCAGCCGCGAGCCGGCGCGGGTCGTACTCGTAGCCGACGGGGCCACCGACGCCGCGACGCTCGAGCTGGCGGGCGGCTTCTGCGACGTCGGCTGGCTCGGCGAACCCGAACAGGGCGTCGACGTAGGGGAGACAGGTCGCCATCCCCCGCGAGCGCGGTTCGTACCGCGGCGAGACCGCGAGCGGGTTGAGCCAGACGATCGCCCGCGACCGATTTGCGAGCCACGTAATGCCGGACTCGAGTAACTCGTCGTCGCCGACGTCGAGGCCATCGCTGACCACGACGACGACGGTTCGCCGGTCAGCCGCGTCGGGGTAGCGTCGGCGGAGCGTCTCGAGGGCCGTGCCGATCTGCGTCCCGCCGCCCCACTCGATTTCGGCCGCGCGCAGGGCAGTTGCGGGGTCGCCCCTCGCCGTCGCGAACGCGTCCGTGGCCTCGACGAGTTCGGTGTCGAACAGGAAGACGCGGGCCGTTCGGGCGACCTCGGAGAGTCGCGTCGCGAACGCGAGGAGGAACGAGCGATCGATCGTGTCGAGGACGGAGCCGCTGACGTCGAGTAAGACGCAACACCGGAGTTCGCTCGAGACAGGGTCGCGCGTCGGGAGGGAAATCGGCGTCCCGCCGGTCTCGAGGCTCGCGCGGAGTGCTCGGCGGGCGTCGACCCGGGAGCCGGCGACGGCGGGGTGGTCGCGCCGTCCACGCAGCGAGGCCAGTGCGGCGGCGAGTCGGTCGACAGCCCCCAGTGGCCCCGACGCGAGCGGTTCGTGCTCGGCGTCGACGCGTTCGCCCCCGCCGACGGCGCTGTAGTGCCTGGCGTCGTCGCCGCCGTGACCCGCCGGTCGCTCCCCGGTCGCGTGCCGGCGGCCGGTCGCGAGCCGGACGTCGGCCTCGTCGGATCCGTCGTCGTTCTCGAGCCAGGTTTCCGGTTCATCGCCCTCGAGCGTCGATTCCGGCCGCGTTGAATCGACATCCGCGTCGCCGTCGTCGGTCGCGACGCCCTCGAGCCCGCCCCTGAGCCGAGCCCAGAAGGGGGGAAACGCCGCCTCGAACGCCTCGAGGTCGCCCGACTCCGTGAGCAGGGTCGCCCGGAGCGCCGCCTCGACGCGGTCGCGCTCTGTGAGGCCGACGACGGCGAGCGCGCGGGCGGCCTCGAGTCCGCCGTCCGCCGGGACGGCCACGCCGTCGCGCCGGAGGTGAGTTGTGAGTCGGAGCAGCTCCGTCACGACGTGTCGGCGCGCGGTGAGAAAGTCCGGGATGGCGTCGGCGCCGCCCTGGCTACGATCGGAGTGGTGGCCCACGAGAATCACCCCTCGAGTCGGGCGTTTGCCCCCGCGGCAGCCTCGTGGAGCCGCTCCAGCAGGTCGTCGTCGACCCGATTGACGTCCTCGACTTCCTTGAGCAGGCAGCCGAGCGTTCGTTCGATCTCCGCCGGCGTGAGCGGCTCGTCTGACTCGTCGGCTCTGAGTTCGGCGACCGCCCGCGCCCAGTCGAGCGTCTCGGCGACGCCGGGTCGTTTGAGGAACGCTTCCTCGCGGAGGCGTTCGACGATCGCACACACCTCGGCGGCGACGACGGCGTCGAGGTCGGGCACCTTTCGGGTGACGATCTCGTACTCCGTCTCGAACGACGGCGCCTCGAGGTGGGCGAACAGACAGCGCCGTTTGAGCGCGTCGCTCAGCGCCCGGGTCCGGTTCGACGTGAGCACGACGATCGGCGGGTGCTCGGCCGCGACGGTTCCTAACTCCGGGATCGAGACCTGGAAGTCAGAGAGCACCTCGAGTAAGAACGCCTCGAACGCTTCGTCGGCGCGATCGATCTCGTCGATCAACAGGACTGGGGGGCGATCCCCGGCGGTGCGAAGGGCGCGAAGCAGGGGTCGCTCGAGCAGGAACGCCTCGTCGAAGACGGATCGGGGTTCGTCGGCCGTCGGCCCGTCGCCGTCGGCGTCCGTTGCCACTGTCCCCTCGTTCGCCTGGACGGCCAGCAGCTGTTTGGTGTAGTTCCACTCGTAGAGCGCGTTCTCGGCGGTCAGCCCCTCGTAGCACTGGAGTCGGATCAGATCGGTGGAAAAGCCGCTCGCGAGAGTCTTCCCGAGTTCGGTCTTCCCGCTGCCCGGTGGCCCCTCGACGAGCAGCGGCCGGCCGAGTTTCAGCGCGAGGTAGACCGTCGTCACCAGCCGGTCGTCGGCGATGTACGATTCGTGCTCGAATCGTTCGCGAAGGGCCGCTTCCGTGAGCGACGCGAACGGCTCGAGCGAGGAATCCTGGCTCATCGTGCTTCCATAGGATCCCCGTCGTAGGTAAGGTACGCGCCGGGGCCGTCCCGGAACGTCCACACAGTCGTGATCGCAGCAATGGTGTAGTCCTCGTTTCAACGGGGGCTATATTTGTCGTGAGCGGTTGGTAACGGTTACGAGACACGCTGCAGGCGTGTACACACGCACAAATGATCGAACCCAACCGACACGACGACGATTCGTTGCTCCCGTGGGAAGACGCCGCCGACCGCGTCCGTTCCCTTCGAGACGAGTGGATCGAGCGCCTCGAGACCGAGTTCGTCCCCCTCGATCACGTCGCGGGCCGGACGGTCGCAGCGCCGATCCGGTCGCCGGTCGACGTTCCCGGACGGAGTCACGCGACGATGGACGGCTTCGCCCTCGACGCGACGGACGACTACCCGCTCGAGGTCGTCGAGACGCCAGTCTATCCCGAGGACGAGCCGCCGACGCTCGAGCCCGGGACGGCCGTCCGAATCGCCACCGGCGCGTCGCTACCGCCGTCGGCGAACGCGGTCCTCAAACGCGAGGAGGCGGCCGTCGAGGACGGACAGCTCACGGGAACCGAGCTCGAGCCCGGGACCTACGTCTACGAACGCGGGAGTAACGTCGCCGAAGGCGACCCCCTGTTCGAGGCGGGCGAGCGCCTCGGCCCGAAGGACGCACTGTTGCTCGGCGACCTCGGCATCGACGAGGTGCCCGTCCTCGAGCGCCTCTCGGTCGGCCTGCTCGCGACCGGCACCGAGATCCACGAGGGACGCAACCGCGACCTCGACTCGCCGATGCTCGCGGGACTCGTCCGGGCCTGGGCTCACGAGGCGACTTACGAAGGGTCGGTGTCCGACGAGTTCGACCGCGTGTCGGCGCGAATCGATGAGCTGGCCCGCGAGCACGACGTCGTGATGACGACCGGCGGAACGAGCGTCGGGAAGAAAGACTACGTGATCCGCGCGCTCGACGAACTCGGCGACGTGCTGTTCCACCGCGTGCGCCTGCGACCGGGCAAGCCGATCGCCGTCGCTCGGCTTCCCGATCACGACGCGATCGCCTTCGCCATCCCCGGCAAACCGGTGGGAGCCCACGCCGTGACGAGCCTCGTGGCCCGCCCCTTCTTCACCGGCGAGGCGGCGGTACCCACGGTCGCCGCGGAACTGGCCCGCGACGTCGACGTCTCGACGGCCGGATTCACGTACGCGATTCCAGTGAGCCTCGAGGACGGCCGCGCGATGCCACTGGGCCACGTCGACTCGCCGCTGTCGATCTACGAGGAGACGTTCGATCCCAGCGTCCTCTCTTCGAGCACGCGGGCGACGCGCGCCGACGGCTTCGTGCTCACCGAAACGGCCCTCGAGGCCGACGAACCAGTCGACGTCGTCCCGTACGGCGTCGTCGAGCGATGAGTCCGGACCGCGATCCGCCGGCTGACCTGCCGATCGTCGATCGTGACGGGGTCGATCCAGGCGTCGACCTCGAGGACGGCCCCGCCGTCGCCGGACTCCTGCTCGCCGCCGGCACGAGCAGTCGCTTCGGGAGCGAGAACAAACTGCTCGAGGACGTCGACGGCGAGCCGATCGTCCGCCACGCCGCCCGAACGCTCGTCGATTCGCGCATCGACCCGATCGTCGTCGTCCTGGGCCACGAGGCCAGGCGCGTCCGGGACGCGCTCGAGGGGCTGCCCCTCGAGTTCGTCGTCAACGAGGCGTACGAGCGCGGCCAGGCGTCGTCGGTCCGAACGGGGATCCGGACGATCCGGGGGCGAACCGCGGCCGACGCCGTCGTCGTCGCGCTCGGGGACATGCCGTTCGTCGATCCCAGGACCGTCGACGCGCTCGTCGCCGCCTACGCCGCCGGAACGGGTGACGCGCTGGCGGCCGCCTACGAGGGCGAGCGCGGCAACCCGGTGCTGTTCGACGCTCGCTTCTTCGAGCAACTGACCGGCGTGGAAGGCGACATCGGCGGCCGTCGGATCCTGCTCGAGGACGACTCGAGCGCGCTCGTCGCCGTCGACGATCCGGGCGTGCGCCGCGACGTCGACGTGCCGGACGATCTTCCTCGGTAGTCGTCCGACTCGAGTCGGTTCGTCAGTCGTCGTCGATCGACTCGAGTGTCTTCACGACGAGTTCAGCCGAGTGGCGCCGGTATCGTCGCTCACTCACTGGGTCCTCGACGCGGACGGACGAAAATACTGACTGTGCCGTCGACGCGTGCGTTCGGATTTGGATGATCAGTCCAGGACCTCGTCGTCCCGCCCGCCGGCCGATCCCATCGGTCTGGCCGGAACGCCCGCGACCGTCTCGCCCGGGGGGACGTCTCGCGTTACGAGCGAGTTGGCCGCGATGCTCGCCCCCTCGCCGATCTCGACGCCCGGAAGGATTATCGCCCCCGCGCCGATCATCGCCCGCTCGCCGATCACGACCTCGCCCGTCCGGTACTCGTCCTGGAGGAATTCGTGACAGAGGATCGTCGCGTCGTAGCCGACCAGGGCGTGGTCCTCGAGGGTGATCAGGTCCGGCCAGAAGACGTCTGGCGTGGCCTCGAGCCCCCAGGAGACGCCCTCACCGACGGTCACCCCGATCCGACGCAGGAGCCACCGTTTGAGTTTCAGGCTCGGCGAAATCCGAACGAGCCAGATGACGACGTAGTTGATCGCGACCCGGATCGGGTTGCGGGCGCTCGTCCAGCGAGAAAGCGAGTTTCCGGCTCCGGGCGTCGGGTGGCGTGCCACGCGGTCGTGTCTCGAGCGATCTGCGGTCACTGGTATGGACGTTGCGGGGGACTGTACATCAAACCTATCGGCGCTGTCGCCTCGAGAACTCCAAGGGGCTTTACGTGTCCGTCACGAGTGACACACGTGAATTCTACCGACGTTCGACGCGAGTGGGCGCAACGCTCCGGCGAGTTTTCCCCGGCGTACTACGCCTACTACGGCCCGAACGAGACGAGCGACGTTGTTCGCCGCCTCCTCGAGCGGTTCCTCGACCGAGACGCGGCCGTCCTCGAGCTCGGCTGCAGTTCGGGTCGGCACCTCTCACACCTCTTCGATCACGGCTTCGATACCCTCGCCGGAATCGACGTCAACGACGACGCGTTCGACGTGATGGAGGGAACCTACCCCGACCTCGCAGCCAGCGGGGAGTTCTATCACGGCGCGATCGAGGACGTGATCGGCGAGTTCGACGACGACCAGTTCGACGCGGTGTACTCGGTGGAGACGCTCCAGCACGTTCACCCGGACGCCGAGTGGGTCTTCGACGAGCTGTCGCGCATTACGGCCGACCTGCTCATCACCGTGGAGAACGAAGGCGGTCCCGACCGGACGGGATCGACCGACGACGTGAACTACGTCAACGACGAGTTCCCGCTCTACTACCGCGACTGGAACGCGATCTTCACCGATCGGGGCTTCGTCGAAGTCGCCGTGACCTCAGAGCGGAAAGATACCATCCGGACGTTTCAGACGGCGTCGAGCCGTTCCGGTCGCTGAGCAGCGCGCGATCGAACGCTCGAGGAGTCATACGGTCTATTGTGATTCGTTACCGGTGATCGCTCGGATGGGACAGCGATCACCGGTAACACGTTACAATGATCCGTATCAGTCCGTCAACCGAGCACGCCGAGGAGTTCCAGCGTGAGGACGACGACCGCCAGAAAGACGTGCTCGCCGTCGACGACGAACCCGTAGAACAGTGGCGTTCGCTCCGGCGTGGCGAACGGAACGTAGCCACCCACGTAGCCGTGAAACGAGAGCAAGACGAGAAACGACGCCGGGAGGGCACCAGCGACGACGAACGCGACGACGCCGACCGCGACGGCGACGTTCGCGGCCTGGCTGACGATCCGCGTCGCCCGCGGCCCGTAGACGTTCGGCACCGTCCGAATGCCCTCCGCTCGATCGCCCTCGATGTCCTTCACGTCGAAGATCACCGCCGCGACCGTGATCATGGCGCCGACGTGCGCGGCGAGAAACAGGATCTCGAGTCGCCAGAGGTCACCGAAGTAGACGCCGACGCCCAGCGGGATCACTCCCCAGGCGGCGCCGACGACGAGGTTCTTCACGAGGAAGACCTGTTTCAGCTGGAGCGTCGAGTACAGCAGCACGACGAGCAGCGGGAGCACCAGGAAGCCAGCCAGCGGCAGCCCCCAGGCGATCGCCAGCGCGATCGCGACCAGATAGCCGAGAACGCCCAGCGCCAGTGACAGCCGCCCGTATCGTCGCGTGAACGCCGCTCGGCCCGGGACGTTTCGCTCGTCCTCCGCTAAGTCCGTCAGCCGGTTGACGCTGTAGACGAACAGCGTGACCGTGAACACGATGAACAGCGGCACGACCTCGAGGCGAAATCCGGCGAGGACGATCGTCGTGACGGCCACGCTCGTGGCAGCAAGCGAGATGAAGAAATTACTGTGGACCGCCACGAGGAGCGCAGCTTTCAGCGCGGGGAGTCCGCGTCGCGTGCTCGTGAGCGTCGGTTGGTTCGTCACGGTGGTCGGGCCTCGAGTGTCCGGTGGGAGCGTCGACGGCCTCGGCGGTCGCGTCGGACGCGTTTGTCGTTCACTCGGGACTCGGGCCAGGAAAGCCTTTAGCAACTCGAAAATCGAACCGCGACGCCAGTCCGTGCGCGGTCAGTCCCCGCGCAGCTCCGCCATGTGGTCGATCCGCCGCTGAACGAGCTCCGCCTTCCCGATGTCGTGGCGCATGTGCAGCCCTTCGTCGCCTGCGACCGCGAGGGCGTCCTCGGCGATCTCCTCGGCCTCGGCGATCGTGTCGGCCAGCCCGACGACGGCGAACGAACGGGAGGTGGTCGTGTAGATGCCGTCGTCGCGTTCGTCGACGCTCGCGTAGAACAGGAGGGCATCCCCGGCACTCTCTTCGTCGACCTGCACCTTCGCCCCCGCCTTCGGCTCCGTCGGGTACCCCTCGGGCACCGCGTACTTACAGACCGTCGCCTGCTCGGCGAACTCGAGGTCAGGTAGCGACTCGCCCTCGCGGGCCGCGACGAGGACGTCGAGGAAGTCGGTCTCGAGCGTCGGCAGCGTGTTCATCGCCTCGGGGTCGCCGAAGCGGGCGTTGTACTCGATGACCTTTGGACCGTCCGCGGTGAGCATGAACTGGCCGTAGAGGATGCCGCGGTAGCCCTCGAGGGCGTCGACGGTCGCTTCGATGATCTCGACGGCCCGCTCGTAGTCGGCCTCGGTCATGAACGGCAACTCGCGGCTCGCGTCGGAGTAGCTGCCCATCCCGCCGGTGTTCGGCCCCTCGTCGCCCTCGTAGGCGCGCTTGTGATCCTGGACGGCGGGGGCCGTCCGGACGGAGCCGTTGGCGACGAACGCCTGAATCGTGACCTCCTCGCCGATCAGCCGCTCTTCTAGGACGAGCTGGTCGTATTCGGAGTCGCGGATGTACGCCTTGCCCTCTTCGGGAGTGACCTGGTCGCCGATGACTTTCACGCCCTTCCCACCCGTGAGGCCGGCGGGCTTGATCGCGAGGTCGCCGCCGTACTCGTCGATGAAGTCGCAGGCGGCTTCGGAGTCGTCGAACGTCTCGAAGTCCGGGCAGCCCGGAACGTCGTTCTCGGCCATGAACCGCCGCTGGAACGCCTTGTCCGTCTCGATGCGCGCCTGCGCTCGCTTCGGGCCGAACGCGTAGACGCCGGCGTCCTCGAGTGCGTCCACGACGCCGACGTCGAGTGGTGCCTCGGGACCGACGACCGCGAGCGTCGCCCCCACGTCCTCGGCGTAGGCGACGACCGCCTCCGGGTCGGTCTCCTCGAGCGACTCGAAGCCCGCGGCGATCCGGGCGATCCCCGGGTTCCGGTTGCTCGCACAGGCGTACAGGTCGCAGTCGCTGTCCTCGATCGTGCGGGCGATAGCGTGTTCGCGTCCGCCCCCGCCGATCAGCAGCACGGTCTCGCTCATGCTCGACAACGGTCTGCACGGAAGTGTAAACCTTGCTCTTTCCCGTCCACGGGGTATTCACGGACGTGCATCGTTCCCTGCCGTCTCCGCTCGACCGACGACCGTTCCGTCTCGTCGCTTCTCGGTCGCCGTGTCGAACGCCGGTACATCCAGGCATCCTGAGACGAGATCGACCGACGGCTCCTCGTTACAGATCGGTGTCGTGTCGTGGTCGTACCATCTCGACTGGTTTCCCCCGAAACTCCAGGGCGCACCTGCCGTTCGAGACGGGGTCGCGACGCCGGGACCGCGATCGCGTGAGTCAGCACAGACCGACAGTTCTCGTGAGCGGACCGTCGTCGGATCCTGTCAGACATGTTTGGGCTCATGACAATCATCAATTCAATGTATTTAATTAATGCCCCCCTCGTATGGACAGTCATGTACGACCTCACCGGCTTCCAGCGTGACCTCCTGTACGTCGCAGCGGGACTCGAGGAACCACACGGCCTCGCGATCAAAGACGAACTCGAGAACTACTACGAGTCCGAAATCCACCACGGACGGCTCTACCCCAACCTCGATACGCTCGTCGAGAAGGGACTCCTCGAGAAGGGTACCAAGGACCGCCGGACCAACTTCTACACCGTCACCCGCAGGGGCAAACGCGAGATCGAGGACCGACGGAGCTGGGAAGACCAGTACGTCGAAGACCTCCTGTAAGGGCCGTCACTTCGTCGTGGCGGCAGCGACGGAGTGCTGTACCGAGTGACCGTCGCAATCGCGATCCGGTTTCGATTGCGCCGGAGCTGACGGACAGCGGTTCGGACGAGACGTCGGCCCCTCGAGCGTGCCAGCCGCCCGGACGATCGGATCGACAGCTGAGATGCGAACGTCGCAGACGGACGGATTTTACCGGGAGGTACCCCGTCACCTTCGCACGGAACGGTACCTCTTTTACCAACCCGCACAACCCAACGGATATGACCACGCTCGGACTGGTGGTCGCGCAGTTCAATCGCCCGATCACCGAGCAGATGGAGGAGGCGGCCCGCGAAGCCGCGGCCGACGCCGACGCGACGGTTGCCGAGACGGTTCGCGTCCCCGGTGCGTACGACGCACCGCTGGCGGCGGACCGACTCGCCCGTCGCGAGGAGATCGACGCCGTCGCCGTCCTCGGCTCGATCATCACCGGCGACACCGACCACGACCAGGTGATCGCCGACGCAACGGCCGGTCGGCTCTCCGACGTCAGCCTCGAGCGTGACACCCCCGTCACCCTGGGCGTCACGGGCCCCGGCATGTCCGCCGCGGAGGCCCGCGAACGCGTCGAAAACGCCGCCACGGCCGTCGAGGGTGCGATCGATCTCGTCGACGAACTTCCCGACCCAGAACCATGACCATGGACTTCACCGACCGCGTAACCCGTGTCGAACCGTCAGCAACGCTCGCCATCTCCGCGCTCGCGACCGAACTCGAGGCCGAGGGCGCGGACGTCGTCGACCTCTCCGTCGGCGAACCCGACTTCCCCACCCCCGAAAACGTCGTCCAGGCGGGCAAAGACGCGATGGACGCCGGTCACACCGGCTACACTACCTCGGCCGGGATCCTCGAGCTTCGTGAGGCGATCGCCGAGAAGCTCGCTGCCGATGGCCTCGAACACAGTACCGACGAGATCATCGTCACGCCCGGCGCGAAGCAGGCGCTGTACGAAGTCATCCACGCGCTGGTCGACGACGGCGACGAGGTCGTCCTGCTCGACCCCGCGTGGGTCTCCTACGAGGCGATGGTCAAGATGGCCGGCGGCTACCTCACCCGCGTCGACCTCTCGCCGTACGACTTCCAGCTCGAGCCCGCCCTTTCGGACCTCGAGAAGGTCGTTTCGGCGGAGACCGAACTACTGATCGTCAACTCGCCGTCGAACCCCACCGGCGCCGTCTATTCCGACGCCGCCCTCGAGGGCGTCCGCGATCTCGCGGTCGAGCACGACGTCACCGTCATCTCCGATGAGATCTACAAGGAGATCACCTACGGCGTTTCCCCCACCAGTCTGGGCACGCTCGAGGGGATGGCCGACCGCACCGTGACGGTCAACGGCTTCTCGAAGGCGTACTCGATGACCGGCTGGCGGCTGGGCTACTTCGCCGGGCCCGAGGAGCTGGTCAGCCAGGCCGGCAAACTCCACAGCCACTCCGTCTCCTCGGCCGTCAACTTCGTCCAGCACGCCGGCATCGAGGCGCTCGAGAACACCGACGACGCAGTTTCCGAAATGGTCGAGGCGTTCGAGGGACGCCGGGACCTCGTGGTCGACTTACTCGCCGAACACGACGTCGACGTCGCGGTTCCCGACGGGGCTTTTTACATGATGCTCCCCACCGGCGAGAACGACCAGGAGTGGTGTGAGGGCGCGCTCGAGGACGCCCACGTCGCCACGGTCCCCGGGAGTGCGTTCGGAACGCCCGGCTACGCCCGGATCTCCTACGCGGCCAGCGAGGAGCGCCTGCGCGAGGGAATCGACCGGCTCGCTGCCGAGGGCTACCTGTAAATTCGGTCACTCGTTTTCGGCCCGACTCGTCGACTCGAGCGACGGCACTCGGCCCGTGCCGACTTCCATAGAGCTTAGAGGAGGTCGAACCAACGACCGGAGCATGGACGCGAACGACCGATCGATCGCCCGCTTCACGATGATCGGTCACGCGACGTTCCACGCCTACGAACTCACGATCCCGCTGTTCGTCGTCGTCTGGCTCGACGTCTTCGACGTCTCGCCGGCCGTGTTAGGGACCGTCGTCGCCGTCGGCTACGCGCTCATCGGCGTCGGCGCCGTGCCGAGTGGCATTCTCGCTGACTCCTACGGCTCGAAGACGCTCGTCACGGCGTCGATCCTTGGGATGGGCGGTGGCTTTCTCCTGGTGAGCGCCTCTCCGGCGATCACCGAACACCTGGCGATCGCCGACTCCCCGTCGATCGCCGTCCTCGCGATCGCGCTGATCCTCTGGGGCGCCGCCGCCAGCGTCTATCACCCCGCAGCGCTCTCGTTGATCACTCGAGGAAGCGAGCGCCAGGGAACCGTCCTCGCCTACCACGGCGCGGCCGGCAACGTCGGCACCGCCTTCGGCCCGTTCGTCGCGGCGATCCTGCTCACGTTCTCCGACTGGCAACTCGTCGCCGCGCTGTTCGCACTGCCCGCCGTCGTGATCGCCGTCCTCGCGTTCCGACTCGAGTTCGACGAGACCGCGGGCGTCGACGAGGAGGTCACGACCGACGGCGGGGGCGAGGGCCAGCCGCTCCGGGAGGTGCTCGCCGGCACGAAGACGCTCTTTGCGAGCGCCTTCCTCGTCGTCTTCGGGATCGCGATGCTCGCGGGGATCTACTACCGGGGCGTCTTCACGTTCCTGCCGGACGTCCTCGCCGATCTCGCGGTGTTCGACCCCGTCGTCATCGCCGGCGAGTCGTTCGACCCCAGCCAGTACCTCTACGCCGGCTTGCTGATGCTCGGCGCCGTCGGCCAGATCGTCGGCGGGAAGCTCAGCGATCGGGTGAACCCGCAGGCGGCGATCATCGGCGCGTTCGCCGCCCTCGTGGCCGTCTCCCTGCTGTTCGTTCCGGCCGCCGAACTCGGCACCGGGGCGTTCCTCCTCGTCTGTGCCGTCCTCGGCGTCTGCGTCTACCTCTACGCGCCAATCTTGCAGGCGCTTGTCGGCGTCTCCGCCCCCGCCGAGGTCCACGGCCTCTCGTTCGGCTACGTCTACCTGGGCACGTTCGGCGTCGGCGCCGCGGGCGCCTCGATCGCCGGGATCGCGCTGACCTACGGCGGGCCAAGCCTCGTCTTCCTCGTCCTCGCGGCGTTTCCCGCCGGCGCGCTCGCGCTCGCGCTGATTCTGCTGGTTCGATCTCGACGCTGACTCGAGGGCGATCGTCCGCGGTTCGTTCGCTATGGCGCAGAGAGACGCACGCGGCGCGTTTCAAACAGCCCCCTCGCTGTAGTGATTAGCGTGAGTTTTCATATCCTCGGCGTGACAGATTGATGACATAATGAAATCGCAGTGACCGATATAGAGGATGAGTCTTGCACCGTGGATTGGCCATTACAATTGCTACAGCTCGGTTATGATGTCGATCGGCTCGTCGATCGCCTCGGCGTATCGGCGTGCGCTTTCGTACTGGAGGAGTACCTGTCCGCGTCGCTTCGCCCACTCGGTGTCATCGAACTCGCGCGGATCGTCGATCAGCGTTTGCAATCGGCTATCAGCATCCCGAACGACGCCGAGCGGAACCGTAGCGAGGTGAGCGACCAGTGGATCGTCGGCCTCAAAATGCGGTGCAACGGCATCGATAGTCGCGGTTTTTTCTGCGCGTAACGCTTCGGGAGTGGCTCCACGTTCGTACTCGAGTTCCTCCCAGTAGGAAACGTGAGGAACGTCGGCAAAGGCCTCGTACAGCGACACAGTCGGAAGTAACAGTGCGTACGTGAGAACGGTCTGTCCGTAGTTGCCGTCTTCGGGCAGGCCACGTCTGCTAGATGGTGATGCGCCGAGAAGCCGCATTGATCGTTGGGCCGACGCAATTGCTGAACTGGCGAACGACGGGACAGGTTCTTCTCCCACGGAAGTATCCTGGAGGAGTTCCTCGGGTGCTTCCTCTTGGCGGTGCTCGAATTCGTTCACGACTCGTTCGGTAACTGTCGGCAAGTCATCGGCGTAGTCCGACCCGTCCCGGGCTTGGACGAACGATTCGGCGTCTTCGATCGCCGCCGTGGCCCGTTCGAGATCGCGCCACTGAGCAGGGTAGTCGTCTTCTTCTTTTGCACGTTCGAGGCGGTTTTCGGCTCTGCCAATCGCCCACTCAATGGTCGCCCCACGCATAATCGCTTCCCCAAGCGTTCTCCCCCGGTATGGGACTGTCAGAGACTCGATGCGCTCGCGCACGGTCACCGCGTCCTCCTCGAAGGTTTCGGGCGGCAGTTCTCCGGGCGAGTTGTAAGCGAGGACCGAGACGAGACGTGACCGCCGGATGTGGTACAGGGACAGTGTCTGGCGACGAGCAGCGTGCATCGCGGGCGCTCCATAAGCTGGAACACGAGACGAGATGGTTACACGGTCGGGTGCCTCGTCACTGAGTTGCCCCCGAAGCTCCTCGACGAACTCCATGGAGTACCGATCGAGTGGGGGCTCGAGGCGTGGTTCGATCTCGTCGAACCGATCGACTGTCCGGTTGTATGCCGATTCGAGCAGTGGCATCGTGATAACGGGGTCCGCTTGGATCTGTGGCACTTCGATGCCTGCGATGTCGCGGAAGTCGCTGATCTCGGAGAAGCGTCTGATTCGCCGGCGCTGCCAGTACCCGAACCCGAGAGCACCAACGCCCGCGACTCCCGCACCAGCGAGAACTCCCCGTCTGTTCAGATCCATGTTGGAAGGTCTTGTCACCCCAATTTGATGACCGATAAATAAAAAGCTTCCAATAGTTACTGTGGTAGAGACAGCGTCGGCTGCGGGGTTTCGGTCCGACTGACGAACCGGAGCGGTCGCAGTCGTCTCATAACGATGGTTGTAGTCTCTTTAGTCTCTTACCGGTGATCGCCGTCCCGGTGGGGCGATCACCGGTAAACAGTTACAACCGTCATTATCAATCGGACCGGTACCTTGTGCAAGACTCACATTGCGTAGTCATCACCTCATCTTTGTCAGCCTCTGAAGAACACTGGCGCAAAACCATGGATTGGTTTGTTAATTCGCAACACAGAGAGCGAAGCGAGCAGTTCGTGACCCGAACGATGATACTGGTCGTTCCCGAAGGTGGTGGACATGCCGGACGAGGAGGAAGCGGCAGCGGCATTCGCCACGCTGTCCGATCCAACGCGGATCGCAATCTTGCGAGCGTTCGCGGAGGCGCTGGACGAACGGAGGATGCCCGACGGCGGGACGATGCCGGTGCTATCGTTTTCCGAGGTGTACGAACGGGTCGACGTCGACTCGACGTCACAGCTGTCCTACCACCTCGAGGAACTCGACGGCACCTACCTCCGCCACACCGACGACGGCTGGAAGTTCACCTACGCCGGCGAGGCGATCGTCCGCCAGTTTCTCGCGGGAGCGTACGCGGGCGACGTCGAGTTCGAGCCGTTCGAGACCGCGGGGAGCTGTCTGCACTGTGGTGCCGAAGCGCTCGTGACCGACGTCGAGGACCGGATGTTGCTCCACCGATGCGAGGACTGCGGTGGGGGGTTCGGCGCCATCCCGGTGACCCCGGCACAGGTCGTCGAACGCGAGGACGACGCCGTCCTCGAGAGCGTGGCGACGCGTACCGCGAGCTTCTTCGGGCAGTTCCGCGAGGGGGTCTGTGGAATCTGCGGGGGAATCGTCGACATCGAAGTCAGGGACCTCGAGGCGGAGGCGCCGGGAAATTTGCGGTTCGTCGCGACCGGCCGCTGTCGAAGCTGCTGGAGCAATTTCAACGGACCCGTGTCGGTGTGGGTCGCGACCCACCCCGCCTCTGTCGCCTTCCACTGGGACCACGGCGTCGACACCACGTCGCTGACCACGTTCGAGATGCTCCCTCGAGTGGTAGACAAGCGGTGGGCCACCGACCGTCTCGCCCCGGACGTGTACGAGGTCACGTTCCGCGTCGACGAGGACGTCCTCCGGCTGGTCGTCGACGACGACCTCTCGGTCGAGCGCGCCGAGCGCGTCCGACGCGATTCGGTCGGCGATCGCTGATCCGCTCGGATTTCGTACTCAACGGACGTTGAGCGATTTCGGCCCGAGAGCCGATCGGCCGGATCGACCCCGCAGAAAACCGGTGGATCCACTCAACGCGTCTTTTGAATCGGATTCGATATATGTCATTTCTTCGATAATACTTAAGCACGAGTCCGGGTGACGTCCGGGTACAGCATGAACGCACTCGACAGAACGGTCGACATCGTGACGACGCACAACGTCGCCGTCGTCCTCGTCGTGGGCTTGCTCACGGCGGGACTGGTCCTCGGCATCGCGAACGCCGAGATGGGTGGCGACGGCGGCTTCGCCGGCGCGGTCGAGACCGACGTCGACGAGGCGGAACAGTACGTCCAGGCGAACTACGAGATTGACGGAAGCGACGACCGGGCAGCGCACTTCCCCGTCTACGTGCGAGACGAGGGTGGAAACGCCCTCTCGACGGAGGCGATGATCGCGACGCTCGAGTACAAGCAGGCGGTCGCCGAGGACGACGCCGTCGCGGACGCACGGACGAACGACGAAGCCCTGAGCGTCGCCTCGTTTGTCGGGACCCAAGCTGTCGGCGATCCGGACGCCAGCCTCGCCGAGCAAATCGCGGCCCTGGAGGACGCCGATGACGAGGAGATCGCTGCGATCGTCGAGACGACGCTCGCGGAGGAGCCCGAAGCACAGCTTCTGGTTCCCAACAGCTACGAGCCCGGCACCGCCGACGCCGAGAGCACGCAGCTCGTCTTCGCGTTCGAACCCACCGAGGACGGCAAGGCGCCGGCCGACGCGCAGTACGCGCTGGCCGACGCCGCCGCGGACCGTACCGATCCCGAGTTCTTCACGCTCGGCGAGCCGGCGATGGACGCGATGTCCGAAACCAGCGTGGAGAACACGGTCTTCCTGGTGCTCCCCGTCGTGCTCGGGCTGATCCTCGCCGTCGCCGCCTTCGCCTACCGCGACATCGTCGACGTGATCGTCGGGCTCGTGGGCGTGATCGTCTCGATCGGCTGGATGTTCGGCGTCCTCGGCTGGCTCGGCGTCGAGGTCGGGCCCGCGGTCGTGATCGGCCCGGTCCTGATCGCCGGGCTGTCGATCGACTACGGCTTCCACGTGTTCACCCGCTATCGCGAAGCGCGCGAGGCGCTGGAGAACGAAGCGGCCCGTGAGCAGCGAGACTCGGTGGCCGCGATCCGGCTCCCGATGGCTCGCGGACTGCGCTCGGTCGCGGTCGCGTTCGGGCTCGTCACGATCACGGCAAGCATCGGCTTCCTCGCGAACCTCGTCAACCCCGTCGGCGCCCTGCGCGACCTCGGGATCGCCATCACCCTCGGGGTCGGCTCCGCGTTCGTGATCTTCGTCACCCTCGTTCCCGCGTTGAAGGTCACGATCGACGACGCACTCGAGCGGCTGGGACTGGACCGCCACAAGCAGCCGCTCGGTTCCGGCGCGTACGTCCGCCCGCTCCTCTCGAGTACGGTGACGCTCGCCCGGCGGGCCGCTCCCGTCGTGACCGTCGTCGCGGTCGTGCTGGCCGCCGGCGGTGGGGTCGCGTGGACGGCCCTCGACGAGGAGGCCGCAGGCGCCGAGAGCCCCGACGTCGCCGAGTGGAAACAGGAGCTGCCCGGCCCGGTCGGCTGGGAGGAGAACGAGGCGCTCGAAAACCAGGAGTACGTCGGCGAGCAGTTCCGCAGTGCCGCCGCCGCCGAGGACGACCGCGTGCAGGTCCTCGTCGAGGGGTCGGTGACCGACGACGACGCGCTGTACGCCCTCGAGGACGGCATCGACGAGGGCGTCGAGCGCGGCACCTTCGCCGAGGGTCGGACGGACACCATCGAGACGCCGACGACCGTGATCGAAGCGGTCGCCGCCGAAGACGACGAGTTCGCCGGGACCGTCGAGGAGGCCGACACGACCGGCGACGGGATCCCCGACAGCGACCTCGAGGCGGTGTACGACCACCTCTACGAGGTCGATTCGGATCGGGCGAGCGCGGTGATCGAGCGGGAAGCCGGCGAGTACCGTTCGCTGCGGGCGATCGGACCGCCCCAGGCGGCCGACGGGCCGGCAGTGGACGCCGACCGGGCCGTGAACCTGTTCGCGGTCGGCGACGCGATCGAGACCGAAGACGCGAGCGTAGCGGCGACCGTCGTCAGCGACGCCACGGCCGAGCAGGCGGCGATCGAGCAGATCACCGACGGGATCGTCCGCGTGATGGTCGTGGCCGTGACCGCCGTGTTCCTGACTCTGGTCGGCGTCTATCGGTGGATCCACGGGAGTGCTTCCCTCGGCGTGCTGACGGCGATTCCCGTCGCGCTCGTGCTCGGCTACGTCGTCGGCGGCATGTACCTGCTTTCAGTCCCACTAAACTTCCTGACGGCACTGCTGGTGAGCCTGGTGATCGGCATCGGCATCGACTACTCGATCCACCTCAGCGACCGGTTCGCCCACGAGCGCGGTCGCGGCCGGACCGACCGCGACGCCCTCGAGACGGCCGTCACCGGCACCGGCGGCGCCCTCCTCGGGAGCATGCTGACCTCGGTTGGCGCGTTCGCCGGGATGTTGATCCACCCCGATCCGTCCTTCCAGCACTTCGCGACGCTGGTCGTCCTGGCGATGGTCGCCGCGTTCGTCGCGAGCGTGGTCGTCCTGCCGAGCCTGCTGTATCTGTGGGCCCGCTACGTGGGGGCCGAACAGCCGGTCGACGACGGTGACCCCGACCTCGCGGCGTCCGCGCAGGATTGAAACCGGGTACCGGTCAGCTCACTCGAACTCGGGGTCTCGCTTCTCGACGAACGCCGCCATCCCCTCGCGCTGGTCGTGGGTGCCGAAGAGGCCGCTCCAGAGGCGCTGTTCGTACTCGAGGCCGGCCGAGAGGGGCATCTCGTGGACCTGGTTGAGCGCCTCCTTCGCGGCGGCCAGCGCGAACCGGGGCTTTTCGGCGAGCTCGTCGGCGAGTTCAGAGACGGCTCGCTCGAGGTCTTCCTGCGGGACGACCTCGTCGACGAGACCGACCTCGGCGGCCGAGTCGGCGTCGAGGCGTTCGCCGAGGAGCACCATTCGGCGGGCGACGGCGTCGCCGACGAGCCGGGAGAGGCGCTGGGTGCCGCCCCAGCCCGGGACGATCCCCAGGTCGATCTCGGTCTGGCCGAGGAGGGCGTTCTCGCTCGCCACGCGGAAGTCACACGCGAGCGCGAGTTCGCAGCCGCCGCCGAAGGCGTAGCCGTTGACGGCGGCGATCGCCGGCGCGTCGTGGGTCTCGATCGCCCGGAAGATCTCATGGCCGAGTTCGGCGTACGCCTGGGCCTCGTCGGTGCCGATCTCCTGCATGAAGCCGATGTCGGCGCCCGCGACGAACGAGTCCTCGCCGGCGCCGGTGAAGACGAGCACCCGGGCGTTCTCGGCTTCTTCGATCGCTTCCGAGAGCGCCAGCATCGTCCCGCGGTTCAGCGCGTTCAGGCTGTCCGGCCGGTCGACGGTGATGGTCGCGACGCCGTCACTCCGCTCGAGGGAGATCGTGTCCCATGACATACACCTCCCATCGGAGAGCGCTCTCTTAACCGTTCGGCTCTGGGTCGGGGAGTGCAGGGTACGACTGGGTCCCCCCGTGTGTGTTTCGTGCGACGAGCGTCGCCACCGCCGCGGTGCCGTCGGTCACCGTCCGGAGCCGTTCCTCGTAGTGGAGGACCGTCAGGTCGAGACACGCCCGGAGGAGATCGTTCGCCCGATAGCGGTAGCGGTCACTCGAGGGACCGATCTCGATCTCCTCGGCCGCGCGCAGGTGATGTTCGTACACCAGCACGCCGCCCGGCGCGAGCGCCTCTTTCAGCTCCGGCAGGAGGTCGAGCGCGGCGAAGTAGCTCACCGTGATCACGTCGTACTCGGCCTCGAGGTCGAATTCGGCGAGGTCGGCCCGGATCCAGTTCACCTCGACGCCACGCTCGTCGGCCCGCTCGCGGGCGATCTCGAGCGCCTCGTCTGCGACGTCCACCGCGTCGACGTCGTAGCCCGCTTCGGCGAGAAAGCACGCGTTTCGCCCGGTCCCGGTCGCCACGTCGAGTGCCCGCCCTGGCGGGAGTGCCTCGAGCCAGCGCTCGAGTTCCGGGGTCGGCCGGTTCGGCAGTTCGAACTCGTCGTCGCGGTGTTTCTCGTTCCACCGCGTTCGGTCGTCGGTCACGCTCGAGTCGACGCCGGCGATCGGCTTGGTTCCTGCGGGTCACGCGATCCGTTCCACGATCGAACCAGTGAGCCCTTTTTCGTCGCGGACGTACGGTCGACTATGTGTCGACGGGGCTACGCTGGGCGTCACGACGCGGCCGGTTCGTCACTCGAGTCGGGGGTGATTTCGTGAGACGCCGCGACGTCCTCGCGGGGCTCGCGAGCGCTGGCGTGCTCGCCGGCGCCGGCGTACTCCTGAGCCGGGGACCACCCACACCGGCGCCAAATTCGGAGTCGGCGGCGAGCGACGACGAAGAAGAGACGAACGGCGTGACGCGACCGCCGTTCGAGATCGAGACGATCGACGCCCCGGGAAGCGAGGCCGGCACGCTCACCGTCCCCCAGCCGGAGACGGTGATGGTCATCGACTTCTTCCAGACGACGTGTGCAACCTGTGCGCGAGAGATGGAGACCCTCGGTGCGGCCAGAGCGGCCGTCGGCGACGACGTCGTCTTCCTGTCGATGCTCGCCTACGGTCGGGTCGGGACGCCGGAGGCGGTCCGCGAGTGGTGGATCGACAACGACGGCGACTGGCCCGTCGGGATCCAGGAGGGCGACGAACTCCAGGAGTACTACGGCGTCTTCCGGTACCCGACGACGATCGTGATCGACGGCGCCGGCCGCAAACACTGGGACAACTTCAGCGAGAAGACCGTCGACGAACTCCTCGAGGCGGTCGACGCCGCCCGCGAGGCCCAGGCCGCCAACACAGAACGCACGGACGAGTGACCAGCCCGGTCGTTGGATTCACCGTCGAGTTCTACGATCGAACCAGTGAGCCCTTCTATCGTGAACCCCTACGTTCGATCATGGATAGTCGGACGGATCGAGGGTCGAACGTCAGGGCATCGGTGCTCGAGGGCGGGGTGTCGCCGTGAGACGCCGCGACGTCCTCGCGGGAGTCGGAAGCCTGGGCGTCCTCGCTGGCGCTGGCGTGCTCGCGAGTCGCGGCCTCCCGTCGTCCGGAACTGACGGCGGTTCCGAGCCAGCGGCCCACCGCCAGGACGGCGAAGACGGCGGTCCCGAACCCCCGTTCACGGTCGAGACGATCGACGCCCCGGGGAGCGAGGCCGGGACGGTGACCGTCCCTGGCGAGAACGACGTGATGGCCGTCATGTTCTTCATGCCGACCTGTGGCATCTGCCAGGACATGATGTCGGTCCACGGACGAGTGCGAAACGCCGTCGACGACGACCGCGTCACGTTTCTGGGGGCACTCCATCCGAACTACTCGAACACGACCGACATGACCGCCGACGAACTCGCCGGCTGGTGGGTCGAGTACGACGGGAACTGGCCCGTCGGTATCGCGCCCTCCGAACTCGTCGACTACTACGACGTCTTCTCACACCCCATCACGACGGTGTTCGACGCCGATGGCGAGCAGTACCTGAGCGCTCACGGCTACCTGGAACGTGACGTGATCGTCGAGCCCATCGAGGAGGCACTCGCGGCAGTCTCGGACGATGACGGGCAAGAATCCGGAGACGCCGACGAACCGGAATCCGACGACGAGCCGGCGACGAGCGACTCGAGCGAGGACTCGACGTAATCGATGCTCGACGCAGCTCTCGCAACGGCGCTCGCGTTCGCCCTCTTCGCCGGACTGGCGACGTTTTTCTCCCCCTGTGCGTTTCCGCTGTTGCCCGGCTACGTGGCCTTCTACGTGAGCCAGACCGAGGGAGAAGAGGCCTCACTCGGCGGTGCGATCAGCCGCGGACTCGTCGCGGGGGCCGGTGTTCTGGCGACCTTCGCCGTCCTGATGGGACTGACGTTCTGGATCGGGCACCGGGTGCTCGAGGGCGTCACGGCCTTCGAAGCACTCGTCGGCCTCGTGCTGGTCGTCTTCGGGATCCTCGTCGTCGCCGATCGAATCCCCTCGTTCTCGGTGGCGTTACCGAAGCGTCGCTCGAGCGTCCTCGGGTTCGGGATATTCGGCGCGGGCTACGCGCTCGCGGCGGCCGGCTGTGCCGCGCCGTTTTTCGTCGGCGTCGTCGTCAACGCGGTTTCGCTCGAGCCGGCCGGCGCTGCCCTCGTCATCGGAACGTACGCGGGCGCCGTCACGCTGTTGATGGTCTCGGTGACCGTCGCCACGGGAATGGGGCTGCTCGCGGGCGCAGGACAGCTCGCGCCTCACATGGGGACGATCAAACGGATCGCCGGCGTCGTGATGATCCTCGCCGGGCTCGGCCAGCTCTACCTCGTGGTCTTCGATTACAGCGCGTTCTTCGTGCTCTGACGGGATTCGTCGACGAACGCACGTTCGTACAGCTCGAGGAGCTGCGCTCTCGAGGCCACCCGCGGGTTCTCCAGGCTGTTGCCGTGGTCGACGGCCTCGTCTGCGAGTTCCGGCAGCGCGTCCCGGTCGACACCGAGTTCCTCGAGCCCCGCCGGAATGTCGACGTCGTCCGCGAGTTCCCGAACCGCATCGACGAACGCGCCGGCCGCCTCGCGGGTCGACAGCCCCTCCGTTCGGACGCCCATCGCCTCGGCCAGCCGGGCGTAGCGGTCTGGACAGGCGATCAGGTTGAACTCGAGCACGACGGGGAGCAAGACGGCGTTCGTGATTCCGTGGCCGGTGTGGAACGCGCCGCTGACGGGTTCGGACAGCCCGTGAACGAGCCCGAGCCCCGCGTTGTGAAAGGCGATTCCTTCCATCGCCGTCGCGACCTGCAACTCGGCGAGCGCCTCGAGATCGGTTCCCGCGACCGCGGGACGTAGCGACCGCCCGAGCAGGCGGACGGCCTCGAGCGCCAGCGCGTCGGTGATCGGGTTCGCCTCGGGGTTGAGGTAGGCCTCGATCGCCTGCGTGAGCGAGTCCATTCCCGTCGCCGCCGTGACCCGCGGCGGGAGCGACTCACAGAGCGCCGGATCGAGCAGGGCCACGTCGGCGAACAGCTCCGGTGAGCGCGTCGTCACTTTCACGTCGCGCTCGGCGTCGGTGATGACGGTGCCGGGCGTCACCTCGCTCCCGGTCCCGACCGTGGTCGGCACGCAAACCGTCGGCAGGCTCGAGCGGTCGACGTCTGGCGTCCCGCCGTAGTCGGCCCACTCGCCGCCGTTGGGCGCGAGTACGGCGATGGCCTTGCCGGCGTCGATCGAACTCCCGCCGCCGACGGCGACGATCCCGTCGACGCCCTCGTCGACGGCGCGTTCGGCCCCCCGTTCGACCGTGACACTCCGGGGGTTCGGCTCGACCTCGTCGAAGAGCGCGTACGGACGTCCGGCCCCCTCGAGGCTCTCGATCGCCGGCTCGAGCACCCCGACCTCGACGAGCGTCTCGTCCGTGACGAGCATCGGTCGCTCGACGCCGAGTGCGTCGAGCTGGGTCGCGAGCGTTCTCGAGCGATCCAGCCCCGAGACGAGTTCGGGGCCGTGCGTGAAGGTGAAGCTGAACGGTGCGGTCATGCGCCCAGTTTGGCCGGGGGAGGGATAAACTCGCCCGACCATTCACTACCCAGGCGGCCGTTTTCCCACCATGAACGAACGGATCGACCTCGACCTCGCAACGCGGGTCGGCGACGTCCTTCGCGAACGCGAGGAGACGCTCTCGGTCGCCGAATCCTGTACCGGCGGGCTCATCGGCGCCGCGATCACGGCCGTCCCGGGCTCGAGCGACTACTTCGAGGCCGGGCTGGCGACCTACGCCTACGGGGCCAAACGCCGGCACCTCGGCGTCACGCGGGAAGCGCTCGACGAGCACGGTGCGGTCTCCGACCCCGTCGCCCGCCAGATGGCCCGGGGCGTGCGAGACGTTACGGACACCACCTGGGGGGTCGCCACGACGGGCATCGCCGGCCCGGGCGGCGGCACCGACGAACATCCCGTCGGCACCGTCTACGTCGGCGTCGCTTACGCCGGCCCCTGGGGGTCAGAGCGCTCCTACGCGACCGTCTCTCGATACGAGTTCGACGGCGACCGGGCCGCGATCCGGGCGAAGACCGTCGACGCCGCCCTCGAGTTCCTGCTGGCGGAACTCGAGGCCGTCGACGCCGACGGCTCGTCACTCGAGTGAACGCTCACCGACGTCGGCGGTGTGCGGTGTCCGACGACGGCGAGTCGGTGTCCGATGACAGTGAGTCGGCGATCCGGTCGTCGATCGGGCGATAACGCAATAGTGTCCGGGCGGGAACCTGTCGTATGAACGACGCTCAAGTCGAGAGACGCCACCGCCGGTTCCGAGTGAGGACCGCCTGACCACCGTCGATGCTCACCCAGCACGCACCACGGCTGTGGACCTACGAGGAACCGCTTCGCTTCCTGAGCTTCGAAATCGGCCGCATTATGACGGTGATCCGGCTCTCGAGTGGCGAGCTCGTCGTCCAGTCGCCGGCCGAGTTGACGCCGGCACTCGAGTCGGCGCTTTCTGCCCTCGGCGACGTCCGCTACGTCGTTCCGGCGAGCAAACTCCACGGCCACCTGTACATGGAACAGTACCGCGCGGCGTTCCCGGCCGTCGAACTGCTCGCCGCACCCGGCCTCGAGGCCCGCCGGACCGATCTCACGTTCGACGGGCTGCTCGGCGACGTGCCGGATCCGCGGTGGGCGGCCGACGTCGATCAGGTCGCGGTCTCCGGCCACCGCTGGCTGACCGAGCTCGCCTTCTTCCACCGATCCAGCCGGACCCTCATCCTGGGCGACGTCGGCTACCACGTCGGCTCGAGCGCCCCGCTCAAAACTCGGCTCATGGCGCGGCTGGCGGGCGTCCACGGACGGATCAGCCCGCCCCGCGACTTCCGTCTGACCGTCGCGAACGAGGCGACGTTCCGACGGTCGATCCGGGACGTGCTGGCGTGGGACTTCGACCGGGTGATCCCGGGCCACGGCGAGATCGTCGAGACGGGCGGCAAACGGGCCGTGCTGGACGGCTTCGACTGGCTCCTCCAGTCGGCCGGCGACGTCGACGGAGACGGAGGAACCCGCACGTGAATCGACACGAGTTCCTCGACGTCGCCTCGATCACGCTCAGCGGCGTGTTCCTCAGACGGCCGTTCTTCGCACGCAGTCTCGAGAGCGTCCCGATCGACCAGGCCGTCGCCGAATCGCACTATGAGCCGTTCGCGTTCGAAGACGCTGGCGTCAGGAGGGTCGACGTCGAGACGCCGGCCGGTCCGCTCGAGACGAGCTACCTCGCCTGGCGCTGGCTCGGCGACGACCGGCCGACGCTGCTGTTCGTCCACGGCAGCGGCGAGGATCCCTTCGACTTCGGCCGGTTCAGCTCGAACTCGTTTCGCCGGCTGTTCGCGACCGACGACTGGACCGTCCCCGTGAACCTGCTCGCGATCCGCGCGCCGTTTCACGGCGACTCGACTCGAGCGTACACCGACGCCGTCGGAGCCCTCGAGACGTTCGTCTCCCTGCTCGCGGCGTCGGCGACGCTGCTCGAAGGGCTGCGCGAGCGATTGCTCGAGCGGGGCTGTCCCGCCGTCGTCGTCTCGGGGCTCAGCCTCGGGGGCTGGGTCGTAAACCTCCACCGGGCCTACTACGGCACCTGTGACCACTATCTGCCGATGCTCGCGGGGGCAGCGACCGGCGAGCTATTCGTCTCCTCGGTCTACCGGAAACTGGTCGCCGAGTCGGCGCTGGCTCACCCGGATCGCATCCGGGAGGCGCTCGACTTCGACGACGCCTTCGCGGCCGTCGACGCCGACGACTGTTCGCCGTTGCTCGCCCGCTACGACCGGCTCGTCGAGTTCGACGAGCAGCGAGGCGGCTACGAGGGACTCTCGCTCTCGGTGCTCGAGAAGGGCCACGTCACCGGCGCGCTGGCGACCGACCGGCTGCGGGCGCACGTGGCGCGTGCCACTCGAGACGCCGTTACGGGCTCGAGTCGGTGACCGTTGCCGTCCTGAACCGACGCGAGCGTTCAGTTGACTGGCTCTCCGGATCGCCAGGCGCCGATGACGTCTCGTAACACGTCGGTGTCCACCTCGCCGCCGCGCCAGTCGTCGATCGCCGCACGGAGGCCGTCGGTCTGGACCAGGCCGTCGGCATCGGCGTAGCGCTCGAGTTCGTCTACGTCGGCGACTGCCTGAGCAACGTTGAGTCGGCCTGCGCCCTGTTCCTCCTCGCTGAGTCCGATATCGTCGGCGGTATCTAACAGCGTACTCCGGACGGCCTCGCGGTCGGTCCGGCCGCTGGCGATGACCGACGCGGCTGCGCCAGCGACGTGTGGGGCTGCCATCGACGTGCCCGAGATCTTTGCGTACTCGTCGCGTGGAATTGATGACCGGACGGCGTCACCGGGTGCCGCGATATCGACCTCTGGGCCCTGCGACGAAAGGCTTGCCAGTTCGTCGTTCTCGTCGGTCGCCGAGACGGCGATGACCTCCGGGTGGGCAGCGGGATGACCAACACAATCAGTACACTCACCGTCGTTTCCGGCTGCGGCGACGAGCACGACGCCCTGGCTGGCCGCGTACTCGACCGCGTCGTCGATAACCTCGCTTTCCGGCCCACCAAGACTCATGTTGATTACCTCGTGGCCCTGGTCAGTAGCCCACACGATGCCGGCTGCAGTGTCGTCGAAGCTGCCTGATCCACAGCAATCGAGCACTTTCACGGCGTGGAGCGTCGCATCCGGTGCGACGCCCTTCACGCCGGTGCCGTTCATCGCTGCGGCGGCCGTCCCGGCGACGTGGGTGCCGTGGTCGTTGTCGTCGTCCCACTCTTCGTAACAGTCCTCGATGTAATTGGAACGGCAGAAAAACGTGGGAGTACAGTCGTCACCGGTATCACACGCTGGTTCGACAGCGCCCCATCCCGCACCGAGATTTTCCTCGAGCGTCTCGTGCTGGGCGTCGATGCCGGTGTCGAGAATCGCGATGCTGACGCCGCCACCGCTGTGCCCGCTGGCGATGGCGTCGTCCGCGTCGGTTATCTCGATCCCGTACGGCACGGTTTCGCCGAGGGCGTGCATCTGACCGTTTTCCTCGATATAGCGGACGTTGGGATTGTTCTGTAACCCCTTTAGCGCCTCTTCTGGGAAAAAGCCGGATACCGCCTCGCCAAGCTCCCCGAAATCGAACTCCCGGTGAACGTCGTCGGCCGCGACGCGCGCTTGGCTGGCCGTTCCGGGATCTATGCCGACGATGTATCGACCGGACGGTCCGTGACGGGTTTCGTCCGGATCGGTGGCACTAGCTGTCCCGAGCGCGACGGTCGTACCCACTGCACCGGTTCCAATACTTCCGAGTAACTCCCGGCGCGAAATCCCTTTACGCATGAATTCTCAGGGCCTATTCCCCCAAAATATAAATGTGTATTTATATTCGAAGTCTTTTATAACAATATAAATAAATAACACCCGTCGATTTTATGCCGATCTCTCGCTGTACACCCAATGGGCCACGGTGGCTCGAGGTAGACGACACCGGTTCACTGATTCCTCCTATCCGGAGCCACCTCGAGCCACAGGCGTAAGTGCCCGACGCGCTAACGTGGCCATATGTACGAGCACATTCTCGTGCCGACGGACGGGAGCGAGCCCGCGACAGCCGCCCTCGAGTACGCCGCCGAACTCGCCGCAACCGACGACGCGAGCGTCTCCGTCGTGACGGTCTCCGACGGGAGCGATCCCGGTGCAGGCGTCGTCGCGGCGGCCTGCGACCGAATCGCCGACGCCGGTGGGGCCGCCGAGGGAGCGGTGCTCGACGGAACGCCCCACGAGGTGATCCTCGAGGCGGCGAGCGAGCGAGCCGTCGACGCGATCGTGATGGGGACCCGAGGACGGCAGGGGGTCGGCCGGTTCGTGCTCGGCAGCGTCGCCGAACGCGTCGTGCGCGACGCCGACGTGCCGGTGTTCGCGGTCCGGGACGACGAAGACGTGCGGCTCGGCTACCCGCCCGAAACCGTTCTCGTCCCCGTCGACGGGAGCGAGCACGCGAGCCGGGCACTCGAGGCCGGCCTCGGGCTGGCGAGGGCGCACGACGCGACGGTCCACCTGCTGTCGGCCGTCGACACGCGGCCGACCGGCGTCGACGTCGGCTCGAGTCCGAACGTGGACGCGGTCGCGGCGTCGGCGCGAACGATCGTCGAGGAGGCCGAGACGGTGGCGACGGAGGCCGGCTTCGACGACGTCGCGACGATGGTGACCTTCGGCTCGGCACACCGCGAAATTCCGGCGTACGCCGCCGAGAACGACGTCGACCTCGTCGTCATGGGGACCCACGGTCGGAGCGGGGTCGACCGCTTCCTGCTCGGCAGCGTCACCGAACGTGTGTTGCGGACCGCGCCGGCCCCAGTGCTCACGGTTCGCGGGCCGGAATCCGACGCGTCGCGGTGACCCTCCCCTCGAGCGCGCCAGTCTCCCCTCGAGCGGCCGTTACCCCGGTTTCTGGGGTTCGGACGTGGTGAACACCGCCCACGAGACGAGCGCGACGATCACCACGACGCTCCCCACCGCGACCGCCAGGATCGACAGCTCGACGTCGAAAAAGGCGAGCACCGTTCGGAGCTCGACAGCGATCACGACGACCAGCGCGATCAGGACGATCAATTTAGCTCGTGAGATGCGCATCAGTGCCGGAGGGTGGCGATGAACTCGAGCGTGGCCTCGAGGCCGATCCTGGAACCGACGCTCGGGAGGGGATCGAACGGCTCGATACCGGGGCCGAACAGGCCGCCGCCGTCGACGATGGCCGCGAGCGGGATGGCGTAGGCGAGGATCACGAGGACGGCCGCGATGGCGACCCACAGCTTGAGATTGTCGAGGATGGCAGGTCCGTCCTCGGCACCGGAGAGCGGCGGCGGGATCTCGGCGTCGACGATCGGTTCGCTGTCGTTGTTGAGCGCCGTCGCGACCATGATCCCGAGGAACAGCACCGTGGAGACGAACAGGAGGATACCCCCGAGGGCCGTCTGGAGTTCGATCTCGGTGACCGAGCCGACGGCGATCTCGTACTCGAATCCGTCGTAGCGGGGTTCGGCCGTCCGGCGGGGGATGCCGATCAGCCCGCCACGGTACATCGCGTTCGTCATGATGACGATGCCGACGAACCAGAGGACGACCTGGACGAGCCCGAGGCCCCGTCCGACGAGCCGGTTGCCGGTCACCTGGGGGATGAGCCAGTAGGAGCCGGCCATGAACGTCAGGGCGACGGCGGTGCCGACCTGGGTGTGAATGTGGCCGGGGACCCAGAACGTGTTGTGGACGAGGTAGTTGATGTTCATCCCGGCGTTGATCATGCCGGTGAAGCCGCCGAAGGCGAACACCGCGCCGGCGAGTGCCATGCCGGTGAACGCCGGATCTTTCCAGGGCAAGGCGGTCAGCCAGTTGAAGTAGCCCTCGCCGCCGCGCTGGCGTGCGCCGTGTTCCATGCTCGCGACGACGGTGAAGGCGGTCAGCAGGCTCGGCAGCAGCAGGAACATGGTGTTGGTCATTACGATGTACTTGAATCCCTCCGCGATGCCGGGATCGAGGTACTGGTGGTGAATGCCGACCGGCGTCGACAGCAGGATAAAGAGGATGAAGACGACGCGGGCGAGCGGATCGCTGAACAGCCGGCCGCCCGAGAGCTTCGGGAGGAGGATGTACCACAGCAGATACGCCGGCAGCAGCCAGAAGTAGACGACCGGGTGGCCGAAGTACCAGAACAGCGTGCGCGTCAGTAGCGGGTTTACCGAGTCGACGATGCCGAGTGACCACGGAAGCAAGAAGACGAGCACCGACACGGCGACGCCGATCGAGGAGATGTACCACATGATCATCGTCGTCAGGACCATGAACGTCGGTAGCGGGATCCGCGCGCCGGGGTTGTCACCCTTCCAGGCCCACCACGTGCGAAACCAGTTGGCGCCGGCGAGCCAGGTCCCGACGATGAAGATCGCCAGTCCCGCGTAGAAGAGTGGATGTGCTCCGAGCGGCGCGTAGAACGTGAACAGCACGTCGGCGTCGATGTCGGTCACGTCGGTAAAGCCCGCGAGGATCGCGATGCCGGCCAGCACCGACCCGAGCGTCATCAACCCCTGCCACGTCCACGTCAGCCGCATGTCGACCGGCCCACGTTCTAAGCTGTCGGTAACCGCCCAGTGGAAGACGCCGACGAGAAAGAAGATCGTGAACGCGATCACCATGAAGACCCCGTGTCCGGTCAACACGGTGTAGTAGGTGGTCGAGTCGACGATCCTGAGGACGTCGGTCCGGTGGAGCGTCTGGATAAGCCCGAAGAGGGCGCCGAGTGCGAGCGCGGCGAACGACGCCCAGAAGGCCGTGCGAACCACGCGGGCCTGGGCTGGGTACTCGTCGACGAACGTCATTCGTCCTCACCCTCGAGTTCGAACTCGTCTGCCGGCTGGACGACGATGAGCCCCTCCATAGTGTGGTGGCCGGAGCCGCAGTACTCGTTGCAGATGAGGCCGTACTCGCCGGGCTCGTCGAACTCGACGGTTATCGTGGACACCTCACCCGGGATGACCATCGTGTTCGTGTTCGTCCCGACGACGCTGAAGCTGTGGATGACGTCAGCGCTCGTGATGTAGAACGTGACCCGGCTGTTCGCCGGCACCTCGATCGGATCCGGCTGGAAGATGAACGTCCGCGCGATGACGTACGCCTCGTACTCGTTCTGGCCGACCTGCTCGACACGCGGCTCGGCGAACCGCTCGTCCTCGCCGAGTTCGTTGGGGTCGACGTTCTCCTCGTCGCCGACCATCGTGATGCCGAGACCGACCGTGCCGTAGGTGATCGTCAGGATCAGCCCGACGATGAACACCATCGACGCACCGAGCCACAGTTTCTCGTACGTGTGGATCCTCATAGCAGCCCCACGACCGTCGGATCGTTCCCGACGAATTCCACGAAGTACATAAACAACCACATCGCGACGAGGATCAGGAAATACAACGCGATCAGGCTGAGCGTCCCGACAGGGTCGAATTCGTCGTGTCCGATCGTTCGCTTCGATCGTGAACTGGACATGGTGGGAATCCCACCACACACGGGCTCTTAATACGTCGAGGCCATTCCCGTGAAAAACCAGGGTGCTGACCAGTCCACGGTCGTGTCGGTGTCCAGGCTCGAGTCGCGTCAGTTGGTGTGAACCTCGATCGCCCCCGCCATCTCGGTGCCGTGGGTCTCACACAGGTAGATCGCCAGCTCCTCGCTCGCCTCGAGGACGAACCCCGCCGACTCGTCTTCGTCGTCCATGGACTCCGTCGAGGCGAGGCTCTCGTGGTCGTCGTCCCAGATGGCGAGGTTGTGTACCTCGCCGTCGCGGTTCGTCCAGACGAACTCGTACTCCCGATCCTCGAAGAGGAGGAGATCCGGGTTCTCGACGTCCTCGATGACGGCAGGCTGGCGACCGATCCACCTGTCCTCGTCGTCAGTGACGACGAGTTCGATCGTGTCCACGTCCTCCCAGTCTTCCGGCTCGCCCTGCGGATCGCCCGCTTCGATCACCTCGTCGACGTGCGCCTCGCGTTCGTCGTCGAGTTCCTCACCCTCATCGCCCTCACCCATCTCTTCGGCGCAGCCGGCCAAGAGTGTGGCCGCCGTCCCCGCAGTGAGGAGGCGCAACGTCGACCGCCGATCGTAGGAGTCGTTCCGGGACATACGTCGAGCTTGAAAGCCCGGCTGGATAAGCAGGTGGCCGACACTCGCGTAGTCGAACGGATCGGGTGACGTATTCGACTGCCGCTTCCCGCTGCCCGCCCACACTCAGTCGTTCGCGACCATACTGTCGGCCGACGCCGCACACCGGTTCGGGCCGAGTTCGAGTTCGGTCGCCTCCGCATCGTCTGCGAGCTCTCGGTGGCCGAGGTTGGTCGCGATGACCGTCTCGTAGTTCGGCGGCTTCGACGGCAGGTTCTCGAACATGTGCTCGACGAATTCCTCTTCATCGAGCGAGAGCGCCTCGTTGTGCCGCCGGAGATAGCCAATCTCCGAGTACATCGGCTCGCCAGGGGTGACGTCGATCGCCTGTCCGTCGTCGCTCAACGAGAAGTGAGCGGGCAGGACCTTCACGCCGTCCGGCTCGGCGAGGACGGTCTTGTGCAGGGAGTCGTACATGACTCGAGCGCCGTGTTTGGCGTCCTCGCCTGCGAACTGGAGCTCGGTGCGTGCGATCGACTCGACGAACAGCCCGTCGCCCGAAAGGAGCGTCTCGTCGTCGATCAGGTAGCTCGTCATCCCCGTGGTGTGGCCGGGCGTGAACAGCGCCTTCACGTCGACGTCGCCGACCTCGACCACCTCGTTTCGCTCGAGCGGGTCGTACGCGAAGGAGGGATCACGGGTTTCCACCCGGCGGCCGAGGTGGTAGGGGACGTCCAGTTCGGTCGCGAGGGTCCGGCCGCCCGAGAGGTGGTCAGCGTGGACGTGGGTGTCGAAGACGGCGGTAAGCTCGTAGCCCCGTTCGTCGGCGAGGTCGAGGTACGTCTCGTGGTGGCGCGACGGGTCGACGACGACGGCCTCGCCCGCGTCGGCGTCGGCGACGACGTAGCTCAGACAGCCTTTCGCCCGGCGCTGGACCTGCCAGAGCTCGAGGTGCTCCCGACGCGTCGGAATCTCGACGACGTCGTAGACCTGACTCCACCCCTCCATCCCGTCGCCGACGGTGGCGACGTTTCCGTAGCCGCGTTCCTCGAGCACCTCGGCGAAGGCGGCCGAAGCGACCCCTTTCGCACAGATGGTGACGAGGTCGTCGTCGGACTCGAGGCCGAGGTCAGACTCGAGGCCCTCGAGGTCGCCGCGCAGCTCCGAGTGGGTTGCGGAGTAGGCCACGTTGTGGGCGCCGTGGACGTGCCAGCCCTCGAAGTCCTCGGGATTTCGGGTGTCGATCAGGACGAAGTCGTCGTCCTCGTCGATCCGATCGCGCAGATCCGCCGCAGTAATCTCGGAAACCATGGCTGGTCGTCTCTGAGGAGTCGTGTCGGTATATGCGTGTGGGTGTGTGAACACGTAGACGTCGCCAGCCCGAACGCGGGTTGGGCGTTAGAACGTGATAGCGCCCATCTGGACGGAGAAGTAGATCACGAAGTACGCCACGAAGGCAACCGCGAGCGTCCACTGCCCGAGGCTGACGTCACGGCGTTCGCCCATCGCGGCCTTGACCAGCGGGTAGCTGATGATCCCAGCTGCGAGGCCGTTCGCGATCGAGGTGGTCAGCGGCATGATCGTGATCGTGAGTCCGCCGGCGATCGCCCACGCGGGGTCCTGCCAGTCGATGTCGGCGACGCCCTGGAGCATGATGATCCCGACGACCACGAGCGCGATGTAGGTCGCGTACTGCGGAATCGAGGCCATCAGCGGGACGAGGAACAGTGCGAGGAAGAAGAACGCACCGACGACGAGCGCGGTGAATCCGGTGCGGCCGCCCTCCTCGATCCCGGTCGCGGACTCGATGTACGTCGTCACCGTCGACGTGCCGATCATCGCCCCGAACGTCGTGCCGACCGCGTCGGCCATCAGCGGCTTCTCGGCTTCGGGGAGGTCACCCTCCTCGTTCAGGAAGCCGCCGATCTGGGAGACTCCGATGAGCGTCCCCGCCGTGTCGAAGAAGTCGACGAAGAAGAACGTGAAGACGACGAGCGCGAAGACGAGGGGATTGTCGCCGATCATGCCGAGTCCTTCGACGAAGCCCCAGAACAGCGGGGTGAAGTCGTACTGGACACCCTCCACCGTCTCCGCCGGCGTGAGGACGCCACGCTCGACGACGCCGCCGAGGGTAAGCGCCCAGCCGGCGATCGCCGTCGTCACGATCCCGATGATGATCGAGCCGCGGACGCCCCGGGCGTACAAAAGCAGCGTCAGGACCAGGCCCGCGAGCGAGAGTGCGGCAACCGGACTTTCGAGAACGTTCCCGAGCGTGACGAGCGTCGCGTCGTAGGCGACGACGATCTGCATCTCCTGGAGGCCGAGAAAGAGCAGGAAGACACCGATACCGGCCCCGACGGCGAACTTCACCGGCTCGGGGAACAACTCGAGGATGTACCGGCGCGCCCCGACGGCAGTGAGCGCGATGAAGATGACCCCCTCGACGAAGACGGCCGCGAGCGCGAGTTGCCACGGGACGCCGAGGGCGACGACGACCGTGAACGTGAAAAACGCGTTCAGGCCCATTCCGGGTGCCAGTCCAAACGGCCGGTTCGCGTACAGCGCCATCACCAGGATGGCGACGATCGACGCGAGAATCGTCACGACGGCGAGCATCTGGAAGATCTCGCCGCCCGTGTAGGTGACGCCGTTGATCGTCGCTTCGTCCCTGAACTCTCCCGTCTGGGCGTCCCAGAGGATCGCGTCCGAGAGGATCGCGGGATTGACGACGATGATGTACGCCATCGCCAGGAACGTGGTCAGCCCGGCGATCGTCTCCCGTCTGTAGTTGGTTTCGTGCTCATCGAATCCGAAGAAGTCGGCGATACTGTCTGATGCCCCCATGTTGGACGTTCGAGCATTGATACACGCATTAGTTAAAGTTTCCGGAGCAGATTCCGACAATTGTATGCACGTTTGTGACGATTTAGTGACTGATAGACGAGAACTCTGCGTCGAGTGGCCGATCGAAATCCGGGTTGGGCCGGTCGATCGAGGCGCGACGATCGCTCGAGAGCGCACAGTCATCGATTGGGACGAACGTATTTCAGCCCGGAGTGCGTAGGTTTCTGCCATGAAGTTCGTTATCGTTGGGTACGGCCGGGTCGGCTCGCGGACGGTCCGAATTCTCGACGGCGAGGGTCACGACGTCGTCGTCGTCGACAACGATCCCGATCGCATCGAACGCATCCAGACCGACGGCTTCGAGGCCGTCCGGGGCGACGGCGACGACGAGGAGGTGCTCCTCGAGGCCGGCGTCGCCGACGCCGACGCGATCGGCGCGTTCACGCCCGACCTCAACGTGAACTTCGCCGCCTGCATGGTCGGCAACCACCACGGCTGTCGGACCGTCCTGCGCATCGACGAGGACTACCGCGAGGAGATCTACGAGACGTACGCGGACGAGGTCGACGACATCGTCTATCCGGAACGACTCGGCGCCGCGGGGGCGAAAACGGCCCTGCTCGGCGGCGACTTCAACGTCGTCGCCGACCTCGCCGCGGACTTACAGCTCACCGTCCTCGAGGTCGGCGCGGAGTCGTCCGCGGTCGGCAAACGGCTGAGCGAACTCGAGTTGCCCGAGTCGGCGCGCGTCTACGCCCACGGACACGATCGTGAACCGCTGACGATACCGCTGCCGGGGACGGAGCTGGCCGCCGGTGACGAACTCGCGGTCATCGCAGAGACCAGCAGCATCGACGACGTCCGCTCGGCGGTACAGTGATCGCGGCCTACGAGATGGAGACGTTATCGTGAAAGAGCAGGCGCGCGCCGGAGGAGGATGGGAGCTGAACCGCCGACTCTGCGCGCCTGGGTGAGCCATTGGGCTTGTGGTGGCATAAACGTGTGTCAGACTATCGCACGACGAGTGTCAGACGAGTACCGGTGACCGGACGTCGTCACGGTGTCCTGTGATACGGATTATTGTAACGTTTTACCGGTGATCGCTCGAACGGGTCAGCGATCACCGGTAACGAATCACAATAGACCGTATGAGAAACCCGTCCGCTCGAGCGCCGTCGTCCGCAACGGATCGGTGAGCAGTCGACGGCAGCCGTTCGGTCGACTGGCTGAGTGGGCGACCGATTCGACGCTCGCCCCGACAGCGAGGCCGGAGGCCGGCTCGAGCGGTATCGGTAAGCGGTGGGGCCGGTGCCTGACCGGCCGGCCGCGTGGCCGTATTACCCCCCGTCCGTTGATGGCATCGAGGTGAACACGACGGACGGTACGTCGATCGTTGGGGCGGTCCTAACCTAACCGTATTGGCGCGCCCATCGAATTCGATGCTCGAACCATGTGTATGGAACCAACACACCAGTTCGATCGGTGAAAACCACAGCACACAAGCGAGCGCCGCTCCTCGAGTCGGGCGTGATCGACGGCTCCGACACCGAGTTCGGCTTCGAACTGCGGAGCTGCCGGTGGGCCGAACTGGCGTGGCCGCCCGACGACCGCTCGTCCGGGGCCGTCCTCGTCGCCCGCCAGCTCGGGACGAAACGGCGCCGATGGGATACGATCGTCCTCGAGTGCGATCCCGACGGCCTGCGTAAACGGGCGCGATTCGGCCCCGAACGCCTCGATAGCGACCTCCGGCACGTGATCCGAAACGCGCCCGCGGAGTGGGCCTACTACCGCGACGCGCTGCCAGAGCCGGGCTACTCGTGGCGGTACGTCCGTGAGGCGATCCACCGCGCCGACGACCGGGGGATCCTCGAGACTCGCCGGAACGGCAACCGCATCGAGATCCGCCGGCGGTGGGCCTACCCCGACTGGTTCGAGCGGGTGATCGCGATCGAGAACAAACCCGACCTCGACGCGGCCGCCGCCCGCGACCTCCGGCCACAGCTCGAGTTCGACGTCGCGCTGGCACTCGCCGACGAGGTCTGGGTCGCGACCCGTGCGACGGGCGAGCGGGTCGAGCCGGTCCTGTTCGAGGACCTTCCCGTCGAAGCCGGCATCCTGACCCTCGAGCCTGAAACACTCGAAGCGGACGTCGCCTGGTACCCACGGACGCTTTCGGTCGAGAAGCCAGGGACGCACATCCTCGAGCGACCGACGGGCGGCGACCGGGACGCCTCCGCCGCCCGATTCGAGTACGTCGACCCGGCGGAGAAGACTGAACTCCGCCTCGGGATCGCCGAGCGCGCCTACGAGCGCGGCTGGCGGTCGTTCGTCGAGACGATGCGTCCCGACTGTCGCCACTTCGAGCTTCGGGACCTGAACGGCCTGGTCCCACGCTGTGCGTCGAAAGGGCGGTGCCAGACGGCTGCTGAGTGTGCCGGCTCGTGTCCCGCCTTCGAACCCGAGCCGCCCGCCTGGCGGACCCGCGACTGGCCGCTCGAGGGCGGCCCGGGTCGACTCTGTCGACGGCTGCTCGAGGATCGCCGACGGCGGCGACGGCCCGGACTGTAGCGGCCGTCCCGGCCTGTAGCGTTCGCGTTCGACCGACCGTTCCGACTGCGCCGTCGGGAAACCGGCAACGGCGAGCCCGATGGGAGTCCTTTTCAGTCGGCCGGCCGACGAACGCACCAAGCCGTGGCCGAACCCGAGCGCAAGCGCGTCGACATGACGACGGGGGCAATCTCGCCGAAGCTCGTCCAGCTAGCCTGGCCGCTCGTGCTCGGCAACCTGTTGCAGACGTTCTACAACCTCGCCGATATGTTCTGGGTCGGCCGCGTGAGCGCGGAGGCCGTCGCGGCCGTCTCGCTCATGTTCCCGCTGTCGTGGATGTTCGTCTCGACGGCGATGGGACTGACGGCCGCCACGATCGCGCTCGTCTCTCAGTACGTCGGACGCGGGAACGACCGCATGGCCGACCGGGTCGTCGCCCAGACGATCCTGCTCGCGATCGCCGTCTCGTCCGTCCTCGCCGCGCTTGGACTGTACTTTCGGCGGCCACTGCTCGAGCTCATCGGCGCGCAGGATCAGGTGTTCGTCGAGGCGCTCGCATACATCGAGGTCATCTTCCTCGCGCTCCCGCTCACGTTCCTCTTCTTCGCGTTTCGCTCCTCGCTCCAGGGAGCGGGCGACACGAAGACGGCGATGTGGCTCGTGCTCATCTCTGCGGGGCTCAACGTGATCCTCGATCCCTTCTTCATCCTCGGCTGGGGGCCGTTCCCGGAAATGGGCACTCGAGGGGCGGCCGTCGCGACGTTCATCGCTCGCGCGTTTGCAACGGCGGCAGGCGTCTACATCCTGCTCGACGGCCGGTTCGGCGTCAGGCTCCGGCTCGGGGATCTGACACCCGACCTCTCGATCCAGCGCCAGCTGGTCGACATCGGCTACCCGGCGACGCTCGACGGCTGGGCGCGAAGCTTCGCCGCGGTCGCGATGGCGGGCTTCGTCGCCCGGTTCGGCGCCGCGCCGACGGCCGCCTACGGGATCGGCGTCCGGTACATGTCGATCACGTGGTCGGTCGCGGGCGCCCTCGGTGATGCGACGGCGACCGGGGTCGGCCAGAATCTCGGGGCGCGAACGCCCGACCGGGCCGCGCGAGTCGCCTGGGTCGCCACTGCGGGGACGATGGCCATCATCTTCGCCGTCGTCGCCCTCCTGCTCGCCTTCCCTGCCCAGGCGATGGCGATCTTCGTCGACGACCCCGAGGTGATCGCCGAAGGTGTCGTCTTCCTGCGGATCATCGGCCCCTTCTGGGCGCTGTACGCCGGGATGATGGTCCTTCAGGGCGGCTTCCGCGGGGCCGGCAACACGCGAGAGGCGCTGGCGCTCTCGCTGCTCTCGCGGTGGGTGTTTCGCATTCCAACCGCGCTCGTGCTCGCCTTTACCGCCGTGACGATCCCGTACCTCGGAATCACGGTGCCGACGGTCGGCTCGATCGACCTCGGCGTCGACGGCATCTGGTGGGCGTTCGCGTTCGGCATGGCCGCCTCGTTCGTCGTCGCCGTCGCCTGGTTCCGGCTCGGGACGTGGAAAGAGGCCGTCGTCGGCGAGGACGAGCGACCGGCGTCCGCCGACCGAAGCGTCGAGGAGGAGCGAGAGTACGTCGACGACTGACCGGCGCGCTACCCCTCGAGTTCAGCTCGCAACAATCCGTTCACGTCGCCGGGGTCCGCGCTGCCGCCCGTTTTCTGCATGACCTGGCCGACGAGGAAGTTGATCGCCCCTCCCTCACCGTCCTCGTAGTCCGCGACGGCGTCGGGGTTCTCCTCGATCGCCTCGAGGACCGCCCGTTGCACCTCGTCTTCGCCCGTCTTCCCGAGGTCCTCACGGTCGACGATCGTGTCGGGATCGTCGCCGTCGTCGAGCATCCCCCGGAGGACGGTCTCTTTCGCGTTCTTCGCCGTGATCTCGTCGGTGGCGACGAGTTCGACCAGGCGGGTAACCTCCTCGAGGCGGTCTGCGACGTCCGTAATCGCCATGTCGCGGTAATTGAGCTCGCCCAGTAGCTCGTCGGCGACCCAGGCTGCGGCGAGGTCGGGATCGAACTCGCTGGCGACGTCCTCGTAGAAGTCGGCGACCTGCTTCGTCGTGGTGAGCTTCGAGGCCGCCTCGTCGCTCAGGCCGTACTCCTCCTGGAACCGCTCGCGCCGGGCGGTTGGGAGCTCCGGAATGGCGATCTCGCCTTTCCAGTGGGAAACGCGAAGCGGCGGCAGGTCGGCCTCGCGGAAGTAGCGGTAATCTTTCTCCTCTTCTTTCGAACGCATCGAGACCGTGATTCCTCGAGACTCGTCCCAGTGGCGGGTCTCCTGTTCGACCGCGCGTCCCCGTCGAACGGCGTTTTTCTGGCGGGTTTCCTCGTAGGCCAGCGCCTTCTCTGCGCCCTTGTGACTCGAGATGTTCTTTACTTCCGTCCGGTTGGCGGCCTCGAGCGCCTCGAGGCCGATCTCGCCGTCGTCGTCGACTTCCTCGCCCGGGATGATCGAGAGGTTGGCGTCCACGCGCAGGCTGCCGTCACGACTCGCGTCGAAGACGCCGAGGTACTCGAGCACCTCCTCGAGTTCGGCGAGGAACGCCCGCACCTCCGCGGGACGACGGAAGTCCGGGGCGGTGACGATCTCCATCAGCGGGATGCCCGCGCGGTTGTAGTTCACGAGGGTGTACTCGGCGGTGTCGATGTTGCCGCCGACGTGCTGGAGGCTGCCGGGGTCTTCCTCCAGGTGCGCGCGCTCGATGGTGACGGTCCGACGCTCGCCCTCGACGGCGATCTCGAGTTCGCCGTCCTGGCAGATCGGCTCGTCGTACTGCGTGATCTGGAAGTTCTTCGGCAGGTCGGGGTAGTAGTAGTTCTTGCGGTGAAAGCGGGTCTCCTCGGGGATATCGGCGTCGATCGCCTTCCCGATCTTGACGGCGGCCTCGACGGCCGCCTCGTTCAACACGGGCAGCGAGCCGGGGAGACCGAGACAGACCGGACAGACGTTTACGTTGGGTTCGTCGGCCGGCTCGGTCGGACAGCCACAGAAGATCTTCGTCGCCGTCTCCAGCTGGACGTGAACCTCGAGCCCGATCACGGTGACGAGGTCCCCCTGCTGGACGGTTTGTGCGGTCATTGCCCCTGGTTCGGCTTCGGCGGGGTAAAACGTAACGGGACGCGGCGCTCGTCGGGACGCCACAGGGACGTCGGTCACGGCCGCGGCGATCGGTCGGTCCCATCACCTTCTACGCCGCCACGATTGCCATCGTGATCAACCCCGTCGTCATCGACCTCATCGTCACCAACCCCGTCGCCATCGACCCCATCGTGATCAACCCCGTCGCCATCGACCCCGTCGCCACCACCGTGGTCGGTTTCGATCGTCTCTTCGTGGGTGAGGTCGTCGAGCGCCACGGTGATCGTCGACCCGTCCGGCAGTTCGGCGACGGCCTCGAACTCGAGGCGGAGGTGTGACGTCTCGTCGTTCTCGAGGTGGCTGCGCCACCACGTCACGAGCCGCTCGTTCTCGAACGCCACCGTTCCGTCGACCGTCGTCTCCTCGCCTGACTCGATGACGTACTCGCGGTCGATTGCCCCCTCGCCGAGGACGACGTCGTTCACGGTGAGGACGTATCGGACGGCCGTGACCGAGACGTTCGCCCCGGGATTGTACACGTCGAACGCGAGCTCGAGTTCGGTCCGTCGCTCGTCGACCGCACCCCACTCCGCCCGCGTGGCGTTGACGAACAGCGTCTGTGCCCCGGCGACCGCGATCGGTCGCGTTTGCTCGGATCGGAACGACGAGAGGAGGTCGGTCTCGACGGTCCGGGTCTCCTCGACGGCGATCCCCCGATCGAACAGGTCGCTCGAGACCTCCTCCTCGACGACGACGTCGGTCCGCTCGCCGCTGGACACGTGTGAGGCCCACCACGCCGGAATCCGGTCGTGGTGAACCTGGGTGGTGAGCGTCTCGGTCGAGCGACCGGGCTCGAGCGTGAGCCGCTCGCCGGTCTCCGCGGCCACCTCGGCGTCGTTCAGCCTGACGGTGTATTCGGCCGAGACGGCTGCTGATTCCGCGCTCACGGGATTCGGATTGTCGACGACTAGGTGCGTTCGCACCTCGGTGTGTGAGCGCTCGACCGCGCCGACCTCGACGTCGGCGCCCTCAAGCGACGGGACACCGACGACGCCCGCGGCGTACCCGATGGTGAGTGTCCCGGCGGTGACGACGGCGACCACGAGGACGAACGTCACCAGGACCCGGAGGGCGTAACCGACGTGGCGGAGTGTCAGAGCGGCGCGGCTCATCGGGCAGTCGACCGAGAACGATCCACTACGCCGACCGATATGATACCGTCGGGTCGCCCCGATCCGATCGACGCCGATTCAGCTCGGTTCGGCCCGATCGTCGTCGATTCTCCAGACGGCGCAGGGTCCTGGTGGCCGTGAGCCACACCGCCGGTGGCGGCCGGTAACCGGCACTTTTTGTCCGTTCGCGCGAACCCCCACGACATGGCGACAGTGGACCGCGGATCGACGAGCCGCCTCGACGGGACCGACGGATCGTCGAGTCGACTCGAGGAGGACGACGGATGACCGCGGACGAATACCCCCTCGACGAGTCGGGCGGCGAGCGACGCGGCCGAACGCCGCCGGCCGTCGCCGTCGTCGACGCCAAGACGCCCGGCAACGTCGGCACGATCGCTCGAGCGATGAAGAACTTCGGCTTCGAGGAGCTGTTGCTCGTCGACCCGCCGGAACTCGACCCCGACGGCGAGGCCTACGGCTTCGCGGGCCACGCCCGCGAGGACGTCCTCCCAAACGCCCGGGAAGTCACCTTCGAGCGCCTCGTCGAGCACTACCACACGATCGGCTGTACGGCCGTCACGAACGAGGACGACCGCAACCATGTCCGCTTCCCGTTCTCGACGCCCGCCGAACTGGCCGACCGCCTGCCGACGGTCGAGGCCCCCACCGCCCTCGTCTTCGGCCGCGAGCGCGTCGGCCTCACCAACGCGGAACTCGCCCGGATCGACGAGATCTGCTCGATCCCCGCCAACGCCGACTACCCCGTCCTCAACCTCGGCCAGGCCGCGACGATCACCCTCTACGAACTGCGCGACCTCGCCCTCGAGGAGACCCAGCTCCCCGACGTCGAGCGCGTCCGGTCCCCCGAGCCGCTGCTCGAGCGGCTGTACGACGGGTGGGGAGAGCTACTCGAGGAACTCAACCATCCCGAAGAGAAACGCGAGAAGACGATGCGGATGATCCGCCGGGTGTACGGCCGAGCGGACCTCACCGAACGGGAGGTGAACACCTTCCTCGGGCTGCTCAGACGGGCGACCGAGCGACCGGATCAAAAAGGGAAATAACTCCCCGTCACTCACCAGCGAGCAGCTCTCGAGTCACTCGCTCGAGAATCTCCCGACCCGCCTCGACCTCGGCGAGGTCGACGTACTCGTCGATCGTGTGGGCCTGCTCGAGACTCCCCGGACCCCAGGTGATCGCCTCGAGTCCCGCGTCGTTCACGAAGTTGCGCACGTCGGTCGAGGCGCGGATGCCCCACGGCTCGGTCGACGCGTCCGTGACGGCCGCCGTGTGCTCGCGGGCGGTCTCGGCGAGCGGGCTGTCGACGGGAATCGCGGCCGCCTCGTACGTCGCCGTCCGGCGCCACTCGAGGTCGATACCCGCCTCGCGAACGTCTTCGACCAGCACGTCCACTTCCGCATCCACCGCTTCGAGCGTCTCGCCGGGGAGGACGCGACGGTCGAGCGTGACGAGCGCCTCCTCGGGGAAAACGGCCTTGTTCGAGTCGCCGCCGGCGACGACCTCGGTGACGGTCGCGTACGCCTGCCCGACCAGGTCGTCCTCGCGTTCGCGGAGCTCCTCGTCGTAGGCCTCGATGCGCTCGAGGACGACCCGGAGGTCGTCGATGGGGTTGTGCCCCCGCTCGGGCTGACTCGCGTGCGCCGGCTCGCCCGGCACGGTCAGCTCGTACCACCCGAGTCCCTTCGCGCTCGTGGCCACGCGAAACGACGTCGGCTCGAGGACGATCCCGTAGTCGCCGTCGAATCCGGACTCGAGCAGCGTCTTCGTCCCGGGGTCGCCCGTCTCCTCACCCATCGCCGCGTGGACGACGATCGATCCCTCGAGCTCGCCGCTCTCGAGGTCGGGTACGAACTCGAGCGCTGTGAGCATCGCGAGCGCGAGGCCGGCTTTCATGTCGACGCTCCCCCGGCCGTAGAGGCGGCCGTCCTCGATCACCGGCTCGTACGGGTCGTTCGTCCAGGCGTCGACGTCGCCGGCCGGCACGACGTCCACGTGGCCGTTGAGGACGAGCGCGGGACTCCCGTCGCCGACGCGCGCACCGACCTGCGGGCGCGTCTCGTCGGGTTCGGTGACGAGCGTCGACTCGATTCCGTGATGGCCGAACCACTCGTGAATGTACTCGGCGCAGGCGCGCTCGTTCCCCGGCGGATTTTCGGACTCGCGGCGGACGAGTTCGGCGATCAGCTCCTCGAGCGACGTGGGGTAGGCCTTCGAATCCGCGCTGTCCGGTCCTCCACCGTCACCCGTCGTCACGCCGACCCCTCCGCGGTCGCGAGTCGGGGAACGATGTCGTCTCTGCCCGCGTGAATCGGACGTGAGAACGTGTACTGCTCGCGTGGTCTGTCAGTGGTCGTCATGTCTTCGACAGGGTACTCACGGGACAAATAGTATCGGACTCCGGCGCGGTGGTCATGACTGCCGTCGAACAGTGCTCTCGAGGCTCGAGTCGCTAATCGGTGGGACGAGGCTCGAGTCGCTAATCGGTGGGACGAGGCTCGAGGCGACTGGCAGCGCGATGAGGCCCGGGGCGGCCAGCGATCGGATCGTGGGGAGTTCGCTCGAGGCAGTTGAGGGCCGTAGGTTCGGGCGTGACGGGATTCGAACCACGCCTGAGAACCTGCTCGCGTCGCTCGCAGAACCTCAGTCTGATTCGAATCCCGCACGATCCGTTATCGGCCTCGCTATCGCTCGGCACGATAACGGGCGTGACGGGATTCGAACCCGCGATCAGAAGGTTAGGAACCTCCTGCCCTCTCCGCTAGGCCACACGCCCCCTCGAGAAAAGCGATCAGTTGGTTTCCGTGTCGGTTTCCTCGTCCTCTCGCGTCACCGGCTCGGTGTCGACGAAGCTGTCGTCGTCATCGTCGAGGTCGTAGTTGCCGGTTTCACGCATCTCCTCGAGTTCGGTCTCGACCTTTTCACGCCCCTTCTGGAACTCGCCCATGGCCTCACCCGTCGACCGCGCCAGCTTCGGGATCTTGCTCGCCCCGAACAGCAAGATGGCGATGAAGAGGATTATCAGTAGTTCTGGACCCCCTGGAGTGGGGACGAACAGCGGTGCAATTTCGGCTACCATCTCTATGCGTGGCTTACCCGCTGCCAATTATAACCTTTTTGGACCGGCCAGTCGTTCACGATCCGTGATCTGTCGTGACGAATCGAGCGCCGAACGGCCGCGTTGCACCCGCTCGTCCTGGTTCGGTCGGTGTTCGGCCGAGACGCAGTGCCGTCAGATCTCGTCGACGAGATGGGCAAAGTCGTCGGTGTCGACGAGTGGAACGGTCTCGCAGTCGAGACCGTGACGATGGAGCGTCAGTGCGGACTTGAACGCCCCCTCACGATCCGGAGCGTCGAAGATCACCAGAAAGTCGTGCCCGCCGAGGATGGCGTACGACTCGAGCAGTTCCGCGTCGTGGGATTCGAGTTCGGTCTTGATCTCGCCCCAGATCGACGCGAGCTCCTGTGCGTTCTGGACCGTCCGGTCGTCGACGTCGATAAACGATGCGTAAGTGACCATACAACGGGCTAGCTGATACCGTCTCAAAACGGTTGGCGTGGCAGGTGCACGGCCGCGTGACGTCGGGTGGTGCTCGAATCGAACTCCCTACCTTTTTGCCAACCTTGGCAGTACGGTCGGGTATGAGAAACGCGAAGATCGTCTGTACGCTCGGGCCTGCCTCGAGCGATCAGCGCACGATCCGAGAGCTTGCGGAGGCGGGGATGTCCGTCGCGCGGCTGAACGCGAGCCACGGGACGCCGGCCGATCGGGCCGAGTTGATCGACCGCGTCCGGGCGGTCGACGAGGCCAAACCCGAACCCGTCGCCGTCATGCTCGACCTCCAGGGGCCGGAGATCCGGACCGCACCGCTGCCCGACGGGGAGACGATTCACCTCGAGACCGGCTCTAAAATCCGGTTCGTCGAGGGCGAGGAGGTGACGCCCGACGTGGTCGGCCTCTCGACGCCGATCGGTCGCGTCGAGGCCGGCGACCGGGTGCTCCTCTCAGACGGCATGATCGAGACGACGGTCGTCGACACCGTCGGCGGGGAAGTCGTCGCTCGCGTCGACAGCGGCGGCGACCTGGCAGGCCGACAGGGCGTCAACGTCCCCGGCGTCGACCTCGACCTCGAGATCGTCACCGAGAGCGATCGGGCAGAGCTCGAACTCGCAGCCGAGAAGGACGTCGACTTCGTCGCGGCGAGTTTCGTCCGCGACGCGGAGGACGTCTACGAGGTCAGCGAGGTGCTCGAGGAACTCGGCGCGGAGATCCCGACCGTCTCGAAGATCGAACGGGCGGGCGCCGTCGAGAACTTACCGGAGATCATCGACGCCTCCTACGGGGTGATGGTCGCTCGTGGGGACTTAGGCGTCGAGTGTCCGATGGAGGACGTCCCGATGATCCAAAAGCGGATCATCCGCCAGTGTCGGAACGCGGGGAGCCCGGTGATCACGGCGACGGAGATGCTCGACTCGATGGTCCACGCCCGACGGCCGACGCGCGCGGAGGCCTCGGACGTGGCGAACGCCGTCCTCGACGGCACCGACGCGGTGATGCTCTCGGCCGAGACCGCGGTCGGCGACCACCCGGTCGCGGTCGTCGAGTCGATGGACCGCATCGTCCGCCAGGTCGAAGGCTCCGAGGAGTACCGGGAACTCCTCGAGGCACGGGTGCCAGCGCCGGGTGACGCCCGGACGGACGCGCTGGCGCGGGCGGCGCGCTTTCTGGCGCGAGACGTCGGGGCGGACGCGATCGTCGCGGCGACCGAGTCAGGCTACACGGCGCTCAAGACGGGGAAGTACCGGCCCGGGGTGCCCGTCGTGGCGTCGACTCAGACCCAGTCGGTCCGCCGGAAGCTCGCCCTCTCCTGGGGGATCACGCCGCTTTTCGCCGAGGTGTCCGACCAGGGAGCCGACGCGGTGATCCAGCGGGCGGTCCAGTCGGCGCTCGACGCCGGCGTCGCAGAAAGCGGGGACACCGTCGTCGTCCTCTGTGGGATGATGACTCACCTCGAAGGTGCGAACACGACCAACATGCTGAAAGTCCACGTCGCCGCGGAGACGCTAGCGACGGGTCGCGTGGTCGTCGAAGGGCGCGTCTCGGGGCCGATCGCACACGTCACAGACGGGGGTCTCGAGGACGTTCCCGACGGCGGGATCGTCACGCTCGGTCCGGGCTTCGACGAACAGTTCGACGGCGATCTGCAACGGATCGGCGGGATCGTCGACGCGCGACGAGGGATGACCGGCTATCCCGCACTCGTCGCGCGCGAACTCGACGTGCCGATGCTCAGCGGCGTCGATCTCTCCGAGCTCGAGTCGGGGACAGACGTGACGATCGACGCCGAGCGAGGCGTCGTCTACAGCGGCGCCATTGAGGGCGGGGCCGAAAGAACGTAGGGCGGCGGGTTTTTCAGTTCGCACCGAGTACGCACGTGCATGGCAGAAGACGCGTCCGGTCCGGGGCCGGACGGCCGTGACGACGAACCCCGAGACGACGCCCGAACCGAGTCCAGCGACGGTGTAGAGTCGGACGAGACCGAGTTCGTGTTCGGCGACGCCCGACCAGTGGACGACGCCCGCCCCGTGAGTGACGACGATCAGTTCCACGACGATCACGAGCACGGACGCCACCGATTCGACGACGCGGGAGGTCCCGACCGTGATTCGGAACCGCAGCCGGCCGAGCACGAGCGAATCCCCATCGATCTCGCTGACCGACCCCGGGGCGACGAAGCGGTGGACGACGACTCGGACCCGTACGGTCCCGAGCCGAGTTCGACGCCGGTCGAACCGGGCGACCCCTCGCTCGAGAACGCGATTTTCGTCTTCCTCGGTGCCGTACTGATGCTCCTCGTGATCGTCCGGCTGGTTTCGCTTCTCCCGTTCGGATGAGCGTCGGTAAACACTTAATCGGGCTGAGACCCTAGCCCCGACTATGATCGAACTGCTCTTCGATAACTTGCCGCTCGCGCTGCTGGCGGCAGGCCTCGTGCTGATGGCGCTCGAGGCGCTTTCCCCGGGAGCTCACTTCATCGTTCTCGGCGTCGCACTCGCCGGCGCGGGGCTGGTCGGGCTGCTGGTCGGCGCGGTGTTCCCAATGATCGCCGCGCCACTCGTCCTCGCCGCACTGACGCTGGCGTTCGGTGCCGCCGCGACCTGGGTCTACCGCGAGTTCGACTTCTACGGCGGGAAGGGAACCGCCCAGACCAGCGACTCGAGCCGGCTCGCTGGTTCGACCGGCTACGTCACCGAGACCGTCACCGAGCGCGGCGGGCAGGTGAAACTCGACGATGGCGGTTTCGCACCCTACTACAGCGCCCGGACGACCGATGGGACGATCGAGGAGGGCGAGAAGGTGGTCGTCCTCGACCCCGGCGGCGGGAACGTCATCACCGTTACCCCGTACGGCGCGCTCGAGGAAGACGAGATCGACCGCGCACTCCAGCGCGAGGCCGCGAGACAGTCCCAAGAGGAAGGGGAGCCGGACGAGGAGTCGCTCGAAGAACTCGAGAGCCGACTCGAGGGAGCAAACGAGGATCGGACGACCGAGACTGAATCAGAGCGCTGAACGGCGCGACGCCGACGCTCGGTCGCGACGTGTTGACAGAGGGAACGTTTTTCACCGTACCGCCACAACGTCCGCATATGATTCCGGAGGCCATCATACTGCAAGCCGATCTCGGAACCGCCGGCTTAGTTCTCGGTGCGCTCGTGCTCCTCGTCGTCATCGTGGCGCTGCTGAGCGCGATCGAGATCGTCAACGCGTACGAGAAACGTGCGCTGACGGTGTTCGGGGAGTACCGCAAGATGCTCGAGCCGGGGATCAACTTCGTGCCCCCGTTCGTCTCGAAGACCTACCGGTTCGACATGCGGACCCAGACCTTAGACGTCCCCCGCCAGGAAGCGATCACGCGCGACAACTCGCCCGTGACTGCCGACGCGGTCGTCTACATCAAGGTGATGGACCCAAAGAAGGCGTTCCTCGAGGTCGACGACTACAAGCGGGCGGTGTCGAACCTCGCCCAGACGACGCTGCGTGCCGTGCTGGGTGACATGGAGCTCGACGACACGCTCAACAAACGCCAGGAGATCAACGCGAAGATCCGCACAGAACTCGACGAACCCACCGACGAGTGGGGAATCCGCGTCGAGTCCGTCGAGGTTCGGGAGGTCAACCCGAGCAAGGACGTCCAGCGCGCGATGGAGAAACAGACCTCCGCCGAGCGCCGTCGCCGTGCGATGATCCTCGAGGCACAGGGTGAACGCCGCAGCGCCGTCGAGAAGGCAGAAGGTGACAAGCAGAGTCAGATCATCCGCGCCCAGGGTGAGAAACAGAGCCAGATCCTCGAAGCCCAGGGTGAGTCGATCTCGACCGTTCTCCGCGCGCGCTCTGCGGAGTCGATGGGTGAACGCGCCGTCATCGACCGCGGCATGGAGACGCTCAAAGAGATCGGACAGAGCGAGTCGACGACGTTCGTCCTGCCACAGGAGCTGTCCTCGATGGTCGGGCGCTACGGCAAGCACCTCTCAGGCAGTGACGTCAAAGAAGACGGCCACGTCCTCGACAGCCTCGAGTTCGACGAGGAGACGCGCGAGCTGATCGGACTGGACGACATCGCCGAAATCATCGGCGAGATCGATCAGGAAGCCGAGATGGACGTCGAGGAGATGGAAAAACAGGCCCAGGCGATCAAGGAAGGCCAGGATCCGGCAGAGATCTCCGATCCCGAAGACGTGATCGAGGAGATGGACCAGGAGTTCTCGAGCGACGGCGGGACCGAAGCCGGGCCCGACGGCTCGAAGAACGACTAGAGCGTGCTGACAGTCCCGGTTCGGAAACCGAACCGGAGCGAAACTCGTTTTAGGGTACACCCCGTTTCGGACTGTAGTTATGGGACCGCGTGAGTCGGTCGACGAGGAGAAGCGGGCGACGCTCCGTCGGTTCGCCGCCGTCGGAGCGGCTGCCCCGCTCGCTCGCTTCTCGGAGTCGGCCGCGGCCGAGTCGGGCGAAAGCGACGCCCGCGACGCCATCGCTGGCTACCTCTCGACCACCCCGGGCGCACACTTTTCGAAGATCAGAGACGACCTCCAGCTCGGTACCGGGGAGACCCAGCACCACCTCCGCCGACTCGAGGAGGCCGGCACCGTCGAGCGCTACCGGGACGGAGACTACAAACGATTCGTCCCCGCCGGTCGGTTCGACGACTTCGAGAAGACGGCGCTGGGTTACCTTCGCCGTGAGACCCCACGCGGGATGCTGGTCGAACTCCTCCGTCGACCCGACGCGACCGCGAGCGACCTCGCCGAGGTCCTCGAGGTCTCCCCGCCGACGGTGAGCAAGTACGCCGGCGAACTCGAGGAAGCCGGGCTACTCGACCGGGAAGACGGCTACGCAGTCGAACGCCCCGAAACCGTCCTGCTGTTGCTCGTTCGCCACGCCGACTCCTTCGGCGGTCGGGCGTCGGAGCTGGCGTCGGTCGCCGACGAACTGATCCGCTACGAGGGGTGACGGTGACCGCCGGACGCCCCGGTCACTCGAGAATCGTCACCAGCTCCTCGAGCGACCGCAATTCGTACGTCGTCCCGTCCGGAAGCGGCGCCGACTCGTTGTGCGATCGTCGCAGGTACGCCGCCTCGAGTCCGACCGCCCGCGCGGCACGGACGTCCGTTTCCCTGTCACCCACGTAGACGCCGTCGTCGGCGTCGAGTTCCGCGAGCGTTCGCTCGAGGTAGTGGGGGTCGGGTTTTCGGCGGCGGCTGCCGTCGATCGTCGGTGGTCGTCCCCGAACGGCCGCAAAGGGGAGCTCGAAGTGCGTCGCGACGAACGAGACCGTCTCGTGGCGGTTGTTGCTCACGAGTCCGAGCGTCGCCTCGGGCGCGAGTTCGTCGATCGCGTCGACGTCGTCGTAGAGCGCTCGCTCGCCGGCGCGGAGTAGCTCGTGGGAGCGACGCGAGGCGTGTTCGTCTTTCGTTTCCCAGAACACGTCCGGATCGACGCCGAGGTCGGCGGCGTGCTCGAGTACCGGTTCGATCGCGTGTCGACGGAGGGCACGCCGCTGGGCTGGCGTCGGTTCGAGGCCGAGGGCCTCGATGGCGTCGTCCGCGGCTGCGGCGTAGATCTCGGGGTCGGTGCCGGTTCCCTCGAGGATCACGCCGTCCATGTCGAACAGGACCGTGTCGGTCATTCGGTTTGATTTTCGACAGGACAGCAAAAAGTAGTGTCGGTGCCCGTCGGCCGCCGGCGTCTCGGCGCTGGTCGAAGTTCTAGACGCTGACTTTCCAGGTCGTACTCGAGGAGTATCCCCACTTCTCGATCTCGACGTCGTAGTCGCCGTCCTGGAGGGCGGTGATGTTCGAACCGACCTCCTTGGCCGTCATCCCGAGCTCCTTGCCGATCAGCCGGGATTTGAAGTACGTCTTGGTCGCCGCGTTCTCCTTTAAATACTGGAGGATGCGGTGCTGTTTGGTCGTCAGCTCTGCGGGGGCCATCGCACTGCTCATATTTCACAGCACGGTGCCATCCCCTTTAGGGGGTTTGGTACGACTGGTTAATCGGCCTACGTCTGGCGATTTTGGGGGTGGGAAAGACCGTCTTGATCGGATGGAAAGCTGGCGTTGGTACGGGTGGTTAATCCGACCGTTCGGTCGAGTGTCACGAGTACGAGAACGTTTCCTCGAGCGCGCTCGGGTAAGCACTCGATGTGACTCGAGTAACAATCGATTACACCGGGGTGGCCGGTCAGAGTGGGTCGTAGTACGGGATCGGCGGGTGTGGCAGGTGGATGCCGATCGCCATGAGCCCGTGCTGGATGGAGATGTAGCCGAGCGCGATGAACGCGACGCCGAGGACGCGGTGGAGACGCACGCGCATCTCGACGCTCAGCGACCCGAAGAACGTGCCGTAGAGGAACAGCGACGGGATCGTTCCCAGCCCGAGGGCGGCGAGCGAGACGACGCCGCCGACGGGCGATCCCTGGACGAACGCGTAGAGAAAAGCCGGGTAGAGCAGCGGACACGGGAGCGCACCGTGGGCCGCGCCGAGCCCGGCGATCCTGGCGTCGCCGACCCAGGTGTCGACGCGAGCGAGGAGCCAGCGCTGGACGCCGCCGAGGGCCGATCCGACGATCGGGATGCCGACCGAGCCCCCGAGGACGCCCCGGCCGGCGAGATAGTGGAGCCCCATCGCGACGATCAGCGTTCCGACCAGCAGTCCGGTCCACGCGTGGACTTCGACCACGACGGCCGTGAGTTGCTGGGGGGTGACGAACACGAGCGTGCCAAGCAGCCCGAAGAGACCGCCGAGAACGGCGTAACTCGCCGCCCGACCCAGGTTAAACAGGGCGTGCTGGCGAACCATCCGCGTCGTCACGAGGTCGCGTCGGGCCCCATCTTCGCGGAGTCGATCGGCGTAGGTCGTCACCAGCGGACCACACATTCCGAGACAGTGTGCACCGCCGAGTAAGCCGATCAGGAAGAAGACGACCGGCCCGATCACCTCCGTGCCGATCGTCGGATCGAGCGACGGATCGTAACACGTCTCGAGCGGAGCGAGCAGTCCGAGCGTGACGGTCATCCCCAGTTATCGAGTATCGCCTGCGTGTCCTCGAGGATCAGTTCGGGGTCGGGACGGTCCGTCTGGTAGGCCCGTTCGACGTAGCCGTCGGGATTCACCAGGAACGTGACAGTGATGTGCTGAAAGTCGTAGGCCTCCTCGGGGCCGACCTTCTGGTAGCCGATCCCGAGGTCGTCGGTCACGATGGCTTCTGCCTGGGCTGCGTCCTCGGGGCGCAGATAGTGCCAGTTGCCCGCCTCGAGGTCGATGCGCATCGCCGTCGCGTTTTCCTCGAGTGCCGCCGCCGTGTCCCGCTCTGGATCGAACGAGACCGCGAGAAAGCGGACGTCTTCGAGGCCGTGCTCGAGCAGTTCGGCCTGTGCGTTCGCCAGCGCCCCGAGCAGCAAGGTACACTCGGCATCACAGTAAGCGTAGAAGGCCGTACAGATGAACGGGTCCTCGAGGGACTCGGTGTCGACCGTCTCACCGGACAGCGGGTCCTCGAGTGAAAAGTGTGGGAAGGGTTCGCCGTAGGCGGGGTAGGCGAGATCGGCGCTCGCCGTCGGCTGGATCTCCTCGGGGGGAGTCTCGAGGACGGCGTGTTCGGCGCCGTCGTCGCCAACGAGTGAGGTCAGACAGCCGCTGGCGGCGACCAGCGTTCCGGCTGCACCAGTCCGCAGGAAGGTACGTCGTCTCATTAGCTTCATCTAGCGGTCGATCGAGCAAGTAGCGTCTGGTCCGTCTCTCGAATGTGCCCGTCTGCGCCGTCACCCGAGGAGCCCGGAGAGGATCCGAACGCCCTCCCACGTGGCGTCTACGAGTTCATCGCCGAGCCCGCCGAGCCCGCCGACGTCGGCCGCGAGATACGGGAGGAACACGGCAACGAACAGGACGCTCGCGAAGAAGCTGCCCAGATTCGCCACCGTCATAATCAGGAGAATTCGGAAGAGTCCGACGCTGGCGTGGGCGCGGGTGAGCCGCGACAGCGGTGACTGCGTCCGGTCGCCCAGTACCGTTTTCATCCGCCAGACGTCAGAGAGGCGCACGTTCGTATACCGCAGCTCCACGTAGCCGATGAACAGCCCCGGCGTGATCATCGGGTTGACGCTCGTCAGCCAGGCGATGGAACCGCCGACGCCGGCGCTCGTCCAGTGGGCGCCGGCGAGGACGGCCAGCCCGGCCGCGGCGACGAAGTTCACGAGGAACCAGGCGACGAACAGCTGCACCAGAACGCCGTCCTGGGACCCGCCGAGTGCCACCAGGACGAACAGGACGACGAACGCGCCCATGAACACGTAGCCGACGGCGTGGTACAGGCGCGATCGGAGCCGCCCCGTCTCCACAGCTCCGAGCACCGAGTCCGCCGGCGGGAGTTCGCTCGGCGTCTCGAGGGACGCCTCGATGGCCGCTCGTCGACCCACCCCGACGACGGCGACGACGTCGTACCCCGCCTCACGCAGGGTGAGCAGTCGATGGGCGATCACCGCGTTCCGACCGTCGATCAGCGCGTCGGCATCGGACGAAGCGCGTGTGAACGCCTCGAGCGTCGCCGTGACGGGGTCGGCGTCCGTCAGTCGGCCGGCGACGACCGCCGTCTCGTCGAAAGCGCGTGTCCCGACAGCCAGGGCCAGCGCCAGCGGCGTTCCGAGGACGAGTCCGATTCCGACGATGGCGACGACGGCGTCGAGCGTCGAGAAGAGCGCTCCGGTGAGTCCGCCGGTCGGAACGACACCGGGCGGGAGGATCGCCGGGAGCACGAGCGGTCCCCACAGCAGGCTCAAGATGGAGCCGAACAGCAGCCCCCAGAACAGTCCGAGAAAGAGCCCCACTCGCCACGGCCCACCGAAGTCAGCCGTGAGCGCGGCGACGATCGAGTACTTCTCACGCAGCCCCAGTCGATTCCACAGACGCTGGGTGGTGTCCTCGAGGTTCCGATCGACGAGCGCGATCGCCGCGTCGTGGCGAGCGGCGGCCTCGGTCGCGGCTGCCACGTCAGCGCCGGGTTCGACCTCGAACCGATCGCGGTGGCGGTCCTCGACGTCCGAAAGCAGCCAGTGGCCGAGAAACTGGTACCCGGTCTTGCCGGACATGAGTTCGTCTGCGTCGATCTCGTCGTCCTCGGCGTCGTCTGCCCGTCGTCTGTACCGGAACTCGTCGAACTCGACGGCGACGACGTCGGGGCGCGCACGCTCGCTCGTCTCGAGGAGGCTGGCGACGTCGGCTGCGGAACCGTGGGTCGTCTCGACGATCGTCACGGAGCCCTCCCCGGCCGACGCGGCGGCTGGATCCAGCGGCGGCCCGGACTCGAGGACGAACTCGAGGTCGGTGCCGGGAGCCGACGGCCCGCCATCCTCGGAGTCGTCACCGGATCGGCTGTCGGCACTCATCGACCCGCACTTTATGTTGATATAGTATAAAGTTTGGCCAGGAACGATGTCGGTCTTCGGGCCGATGCCGTGAGACGACCGTCCAGACGCCCTCGTTCCGGCACAGTCACGAGGGGTCGTTCGGCGTTCACACCAGACGTCATTTATCGACGGGGTGGCTAGTGGCGGTATGGAGCGACACACGACATCGAATCACGGACCGTGCGCGTCCCGGCGGGCCGTTCTCGTCGCGACCGGGACCGCGGGTCTGGCGGCGCTGGCCGGCTGTTTCGGCGACGACGGCGAGGTCCCCGATCCAATCTCGCTCGACGACGAGCAGAGCTGTGAAGTCTGTGGGATGATCGTCGAGATGCACCCGGGCCCCAGCGGACAGGCGTTCTACGCCGACGAAGACGCACTGCCTGCAGGAAGAGACGTCGACGAGCCGGCGTACTTCTGTAGCAGCCTCTGTGCGTACGATTACGTCTTCGATCAGAAGGATCTCGGCTTCGATCCGACCGTCCTCTATCTCACCGATTACACGGCCGTTGGAGACGACTGGGAGGTGTACGACGAACAGGGGATGCTGTTCATTACCGAACACATCGAAGCCGAGTACTTCGCCGACGCCACCGAACTCACACTGGTGGCCGGCAGCGACGCCTACGGTGCGATGGGCCAGTCGATCGTCGGCTTCTCCGACGCCGACGACGCCAACGCCTTCGCCGAGGAGTACGGCGGACACATCCTCGAGCACGACGAGATCTCTCGAGAACTGATCGACGGCCTCGGGTAGCTGCTTCTGTTCGAATCGGTCGAGTTCCCTGTTCAGGCAGTCTCGGCTGGCGAAGAGAACTTGACGACGCACCGTACGTTCTGTCGGCCGTTACAGCGTCAGGATCGTCGAAGCGCGGCGGTCGCGACCGCGAGCGAGCCGACGCCCCAGACCAACAGTCCGATCACGCTCGAGAGCGGGGCGGCCGTCTGGGGGCCGGTGCCGGCGGCGACGACGACGGCCGTCTCGAGGACGAGCCCGCGGTAGGCGCTAAGCGGACTCAGTGCGAGGGCGTGGATCAGGCTCCCTTCGGGAACGATCCCCGAGGAGAGGCCGTAGACGAGCGCGAGGTCGGCCCCGACGAGCAAGACGACGAGGGCGACGACGCCGAGGGCGAGCGCGCTTCGGGCGGTGCTCGCGATCGCCGAGATGGCGAGTGCCACGGCGAGCAACACCAGGGCGAACAAGATCGTCAGGAGAACCACCCGGAGGTACAGAAGCGGCGAGTCGGCGCCGGTGTGGGTCGCGTAGAGGATCGACGCCTCTCGCTCGGTCAGTGCGACCGCGACGCCGACGAACGCGAGCGGGAGGGTAACCGCCGCGACCAGGCCGGCCGCCCGTCCCAGGTAGATTCCGCCGACGATCTGCCACGGCGAGACGGGGTACGTCCGCAAGACGTCGAGTTCGCCGCGTTGCTCGTCGCCGAGCACCGCGCGGTAGCCGAAGGCGACGGCGACGACGGGGACGAGGAGCTCGAGCGGGGTGAGCAGGTCGACCGCCGTCGGCACGTAGCCGGCCCGGAGGCCGCCACTGAGAACGGCGACGCCGAGCAAGACGGCGGTCAGCGCGAATCCGAGCAGCAGGAACGTTCGGGTTCGGACGACGGTCCACAGCTCGCGGCGGACGATCGTCGCGACGACGTGGCCCGGACCCGGAGCGGTTCGGTCGCCGATCTGGTCGTTCACCCGGGTGTCAGCTTTCTCCCGGGCGACGGTCTCGCCGGCGACGTCGTCGCCGGTTCCGGTCTCTCCGTTCATGCGGAACCACCCTTGACGCGGACCGTGCCAGCCTCACCGGCGACCGACGCCTCGAACGCGTCGAACAGCGAGTCGACGCCGAGCCGGTCGACGACCGCCGTCGTCTGCCCGTCCTCGACGATTCGCCCTTCGTCGATCAACGCGACCCGGTCGGCGTTCCGTTCGACGAGCGTGAGGTCGTGTGAGCTCAATAAGACGGCCGCCCCGGACGCCGCCAGACCGGAGGCGACGTCGAAGACGTGGACTGACATCCCTGGATCGAGGCCGCTCCCGGGCTCGTCGAGGACGATCACCGGCGGGTCGCCGATGGTCGCCTGGGCGATGCCGAGCAGACGGGTCATCCCACCCGAGAGCGCCTCGACGGGCCGATCCGCCGCCGCCTCGAGGCCGACGCGCTCGAGGTGGTCGTAGGCAGTCTCCTCGTCGTCGCCGACCAGCGACGCGTAGTAGCTGAGCGTCTCGAGGGTCGAAAATCCGGGGCGGAACTCGGGTCGCTGCGGGAGGTAGCCGATCGGTCGGGCAGTGTCGGGGCCGTGGTACTCGACTGAGCCATCGGTCGGCTCGTGGAGCCCCGTGAGGACACGGATCAGCGTCGACTTGCCTGCACCGTTCGGTCCGATCAGTCCCGTCACCTCGCCCGCTCGAACGCCGAGCGAGACGCCCTCGAGGACGGGGACGTCGCCGTACGACTTGTCTACGTTCGCTGCCTCGAGTATTGGTGTGTCTTCGGTCATGGTGTCTCGTCTGTCGCTCCACACGCGTGGTCGTCGAGTCGGTCGCCGTAGCCGGCCGCCTCGAGTGCGTCGGCGTTCGCCGGTTCACACCGCGGTGCCGTGTCGACGATGCTCTGTGCCCGCATTCCGGGGACGGTTCCCTGTAATCCCTTCGTCGCGTCGAGGGCGGGTGCCTGGGCGAGCGTTGGCGTCCCGTCGACGCGGTGGAGCCGTTCGTCGACGGGATCGGTCGCCGAGTACGTCCGGTCGAGGACGTCGCCGTCGGGCGTTCCGATGGCGCCCGCCCAGTAGTTACCCGCGCCGTCGTGCGTCCAGATGCGAAGCGGGCCGGAGGTCGCGGTCGCGTGGATCTCGTTGTTCAGGAAGTCGTTCCCGGCCACGCGATCGGAGGGGAGGACGGAGCGCGAACGCACGCCGACGTCGTTCTCGAGGAAGACGTTCGCCTCGTAGATCGAGTTCCCCGTCCCGATCCGCATGCCCTCGATCGCGTCGACGACGACGTTCCCCGCGATGTAGGAGTCGCTTCCGTCGGTGATGATCCCGCTTGGCACCCCGCGAACGTCGTTGTCGACGATCGCGTTGCGCTCGGGATCGGTCATGACGTAGATGCCGGCGTCGTGCTGGTCGCGGACCGTGTTGTTCGCGATCAGCGAATCCGAGGTGTACATGAAGTGAACGGCGTACCGGCCACCGAGGAGGTCGTTGTCCCGGACGACGAGGCCGTTCGCCCGGTGCATGTAGACGTTGTCGCGCCCGTCGGTGAGCGTCGACTCCTCGATGACACCCGACGCGCGCATGTTCATCACGCCCATGTATCCCTGTCCCCACTCCTCGTCTCCGTAGACGGTCACGTCCCGGACGACCGCGTCGTGGGAATCACGAAGCAGGATGCCGTTGGCTGCCGTCTCGATGGTCACCGCCTCGATCAACACGTGGTCAGCGTCGACGACTTCGACGCCGGCGTCGCCGTGGCCGTAGCCGACCTCCAGGGCCGCGTCCCACTCGTCCTCGTCGACCTCGGCGTCGGGGTCGCGGCCCGTGTCGCCCACGCCGGTGACCTCGAGCCCCGTCACGGCCGCCTCGTCGGCGGTCACGTGGACGACCGAGCCGTTCTCGTCGCCCCGGATCGTCACCTCGCCCTCTCCGGCGAGCGTGATCGGCTCGTCGATCTCGAGGACCTCCTCGTACGTTCCCTCAGGAACGACGACCGTCGTACCCGGCTCCGCCGCGTCGATCGCTTCCTGGACGGTGTCGGCGTCCTCGCCGACGACGGTCGAGACGGGGCGCTCGAGGTACGACCGCGACTCCTCGACCAAGCGGTCCGCCCCGGCGTGCTGGTCGTCGATTCGCTCACGAATCACTTCCGCACCTGCGAGGTCGAACTCCGCCTCGAGGACCGCTTCCCACGACATGACCGAGCCGCCGTGCTCGTCGGCGAACGCCTCGGCGTCGTCGCGGTCGGCGAACGGGACGACGGTCTCGCCGGCGGGCGAGCGGGCGTCGCTCCCGGCGACGTACCAGGCGTCTTCGGCGTGGACCCAGCCGACGAACTCGTCCGTCACCGGGTAGCCCTCGTCGCTCAGCTCGAAGTCGACCCCGCTGTAGTCGGTGACGTACACCGCGAGCGGATAGCCGAAGCGTTGTTCGTGGCCCTCCTGTCGGAGGTCGTCGACGAACGTTTCGACGCCGTAGTAGCCGACGACGTACTGGTACTGTGAGTAGAACACCTGCACGCGCGGAAGTTCGGTCTCGTCATCGAGTCCGAACTCGACCTGGTGTGAGATACCCATCGCGACGGTGTCGTCGAAGTGAACCGGGTCCGGATCGGTCGCGCCCACGTCGACGACGAACAACCCCGCAGCGCCGACCACCACGAGCGCCACGACGAGGCCGAACCAGACGGATCGAGGTATCTCGCGCACACCGGAACTAGGGACACAGCCGAAATATACCGTCTGGTTCGGCCGTCGAAGGACGGAGTCGGAAGAACACGCCGTCAGCGGCCCCGTCCCGTCGACTCGAGCGGTCGATCACGACTGACCGGTCAGCCGACACGACCGCTCGACGCGCACGAATCGAAACCGAGTACAACGGGCGCCGTCGAACTCGACAGAAGGGCTGGATCGAGCGCGACGCATAGTAAGCGATGTCCACCCGGTCACAGCCGAGCGGCCAGCCGTTCGGCATGGGTGTGCAACGACTGTCAACGCGTACTATAGTTCGAAGTCGACACCGCGTCCTCGAGGAGGTGGTCGACGAGGCGGGTGAAGCGGTCGGCGAGTCGGTCGGCGACCGAGGGCGTGACGCGCGCCAGCAGCTTGCCGGTTCGTTCGGGGGTGGCGAGGTGAAGCGTCACCCGATTTCGCTCGCCGTACTGCTTTTCGACGAGCTCGCACTCGAGGAGGTGATCGAGGTGCCACTCGAGTGTGCTTCGAACGACGCCGAGTTCGTCGGCCACCTCGTCCGGCCGGGCCGGGCCGAACTCGATGAGGTAGACGAGGACGTCGCGGCAGGTCTCCCGGCGGAGCAGCGCGAGCGCCCGCCGATCCCAGTCGTCGTAGTCGACCGGGTAGTAGTGAGTTCGTCCGTAGAGTTCCTCGGAGACGATCTCGCCCGAGCGTAACAGCCGTCGGACGTGATACTGCGTCTGTCCGACAGCCAGGTCGAGCTCGCGGACCAGCGCGTTGAAGTGAATGCCAGGATCGGCCCTGACCCGTCGTTCGATGGCGTGTCGTACGTCGCTCATGCTCTCGTACTCGACCGATGTACTTACTACACGAAAACGACCACGATATAGTAACGGGATGGCGCCAGGTACCGGAGCCCGGAACCGATCGAGGTGCGAAGGACTGTCCAGTCTCGACCCCACCGCTCGTCTCTCGGGGTCGACGCTCGACGGTGCACCCCTGTGGGACCGACCGCCGTGCAGTGACCCGGTGTCGGGAGACGATCCTCGAGTCGATCTGCACCCATGATCTACGTCGAACTACTCTCGCTGATGGCCTGGCCCGAGGTGCGCGACTCGCCGCTGTTGCTCACTATCCTCGTGCTGGCAGGGATTGGGACGACGGGACTCTTCTTGCTCGGGGTGGTCGCCTACCGGCGGCGGCGGACGACGCCGTATCTCCTCATCACGCTCGCGCTCGGCGCGCTCGTCATCAGAACGGTCGTCGGACTCGGAACCGTCTTCGAGGTCGTCCCGATGGGACTCCACCACCTCGTCGAGCACGGCCTCGACTTCGTCATCGCCGTGTTGCTGCTCTTTGCGATCTATCGGAGCGGATCGGTTGGCGCCGAGAAGAACGACCGTGATCGCCTCTGAGGCGACGACGCTGCCGACTGGAGTTCGTTACCGGTTCGACGACCAGTCGGGCCCCTGATCGCTCGGCGTCGCGCGGTCGCCGAGTCGAGCGATGATGATCGCGATCGCGACGGCGGCGAACCCGAAGATCAACATGCTCGCGAGGTAGCCGGCGTTGACGACGTCGGGCGCCGGGTCGAGCGCCTGAATACCGACGACGACGATCGCGCTGACGACGAGCCAGATCGCGGCGACTCCTCCGTACCATCCCAGACCCTTCTGACCGGACGACGATCGCGTGCTCATAACAGGATCTCGTCTGAACTGATGGATTGGCGGGCACAAAAAGGGACCCGATTCGTCGACGACGGCAGCGATACGCACGGCCACCTCGCTCGAGCGGTCCCTCGCGGTGACTTCCCAGTCGGCCACCGGTTCGGACGAGCTCGTGGACGATCCGGGAGACCTGTGGCCCCGAAGCCCTTAAGCGCGCCCAGGCGGAATTAGTGTATAGTGCAATACAATCAATATCAGCGTCTGCCTCAGACGCCAGTGTCCTCGTCGACGATCCGGTCGCCATGAACGTCCCCGCCACACTCGAGGTCGAGCTCGACGCCGTCACTAACGACGCGGGCGAGACCGTCTACGAAGTGTCGTACGATCGGCCGCTGCAGCCGACGCTGGCCATCGTCACGGCCGTCGCGACGATCGAGGAGTGTGAACCGACCGACCTCCGACCGCTCCACGACGTCGTCGACACCAGCGCACTCGATCGGTTCGTCGACGGCGCGTGGCAACGAGGGTCGACGCCGACCGTCGCGTTCACGTTCGCGGGATACGACGTCGAGTTCCGCGGCCCCGGTCACGCTCGGCTCGAGCCAGTTACGTAAGCGGCCACCTCGATGTCCGAATCGACCCGTCGGTTCTCACCGGACGGGAACGATGAGAGGGCGTTAGGTTCGTCGCTTCCCGAGTCTCGATCATGCACCCTCGGTTATCGAACGACAGTCGAGAGGCTGTCCGACCGACGCACCGAGCAGTAACTGTTGTTATGCCCCCATCCCTAGGGGCCGATAGCTGACTCACCAATGACGACTGGAATCATCCTGCTCAACTTCGGCGAACCGCCCGAACCGGAACGCGAGGTCGTCGTCGAGTACCTCACTAACATCTTCTTCAACAACGCCGACCTCGAGGGCGCGACGACCGAGGAGGAGGCGATGGCGCGCTCCCGAGAACTCGCCCGCCGGCGTGCCCCCGGGCTGATCGAGGAGTACGAGGCGATCGGCGGCTCGCCGCTGAACGCCCAGTCCGACGCCCAGGCGGCGCTGCTCGAAGCGGCCCTCGCCGACCGGGGGATCGACGTCGAGACCTACGTCGGCCACCAGTTCCTCGAGCCGTACGTCGCGGACGCCGTCGAGGAAGCCCGCGACGACGGCGTCGAGCACCTGATCGGGTTACCGATCTACCCGCTGTGTGGCCCGTCGACGACCGTCGCGGCACTCGACGAACTCGAGGAGGCCGTCGCGACTCACGAGGAGTGGGACGTGCGAGTGAGCCCAATCTCAGGCTGGCACAAACATCCCCTCTACACCCGGCTGCGCGCCGACGCCATCAGGGCACACGCCGACGAGCGCGGGGTCGACCTCGCCGACGAGGAGACGACGCTCGTCTTCTCGGCCCACGGCACCCCGACGCACTACCTCGAGGAAGGGAGCCGGTACGTCATCTACGTCGAGGAGTTCTGTGAGACGATCGCCGCGCTCGTCGGCGTCGAAACGTACGAGCTCGGCTACCAGAACCACTCGAACCGGAACATCGAGTGGACCCAGCCCGACGTCGAGGACGTGATCGAGACGGTGGACGCCGATCGCGTCGTCGTCGATCCGGTGAGCTTCATGCACGAACAGTCGGAGACGCTCTCGGAGCTCGACGTCGACCTCCGCGAGGACGCCGAGGCCGTCGGCCTCGAGTTCCACCGCGTGCCGGTTCCCCACGACGACCCACGCTTCGGCGAGGTGCTGGCCGACCTCGTCGAACCGTTCGTCGCGGGCTTCGAACCGGGCTACTACCAGTTCCGGCAGTGTCAGTGTCGCGACGTGGAGGGAACGATGTGTCTGAACGCACCCCAGCAACCAGCACCCGCCACGGACGAATGAGCCACGATCGACCACGCGTCGGGATCGTCGGCGGCGGCCTGACCGGGCTCGCGCTGAGTTACTACCTCGACGCTCACGGCGTCGAGAGCGTGGCCTTCGAAGCCACCGACGCCCCGGGCGGCGTGATCCGGAGCGGCCGGACGAACGGGACCGTCGTCGAGTACGGCCCCCAGCGGATGCGCCTGTCGGGGTCGCTGGCCGACCTCGTCTCCGACCTCGGGCTCGCCGGCGAACTCGTCGCCGCCGACGACGACCTGCCGCTTTTCGTCTATGCGGACGGGAAATTGCGCGAGGTCCCGACGTCCGCCTCGGCGTTCGTCCGAACCGACGCCCTCTCCTGGCGTGGAAAGCTCCGCTTGCTCGCCGAACCACTCACGGACCCAGCGAGCCCCGACGAGACCGCCGCCGAGCTCTTCACGCGGAAGTTCGGCCCCGAGGCGTACCACACCGTGATCGGCCCGCTGTTCGGCGGCATCTTCGGCTCCGATCCCGCCCGAATGCCCGCCAGACACGCCCTCGAGGGACTCATCCGGCTCGAGCAACGTGAAGGGAACTTGCTCGTCCCCGCCGTGAAACGGCTCGCGCGCAACGGCGACCGTGCGCCCGCCGTCGTCTTCGAGGACGGCAATCAGCGCCTTCCCGAGGCGCTGTACGAGGCGACGCGCGACCGCGTCCACCTCGAGACGCCGGTCGAGTCGATCCGCGAGCGCGACGACGGCGACGGGTACGTCCTCGAGGCCGACGGCGACCGCGCGGTCGTCGACGAGGTCGTGGTGACCACGCCCGCGGATGCGAGCGCCCAGTTGCTCGAGGCGGTCGCCCCGGACGCGGCCACGCGGCTTCGCGAGTTGCGGTACAACCCCCTCACGCTCGTCTATCTCGAGGCCGAGGCGCCCAAGCGTGGCTTTGGCTACCAGATTCGGAAAGACGAACCGTTTCACACCCTCGGCGTCTCCTGGAACGGCGTTGCTTTCGGTCGCGACGACCTCGTGACCTGTTTTTTCGGCGGGATGTGGGAGCCCGAACTCGTCTCCGAACCCGAGGGCCGACTCGCCCGACTCGCCTGTGCGGAGTATGAGGCCGTCACTGGCTGTGAGGCGGAGTTCCTCGAGGTCGAACGGATGCATCGAGGGTTTCCCGCCCACGACGACACCTGGGACGCCCTCGATGGGCTCGAGCTGCCCGACGGACTCCACCTCGCGACGAACTACACGAGTCGGATGGGCATCCCGAGCCGGGTCAGTCACGCGAAGCGGCTCGCCGGCCAGCTTGCCGGAACAAGCGCAGACGCCTGATCGGGCGGGCCAATTCTCGAGGGCTCAGAACCGATCCGGCGGCTACGATCGCTCGCTGACGATCGATCGAATGCGGTCGATTCTGTCCGTCGTCGACGGGTGTGTCCCGAGCACTCCTCTGGCGACGAATCGTCGAGTCCGGTCGAAAAATCGGTGTTCCTCCCACGGCGGTGGAACGATCGAGAACGCCGTCGCCGGGTCCCGTTCCCTGAGGTCCGCGGCCGGTCGGATCTCGAGTTCGGCGTCGAGCGTCTCGAGGGCGCTCGCCAGGCCCGCCGGGTCGCCGGTGATGGCGATCGCACCGTCGTCGGCCGCGTACTCCCGTCCCCTGGCGACGAACGCGACGGACGCATGGCTGACGATCCGAACGAGCTGGGCGAACGGTTCGACGACCGGATTGTACCCGTACCGGCTCCGCGAGAGCCCCGCGACGGCCCCGGGAACCGACAGCGCGGTCAGCACCGCGGCGTCCCGGTTCGCGACGTGGGCGAGTTCGTGGGCGAGGACGGCCTCGAGCTCGCGGTCGTCGAGCGTCTCGAGCAGGCCGCGCGAGCAGACGAGCGTCGAGGACGCGGGACGGTAGCCCACCGTCAGCGCGACCGGCGCTCGTTCGTCGAGGAGGCGAATCTCTGGGGCAGGGAGGTCGGCCTGACCGGCGAGGCGGGCCACGATCGACTCGAGCGCCGGCCTAGCCGTCGTGGCGGCGCCGCCGCTCCCGTCGACCTCGTTGCCCCCGTCGACGATCGCTGCGCCGTCGCCCCGTGTCACGCTCTCGAGTCGGCCCTCGAACTCCCGGAGGACGGCCGCGTCGCCGGTGAACTCGTTGCGGACGACGCCGCCGACGTGGGCGCCGACGAGCACCAGGGCGGCGAGGGCCGCGAATCCGACTGCGACCGCGTCGGTCGAGCCGACCGTCGCCGCCCAGTAGACGACGGCGCCGACGACCGTTCCGGTTCCCGCGAGGACGGCCGGTCGGGGGTCGGGCACCCGCTCGAGTCGGCCCCCGAGTCGCCGGACTTCGTCGGTGATTCCGTAGACTTCGTCGGGGTCGACCGGCTCGCTCTCTTCTTGCTCGGCAGCGCGTCGTTCGACGGCGTCGCGAACGCGCTCGAGGCGGTCGGGAGCGAAGACGGCGCCGAGGGCGACGGCGAGTACCGCGGCCACGATGACGACGACGAAGCCGCGCCACCAGGCGACGCTGAGGTAGCCGACGACGAAGACGCCGAGGACGAGCCAGTTGCCGCCGGCCGTCCGTTCGTCGTCTTCGTTCCGCGAGCGAACCCACTCGTGGGCGGCCCAGGCGTACGCGGCCGTCAGGAGGTAGAAGAAGCCGACGAGTACGCCGATCGCGAAGACCAACTCGGGAAGCACCTCTTGGAGGTACGGCACGGCGGCCAGCAGGACGACGATCGACGCGAGCAAGAGCACGTACGAGGCCAGTTCGACGGTTCCCTGTGCGAGCGCTCCCGCCGGCGCCGAGCGCGCTCGAGCCCGCCGAACGGTCCGCAGCGACCACTCGACGGTGACCAGACAGGTCGCCGCGATCGCGGCCACGAGCACGGTCGCCGCGGGAACGGGGACGACGCCCTCGAGCGCCTCGACGCCGTACCGGATCGTGCCGAAGACGGGGAGCGCGACGAGCAGGGGGGCGACCCCGACGACGGCGATCGAGAGCACCGCACTGAGGACGGTCGCGACGGCCATCCGGAACCAGAGGCCGACGCGGGCGCGGTTCACGCTCACGAGTCGCTCACCTCCAGGTGGGGTTCGAACTCGTCGGTCGACGAACGGGAACGCGACGGGGCGGCTCGCATTCGCTCGAGCAATTCGCTCCACAGTCAAATAGGCGTTTCCGACGCGAACAGGTTCTGACGATCGTACTCACTCGGTACGCATGCGATCGCCGCGAGCCCCTCACGGACGGTGCCGGTAGGCCGCTTGCCCCTCAGGGACGCTCGAGGCCGATCCGTTCGATCGCACCCGCGAGGGTGTCGACGCCGTGGCGGATGCTCTCCTCGTCGACGTCGAACGTCGCGGTGTGGTGGCCGCCGGGGTGGTCGGTGCCGACGCCGACGTAACAGGCCAGCCCACCGTTCTCTTGCACCTCACGCATCAGGAACGTCGCGTCCTCGCTCCCGCCGAGGACGTCGCGCTCGAGCACCGACTCGATCCCGTCGGTCTCGCCGGCCACGTCCGCGACGATCGAGACGAGCCCCTCGTCGCTCTCGGCGCTCGGGGCCTCTGCACCCGTCTCGATGTCGACGTCGCAGTCGTGCATCTCGGCGGCCGACTCGAGGACGCGGCGGGCCTTCTCGTCCATGTACCGCATGAGCTCGGTCGTCTCGCCGCGGACCTCGGCGACGAGGCGGGCCTCCTCGGCGACGATGTTCGCCGCGGCGCCACCCTCGACGATCCCGGCGTTGACCCGGGTGACGCCGTCTGCGTGTCGCGGGATGGCGTAGAGGTTGCCCACTGCCGTGGCGAGCGCCTGGATCGCGTTTCGCCCCTCCTCGGGCCTGGCACCCGCGTGAGCGGATTCGCCGGAGAAGGTCGCCTCGAGGTGACTCACCGCGAGGAAGCCGTCGATCCCCGCGACGACCTCGCCCGTGGGGTGGTCGAGGCCGACGTGGACTGCGAGCAGGTAGTCGACGTCCGCGAGGTGCTCGCTCTTTGCCATCGACTTCCCGCCGCCGACGACCTCCTCGGCGGGCTGAAAGAAGACCTTCAGCGTGCCAGTAAAGTCGCTTTCACGCACTGCGTCGAGGACGCCGATTCCGATCGTCGCGTGCGCGTCGTGCCCGCAGGCGTGCATCGCCCCCTCGTGTTCGGAGCGAAAGCCCTCGGCGGCGGGGACGTGCTCGGGATCGTCTGACTCCTCGCGGGGCAGGCCGTCGATGTCGACCCGGAGGCCGACGGTCGGCCCATCACCCTGCTCGAGAACCGCGACGGCACCCGTGTAGCCGCCCTCGAGGTTCTCGAGGACCGCCTCGTCGGCACCTGCGGCCCGGGCGCGCTCGTACCACGCCTCGAGTTCGGCCGTCTCGGGGACTCCCATTCGGTGCTCGCCGGCGATCGCGTCCCGACCGACGTACAGGTCGTCGACGTCGAGCGCAACGAGTTCCTCGACGATCCGTGCCGTGGTGTAAAACTCCCGCCAGGCGGGTTCGGGCTTGCGGTGGAGGTCCCGTCGGAGCGAGACGAGTGTATCGTCGTTCATGGCCGAGGATCGGCGGGTGAGCCCAAAGGAGTGGCGAAAGGGGAACGCGACGCCGCGATCAGTCGGACGGTCGGTCGGCGTGCGACCGGGCGACCGGCGCGTCGGTATCCTCGAGCGCCCAGCGCACGATCCGGGCTTCGACGAGGTCGCGTTCCGATGGCGGGTAGTCGGTCTCGCCGGCCAGCACGGCCTCGCTCTCTGACCACAGCCGTTGCTCGAGTGGTCGATGATCCGGCTCGTCGACGGTCCGACTCGTGAACGCCTCGAAATCTTCTCGGAGGTCGAACGACGCCCGGGCGACGTTACACCGCGAGAGTGGACTCATCCCAACCTCGAGCACCAGCTCCGTGACGGTCTTCCAGTCGTTCGCACAGAAGTGAATAGATACCTCGCCGACGACGTCCTGCCAGGCGATCACCTCGCCGTGTTTCAGCAGCTGGATCGCCCGGGGTGGCAGGTCGAGGCGGACCTCGACGTCGGGCGCTCCACAGAGACAGCACGGCTTTACGGTCTTGCCGGTGTACATGGTCGGCGGTTGGGAGGCACCAGTGAAAAACGGGACGCCAGCCTGGGTAGGCCGCGTCGGTCGGGCTCGAGGCCGGTCCGTCGATGGCAGCCGGATCTCCGGAGTCGGGTCACTGCATGTGGATCTGTTCGATCTCGGCTTCGACGTGTACCGAGGACGGGAACGCCCGCGAGGCGACGTCGCGCGCGAAGTCGTCGTACCCGTGGATCTCGAGTTCGCGGGTGAACACCGTATACTCCCAGGCGGGGAAGGTTCGGTCGTCGTCGGCGTGGAGGCGGCGATGCTGCGGGACCCGGTGTCGGTCCGGCGGGTGGGAGTGTGGGCCTTTGAGCGCGGCGCCTTTCTTCTCGGCGGTCGCTTTGATGTCGTCGACGATTCCATCGAGGGCGGCTCGATCGCCGCTCTGGAGCGTGAGGCGGGTGACGAAGGTCATAGCTGTACACTCGTCCACGCTCGTCGCGTAAAAATCTGCTGCGATCCGTCCGCGACGGGCGGACGGTCCGATATTCTCTTAACGGCTCACACGTTACGTGTAGTAATGGCAGTCGAAGCTACGAGCGCAGGCGCGATCCTCTTCCGCGACACGCGGGGCCGGCGCGAGTATCTTCTACTCAAGAGCCGCCCGGGCGACTGGGAGTTTCCGAAGGGCGGTGTCGAAGGAGACGAAGAACTACAGCAGACGGCTATCCGCGAAATAAAGGAAGAGGCAGGAATAGACCAGTTCAGACTACTCGACGGCTTTCGCAAAGACTACAGCTACGTCTTCGAGGCGAACGGCACGACGATCCACAAGACCGTTCACCTCTTCATCGCGAAATCCTACGAGGCGAGCGCTGAACTCTCGAGTGAACACCGCGACCTGCAGTGGCGCGACTACGAACAGGCAGTGAACACCGTGACCCAGGACGGTCCCCGCGAGATTCTCGAGGACGCCCACGAGTACCTCGACGAACTCGAGGAAGACGGCGAGATCTGAGTCGGCCGATCGACGAACGTGACCGGTCGGATTTCTCACCGGTCGTGCAAAAATCCCGTTAGCGCTGGCTGACGACGACCGTGTCCGCGACCAGGTCACCGACGCGCTGTTTCCGGTCGGTGATCAGGATCAGCGCGAGCCCGATAATGTACGCGAACGGCAGGTTGTCGACGATCAGCAGCAGGTTCCGGATGATCGACGCACCCATCGTACACTGCGAGCCGTCGGACTTGACCACGACGAGCCCCATGACGTGCTTGCCGGGCGTGTAGCCGTAGATCCCCTCGAGTAAGAAGACGTATACGAGTGAGCCGACGCCAACGACTATCATGGCCAACAGCCCGATGATGTCTCCGAGGAAAAACGAGGGAAGGAGAATCGCAAACGAGAGGATGCCTAGAATGATCGAATCGACGATAAACGCGAGCAATCGCTTTCCGACGACGGTTCCTTCAGACCCCATCTGTGGGGCTGGATGTTTATCCATGCTGCCCGAGTTATCAACCCTATTTTATAAAACCTTTTGATGAGGTCCCAACAGGTGCCGGGGTACTCGGCGTCGGTCGGAAGCGTTACTCGTCCCGGCCGACGCTGATGACCCGGAGCAACGAGTAGACGGGGACGCCCTCGAGTTCGTCGACGCCCTGTTTGTCGGCGAGGACGATGCAGGCCAACGGCTCGCCACCCTCGGCGCGGATCGCCTCGATGGCCTCTCGCATGGTCGTGCCGCTGGTGATGGTGTCGTCGACGACGTAACACTCGCGGTCTCGGATGTCGGCGAAGTTCCGCGAGAAGGTGCCGTGGAGCTCCTCGATGTCGCCTTCCTCCCACTGGTGTTTCGAGGGGATGTACGTCGCGAGGTCGGCCTCGAGTTCGCGGGCGACGAGGGTGGCGATCGGGCCGCCGGCCTTCTCGATGCCCACCGTGAGGTCGACGTCCTCACCGTGCTTCGTCAGCATATCGGCCATCGCCTCGGCGATCGCCCCCATGCGCTTGCTGTCACGGCCGATCGCCGACCAATCGACGTGAATGTCCTGTGGCCCACCAGCGTCGGTCTGACGATCCCGCCTCGGCGTCGCCGCATCGCTCCGCTCGACGAGCCAGCTCGCCGTCTCCCGGGAGACGTTCAGCTCGTCGGCGATCTCACCCTTCGAGAGACCCTGGTCGGCGAGCTCGGCCGCGCTCTCGATCAGGTCGTCGACGTTTTTCATATGTGATCGAATTCGACCGCCGTTTTTATAGTCGTGTCGTCGTCCGGGCGCCCGCGAGAATCCGCCGTCCATCGACGTCGACGATGTGACCGCTCGAGAAGCGGTCCTCGACGAGCGGTGCTGCAGCCGACGGAAAACGGTTATCCGGCTCCCCAGCGGTGTTCGTACATGGAGCGATACGACCTCGTCTACCGACTCTACGACGAGTTCGACACCCGGACGTTACGGGAGTACCAGGAGTTCGTCGACGTCTTTCCGGCGGTCGACTCGCGAGTCGCCCTCGAGCACTGGCAGGCCGCGAGCGAGGAACTCGAGCGACGCAAAGACGAGATCAGAGACGAGTTCGCGGCGGGCGAGACCCTCGCCGAGGTGGCCGCCCGCGTCTCCCGCGAGGGTGCGTTCACCGCGCTCGACCTCGAGGCGAAGTACGGGCGACCGGTGAACGTCCTCGTGCTCGACGTCGACGAGACGCTTCGCTCGGCAGGGCGGACGGACAACGAGATCCCCCGCGACACGCTGCACGTCCTCACCGAGTTCCACGAGGCTGGTGTGCCGATCGTCATCTGCACCGGCCAGACCTTAGAGAACGTCAAAGGCTTCGCTATCCAGGGGCTGGGGAGCGAGATCGTCCACTCGGGCGAGCTCTCGATCGTCTACGAGGCGGGCACCGGCGTGTTCACGCCAGGCCACGGCGCGGACACGAAGCAGCTGCTCTACGAAGAGCTCGAGGCGGAGATCCGCGACGTCTTCGACGACGTCCGCGCTCGCGTGCTGCCCGACGCCCCGGCGGAGCTCAGGCGCGGCTGTCACCTGCAGGGCAACGAGTTCAACGTCACGATGAAGCCGAACTTCGAGACGGGATCCTCGCAGGCGCGCGAAATCATCGACCGAGCACTCGTCTACCTGCTCGACTTGCTCGCAACGGCCGCCTCCGACGCCGCAGAGACCGTCCTCGAGGAAGCCCCGGCGTGGACGCGAGCGTTCTACGCCGCAGGCGACACCGAGATCCGGGCCGTCCTCGAGCGAGAAGGCGAGTACCCCGACGTCTCCGTCGACGACGTTCCCACGGCACTCGCGTCGATCTTAGAACGGATCGACGTGGCCTACTACGAGGCCGACGCCGCCGAGATCAGCAGCCTCGAGCTGAACAAAGTTACCGGCGTCGAGCGCGCCCTCGACGTCCTCGGCGTCGACGACCCGTTCGCGCTCGTGATGGGCGACTCGAAGAGCGACCTGCGCGTAATGCGGTGGGTCGCCGAGCACGACTGTGGGCTCTCCGCGGCCCCCGACCACGCCTCGCGGGAGACGCTCGAGCACGTCCTCGAGACCGACGAACTGGTGTTCGACCGCGGAAAGAGCGTCGACGTCTTGCGAACCGTGTACGCGCTCAACCGGTTCGCACGGCTGGGCTGATCCCGACGGACGGCGATCCGGGTGAGGGGGCGACGATCGCGTTCAACGCGGACGTTTATTGCCGTCCCCGGTGGAAACCGGGGTATGTCACTGCACGAACCGGGAGCGGTCGATCCGCTCTCGCTCGCCGGCGTCGTGCCGCCGACGATCACGGCCTTCGACGACGAGGAGTCGCTCGACCTCGAGCGGACGGCCGCCCACGCCAGGTTCGTCGTCGACCGCGGCGTCCACGGCGTCTTCCCCCTCGGGACGAACGGCGAGTTCGCGCTCCTCACGGACGCCGAACGCGACCGCGTCGTCGAGGCCGTCGTCGACGAGGTCGGCGGCGAGGTGCCCGTCATCGCGGGCGTCGGCGCACCCAGCACGCGCCAGACGGTCGCCCACGCCGAGCACGCCGAATCAGTCGGTGCCGATGGGGTCGTCGTCGTCACGCCGTACTACTTTCCCCTCGATGGACGGGGCGCGGTCGAACACTACCAGCGAGTGGCCGAGGCCGTCTCCGTACCGATCTACGTCTATCACATCCCCGGCCGGACGGGCAATCGGCTGTCGCTCGAGACCCTCGAGGAACTCGCCGCGATCGACGGCGTCGCCGGGGTGAAAGACTCGAGCAAGGACGTCCCCTGGCTCGTCCAGGCGATGGACGCCTGTCCCGACCTCACCTACCTCGCCGGCTCGGACTCGCTGCTCTTTGCGGGCCTCGAAGTCGGCTGTGCGGGGATGGTCAGCGCCGTCGCCAACGTCTTCCCCGAACTCGTCGTCGAGCTGTACGAGGCCTACGACGAAGGCGACGAGGCGCAGGCTCACGATCTCCAGCGGCAGGTGTTCGCCGTCCGGCGCGCGTTCAAGTCCGGCGGCGGCTACATGGCGGGCGTCAAGAGCACCCTCCCCATGCGGGGGTTCGACGCCGGGCCGTTGCGGAGCCCGCTCCGGCTGCTGGACGACGAGGAGGCCGACGCGCTGTCCGAGCAACTGGCCGCGATCGAGGGCGTGGGGGAGCACCTCTCCCTCGAGAAATAAGCGAGAACCGACCGAAGTCTTGAATCCCCCGCCGTTCGTCTCACCGCTCGTGACGGAGTACGACGCAATCGTCTACGACCTCGACGGCACCCTCGTCCACCTCGCCGTCGACTGGGCGGCGGCCACCGACGACGTCCGCGACGTGTACGAGTCGGCGAACCTCGAGCCACCCGGCAAAACCCTCTGGGAGCTCCTCGAGGCCGCCGAGGGCACCGATTTCCACACGGACGTCGAGAGGGTCATCGCCGCCCACGAACGTGAGGGCGCCCGGACCTCGAGGCGGCTCGCCCACGCCGACGAGTTGCTCACCCGCGAGGTCCCCGTCGGCGTCTGTTCGCTCAACTGCGAGGCGGCGTGTCGGATCGCCCTCGAGGAACACGGCCTGCTCGAGGCCGTCGAGGTCGTCGTCGGCCGGGACACGGTGACGAACCGAAAACCCCACCCCGAGCCGCTGCTCGAGGCCGTTCACGGACTCGGGGTCGAACCCGAACGGACGCTGTTCGTCGGCGATTCGGCGCGCGATAAGGCGACGGCCGACCGGGCCGGCACGAAGTTCGAGTACGTCGGGGACGGCCCGTCGGGACACTGAGTTGGGTCGTGCCCTCGCTCCCGACTGTCTCACACGAACGGGCGCGAGCGAACGGGAATCCGTCGAACCCGGTCAGTCGTCGGTCGACTCCTCGAGTCGCTGCTGCCGGGCTTCGTGAAGGCCGGCACAGACGCCACCCTGGGTCGACATGTTGACCCGGGCCAGCCGACCGCGCCGGTGGACGAGGTCGAACTCGTCAGGAGCGATCGGCTCGCCTTCCGGCGTCCGGAACAGCACGTCGTCCGGGCCGGACACGACGCCGGTCTCGCAGGCCTTCTCGAGGTAGCGCTCGAGCGGGTCGGCCGGGACGAACACCCCGACGGCCCGCTCGTGCAGGTAGACGACGACTTCGTCTCCTCCCTCCTCGAGATCGCGCTTACGAAGCGCCACGATCTGGTCCGGCGCAAAGCCGGCCTCGAGCAGGGCCTCGACGGCGTCGTACTGTCGGGCGACGCGCGCTTTCTCGTCGAGTTCGGCGCGGACGCCCGCGACGTCGCCGTCGGCGTCGGGGAACGCCTCGCCGAAGCGCAGCCCGTCGTTCACGCCGCGGTTGATCTCCGCCTCGTGCATGTGCTCACCGAGGGTGATCGTCGCCGTCTCGACCGCCGGCAGCGCCTCGATCGCGTCGCGGGCGTCGACGGCCATCATCCAGGCGAACGCCGGCGAACACCACGCCGTCGGGAGGGTGATTCGGACGGCGACGTGTGACCCGTCGTCGCCGATCTCGACTGAATCGACGTACTCGAGGTCGACGATCGAACGGTCGAGTTCCGGGTCCGTCACGGGCTCGAGGGCCTCGAGCACGTCCGCTCGCCGCGGCTCCGCCGGCGTCGGTCGCCGGGGTCGTTCCCCCGCCATCAGTCGTCGGCCGCCGCGGGTTCGCCCGCGTAGTGGTCCTCGAGGCCGAACGCCTCGGTAATCTCGTCCTCGCGGAACTGTCGTTTCCTCTCCTCGAGGTCGATGTCGTACAGCTCGGCGGCGTTCTCGCCCATCACCTTCTGTTTCGTCTCTATGTCCCACTCGACGCCGTACTCCGCGCGGTGTTCTGGGGTGAGTTCGGCCTCCATGACGGTCTCGACGAGCCAGTCGGGGTTCCAGAGCGCGTAGTCCGAACCGAAGAGCAGACGGTCCTCGCCGAGCCACCACAGCAGTTCGGACATGATCTCCGAGAACTTGCCCGGGCGGTTCTGGGCGAACGGCGCGGCGACCGCGAGCCCGCCGTAGACGTTCGGCTCCTGGCCGGCGATCCAGCAGAAGTCGTCGAGTCGGGGCAGGCCGACGTGTTCGACGACGAAGTTCAGGTCGGGAAACGACGAGGCGGCGTCGTCGACGTCTTTCACGTCGAAGGCGTCACGGTTTAGCGGCCGGATCGTCGGCCCTTTGTGGGGGTGGATATTCTCGATTCCGAGTTCGACGCACTTCTCTAAGAACTCGAACGCCTCCTCGTCGTCGAGTCGCCACCCCTTCGACTCGCCGCGCCACTCGGCGGTGTACACTTTCACGCCCTTGAGGTCGTACGTCTCGTGGAGTTCCTCGAGGTACTCGAGGCCTGGCTCACCATCTCGCGGGTCGAAGCTGCCGTTGAGCACGAACCGTTCGGGGTACTCGAGTGCGAGTTCGGCGTTCTGCTCGGTGGTGTTGAACCCCTCGTCGTAGAAGTCGGTGAGGTACGTCGGCTGAAAGATCGCCATGTCGACGGCGGCGTTCTCGAACAGGTCGGTGACCATCCGCTCGGCGCCGTACTGGCGATACTCCTCGTCGAGGTCCCACTGGCGTTCTTCCGGCGTGAACGTCGTGTGGTAGTCATAGAAACACTGGATGAACTCCTCGCCACCCTGGTGTGTGATGTTCTCCTCGCTCGCGTCCCAGAGGTGGACGTGACCGTCGATGACGAACACGTCCTCGCCGTCCTGGTGGTACATTGTGGCATGTGGGACCACACCACCATGGATTACTCTTTCTCCACGTTTCAATCGGTGTGAGTCTCCCAGTTCCGACGACGTTCGGCCGGCTCTCGTCAATCGTCTATTACCGTGATCACCTCGCCGCGGAAATAGTGGCTTAATCCGAGGGCTTGCAGACGCAACGCCGACATGCGGAACCTGTCGATCAGGACCGGCGCGAGGCTTTTTATCGACGTGTGTTGACTCGTCACGTGCTACCATGCACGCCGCGAGACTCCACGAGTACACCGACGACATGAGCGACGCCCTCTCGATCGACGAGGTAGACCGGCCGTCGGCCGAGCGGTCGGACGACGTGATCGTCGAAGTGTCCGGTGCCGGCTGGTGCCAGACGGACAACCACATCATCGAGGGAATGTGGACCGAGTACGCCCCCCAGGAGCTGCCGATGACGCTCGGCCACGAAAACGCCGGGATCGTCACTGAGGTGGGCGAGGAAGTGACGCTCGTCTCCGAGGGCGACCCGGTCATCTGCCATCCCGTCCAGACCTGCGGCATCTGCCGCCCCTGCCGGCTCGGCGAGGACATGTACTGTGAGAACAGCGACTTCAACGGCCTCACGACCGACGGCGGCTTCGCCGAGTACCTGAAGACGAACGAGCGCGCCGTCATCCCGCTGCCCGACGGCGTCGACCCCACCGAGATCGCCCCCCACGCTGACGCCGGGATCACCGCGTACCACGCCGCCAAACGAGCCGTCCGCGAGCTGAACCCCGGCGACATGGCCGTCGTCATCGGGATCGGCGGCCTGGGCCACATCGGGCTCCAGTGCCTCCAAGCGATGAGCGCCGCCGACGTCGTTGCCGTCGACGTCAAGGACGAGGCGCTCGAGCTCGCCGACCAACTCGACGCCGACCACACGGTCAACTCGAGTGATGAGGATCTCCCCTCGGTCGTCGCAGACCTCACCGACGGCGAAGGGGCCCAGCAGGTGCTCGACTTCGTGGGCCGCGACGAGACGACCGCCTACGCCCCCGAGATCGTTGCCGCCGGCGGTGACCACCACGTGATCGGCTACGGCGGCCACATCCACGAACCCTGCCAGGCGCTGGTCAACGGCGAGTTCTCGTTCAAGGGGACGCTCGTGGGCCGCTACGCCGAGTTACAGGAACTCGTCGCCCTCGTCGACCGCGACCTCGTCGAGCTACACACCGACCGCTACGAGTTAGCCGAGATCAACACGGTGGCCGAGCGACTCGAGCACGGGGAGATCGAGGGTCGGGCGGTGGTCACGCCTCCCTGAGAAGAATCGTCGTGTTCGCCGAGACGAAACGGCGGGCTCCCCGAGACGAACCGCCGCGCCTCGGGGCTGGCCGGTATCGCTGGCTGTGGCCCGATGGCCCATCAGTCATGATCCTGGGCCTGGGCGTACTTCGCGTAGGCGAAGACGGCGATCGCCGTCAGGAACCAGACGGGGGCACCGACCTGGATCGCGAACGTGGCTCGTTCGGTCCACGTCGAGAGGTCGACGGTCATCGACGCGAGAGCGACCAGGGGCGCGCCGACGAGGATCGTCGTGACGAACGTCACCTGCATCACCCAGCCGTAGTCGACCCCCTCCGGATCGGTCGTCTCGACGCGTTCTGGCACGACCGCAGGTCGCGGGGCTGTGCTATTAAGCCCGCCGTTTCCGGCGTCGATCCGGGACGTGACCGGCTCTGAGCCGAGAACGGTGGGGTTTAACCTGATGAGGAGTACCTGTAGGTATGCCATCCGTACGGGACGTCCGCGCGAAGGCAGGGAACGAACCGATCACGATGCTGACCGCGTACGACGCGCCGACGGCCGAGATCGTCGACGAAGCCGGCATCGACGTCATCCTCGTCGGCGACAGCGTCGGCAACGTCGCCCTGGGATACGAGACGACGGTTCCCGTCGACGTCGACGACATTGCCAGACACACCGCGACCGTCACCCGTGCGACCGAGGAGGCGCTCGTGATCGCCGACATGCCGTTTCTCAGCTACGGCACCGACGAGCAGACGAGTCTCGAGAACGCCGGCCGGATGCTCAAAGAGGCGGGCGCCGAGGCCGTCAAACTCGAGAGCGGTCCCCATACCGTTTCCCTGACCGAAAAGATGGTCCAGCTCGGCATCCCGGTGATGGCTCACCTCGGGCTGACGCCCCAGCACGTCAACCAGTACGGCGGCTACCCTCGCCAGGGAACTGACCAGGCGGCCGCCGAGCGCATCCTCGAGCTCGCCCTGGCCCACGAGGACGCAGGGGCGTTCTCGCTCGTCTTAGAGCACGTCCCGGCGAACCTCGCCCGCGACGTGACCGCGGCGCTAGACATCCCGACGATCGGGATCGGTGCGGGCCCCCACTGCGACGGTCAAGTGCTCGTCTTCCACGACGCCGTCGGCCTGAGCGAGTGGACGCCCTCGTTCTCGAAGCAGTTCGGCGACGTCAGAGGCGAGATGCAAAAGGCCGTCGACGACTACGTCGCCGCTGTCGAGACCGGTGAGTTCCCCGCCGAGGAACACAGCCACGAGGAGTCGGACCTCGACAGTCTGTACTGAGCCGCCAGCCGCCTGCACTGCGTCGGCGGGTGGTCGTCGCGTCGTGGGTAGTCTTTCTCGAACACCGCTCAGGCGACCCTGTACCCGCCGTCCTCCCGGCGGACGTACCCTCGCTCACGGAGCGCCCCTGTGATCGAGAGCACCGTTCCCTTCTCGAGCGCGAGTGCGTCGCGGACGTCGTCGGCCGTGGCCGTGCCCGCGACCGCGAGATACAGGTAGACGAGTTTCGCTCGAGCCGACTGGAGATCATCTGGAACCGATACCGACGGTCGCGTCGTCCGTTTCGTCATCAGTGACGCCCGAGGGGATCGACGATAATAAAACATCGGTACGACAATCGTCGAAAGCAGCGGCGACAGCAGGTGCTTTTGTGGAGGAGGGTGGGGGACGGAGCTGTAACGGGCGCTGCTCACCGATCCAGGTCTGTGTCGGCCGCGACGATCGTCGTACGAACGGTCGCGACCGTCGTGAGGCGACGCCGTGCCACGAGGTTGGCGCATCGTTTTTGTACTTTCACCGGAGAGAGTCTATCCGATGTCGATGCAACTCACCGTCCTCGCGCTCCTGACCGGCCTCCTGGCCGGTGCGCTGTTCAGGTTTCTTCACGTTCCGATCCCGGCACCGCCGGAGCTGCCCGGTGTCATGGGAATCGTCGGAATATTTCTCGGCTACAAACTGATCGACCACTTCGACGTCGGCGTCGACGTACTCGAGGTGCTCGGAATCTGAACCGAGCGGTCTAGTAGCTCCGGATCTTCGGTTCGTACGTCTTGTCTTCGCCCTCGAGGATGACGGGCCGGTACCAGACCGACGGTTTGCCGCCGTTCCAGGAGATCATCGTGTGTTTGAGCCAGTTCTCGTCGTCGCGCTCCTGTTTCTCGTAGCGCCAGTGGGCGCCGCGGAACTCCTTGCGCACGAGCGCACCCAGCGCGATCGTCTCGGCGACGTCGATCAGGTTTCGCGTCTCGTAGGTCTGCTGGAGGTCGGTGTTGAACGTCCGCGAGGGGTCGTCGACGTAGACGTCCTGATACTCCTCGCGACACTCGCGGATGACTTTCAGTGCGCGCTTGATACCCTCCTCGGTCCGGAAGACGTTCACGTCGGCGGTCATCGCCTTCTGGAGCTTCGCGCGGATCTCGGCGTGCTGGACGCCGTCGTCTTTGTCCATCAGGTGGTCGACGCGCTCGCGCTCGGCCTCGACGGCGCGCTCGACGGCGGCGTCGGCGTCGGCGACTTGCCCGGAGCCGTCGGCGACGGCGTCGCCGGTGGCGGGCTCGATACCAGCCTCGCCAGGCTCGATCGGGAGGTCGATGTCGCCCTCTTCCTCGACGCCCTCGGCGTAGCCGGTCTCGATCTGCGCCTCGCCGAGGTCCTTTCCGGCGGCGTGGTAGCCCGCGCGCTTGCCGAAGACGATCAGCTCGGGTAAGGCGTTCCCGCCGAGCCGGTTGCCGCCGTGGACGGAGACGCAGGCACACTCGCCAGCGGCGTAGAGACCGCCGATGCAGGTCTCGCCGTTCTCGTCGGTCTCGATGCCACCCATCGCGTAGTGCTGGCCGGGCTTGACCGGCATCGGCTCGACGAGCCCGTCGACGCCCTCGAAGTCCTCCGCGAGGTGGAGGATGTTCTCGAGGCGGTCGAGAATCCGGTCGGCGCCGAGGTGGCGCATGTCGAGGTGGACGTACTCGTCTTTGACGCCGCGACCCTCGTTGACCTCCGTCAGCTCGGCGCGGGAGACGACGTCGCGGCTCGCGAGTTCGCCGGCGTTGTTCGCGTAGCCGTGCTCGAACATGAACCGTTCGCCCTCGTTGTTGTAGAGGATGCCACCCTCACCGCGGACCCCCTCGGAGATCAGCACGCCGGTCGATGGCAGCGACGTCGGGTGGAACTGAATGAACTCCATGTCCTCGAGCGGGACGCCCGCCCGATACGCCATCGCCGGACCGTCGCCGGTACAGGAGACGGCGTTGGTGGTGTGGTCGAAGGCCTGTCCGGGACCGCCGGTCGCGAGGATGACGCCCTTGTTGGCCTTGAAGCCCTGAATCTTGCCGGTCTGGACGTCGTAGGCGACGACGCCGTGGCAGGTGCGGTCGTTCGGGTCGGGCTCGTCGGTGACGGCGAGGTTCATCACGAACCACTCGTCGTAGACCTGGACGCCGCGCTTGACGACCTGTTCGTACAGCGTGTGCAGCAGGTGGTGGCCCGTCTCGGCGCCCGCGTAGGTGGTGCGGGGGAACGAGAGCCCACCGAAGGGGCGCTGAGAGACCGTTCCGTCCTCCTCACGCGAGAAGGGCATCCCCCAGTGCTCTAAGGTGATCGTGTCCTTCGGCGCGTCCTTCGCGAGGGTCTCGATCGCCGGAGCGTCGCCGAGGTAGTCCGACCCCTTCATGGTGTCGTAGGCGTGCAGCTCCCAGTCGTCGCCCTCGCGCAGCGCGGCGTTGATGCCGCCCTCTGCCGCCCCGGTGTGGCTGCGCACCGGGTGGAGTTTCGTGACGATCGCTACGTCCGCTCCCGCTTCGTGTGCCGCGATCGCGGCGCGGAGGCCGGCTCCGCCGCCGCCGACCACGATGACGTCGTGTTCGTACATGATTGTTACCAGAATTTCAGGTTCTTCTTCACCGCTTCACGCTTGAGCTCCTGGATGTGCTCGGTGAGCGGGATGTCCTTCGGACACACCTCGGTACAGGAGAACTGGGTCTGACACCGCCAGACGCCGTGTTCCTGCTCTAAGATGCGGAGTCGGTGTTCTTTGAGCTCGGCTTCCTCGCGGTCGTCCATCGCGAACTTGTAGGCCTTGTTGATCGCCGCCGGACCCAGATACTGGTTGTCGCCCGCGGCGATGTTACACGAGGACATACAGGCCGCACACCAGATACACCGCGAGGACATCTTGATCTTCTCGCGGTTCTCCCGGCTCTGGCGCTGTTCCTCGAGTTCGCCCCCGGGCAGGTCTTCACTCTGGAAGTACGGCTCGACGGCGTGCATCTGCTCGTAGAAGTGCTCCATGTCGACCACGAGGTCTTTGACGACCTCCTGGTGGGGGAGCGGCTCGACGCGGACCGGCCAGCTAAGATCGCTGAGCTGGGTCTTACACGCCAGTCGCTGCTTGCCGTTGATGAAGAAGGCGTCCGAGCCACAGACGGCCTGTCGACAGGAGTGACGGAACGTGAGCGACGAGTCGTAGGTGTCCCGGGCGTACATGACCGCGTCGAGCACCGTCATCCCCTTCTCGTAGGGGACGTGGAACTCGTCGAAGCGCGGCTCCTGTTTGTCCGCGACCTCGGGATCGTAGCGGAACACCTTGATGAGGACGGTCTCGCCCTCGAGTTCGCTCGCGTCGGCGGCTTTCTCGCGCGCCGCCGCGTCTTCTTCCTTGCGCTTGAGCCGCTTCTGCTGGGGGGACTCCTCCCCCTTCATCTCCGGATCAGCCGGTGCTTCCTGCGTGTCGGGTTGTTCGGGTTCTTGCTGTTGGGTACTCATCTTAGATCCAGCCTCCCATGGCGAGTGCGACCCAGATTCCCTGGACGACCAGTGCAATTCCAGCGAGGGTAAGCACCACAAGCACTACTGTCTTCTGGGTGCCTTTCAGTCCCTGATTGATCAGCGCGTTGTAGACGCCGTTGACGCCGTGGAACGCCGCGGCGATCAGGAACAGCACCATCGTCAGGAAGTATCCGACGTCGGACATTCTCGCCTGCGTCTGCAGGAACGTGACGTCGGCTGCATGGTTGACGAAGTGGAGCAGGAAGAAGTGAAACGCGAGCGTGACGACCAGGAACGCCGCCGTGATCCGCTGGAGCAGCCACGCCGTTCCACCCGGAGCGAACGAGGAGTAGCGTTCGGCCATTAGAGACCCACCCCGTGGAGGAACGTCGGGACGCTGGCGATCGTGATGATCCCGGTGAGGATCAGCGACGCGTAGAAGCTCTTATCCTGGGAGTCGAGTCCGATCCCGAGATCGACCATCAGCAGTCGGATGCCGTTTAAGATGTGAAACACCGCGACTGCGAGCAGCCCGACCTCGAGGATGCGGATCAGGAGGAGCTCCTCGAGTCCCTGGAGCGTGGTCGTGTAGACGTCCGTTTCCTGCTGGATCAACGCCGGATCACCGCTCGCCGCGCCGATGGCGGTGCTCAGTACGGCGATGTGAGTGAACAGGTAGCCGATCAACATCCACCCGGTGAACTTGTGGAAGATCCATGCCCACATCCCAGCCGAGAACTCCTTCCAGCGGCCGAAGTCCTCGATGAGACCGCGATTGTAAGACTGGCTCATACTCTCATCCCGACGGTTGAGACCGTGAGCGTATAGAAGTTACTTTCCTCTCGTGAGCGGGAATGACCGTGCGAGAGGCGGTTTCAGGCAAACGTTGACGGGACCGAACGAGAGCGTCCGAGACGCGTCCCCGGCGTCACTCGAGGACGTCCGCGATCGGATCGCCACTGGCGAGTTCGCGCTCGAGGGCGAGGAGGGTGTCCTCGGAGAGGCCGACGAGGTGACACAGCGGATTGCCGGGATAGACGACGGGATTCTCGAGGACGCCGACGATCAGCCCCGTAAAGGGCGCTTCGACGGTGACGATGTCCTCTTCTTCTTTGAACGGGTTGGTGATGTCACAGATCGCCTCGCCCTCGCGGACGAGTTCGCCGCGGCCGAGTTTCATGTCGACGATGCCGCCGGCGTCGGCGCGCAGCCAGGTCTTCTCGTCGGCGTCGTCGATGACGGTTCGCCAGCCGGGCCAGTGGACCGACGACTCGCGGTGGAGGCCGAACTCCGCGAGGACGCTCGCGACGCCGGTCAGTGCGCGGTCGATCAACCCGCGTTGAAATCGGTGAGCTTCGCCCATCTCGACGGTGATCGTCGGGACGCCAGCTTCGGTCGCCTCGCGCCGGAGGGTTCCAGAGGGGCCTTCGCCCGCGATGATGACGTTCGAGCTGAACGCGTTGGCGACGCGGGCGACCTCGGGACGGTCCATGTCGGCTCTGACGTGGAGCATGTTCGTGCGTCCGCGCGTAGAGGTGTGAAAGTCGACCCCGAGGTCACAGGGTTCGATGAAGTTCGTGAAGATGCGGTGGGCCATCCGGCGCGCGCTGGTCGATCCCTCACGGCCCGGAAACGATCGGTTGAGGTCGCGGTCGTAGATCGGCAAGTAGCGCTCCTGTGCCTGAAACCCCGGCACGTTCATCACCGGGAGACAGACGAGCGTGCCGTGTAAGACCGAGTGATCCCAGTCGTGGGCGACCTCGCGAACGACTTCGATCCCGTTGAGTTCGTCGCCGTGGGCCGCCGCCGAGAGGAACACCGTCGGGCCGGGGTGTTCGCCGTTGATTACGGTGACCGGAATTCGGATGGGGTCTCCGAGGTAGGTCTCGCTGATTCCGTATCGGATGTTCGCCGACTCGCCGGGATCGACTCGTCCGCCGTTATAGGTGAAGACGTCGGACTCGTCGTCGGGTGGGTCGCGCGAACTGTCGTCGCTCATACACCGTTCTCCGGGGGGAACGACATAAACGTGTAGAATCGGTCCCGCGTCCCCAGCACGGGAAACCCGGCGTATACATTTTGTAAGGGGACGTCGTATTCGCACGCATGGAGATCCGCGAAGCCACCGCAGACGACGCCGACGTCGTCAGGTCCATCGCCCACCGCTCGCTCCGGTCCTCATACACCGACTTTCTCGGCGAGGAGACGGTCGAGACGGCCGTCGACCGCTGGTACGACGACGACGCGATCGCCAGCATGATCGAGAGCGAACACGCCCTCCTCTTGCTCGTCGAGACGGACGACGGCGTCGCCGCTTTCTCCCAGAGCGAGTTCATCGGCGACGGCCACAACGTCGGCCAGATCCTCTGGCTGCACGTCGATCCGGACCACCGTGGTGGCGGGACGGGTGTTCGCCTGCTGACGCGCACGCGAGAAAAACTATTCGAGACGGGGGCCGACGAGATCCGCGGCGTCGTCCTCGCGGAGAACGAACTCGGCAACGAGTTCTACGAGAACCAGGGCTTCGAACGGATCGGCACCCGTGAGATCGAGGTCGGCGACGAGACCCACACCGAGAACGTCTACGTCGAAAGCTCGCTCGAGCCCGACGAGGAGTGGCGCGCGCTCGAGTCAGTGACGGTCGAGGACGAGACGATCTTCGTCAGTTACGGCGAGGCCGCCAGGGGGTCGAAAGCGCCGTTTTACACGGCCTACCGGGACGAGGACGGCACACAGCGATACGGCTGGTTCTGTGGCAACTGCGACTCGTTGGACAACGCGATGGACGCGATGGGACGAATCGAGTGTAACGCCTGTGGGAATCGGCGGAAGGCGACCCGCTGGGACGCCTCTTACCTCTGACCGGCGGGATCGCTCAGCCGACCAGTCACTGTGACCGTTCATACAGTAATGTGGCCACGAATATGAGGTATGCCAGCGGTCGTAACAGCCGGTTAACTTTTGTACGACGGTGTGCAACGGTCAGATTGAAGATCGAATCCTAGTGTATCGCAATGCAAGCCGAAATACCTCCCAGTGACGAATCGCACGGTCCCCAGTACGATCGGACGAACGACCGCTACGCCTTCCAGTACGACGCCGACGGAAGTGCGACCATAACGACGACGATCGTCCACGCACTCGCTACCGTCGCGGACATCGACGTCTCCCAGGGCGAGTTTTCGCTCTACGACAGCGTCGATCCCGACGCCCTCGAGCGCATCTTCAGCCCCAAGACCGACGGGACCCGACGAACGGGTGGCCACGTGGCGTTCACCGCCCTCGATCACGAGATCTACGTGCACGCGAACGGTGACGTGTTCATCTACCCGCCGGCGGAGGCGCCACGACCGACGTCGAGTCACTGAGACGGAGCGTTGTACCGTGTTAGGCGATCGCTCGAGCGGTGCAGCGGTCACCGGGACCGAATCACAGCGGACCGTATGAGATGCCAGCAGCTATTTTTCGCTCGGCCGCGTCGGCTCGCGTATGACGGTCATCGGATTTCTGAGCGTCGCGCCGGTCGTCGAAAACAGCATGGCAAGTGAAGTCGCGAAGGCGGTCGACGCACTCGAGGACTTCGACGTCGCCTACGAGACGACGCCGATGGGGACGACGATCGAAGCCGAGGACATCGGCGAACTGTTCGCGGCGGCGCAGGCGGCCCACGAGGCCGTCGACGGCGATCGGGTGAGCACGCTGCTGAAGATCGACGACAAGCGAACGACGACCGCCGGTGCAGAAGAAAAGGTCGCATCGGTCGAACGAGAACTCGGTCGGGAACCGAGCGGAGACGCGACGTAAGCGGCTACTTACGACGACCGTTGATGCCGGCCGTGAGTCCACGGAGTCGCTCGAGCGGCGTCGACTCGCCGACGGCCGCCTGGGTGAGGTAGAGGAACGTGGCGATTCCGAGCGCGCCGACCTGGACCACGAACGCCTCGTGGACCATGATCACGATGCCGAGGACGAGGAAGACGCCTCGAAGGGCGTACCGTGGTGCCCGGTCGAGGTCGAACCGGTAGTTCAGGCCGTGGACGATGGTGAGGGCACCGAACAGGATGACCACGCTCGTCAGGATCAGGCCCGTCGAGAGTTCGCCCTGGTGGTTGACGATCTCGGGGTGGTAGATGAACGAGAACGGGAGTAGAAAGAGGGGAAACGAGATTTTCACCGCTTCGAAACACGTCCGCCAGAAGTTCGAGCCGGCGATACCGGTCGCGACGGCGACGCACGTGGCGATCGGTGGCGTCAACCCGGCGAGGATCGCAGCGTAGAACACGAAGAAGTGCCCGGCGAAGTCGGGCAGGAAGAACTGGTTGACGAGCGTCGGTGCGATCAACAGCGCGACGATCGTGTACGCAGCCGTCGTGGGCATCCCGAGGCCGAGCAGGATACAGATGATCATCGCCATGATGGCAGCGAACAGCAACACCCCGCCGGAGAGGTCCATTAGCGTGAGCGAAATCGCCGTCGGCACGCCGGTCGCCATGAGGATGTCGACGACGCCGTTGATCGCAGCGAGGATGATCGCGACCGGTGCGAGGACGATGATCCCCTCGCGGAACCCGTTCACCGTCTGTTTGAGCGTGTCGATGAGCGTCCAGAAGGTGAGCCGGAGACTCCAGGTGTCGTGCGCTTTCTTGGCCGTCGGAATTATCATGCCGAGGACAGCCATCGCGACAACGGTCCAGAACGCCGACGTCATGACCGTGTACTGGACGATCCCGAGCAGGTAGACCAGGATGAGGAGGGGAATTCCAAACTTGATGCCCTCGAGTGCGATCTCTAACTGGGTGAGCTGCTGATCGAAAATTTCGTCCATCTCGGGCTCTTCGATCTGGGGGGCCGCCGCGTAGTGAACGGCGACGACGATCACGATCATGAGGATCGTCGCGGGGATCAATCCCGCGACGATGACGTCGATGTAGGAGACGCCCATGATGAGCGTCGCCATCACGAACGCGCCGGCGCCCATCACCGGTGGCAGGACCTGACCGGAGGTCGACGCGACCGATTCGATGCCGCCAGCGGTCGCCGGTTTGACGCCGCTCCGTTTCATCATCGGGATCGTAAACGAGCCGGTCATGCCCGCGTTCGCAGTCTGGCTGCCGTTGACCGATCCGATGACGGCGCTCGCGATCACCGCCGTCTGGGCGACCCCGGAGTCGATGTACTTCGCCGATCGAACGGCCGCCCGGAGAATTAGGTCGAACGCGCCGAACGCCTTCAACATTCCTGCATAGAGCAAGAAGAGGGCGATCCACGCCGCGGTGAGCTGCGTGAGGAATCCGAAGAACCCGTCGACGCTGACGACGAGGATGCGGAGCATCCGCGTGTGTGAGATGCCAGAGTGGCCGAGCGTTCCCGGAATGAGGGTGCCGAACAGCCCGTAGGCCATGCCGGCGAGTAACACCGCGAGAAACGTGATCCCGAACGCACGCCACGTGATGTAGATCATCGTGAGCGTAAACAGCGCCGCCATGAACAGTTCCTGCCGGCTGGCGCCGCCGCGGCCGGCAAGGTCGAGGGCGTTGATGTAGACGTAGACGACGGTCGGGATAGCCAGCAGGACCACCACGATCAACAGGAGCGTGTCGCCGACGTTCTCGCGTGAGAAGAGGGCTTTGACGTCCGTCAAAATGAACCGTTCACCACCGCCGACGCGTTTGATCATCTCGTGGAGCGCGTACAGCACGATGATACCGCCCAGGAACCCGGCGCCGAACTGCCCACGGTAGGGAGACGTTCCGGTGAGCTGTGCCTGGAGGTACGCCATCCACATCACGTACAGCCAGAAGGGGATCGACAGGAACGTCAGGAGCGCCCAGAGCGTCGTCTTCTCTGTGAGGGACTCTCTCGAGAGCCGTTCGCGGAGGACCTCGCGGATCGGTCGGTCGGCCAGGTTCTCATCGACATCCCAGGCGACGCCCGTGTCTCGGTCTGTGAGGTCAGCCGATTCGTCGGCATCGTCTTCCGGTGGTTCTGCATCCATGTTATTTACTCTCGTTATGCGTACATATCCGTGCCACAGCCTCTCGTTGATCAACGAGGAAGAATTTGCGCCTCACGGTATCAGCGTCTGTTACTCGGCGTCCGCTTCACCCTCGACCCAGCTGTCGTCCCAGACGTCGTGGTCCTGGTAGAACTCGACCATTCCCGGGTGGATCTCGACGTCATCCATGAGCACGTCGGTCATCACCGACGGGTCGGAGTAGTCGAGCGTCGTCGGGTCGGACTCGCGCATCGTGTCGTGGTGTTCGTGTGCGACTCGCGCCATCTCGTAAACGGCGTCGGGGTGGACGTCGGGACCGAACGCCCACTGTCCCTGCAGCGCCCAAAAGTCGACCTCGTCGAGGCCGAGTTCGCTCGTGACGTCTTGCTGGTAGCCGTACGGCTCCTGTACGACGTGGGTCGCACCGTCGATCGCATTGATCGACTCGACGAACTGATCGTCGGCTTCGATGGCGTACAGCTGCCCGCCGCTCCTGGCGTCGACTTCCTGACACCAGCCGGAGAGGTCGACGCCGTTCGAACCGTACAGCGCGAGGGCGTCGACGCGACCTTCCTCGACGGCACCCGGAATGTCGTCGGTGTCGTCGTTGTTGATGTCGTTCGCGTCCCAGATACCGTCTTCTTTGAGGACCGTCTCCGTCAGTAGCCGCGTACCGAAGCCAGGTTCGATCGGGTAGATGGTGTACCCACCGTCGCGGAGGTCGGTCGTCGACTCGATGCCGGAGCCGTCCATCGCCACCCAGTGCATTTCGAGACTGGTGAAGAGGAACCCCTGCATCGGTAAGTTGTCGACGGGGTCATCGTCGAACGGTGAATTCCCGTTGATCGCCGCGGCCCACGAATTGTTGTCCACACCGATAGTACTGAACTCACCCGAGTCGAACTCGTACATGTTCGCCGTCCAGCCTTCGGTCTCCTGAACGTCTACCGTGAGTTCGTCGCTGTGTTCTTGTGCGGCCCTGGCCAGTGCCTGGGCGGCTGCCTGCGTCGAACTACCACTTGCCGTCCCGGCGATCGTAACAGTGTGGCCATCGTCGTCACCGAGACAGCCGGCGATACCCACAACCCCTGCTGCCCCTGCCGCTTTCAATACGCTACGGCGGGTCTGCTTGTCAAATCCTGCCATATGATCCACCGTTGTATTTTACCCACATAAAATTATGGATCTACCATTATAATGATTGATGAGTCTCGAACAGAGCACAGCTACTCACTCGTGAACCGCCTCGGGGTCAAGCCCCGAGGCACTCGGCCTGCTCCACCTGTAGAACTACCATAGTGCATTACCAACATCGGCTAGTTATATTTCCAGACGATAATAGCCTCGGACACTATCTTTCTACAAGGAGAGAATCCCGTCGTTTACGACGTCCTCAGAACGCTTTGCGTTCTGATGGGCATCGCAAACCTTCGGTTTGCTCAACGGGAGTGAATCCGACAACGCCGACACAATCACCGTTCAGCAGCAACACGGATATTTAAGTCCAATCGAAACATGGCATGACAGACACCGAGGCGGTCACACCGCCCACTCAAATGCACAATATCGGGACTCCGAGAGCCAGCACGCTCGAGACACCCTCTCGAACCGTTGTGGTGTCTCGGTCACCAAGATAACTCCGAGTCCCTTGCCGGGATAGGAGTAACGCCGGTGTGACCCCGCCTTCGGCCTGTCATGCCGACAGGTCGTAAACCAACAACTATCCCAACCCAGCGGTGCGGTGCCGTGGGAAGCCTCACCGTTTACGGCGAGGAGGAGGTCACGCAGGCTGCTGTACGTATTCCAGCGCAACCGTGAACCAGCTGCTGTTGCGCCGGTCACTGGGCGCAGCAATCCGTACAGCTGCCGCCTTACCGCCGTCCCTACCGGCGGTTCTGTGGACCGATCCAGCCCCGACGGCTCGCCCCGAGCCCGAGCGTGACGAGCAACGTCGCGACCAGCAGCAGGGCAACCGCGCTCGCCGGTTGTCCATCGGCCGCGAAGACGTAGATCGCATAGCCGAGCGTGGCAGCCGAGAGGCCGACGAGGAGACTCGAGCCAGCGTGGACGGCCTCGAGTCGGCGGGTGTCGGCCTCCCGTCCGAGCTGCTCGCCGAGGTCGATCGCGTTTCCGCCGAGGTCCCAGGCGAACACCGTCGCGACGGTCGCGAGCAGCGTGCGTTCGACCGATCCACCCTGGATGCCCCCGGCGACGACACCGAGAAAGAGGGCGAGACAGCCGAGGTCGACGGCGGTCCTGGATCCACGAGAAGCGCCGACGGCGAAGACGAGCGTCCCGACGAGACCGATCGCGACCGCAGTACTGGAGACGGCGGTCCCGACGACGACGGCGACGAGCGCGGCCATCGCTGCGAGAGCGCCGCTCACGACCGTCGGTCGGCGCGTCGGGTCGACGACGTGGTCGGTCACGGTGCATCACCCGCGTTCGCTCGAGCGAGCGCCTCATCGAGGGACCGATCGGCCGACCAGTCGACGACCGGGATTCCGGCTCGCTCAAGGTCGAACCGCCGGATTCGACGGGCGATGCGGGCGAGCCCCTGGCCCGCCGTCCGATCGGCCGTGGGATCGGGGCTGACGACGGTGACGGCGTGGCCGCGGGCGTCGAGTCGCCGTGCGACGTCAACCGCCCCCCGGTTGCACAGCGGCGTGAGCAAGACGACCTGCGTCCCGGACGACAACCGCCGTCGAATCGTCCGGAGCTGCGTAAGCCACGCCGTCTCTCGCTCCGGCGGGGACGTTGAACACTGCGGGTGCGTCGCCAGGAGCTCCCGAACCTGTGCCCGATGGTGGCTGCCCGATCCAGGCGCGAGCCAGCACGGGTCTGCCGTCTCCTCGCCGCGGCCCGTCGGCCCGAGCGCCGCGAGGCCGACCGAATCGCCGCGATCGAGCAGCGACGCCGCGATTCGCCCGGCCGCATCGACGGACCGATCGACGGCGTGTTCGGCCGCCGGCTCCGGGGCGAGGTACGCCGTCGCTCGAGCGTCGACGAGCACGAGCACGCGGGCCGCCCGCTCCTCGTGGAACTCGAGGGTCGCGAGGTCGCCGGTACGGGCGCGGCGGTTCCAGTCGATTCGATTCAACGGGTCGTTTCGTCGGTACTCTCGGACGGAGTGAAACTCGGTTCCGGAGCCGCCCTCGGTGACCCGGAGCCGCCCGGCGAACGTCGCTGCGGTGGATCGGAGCCGAACCGGGACGGCCGTCGGTCGCATCGACGGTTCGCAGACGATCCTCGTTGGCTGAGTAACGAGTGTTTCGCGCTCGCGCGACCGAGACAGTCCCCTCGTCACGAGGAGTGCCGGGTCGAACCGGTGGTTTCCGCGCCGGGCTTCGACCGTGTACTCGAGTCGAACGCGGTCGCCGGGGCGGAGAGCGGTTCCGAGTCGAGCCGTGCCGTCGGTCACGGCGATGCCGGGTGGGACGCCGTCGACGACTCGCAGGTCGGGAACCGGCAGCTCGCCATCGTTGGTGATCGTCAGCGTGACCTCGACGTCGTCTCCCGGGTCGGGCGTCTCGTCGCTCACCGTTCGCTCGAGGGAGACGTCGGGCCGTGGCGCGTCGAACGCTCGCGCGAATCCGGCGTAGCCGACGCCGACGACGCCGGCGAGGACGACGGCGGCTGACTCTGCGAGGGCACCGACGCCGATGGCGACGAGGGCGACCACGCCGATGCCGGCCCAGTAGCCGGTCGAACGGGGTGTCCGTTCGAGTCGGTCGTCGACGGACCTCGTCGTCGTTCTCGTGGCGACCGGCTCGTCAGTCGGCTCGTCGTCCCGACGTGGTTCGGGGGGCCGTTCGGCGTCGGGAGTCCCGAGGGCCGTGATGGCGGCGACGGATCGACGAATCCCTCGACGGGAGGCGGATTCGCCGGTCCAGATCGCCGCGATCCGTCGACGAAGCGGCAGGGCCGGCTCCTCGAGCGTCGGGGAGAGGGTCGCCGCGGCGACGGGGTCTGTCGTCCACGTCCCGTCGTCGACGCGTCGCTGGGCTTCCTCGGCGCTGAGTCCTTCGAATCGCGTCAGGACGGCAACGGCTGCGCCGCGAAGTCCGAGGACGATGCGGCGACTGGTGACGGCAAAGCCGAGGTCGTACGGCCGAAACTCGTCGACGACGTCCAGCAGGTCGGTCCCCGGCACGGGAACGCGCGTTCGCCGTTCGGGCTCGGGCGTTTCGGCTCGATTCCAGCCGTCGCGTCGTCTCGAGAGCGCCCCGATCGAGGCGAGCAGCGCCAGGAAGGCGACGACGACGATCGCCCCGTCGGTCGCCGAGACCGCGAGGAGTCCGCCGAGGATCGCGACCGCGGCGACGAACGCGAGAACGCCGCCGAAGAGGAACAGCCCATTGCGGGTCACGGTTGCTCGCCACCTCGTCTCCAGTCGGCTGCCGCTCGCTCGTCGTCGTCGCCCGTCGCGCGCCCGTTTCCGTCGGCGTACGTCGCCTCGATCGTCCGGAGGATCGAGATCGCCCGTGCTTCCACCTCGAGCGTCGTCTCCCGGTGGCCGTATCTGACGGCTTCGAACAGCCGGGTGAGTTCGTCGACGTGCTCGCGTTCCATCCCCGCCTCGACGGCTGCCGCGGCAAATTCGCCGGGCGTGCTCGTCTCCGGCCGATCGACCTCGAGGTGGCGGGTCATCTCGCGCCAGGCGCGGTAGACTTCGTTGTCGACGTCGTCGGAAGCGGCGATTCGGTCGGCAGCGCGGCCAGCAGCCGTGGCGATCCCGGCCGCGTCTTCCGGCCCCGACTCGAGTTCGCGATCGACGTCGACGCTCGTCTCTGCGTCGGATCGGCTCACGAGGAGCGCACCGGCAAAGATCGTCGTCACGACGAGGAGGAGTACCAGGACCGAGCTGAACGGAATCGAACCCGTCTCACCGTCGCTCGAGCCCCCACCAGGCAGGGTGGCGTTCTCGGCGGGTTCCGATGCGGTCACGTTCGCCATCTCGCCCGGATCGAACCACTGGACGAGAGTCAGTAAGACGATCACGGCGGCGAGCACCGCGCACACCGCGACGAGCGTTTTGACGAGCTCTCGCCGGTGGGCGATCAGATACCAGGCCAGCGCGAGTGCGAGCAACGTTACGACGACGAGAAGCAGGTACTCGAGGAACGGTGGGACGCCGTCGCCCGCGGCCGCCGACTCCGCCGGTGGCGGTGTGTAGACGGGAGCGTCGCCGGAGCCGACCGAGCCATCACCCGGACCGCCTGGTTCGATCGTCGAGGTGATGGTGGCTGCTGCGAGGGCAACGGCGACGATCCCCACCAGCGCAGCGGCGAACCGAGCGAGTGAGCGAGTCCGTGACACCGTGTTGGTCCGACTAATCGGTCGACGATAATAAGTTACGACGGTCTGACACCGGGAGCGATCCGGCCACTCGTCGGCGATCACCGGCTGAGGATTTCGTTGCGCTTAAGTATCCCACCCGGGTAGGTTCTGTTGCGATACGTGTAGGGGATCCGTCCCCGAGTCCAGATGGGCGACGATAGACACGGTGTCGTGGTAGCCAAGTAGGCCCAAGGCGCATGGTTGCTAACCATGTGGCGTCAAGCCTCCGGGGTTCGAATCCCCGCCACGACGTCGGAATACGCAGGCCGGCCACGTTGGGGCCGGCGTTTCACACCGCGCGTATACCAGCACATAGACACGACACATGAGCGAGGAAGAACAACGACAGGAGGACGACGACCTTCGATACTTCGTCCGGATCGGGCAAACCGACCTCGACGGGACGAAGTCCGTCGAGCGGTCGCTCTCGGAGCTGAACGGGATCGGTCGACGAACCGCCCGGATCATCGCCGAGGAGGCCGACGTCGACCGAACGGCGACGTTCGGTGCCCTCGACGAAGAGGTAATCGACGAGGTCGTCGAGCTCGTAGAGAACTACGCCGACGAAGTCCCCGAGTGGCTCGCCAATCGCCAGCGGGACTTCTACAGCGGTGAAACGACCCACGAGATCGGTAACGATCTCCAGTTGACCCGTCAGCACGACCTCAACCGGATGAAGATGATCAACTCCTACAAGGGAGTCCGTCACAAGCGTGGCCAGAAGGTCCGCGGACAGCGAACCAAGTCGACGGGCCGGACCGAGGGGACCATCGGGGTCAACGTCGAAGAGATCAAAGAAGAAGCCGAGGGTGGTGAATAATGGCGCTCGGAAGCAATACCAAACAGTACGAGACGCCGAATCACCCGTTCCAGGGCGAGCGAATCGCCACCGAGCACTCGCTGCTCGACCGCTACGGCCTGAAGAACAAAGAGGAGCTCTGGCGCGCACAGTCCGAGCTTCGTTCGTACCGGCGTGAGTCCCGCGACCTGCTCGCCCAGCCACAGGACGACGAGGTCGTCGCCCGTCGGCGCGAGGAGTTCCTCGGCCGACTCAAGCGCGTCGGCGTCCTGAACGAGGAAGGCGGCCTCGGCGACGTCCTCGGCCTCGAAGTCGAGGACGTCCTCGAGCGGCGACTCCAGACGGTCGCCTACCGCAAGGGACTGGCGAACACGCCTCAGCAGGCCCGCCAGTTCATCACGCACGGACACGTGGTCGTCGGCGATCGACGCCACCGCATTCCGTCGTACGTCGTCGACGTCGACGAGGAAGACCTCGTCGCGTTCGACGAGAACAGTCCGCTCGCGGACGAACTCCACCCGGAACGTGCGGAGGGTCAGTAACATGGCAGACGAAAAATGGGGCATCGCCCACGTGCACGCATCGTTCAACAACACCGTCATGACCGTGACCGACCTCACGGGCGCGGAGACGATCGCGAAGTCCTCCGGCGGGACCGCGGTCAAGCAGAACCGCGACGAGGCGTCGCCGTACGCGGCCATGCAGATGGCCGAGTCCGTCGCCGAGGAGGTCAAAGCAGCCGGCATCACGGGTCTGCACGTCCGCGTGCGCGGCCCCGGCGGCAATCTCCAGAAGTCCCCCGGACCCGGCGCGCAGGCGACGATCCGCGCGCTCGCCCGGTCGGGCATCGAGATCGGTCGCATCGAGGACGTCACGCCGATCCCACACGACGGATCGCGTCCCCCCAAAGGCAAGGGCGGCTACTAGACCATGAGCCAGGAGTACGACGTCGAGTTCGTCGAACGCGGGGATCGCAAGGCCCGGTTTCTCATTCGCGGGGTCACCCCCGCGTTCGCCAACGGCATTCGCCGGGCGATGGTCGCGGACGTGCCGACGATGGCCATCGACACCGTTCGGTTCGTCGAGAACTCGTCGGTCATGTTCGACGAACAACTCGCGCTCAGACTGGGGCTCGTCCCGCTGACGACGCCCCCCGAAGGTGAGTTCCGGGAGGACGACGTCGTTACCCTCTCGATCGACGTCGAGGGCCCGGGAACCGCCTACTCCGGCGACCTCGTCTCGAGCGACGACCTCGTCCAGCCGGCCGAGGAGAACGTTCCGATCATCGAGCTCAAAGACGGCCAGCGCCTCGAGGCCGAGGCCGACGCGGTCATAGAGCGCGGCAAGGAACACGCCAAACACCAAGGTGGCGTCGCCGTCGGCTACCGTCACCTCCAGCGCGTGACGGTCGGCGACGATCTGCCGGAGTTCGAGGAACAACCGCCCCAGATCGTCCGCGGCGTGATCGAAGAAGACGGCGACCTCGTTCCGACGAGTGAGTTCGGCCACGACCTCGCCACGCGGTACCCCGGCAAGGAAGTCCGCGTCGAGGACGTCCCGAACGCCTTCGTCTTCCACGTCGAGACCGACGGCTCGTTCACGGTCGAGGAACTGGTCCTGCGCGCGGTCGACTCGCTCGAGCAGCGCGCAGCCGAACTCGAAGAAGCAGTACAGTTGTAAACCGATGTTCCGACGCCCCACACCCCGTGCGACGTCCGCCGGTGCCGCGAGCGACGAGGCCGGCCGCGTCGAGGAAATCGAAAGGGGTTTTAGGGGGCGACGGGTAGACAGAAGTGCGAGCAGGGATAGCCAAGTCTGGCCAACGGCGCAGCGTTCAGGGCGCTGTCTCGTAGGAGTCCGCAGGTTCAAATCCTGCTCCCTGCATTTTTCGGCTCGACCGAACGGGAGAGCCGTGAAAATGGAACGTGCAGATTTGAGCCACGGGAGTCGCAGCGGCCGAGCACTTGCGAGGCCGACCGTCTCCCGACGGTTCAAATCCTGCTCCCTGCATCACTTCTGTGCCGACTGCCACCCAGGCAGTCTGCGCTCTCGAATACGTAGTAGACACCAATGAGTAGCAAAACGAATCCGAGGCTCAACGATCTCATCGCCGAGCTGAAGTCGACCTCGCGCGAGATGGACGCAACCGTCTGGCGCGACGTCGCTGATCGCCTCGAGAAGCCCCGAGCGAGTCACGCCGAAGTGAACCTCGGGCGGATCGAACGATACGCACGCGAAGACGAGACGGTGGTCGTCCCCGGCAAGGTGCTGGGGTCGGGCGCCCTCCAGAAGAACGTCACCGTCGCCGCCGTCGACTTTTCGGCGTCGGCGGAGACGAAGATCGATCAGGTCGGCGAGACAGTACCGCTCGAGCAACTGCTCGAAGAGAATCCAGACGGAACGAACGTGCGGGTGATCGCATGAGTATCGCAGAGTTCGACGCCGACGTCGTCGTCGACGCCCGCGACTGCATCCTGGGTCGCGTCGCGAGCCAGGTCGCCCAGCGCGCCCTCGAGGGCGAGCGGGTGGCGGTCGTGAACGCCGAAGACGCCGTGATCACGGGCGATAAGAACGACATCCTCGAGACGTACCGCACGCGCGCACAGCTCGGTTCGGACCGGGGACCGTACTACCCCAAGCGGCCGGATACGATCTTCAAGCGCGCCATCCGTGGGATGTTGCCGTACAAGAAACAGCGCGGCCGCGAGGCGTTCGAGAACGTCCGCGTCTACGTCGGAAATCCCTACGACGGCGAGGCGGAGATCCTCCCGGACACGTCGCTGGACCGACTCTCGAACATCCGCTTCGTGCACCTCCACGAAGTGAGCGAACAACTCGGTGCTAACGTCACATGGTAACGAACACGAGTGGCAAGAAGAAGACGGCCGTCGCTCGCGCAACGGTGCGCGACGGCGAGGGCCGCGTGCGAATCAACTCCCAGCCGATCGAGCTAGTCGAACCCGAGATGTCGCGGCTGAAGATGCTCGAGCCGTTCCGCATCGCCGGCGACGAGCTCCGCGACGGGATCGACATCGACGTTCGGGTCGAAGGTGGTGGCATCAGTGGGCAAGCCGACGCCGTGCGAACGGCCATCGCCCGCGGCATCGTCCAGCACATGAACGACGCCGAGCTCCGCGATGCGTACATGGAGTTCGACCGCTCGCTGCTGGTCAACGACGTTCGCCAGTCCGAACCCAAAAAGTGGGGTGGACCCGGTGCCCGGGCCCGCTACCAGAAGTCCTACCGGTGAGGTGAGCAGGACATGATGGTACCGGTCCGGTGTTTCACGTGCGGCAACGTCGTGAGCGAACACTGGGAGGAGTTCGAGAACCGAACGCGAGAGGGCGAAGAGGACCCCCAGCAGGTCCTCGACGAACTCGGCGTCGAGCGCTACTGCTGTCGCCGAATGCTCGTCTCACACGTCGATCTCGTCGACGTCGTCTCACCGTACCAGTAATGCAACAGAAACGTTACAACCGATACGAGAAGGCACGCATCCTCGGGGCGAGAGCGCTGCAGGTGTCCTACGGCGCGCCAGTGTTGATCGACACGGACCAGTCCGAGCCGATCCTGATCGCCGCCGAAGAGTACGACGCCGGGGCGTTGCCCTTTACCGTCAAACGAGGGTCGAAATGACGCTCATCACCGACGTTCGACTCCGCCAGGTGCTCGACTCGCGTGGGAACCCGACGGTCGAAGCCGACGTGCTCACCGAGAGCGGCGGATTCGGCCGTGCAGCGGCTCCCTCCGGCGCGAGCACCGGCGAGTACGAGGCGATCGAACGGCCACCGAACGAGGCGATCGCCGCAGCTCGCGACCACGCCGTCCCACGACTCGTCGGTGAGGCCTACGCGGGCAACCAGCGCGAGGTCGACGCATTCCTGCGCGCTGCCGACGGCACCGACGACTTCTCCGAGATCGGCGCCAACAGCGCGGTCGCCATCTCGATGGCCGCCGCGAAAGCCGGCGCCGACGTGCTCGGCGCGCCGCTGTTCCAGCACCTCGGCGGGACGTTCCGCGGCGAGAACTTCCCGATCCCACTCGGCAACGTCGTGGGCGGCGGCGAACACGCTGCCGACGCGACGGACATCCAGGAGTTCCTCGTCGCACCCGTCGGCGCACCGAACGTCGCCGACGCCGTCTTCGCCAACGCGGCCGTCCACGGGGAGGTGGCAGCCCTGCTCGAGGAGCGCGGCGTTCCCTCGGGCAAGGGCGACGAAGGCGCCTGGGCGCCGTCGATCGACGACGCGGAGGCGTTCGAGATCGTCGAGGAGGCTGTCGAAACGGTCGAAGACGACGTCGGCTTCGAGATCGGCTTCGGACTCGACGTCGCGGCCGCAGAGCTGTACGACGCCGAGGAAGGCGTCTACGAGTACAGCGACACGACGCGGGACGGAGACGAGCAGATCGACTACATCGCCGAGCTCGTAACCGAGTACGACCTCGTCTACGTCGAGGACCCCCTCGACGAGAACGACTACGAGGCGTTCGCCGAACTCACCGACCGCGTCGGTGACCAGACGCTGATCTGTGGCGACGACCTGTTCGTGACGAACACTGAACGGCTCGCTGACGGGATCGAACAGGGTGCGGCCAACAGCATCTTGATCAAGCCCAACCAGATCGGCACGCTCACGGACGCCTTCGACGCGATCGAACTCGCGACCCGGAACGGGTACGAATCGGTCGTCTCCCACCGGTCGGGCGAGACCGAGGACGCGACGATCGCACACCTCGCCGTGGCGACCGACGCCCCGTTCATCAAGACGGGTGCCGTCGGCGGCGAGCGAACCGCAAAGCTCAACGAGCTCATTCGAATCGCAGACGACGCGACATGACAGACGACAACGCACAACAGGAAGGGCTCGACGCTGCCGAGGAGGAGATCGACGAGGAGCCGGCCGAAGGAGCCGGCCCCGCCGCCGAACCCACCGAGGACGTCGAACCCGCAGACGTAGAGGACGCCGAGGCAACCGCCGAGGCCGAAGAAGACGAGGGACCGAGCCTCGACGACGACGTAATGTCTGACGAGGAGGCCGACCTGCTCATCCCCGTCGAGGACTACCTCGGGGCCGGTGTCCACATCGGTACCCAGCAGAAGACCAAGGACATGGAGCGCTTTATCCACCGCGTTCGGACCGACGGCCTCTACGTCCTCGACGTCTCGAAGACCGACCGACGGATCCGGACGGCCGCGGACTTCCTCGCGAACTACGCGCCCGAGCAGATCCTCGTCACCTCGAGCCGCCAGTACGGTCGCTTCCCCGCCGAGAAGTTCGCGGAAGCGGTCGGCGCTCGAGCGCGCACCGGTCGATTCATCCCCGGTACCCTCACGAACCCCAAGTACGCCGGCTACATCGAACCCGACGTGGTCGTCGTCACGGACCCGATCGGCGACGCCCAGGCCGTCAAGGAGGCCATCACCGTGGGCATCCCGGTCATCGCGATGTGTGACTCGAACAACCAGACCAGCAACGTCGACCTCGTCGTCCCGACGAACAACAAGGGTCGCAAGGCCCTCTCGGTCGTCTACTGGCTGCTCGCCAACGAGACCCTCGACCGCCGCGGCGCCGAACCGGCGTACGCGCTCGAGGACTTCGAGAGCCTGGTCTGATTCGGACCTGAATTCGAACGGTTTCGATTCTCATCGGCGTGGCGGTATCGATTCGACGAACCTGGGACACCTCTCGAGTCGAGGCTATCGATGTCGGTCCCACCGAGGACGTCGGCTCGAGTCGCCCCGTCTGCAGCCGCGGGAGGCCGCCGCATCGTCAGACGCGTGCTCCGATGGACGTCAGCGTCGCGTCCATACTTCGAACGGGGTGCACACGACGGGGAAGGTATGACGGCGTACTGGGCTTCGGAACCACAATCACCTGATTTAATATATGTATACCACATACTAGTTAGGTGCCAGACGATTATGCCAGCACACGACCGCTTCGAGGTGTACTGGTGCGTACGGGCGCAGTAAGGACACCTAGTGCTTGAAGAGCGACGTTCGATGAGGTGATGGCGAGAAATAGCTCGTAGCCCCCCCATACGCGGGCAAGGGTGCCTCTTCCGGTAAATATACAATCGTAGTAAGATGGATTAATTAGTAATCATGGACCTGAGTATTGGGAGCACATATAAGATGATGTACTATTAGATGCGCGGTGTGCTAGTTCGTTGACGTCGGGTGCGGCGACACACAGTACCGGGAACAACTCGAGTCGGTACCCGTCGACGATCGTTCTCCAAATGCGAACGCGGAAGAGTGTTGGATATAGCCGCCACCGTTTACCTGTCGGCCGCTTTTGTGAAACCGACAGCCAGAAATTACAATCGTACCTCTGTAACGTTACGCGATCGGGGCGTCTGTCACAACGTTCGACTGGCCGACGACATGTTGATGTTCGCCTCGATTACGTTCGCGCTGCGCATGACTAGGTCCGGGAGCGTGTCGGTAAACAGCTCGCCGTCGATCCGGCCCGTTGGTCCCGAGACGCTGATCGCACCGAGGACGACACCGTCCTCGTCTCTGACCGGCGCACCGATCGCTCTGATCCCCTTGACTTCCTCTTCGTCGTTGATCGCGTACCCTCGTTCACGGATGTCCTCGAGTTCGGCGAACAGCGCGTCGGAATTGGTGATCGTCCGCTCGGTGTTCCGACCGAGCCCATAGCGGTCGACGATGGCTTCCACCCGCCGTTCCGGCAGGTGCGCGAGGACTGCCTTTCCCGTCGCGGTAAAGTGAAGGTAGTCCGCCCGTTGTTGTTTCAGTGTGTGGTACTCGTCGCCGACGGCGTTCTCGCCGGCGGCTTTGTAGATGTTGCGTTCCAGTCCGTGTTGTTCACACATCAGGTGAGCGTACTCCCCGCTCTCTTCTGCGAGCCGGTCGACCTGTTGCTTCCCGTGTTCGTACAGGGGATGGTTGTGGCGGACGGACTTTCCCAGGTACAGAAACTGCAGACTGAGTCGGTACGTGTCGCCCGATTTCACCACGAGCTGTTTCTCACGAAGCGTCGAAAGGTAGGTGTACATCGAACTCTTCGACGTCCCAAGGTAGTCGGCGAGTTCGGTCACACCCGCCCCGTCGAGCTCCTCGAGGGCGTCGATCACGTCGCACGCTCGAGCGACCGTTTCGAGCGTTCGCGGTGACCGGGTTTCGGACTCGTCCATGCCCACGACTCGTCGTGAGAGTGTATAGGTGTTCTCATATCACAAACACGGACGGTGGCGAGCCCATTCTCAACTGGTCGAACACATCGTCGATTACGCCAGCGATTCGCTGCTCACCATCGCTGGACCACAATTTTCGCCACGAATACTACTCGATCGTCCCAAAACCGGCGTTCGCATATCGATAACGGCTGGCCCGTCTTCGGCATCGCGGACAATGACCGTCGAGCGACCGTATCGACAGCGTGACGATGGCCAAGCGCCGCGTCATCTCACAGACACGTACGGCCGCACGAACGCAAACACTTAACATACCCCTCACAGAACTCGGTGCGAAGAGCATGACAGTCTCTGAGAGACGACTTCGGGAGGACATCGAAGCCAACGCTCGCTTCGGCGCGTTATCCGACGTGGACGGCCACGGTCGAACCGTCCTTGCGGGGACGGAACCGAACGGCCGAGCACGCGACCGACTCGTCACCCGACTGACCGAGGTGGGACTCGAGGTGACCGTCGACGCCGTCGGGAACGTGGTCGGTCGGTGGATTCCCGACGGTGCCGATCCGTCCGCCCCGGCAGTGGCGACGGGAAGCCACCTCGACTCCGTCCCGTCGGGCGGGATTTTCGACGGTCCGCTCGGCGTCTACGGCGGTCTCGAGGCAGTGCGAGCGCTTCAGGAAGCGGATCGCGACCTTCGACGTCCCATCGAAGTCGTCTGTTTCACCGAGGAGGAAGGCCAGCGGTTCGGCAACGGATTACTCGGTTCCTCGGTCGCCACCGGCCGACGCTCAGTCTCGGATGCGCTGGCGCTCGAGGACGACGACGGAGCAACACTCGAGGAAGCGCTCGAGCACATCGGGTTTCGTGGCGAGGGTCGCCTCGACGCATCCGAGTGGGAGGCGTGGCTGGAGTTACACCCCGAACAGGGGACGATCCTCGAGCGTCGAGGAGCTCCCGCCGGAATCGTCTCGACGATCACCGGGATCACCCACTGTTACCTCGAGGTCGTCGGCGACGCCGATCACGCCGGGTCGACGCCGATGGACGATCGAACCGACGCGCTCGCGGCGGCGAGCGAGATCGTCCTCGACCTCGAGTCGGCGGCGGATCGAGTCACGGCGGAGGAGTCGCCATCGGCGGTCGGAACCGTCGGCAAGGCGGTCGTGTCGCCGAACGCGACGAACGTCATCCCGGGCGCTGTGCGACTCGGGGTCGACATTCGAGACGTGGCGGTGTCGTCGATGGAGACGCTCGTCGCCGAGCTGGAAGCGAGTGCCGATCGGGTCGAACGAGAGCGGACCGTGGACGTAACGATCACCCGACCGTACGACATCTCGCCCGAGTCGATGGCCGAGCGCTGCCAGTCGGCACTCGCGTCGGCGGGTGAGTCGCTCGGCGTCGAAACGATCTCGATGCACTCTGGGGCAGCCCACGACACGATGAACGTCGCGAGAGTGACCGACGCGGGGCTGCTGTTCGCCCCCTCACGCGACGGCATCTCTCACAATCCACGAGAGTGGACCGACTGGGCAGACTGTACAGCGGCGACGAACGTTCTCGCCGACGCCCTCGGACGACTGGCGGCCGAGTGAGTGGCCGACCTCGAGGGAGGGACGACCGTCGCGGAGCGTGACAGCGTTCGTGGCCGTGTAACTGGTCACCCAACTGCGTTCTCGGTGGCGAACTCGGACGCCGATCGATCTGGCTGAACCCCTGGCGTTCTTGTCGTCCGGCAAACACCTATACAAAAATTTATAACTACTCATTTTAATTGGCGTACGTAGGCATGGTACGCCATCACAGAAACGAAGAGGGGAGAGTATCCTCGAGCGGTCCGACCCGTCGACACGTCATCAGCGCAGCCGCAGCGGGGGTTCCGCTCGCGCTGGCTGGCTGTCTCGGGAACGGCGACGATGAGGCCGACGACGGCGCCAGCACGGGTCCGACGGGAGAACCCGGCTACGGCGGCGAACTCCGCTGGGGCGGGAGCGTCCCCGTCCAGAATCTCGATCCGCACTTCGAGAGCGCCGCCGCCAGCGCACGAGTTCTCGAGAACATCACCCAGGGGCTCGTCAGGGTAAACTGGGACTACGATCTGGAAGGGTTGCTCGCGGAGTCCTGGGAGAGTTCCGAGGACAACATGGAGATCACCTTCTCGCTACGGGAGGGGGTGCAGTTCCACGACGGATCTGCGTTCACGTCCGAAGACGTCCTCGCATCGTACACGCGTATCCAGGAGCGAGAGGGACTCGCCGCTGATTACCTCTCGCTGGTCGAGTCGATGGAGGCGCCCGAGGAGTACACGTTCGAACTCGAGTTGTCCGAGCCGTTCGCGCCCTTGCTCTTCCGGATGGCGACGTCGCACATGCACATCGTTCCCGCCCACCAGGCCGAGGAGGCCTCGATCGACGTGCCGATCGGGACCGGGCCGTTCGAGTTCGAGAGCCGCGAGATCGACGCCGAGTTCGTCATGGCCCGGTTCGACGACTACTGGGACGACGAGTATCCGTACCTCGACCGGGTGACGAAGACGGAGATTCCGGACAACGACGTCCGACTCGACCGGTTCCAGGCCGGAGAGGTCGACTTCATCAACGACGTTCCGCCGCGACACGCCGATGGACTGAAAGACGAACCCGGCGTCGACTTCATCGAACGCTTCCCGCAGTCGCTCGTCTACCTCGGGCTGAACTGTGACGAGGAACCATTCGACAACCGCGACGCCAGAATCGCCCTCGAGTACACCATCGACAGGGAAGAGGTCGTCGAGGCGGCACTGTACGGAAACGGTATGGTCGCCAACAGCCCCGCCACGCCCGGAAGCGACTGGGAACATCCGAGCCTCGAGGCGCGTCGGCAGGACTTCGAGAAGGCCCAGGAGCACCTCGAGGCGGCGGGCTATCCGGACGGCTACGAGGCGACGTTCCAGATCCCCGAGCAGTACAACGATCAGGTGACCGCCGCGCAGGTCATCCAGTCGTCGGCCTCGGAGGTCGGCATCGACCTCGACATCCAGCTCATCACCTGGAGTAACTGGCTGAGCGACGTCTGGGAGGAACGGAACTTCCAGGCGACGACCAGTTCGTACCTGGCGCTGTGGTACCCCGACGCGGGCTTCCACCGGCCGCTGCATCCCGAGGGTGCGTTCTTCTTCACCGGCTGGGACGACGACGAGTACAACGCGCTCGTCGACGATGCCAGACAGCTGTACGACATGGATGAACGGGCACCGCTCTACCACGAAGCCGCCGAGATGCTCAAAGAGAAGCGGTCGGGTCACATCATGCTGTACTGGCTGCCGACGCTAATGGCTCGGAACGAAAACTACCAGGGGGAGGTCATGTCTCCCGACGGATCGACGTTCAGATTCGAGGACACCTGGCTGGAGTGACGTCACCGATGAGCCGACAGATCGACGTAACGTCGTCCATCGAACGACTGGGAAGGGTGTCGTCACCATCGAGCCGACTGGTTGAAGTACCTACACAAACGAGACAAACTCGAACATGAGAAGCCGATACGTTCACTCAAACCGATAGATGGCGTTCGTAAACTACCTGCTGAAGCGCCTCGGGTTCATGGCGGTCACGCTGTTTCTGGTGACGGTGATCACGTTCGTGCTCACCAACATCCTGCCGGGGAACGTGGCGCTACTGATCCTCGGCCCCAACGCGACCGAGGCGTCGATCGCCCAGCTCGAGTCACAACTCGGGCTCGATCAGCCGCTGTACGTCCAGTACTTCGACTGGATCGTTGGACTGGTCCAGGGCGACATGGGAACGTCGCTTCGATACAACACACCGGTCGCCGAGCAGATCGCGGTCCGGCTTCCCCGATCGCTGATGCTCGCCGTCTCCGCGACGATCGTCTCGGTGAGCCTCTCGATCCCGCTCGGGGTCATCGCTGCGGTTCGAAAGAACCAGCCGGCCGACCTCACCGCATCGATGGTCGCGTTCGTCGGCCTCTCGCTGCCCATCTTCCTGTGGGGGCTGGTGTTCATCTACGTCTTCGCCATCACCCTCGGTGGGTTTCCGACCGGAAACTACGTCTCCCCGTGGGAGGACCCGGTCGCTGCGATCCATCACCTGATCCTGCCTGCGAGCGCGATGGGGGTTGCCCTCACTGCGTACATCATGCGGATGACGCGCTCGAGTATGATCGACGAGTTGAGCGAGGATTACGTCGCGTTCGCCCGTGCAAAGGGACTCGACGAGCGAACGGTCGTCCTCAGACACGCGCTGAAAAACGCCGCGATTCCGGTGATCACGGTCATCGCGTTCCAGTTCAGCTACGCGTTTGGGGGCGTCGTCGTGCTCGAGGAAGTGTTCTCCTGGCCGGGCATCGGCCGGCTGACGCTCACCGCCATCAACAGCCGGGACATTCCGCTCTTGCAGGGCTGTATCATCGTCATCGCGCTGATCTACATGCTTTCGAACTTCCTCGCGGACATGTTCTACGCGTACGTCGATCCACGGATCCGCTACGGAGGTGGTGAGTGATGTCGACGGGACGCTTCGAACTGACCGAGGAACGCAAGGCCCACTACGGCCGATTCGTCCGGAAGTTCCGACGGAACCAGAAGGCGATGATCGGGTTGCTCATCGTGCTCGGCCTCCTCCTCACGGCCCTCGTCGCGCCGATCATGGTGCCACACGATCCCGAGGCGACGGATATCCCGAACCGCGAGCAGTCCCCGTCGCTCGAGCACCCGATGGGGACCGACGACCTGGGCCGTGACATCCTCAGTCGCGTCATGATGGGGGCACAGATTTCGCTGTACGTCGGATTCACGTCGATCGGTGCCGCGATGGTCATGGGAACGACCATCGGCGTCGTCGCCGGCTACTACCAGGGGCTCGTCGACGAGTCCCTGATGCGCGGAATGGACGCGATGATGTCGTTTCCGCCCATCCTGCTGGCGCTGACGATCGTCGCCGTGATGGAGCCGAGTCTGAACAACGTCATCGTCGCCCTGGCGCTGGTCTACACCCCGTTCATCGCCAGGGTGGCACGCAGTGCTGCACTCTCGGTTCGAAACGAGTCGTACGTCGAGGCCGCGATCGCTCGCGGCGAGAGCGATCGGTACATCATCTTCAGAGAGGTGCTGCCAAACTGCGTCGGGCCGCTGCTCGTGCAGGGGTCGATCAACGTCGCGTTCACGATGTTGCTCGAGGCGAGTCTCTCGTTCCTCGGCCTGGGCGTCCAGCCACCGACGCCGTCGTGGGGGTTGATGATCAACTCCGGGTGGGCGTTCATGGGCGATGCACCGTGGATCGTCTTCTTCCCGGCGCTGGCCATCGGCCTCGCGGTGGTCGGCTTCAACCTGCTCGGTGACGGCCTGCGTGACGTCCTAGATCCCAAGGGGGAGATCATCGAATGAGCTCGCCAACTGATCCACTGCTTTCAGTCGAATCGCTTCGAACTCAGTTTCGCACCGAGGGCGGGACCGTCACCGCCGTCGACAACGTGTCGTTCTCGCTCGGTCACGGCGAGGTCATGGGCATCGTTGGCGAATCGGGTGCCGGTAAGAGCGTGACGGCGAAGTCGATCATGCGACTCATCCGAGAGCCGGGCGAGATCGTCTCCGGGTCGATACGATTCGACGGTCAGGACCTCCTCCGGCTCACGGAACGCGAGATGCGATCGGTTCGCGGGAACCGGATCGTGCTCATCCCGCAGGACCCGATGACGTCGCTGAACCCCGTGCTCACGGTGGGACAACAGATCGTCGAGACGATCACCCTCCACCAGGGGGTCGACGAGTCAGCGGCACGTAAGATCGCGATCGATGCGATGGCCGAAGTCGGCATTCCCGACCCCGAGACGCGGATCGACGAGTACCCACACGAGTTCTCCGGCGGGATGCGCCAGCGCGTGCTCATCGCGATCGGCCTCTCGTGTGAGCCCGATCTCATCATCGCCGACGAGCCGACGACGGCACTCGACGTGACGACGCAGGCGAAGATCCTCGACCTCCTCAACGAGTTGCGCGAGGAGCGTGGCGTCTCCATCCTGATGATCACGCACAACCTCGGCGTCGTCGCCCAGACGTGCGATCGCGTCGGCGTCATGTACGCGGGCAACCTCGTCGAAACGGGCCGAGTCGGAGACGTCTTCGACCGGCCGAGACACCCCTACACGCGGGCGCTCATCGACGCCATCCCGGACGTCGACGGCGATCGAAACCGACTGTACGCACTCTCGGGTTCGATGCCAAACCTGCAGTCGCTCCCGGACGGCTGCAACTTCGCCCCTCGCTGTCCGCACGCGACCGAGGCGTGTCGTACCGGCGGCGACCCCGCCCTCGAGCGAGTCGCCGGCGGTCCCGACGGACTACAGGCGGCGTGTCTCCACCGGGACGAGCTCGACCTCGCAGAGCCCACCGTCGGGACGGACGTCGGGAGCCGACGCCGCGAAGAGCACACCGAAGCCCTGCTCGAGGTACAGGGCCTCGAGAAGTACTTCTCGGCGGGCGACGGCCTGCTCGGAAACCTGCACCTCACGCGGACCGACGGCGGTCGGCCGACGCTCGAGCGCCGATACGTCAAGGCGGTCGACGGCGTGAGTTTCACCATCAACAGCGGCGAGACCGTCGGGCTGGTCGGCGAGAGCGGCTGTGGAAAGTCGACCGTTGCCCGGACGGTACTCAAGTTGCTCGAGCCGACAGGCGGCGAGGTCTACTTCGACGGCCAGCCCCTGCACGAACTCGGGAGTCGGGAGATCCGCAGTCTCCGCCAGGAGATGCAGATCATCTTCCAGGATCCGAAGAGTTCACTCAACCCGCGCAAGACCGTCGGGCAGATCATCGGGCGCGGCATGGAGAAACACGGAATCGCCACCGGAGACGAGAAACGTGAGCGCATCGAGGAGTTGCTCGAGCGCGTCGGACTGTCGGCGAACGACGCTGATAAGTATCCGCACCAGTTCTCCGGCGGCCAGCAACAGCGGATCGCCATCGCGAACGCGCTCGCGGTCGAACCGGACCTCATCGTCTGTGACGAACCCGTGAGCGCCCTCGACGTGAGCGTCCAGGCCCAGATCCTCAACCTGCTCGACGACGTCCAGGACGAGTTCGGCCTCTCGTATCTGTTCATCTCACACAACATCAGCGTCGTCCGTCACATCTGTGACCGCGTCGCCGTCATGTACCTCGGCAAGATCGCCGAGTTCGGCCCCGTCGAGGACGTCTTCTCCCCACCACACCACCCCTACACCGAGAGCCTGCTGTCGGCCGTTCCGGATCCGGATCCGCGACGTCGAACCGATCGCATCCTCCTCGAGGGCGTGGTTCCGAGTCCGATCGATCCGCCGACGGGGTGTGCGTTCCACACGCGGTGCTCGAAGAAGATCGGCGAGGCGTGTGAACGCGACGAACCGATTGCGGAGGCCGTCGACGACGACGGCCGTCACCAGATCGCCTGTCACCTCTCCGTCGAGGAGATGAACGAGCCGACGACGGGCCGGCCGGAACCCCGAACGGAGGCGAGCCGGCGGTGACGTTCTCGATCTGTGCGACGGTCGACGGCTGTCACGGCGTGACCGTCGCGACGAAGGCCATCGCCGTGGGCTCGACCGCTCCCTTCGTCTGTCGCGAAGGGGCGATCTGCACGCAGGCGACGACCAACACGCCGCTCGGGGTACGGACGACGCGACGACTCGCCGTCGGTGAACCCGTCGACGAGGCCGTCGAGGCGCTCCTCGAGTCCGATCCCGACCGGGAGACGCGCCAGGTCCACGGCGTCGACGGGAGCGGAACGACCGTCGCCGTAACCGGCGCCGAGTGCGTTCCCTGGGCCGGTCACCGGGAGGGTGACGGCTACACGGTCGCTGGAAACATGCTCGCCGACGAAACCGTCCTCGAGGCTGTAGCCGAGGCGTTCGAGGCGAACGCCGAACGTCCGCTCGCCGACCGGTTGCTCGCCGCGTTGCGTGCGGGTGAGGACGCCGGTGGCGACAAGCGAGGTGACCACGCCCAGAGCGCCGCCCTCGCCGTGTTCGACCCCGACGGCGCCCGACTCGAGCACGACCTGCGCGTCGACGAACACCGCGACGCCGTCTCGGAACTCGAGCGTGTGTACGAGGCCGCGCGCACTCAGGGACGCGAGTGGCACGACCGCTACCCGGCGGTCGACCTGCGACGGCACCCCCGGTAAACGGTAGGCGATCGACCTCACCCGTATTAGACAGAACCAAATCATGTATACATAGATTATGTAATCCAGGCATCTTATTCTCGAGACGACGACATGATAGGAGAGTTTCCGGCCCCTTGGGCCTATTTCCGACAGTATCTCCGTTCGTCTTCGCTCGCGCCGACACAGATCCTCGAAAAAATACGATCGTCGAGAAAGTCAGTTACAGCCGGTTTTGTGGCTCTTTGGTTCAGGTCTCCGTTTCACGACCTGAGTGGGAGGGAAAGGTGCCATACCCAACATATATCCCTTATACTCATGCTTCACACATATTCGAGTGCGACCGAACCGACGAGGGGTATCTCACACAGAGATCGATCACGGTCACTCGAGCGCGAGACGGTGGCGACAGCGTCGGCCTCGAGCAGTGGTCGAAACCGCGACGGCGTTCACTCGCGTGGGCGAACGCATTTGACCCCGGAGCGAGAACGAGAGACGATGACAGATGCACGGATCGTTGGCGTCGGAATGACCGATTTCGGCGTCCACGAGCGACCACTGATGGAGCTCTTCGCGGAGGCGACGTTCGAAGCGTTCGACGACGCGGGCGTTTCTGCTCCCGAGATCGACGCGTTCTACCTCGGCAACGCGATGGGCGGACAGACCGAACGGGACACCCACCTCGCTCCGACGCTCGCGACGCACGTCGGGATGGCAGGCATCCCGTGTCAGCGCTACGAGGACGCCTGTGCGACCTCCTCGAACGCCTTCAAACACGCCGTTCGCGCGGTCGAAGCCGGCCAGCACGACGTCGTCCTCGTCGGCGGCGTCGAACGGTGTACGCCCGCGACGGGCCTCGAGACGCCCGAAATGACCGAGATCTTCGCGACCGCCTCCCACCGTCAGTACGAACAGCCGACCGGGCTCACCTTCCCCGGCGTCTTCGCGCTGCTGACGAAGCGGCACATGCACGAGTACGGGACGACCGAGGAGGACCTGGCGGCCGTCGCGGTGAAGAACCACCGCCACGGCACCCACAACCCGCGGGCGCAGTTCGGCACCGAGACGACCGTCGAACAGGTGCTCGAGGGACCGGTCGTCGCCGATCCGTTCCGACTGATGGACTGCTGTCCGTTCTCCGACGGCGCGGCGGCGGCGGTCGTCGCGAGCGAGGAAGCCGCCGAGTCGCTCGCCGGAACGCCCGTCGGCGTCGCCGGCGTCGGGCACGCGACCGATATCGTCCCCCTCGCCGACAAGGTCGACGTGAAAGCGACCCAGGCGGCGCGTGACGCGGCCGCGGCGGCGTACGAGGACGCCGGCATCGGCCCCCAGGACGTCGACGTCGTCGAACTCCACGACTGCTTTACCGGCGCGGAGATCCTCGCCACCGAAGCGCTCGGACTGGTCGAGGACGGCGAGGGCGGCACCGCCGCCACCGAGGGGAGGACAGCCCTCGGCGGCGAGATCCCCGTCAACCCGAGCGGCGGGCTGAAGGCGAAGGGCCACCCCATCGGCGCGACGGGCGTCGCCCAGCTGGTCGAACTCACCGAACAGCTGCGCGGCGAGGCGGGCGATCGGCAGGTCGAGGACGCAACCCACGCGCTCGCGCACAACCTCGGTGGCGACGCCGCGACGACGGTCGTTTCCGTACTGGAGGTGGCAGAATGAGCGACGACGAGCTCCTCACGCACCAGACGTGGGCCGACGCCCTGCGCGACGGCGAACTGCTCGGCCAGCGCTGTCCCGAGTGTGGCCACGAAACCGCCGCTCCGAAAGCCGCCTGCGGTCGCTGTGGGTCGCGGGCACTCGAGACGGTGGCGCTCCCGACGGCGGGGACAGTTTACACCGAGACGACGATGTCCGTCGTCCCCCGGGGCTTCGAGGGGCCATACCAGGTCGGCGTCGTCGACCTCGGCGAGGCCCGCGTGCTCGCTCGCCTCGAGGGCGAGGTGGCGATCGGCGACCGGGTCGAACTCGAGGGCGCCCTCGAGGTCGACGGCGAGGTCGCGCCGCTGTTCTCGTAGGCCGGCCGCGTCGACAGCCGTCGCGTGACACAACGGTTATCACGTTCTCCGCCGGATGGGAACGCGTATGGCAGATCGGGAGGAGTGTCGGCTGTGTCGGGCCGAAATCTCGACGGAGCTCAGGGAGTGTCCCGAGTGTGGGTACAACCCGCGTCGAACGCTGTTGCTCGTCGGCGGGGCGGTCTTTCTCCTCGGACTCGTGCTCAGCGGCGTCGTGGGCACGTTCGGCGTCGCCATCGTGATCATCGGCGCGCTGTTCGTCGGGTCAGGGTTGTTCTACGCGAAGCCGACGCGGTGAGCCGGTTGTGATACGTGGCTCGTCAGTTCGAACACAGCGGCACAGTCGTCGCCCGGATGACCTGCTCTCTGGGCCAGAGGCCCATCTCTCGACGGAGTGAACGAGGCAAACGGAGGAGAGAGGGGTGTCCCACGGGCGATCCCTGCCCACGAACGCGAGCGGCAGGGCAGGGGAGTCGACTCACACGAAACACAGTGGATACCACACCCTCCCCAGCCGATTCGCTCGCTCACTGCGTTCGCTCACTCATCCCTCGCGCGCTTTCGAGGGACGGTTCGCTCGTCGCTCACCGTCCCTCAGCGCGCGCCGCCGTGGATGGCCCCTCTCGTCTCGAGGATCCACCCCCCATGAACATCTACGCGAGGAACGCTCGCATTCCCGTGAGCGCTTCGTCAGTTTCGATCTGCTCGACGAATTCTCGGCGTTCGCGCTCGAGCCGGTCGGCGATCGCATCCGGATCGGGGCCGAGCAGGCGTTTCGTCCGCTCGACCGAGCCCGGTTGCATCGACGCGACGTGCCGGGCCGACTCGAGCGCCCGTTCGTGGATCTCGTCGGCGGGGACGACCTCGGTCGCGAGCCCCCAGGCGACGGCCGCCTCGGGCTCGATCGTCTCGTTCTCGAGGAGGAGCCTGGCCGTGCGCTTCTCGCCGATGATCTCGGGGAGGAGGGCCGTCCAGCCGCCATCGGGACTGAAGCCGACGACGGCGTAGTAGGGCGTGATCGTCGCGTCGGGCGAACAGACGACGACGTCGGCGCCCAGGAGCAGGCCGAGCGAGCCGCCGGTCACCTGGCCGTCGACGGCGGCGACCACGGGAACGGGACACTCGAGCAGCGCCAGGATCACCTCGTTGAGGCGGCCGACGATCCGGTCGGCGTAGTCACCGATCTCGTCGCGATGCTCGTCGAACGCCCGGACGTCGCCGCCGGTCGAGAACGACGGGCCGGCGGTCTCGAGCACGACGGCACGGATCGCGTCGTCGGCCCCCACCGACTCGAGGGCCTCGAGCAGTTCCTCGAGCAGCTCCGGAACCAGGCTGTTGTGTCGCTCCGATCGATCGATGGTCACCGTCGCGACGCCCTCGTCAACGCTCGTCTCGACGCACCGGCTCATTCGAGCGCCTCACGCCTGATCTTCCCCGCCGCGTTTCGCGGCAGCTCCTCGACGGTGGCGACGTGTTTCGGAATCTTGTACCTCGCGAGGCGGCCGTCACAGAACTCGCGGACGGCCGCCGCGTCGATCGACGCCCCGTCCTCGAGGACGACGACCGCCTTGCCGACCTCGCCCCACTGCTCGTCCGGGACGCCGACGACGGCCGCCTCGGCAATCTCGGGATGGTCGTGGAGGGTGTTCTCCACCTCGGCAGGGTAGACATTCTCTCCGCCGCTGATGAACATGTTCTTGATCCGGTCGACGAGGTAGTAGTAGCCGTCGTCGTCGACGCGGGCGACGTCGCCGGTGTGTAGCCAGCCGTCCTCGAACGCCGCCTCGTTCGCCTCGGGGTTCTTCCAGTAGCCCGGGGTGATCCCCGGTCCCCTGGCGAGCAGTTCGCCACTCTCTCCCGGCGGGCAGTCGTTGCCGTCCGCGTCGACGACGCGCGTCTCGACGAACAGCGACGGCTTCCCGATCGAACCCGCCTTCTCGAGGGCGTTCGCCTCGTCGATGAGAAACAGCGCCGGTCCGGTTTCGGTCATCCCCATCCCCTGGCGGACGACGACGTCGTGGGCGGCGAGTTCCTCGAGCAGGTTCACGGGCATGGGTGCCCCGCCGGAGGACCAGGATCTGACGCCCGAGAGATCCGCTTCCTCGAACCCTGGCTGGTCCGCCAGCGCGCGGTAGATCGCGGGCACGCCGAAGAAGACGGTCGCCCGCTCCTCGAGCAACTCGAGGGCTTCCTCGGGGTCGAACGTGGGCTGGACGATCGCCGTCCCCCCGACGAGCAGCGTCGGGTTGGCGTACAGGTTCAGCCCGCCGGTGTGGAAACAGGGCAGGACGTTCAGCGTCGTGTCGTCGGCGGTGAGGTCGACGTGGACCCCGATGTTCAGGTAGTTGTACACCACCATGTCGAACGTCTGTCGGACGCCCTTCGGTCGGCCCGTCGTCCCCGAGGTGTAGAGGAGCCCCCACGTATCACTCCGCGGGCGGGCGTCCATGGCCCGGCGCCGGCCGCTGGCGGTCGCGAGCGCCTCCTCGTAGGTCCAGTCGTCGGGGCTGGCCGGCTCGCCCACGGCGACGAAGTGGTCGACGTCGACCGACGACCGAAGCGTCTCGACCGTTTCGGCGAATTCGGCGCCGTAGACGAGGACGTCCGGCGTCGAATCCTCGAGCACGTACTCGAGTTCCGGCGGCGCGAGCCGCCAGTTCAGCGCTACGTACGGCGTCTCGGCTTTGGCGCAGCCGTAGATCGTCTCGAAGTAGTGGGCGCCGTTGTGCGAGAGAATCACCACGCGTGATCCTGGCTCGACCGCGAGTTCGTCCGCGAGAAACTCGGCCACCCGACTGGCCCGTCGATCGAACGCGTCGTAACTCAGTTCGGTTCCCGTCCCGGTGTCGACGATGGCCGTCTGCTCCGGTGTCCGGTCGGCACGCCTCGACACCCAGTCGAACGTCAGCTCGTTCATCCATGCTGATTCATCGAGACGGTACAAAAGTAGCGGCGTTGGTAATAGAACCGTGGACGTCGACGCCGAACAACCGCGGACGTCGTCGATACGGGCGTTGGAGTGAGCGAGCCAACGCGTCGGCGCGCTCGAGCAACGATCGTACCCTGTCGTGATCCGTCGCTCGTCTCCTGTCGTGACCCGTCGCTCGTCGGGCCGAACGGTAGTCAGAGGCCCTGAAACGACGGTGAGCAGGCCACGATTGCCAGAACGACCGCTGCAGGTTTGTATACCAACCCCGGGACCTTTGACGATCTGTTGATAGCTAGTAATCGTCATGGTTGATAATGCCACTCGGAGGGGATTCGTCAAGCGAACGGGTGCGGCCGCTGCCATCGGGTCGCTCGGTCTCGCGGGTTGTCTGGGGAACGGCGATGACGACGACGGCGACGGCGCGGAAGCCGTCGCCGGGGAGACGATCAAGATCGGCGCACTCCAGCCCGTCTCCGGTGATCTCACCTACTACGGAGAGATCAGCCTCATGGGCTTTTTCTCCGGACTGGCGTACAAACACGACACCGATCCAATCACCGACCTGACGGTCGGAACCCGGACCATCGAGACGGACGACGGTCCGAACTACGAGATCCACATCCAGGATACGGAGTTCAGCGCCGACACGGCCCAGAGCGTCGCGACCGACCTCGTCGTCGACGAGGAGGTCGACGTGTTGGTCGGCACGTCGTCGTCCGACGCGGCCCGTCGATTGATCGGAACGGTCGTCGAGGACGCCGGCGTCCCGTTCATCGCGGGCCCCGCCGCGGACGGTGACATTACCGTCTCTTCCGAGCACTGTAATCCGCTGGTGTTCCGCACGAGCGAGCACACCGCGATGGACGCCCGTGCGGGCGGGACGTACGCGGCCGAGCACACCGACATCTCGTCGGTCGCCATCTTCGCCGCCGACTACAGCTTCGGCCACGGCGTCGCCGCCAACTACCAGGAAGTGCTCGAGGCCGAGGGGATCGAGGTGCTCGAGCCACGGTTCGTCGAGCAGGGTTACAGCGAGTTCGAAGGGCTGTTCGACGAGGCACTCGACCAGGGTGCCGACGGCGTCGTCGGCGGGTTCACGGTGGCGACCCTGCCGCAGTTCCTCTCGACGGCGGTCGGCTACGACATTCAGGTGCTCGGCGCGTTCGCGGAGCTGCTGACGACCCAGTCGATGGGCGGGACGATCGAAAGTGCCCTCGGCGAGGATTTCACCGCCGAGGACATCCGCGACGCGCGAATGGGGCCGTTCACGACGCGATACCACTGGAACCAGTACGACAACGAGATCAACGACGCGTTCATCGACTTACACGTCGACGCCTACGAGATGGTCCCCGACCTGTTCAGCGCGGGGACGTTCGTCGCCGGCTCAGCCCTCTCACAGGCGATCGCGGAGTCGGGTTCCACCGACGGCCAGGACATCGCGGACGCGATGCGAGGGATGACCGTTACGGACACGCCGAAAGGCGAGAACGCCTACCAGTTCCAGGAGCACAACAATCAGGCGGCCTCGGCGATGACCGTCGCCTGGCCCGTCCCGACGAGCGACGAGTTCGCCGACACGTGGGACGCCTCGGTCATGCCGAGCGAACCCGTCGAGACGCTCGCCCCGGAAGCGGTGATGGTGCCGTCGGAGGAAGCCAGCTGCGACCTCAGCTGATCATGCTCCTCTCGACATCCGGACTGACCAAGGAGTTCGGCGGAATCACCGCCGTCAACGACGTCGAGTTCACCCTCGAGGAGGGCGAACTCTGTTCGGTCATCGGCCCCAACGGAGCCGGGAAGACGACGTTTTTCAACCTGCTGACCGGCGTGCTCGAGCCGACAGACGGCACCATCGAGTTCGCGCCGTCGGACCAGCCGGCTGATGGGGCGGACGAGAACGGCGTGATCGACATCACCGACGCGCCGCCCCACGAGACCGCGCTGCTCGGCCTCCACCGCTCGTACCAGATCACGAACGTCTTCCCGACGCTGAGCGTCCTCGAGAACGTCCGCATCGCCGTCCAGGCCCACCGGGGCAGCGACTCCTGGCGCTTCTGGCGCAACGTCCACGCCTTCGACGACCACTTCGCGGAGGCCGAGGCGATCCTCGAGCGGATCGGCCTCGACCACTACGCGGATCGGCCGGCTCAGAACCTCAGCCACGGCGAGAAGCGCAACCTCGAGATCGGGATCGCCCTGGCGGGCGAGCCGGACCTGCTGTTGCTTGACGAGCCGACCGCCGGCGTCTCGAGCGAGGACGTGAGTCAGGTGACGGAGATCATCGAGGACGTCGCGACCGATCACGCGATCATGCTGATCGAGCACAACATGGACGTCGTGATGGGGATCAGCGACCGCGTCGTCGTGCTCAACCAGGGCGAGCTGATCGCCGACGGGGAGCCGGCCGAGATTCGCGAGAGCGAGGCCGTCCAGCGCGCCTACCTCGGCGGCTACGAGGAGGGCGCCTCAGACGCCGACGAGCCCGGAAACGCGGGGGTGACGGCCGGATGACGCTGCTCGAACTCGAGGGCGTCCACACCTACTACGGCGAGAGCCACGTCTTACAGGGCGTCGACCTCTCGGTCGAGGAAGGCGAGATCGTCGCGCTGATCGGTCGCAACGGCGTCGGCAAGACGACGACGCTCCGATCGATCCTGCAGCTAACGCCGCCGAGGGAAGGAACCGTTCTGTTTGCCGGCGAGGATATCACGGGTCAGCGGACCCACGACGTCGCCCGCAAGGGGATCGGCTGGGTGCCCGAGGAACGTCGGATGTTCGGTTACCTCACCGTCGAGGAGAACGTCCGGGTGTCGGTGCCACCGGACGGAGACTTCGAGGCGCTTCGAGAGTACGTCTTCGACCTCTTTCCCGCCCTCGAACGGTTTCGTGAGAAAGAGGCGAGGAACTTAAGCGGGGGTCAACAGCAGATGCTCGCCATCGCCCGTGGCATGGTCGGGAACAACGACCTCCTGCTCGTGGACGAACCGAGCGAGGGACTCGCCCCGATGATCGTCGACCAGGTCGTCGAGGCCCTTCGCGCAGTCTCCGCCGAGACGACGGTGGTGCTCGTCGAACAGAACTTCCCGCTGGCGATGGACTTAGCCGACCGCTTCTACCTGCTCGACCACGGCACCGTCGTCGAGTCCGGCTCGACCGAGGGCGTCACCGCCGACGACGAGCGAATCCGGAGGTATCTGTCCGCATGATCGGTGAGTACCTCGCGCTCGCGCTCGCGACTCCAGACGCTCCGCTGGTCGCCGACGCGCTCCAGCGCTTTTTCCGACCGAGTACGTTCGCCCGCCTCGTCGTCGAGGGACTCGGCAAGGCGGCGGTCTACTTCATCCTCGCCGTCGGACTCACCCTGGTCTTCGGGCTGATGGGCGTACTGAACTTCGCCCACGGCGCGTTCGCCATGCTCGGGGCGTACCTCGGCGGCGTTCTCATGGTCGTCGCTCTCGCAGGTGGCGCAGGGCCGTTCACGACCGTCGCGTTCTTCTTCGTCGTCGCCGCCGTCGTCTTCGCGCTCCTGACGGCAGTCGGTAGCGCCCTCGAGGTCTCGCTCATCCGGCCGATCTACGACCGGACGCCGATGTACCAGATCCTGTTGACGTTCGGCGTCGGGCTCATCCTCGAGGAGGCGACGCGAATCGTGGCGACGCTGCAGGGGATCCAGCCGGAGCCCCAGTGGCAGGCGCCGATGGGGACCCTCCCCGACGCCCTCGCAGCCAGATACGACATCCTGGGGGCGAACATCCGGGGGCTGTACCTGTTCGAGATCGGCCTCGGGGTGCTGGCCGCCGTCGGCGTCTGGCTGTTCCTCACTCGGACGCTGTACGGGCTGTACATCCGCGCCGGCAGCGAGGACCCGGAGATGGTCGAGGCGCTGGGCATCGACGTTCGCAAGGCGTTCACGATCGTCTTCGGCCTCGGTACCGGGCTCGCGGCGGTCGGCGGCGTCCTGTTGATGTGGGATCCGGTCTGGGGACCGAGCGTCCTGCTCAACATCGACGTCCTGCTCTACGCGTTCGTCGTCGTCATCATCGGCGGCCTCGGCTCGTTCAAGGGAACGCTCGTGGCGGCCGTCATCGTCGGCGTCGCCGACTCGTTCACGACGTGGCTGTTCACGACCGGGATCGTCGACTTCTCCGGCCTGCCGGAGATCACGATCTTCCTCTTGCTGGTGATCGCGTTGATCGTGCGGCCACAGGGGCTGTACGGCGTCGAGGAGGTGGGTGGCCATTAGCCCGAGCCGCGACGAGCCGACCGACGACGCCCGTCGGGAGGCCACGAACGGCGGCACCGAAGCCACGAACGGCGGCACCACCGCCGAAAGTGGGACGCCCACCCAGGTGGAGCGACTCGAGGAGTCGACGACCGACGGCCACTGGCTTCGCGAGTACGCTCGCGACCACGTCGTCCACGGGCTCGTGATCCTCGCGTTCTTCCTCTATCCGCCCGTCTACGGCCTCCTGGTCGACTCACCGCTCGGATTCGAGGCGGAAGCGTTCCTGCCCGGGCTGACGTTCATGATCGTCGTGCTCTACCTGGGGCTGTTCGCGATGAGTTTCGACTTCGTAAGCGGCTACACGGGCTACCTCTCGTTCGGCCACGCGGCCTTCTACGGGACCGGCGCGTACTTCGTCGTCCTCGCCGCGAACGGGCAGGTCCCCGGCATCCCGGACGGGACGCCGTTCATGATCACCATGCTCCTCGGTGCGTTCCTGGCCGGCGTGCTCGCGCTCGCCATCGGCGCGGTCTCGTTCCGCCTGACTGGCGTCTACTTCGCGATGATCACGCTCGGCTTTGCGCAGGTGCTCTACGAACTCATTCGGAACTGGGGCTTCGTGAGCGCGAATCCGCGTGAAGGAGCGACGATCTCGGGCGACGGCCTCGAGATCGGCGTCCCCTACGTCGAGTCACTCTCGTTCGCGGTCGGGCGGCTGACCGGCGACAGCTTCGAGAACGTTCTGGGTACCGGCATCGACATCTCGACGACGATGACCTCCTACTACGCGCTGGCGGTCGTCGTCCTCGTCTGTTACTTCGCGATGCAGCGAATTATCCACTCGCCGTTTGGCACGGTGATGATCGCCATCCGCGAGAACGAAGAGCGCGCCGAGGCGATCGGCTACAACGTCTTCTGGTACAAGATGGGTGCGTTCGCCATGAGCGCCTTCTTCGCTGCCATCGCGGGGGCGCTCTTTGCCGCCTACTCGCGGTCGGTCTCGCCGGAGAACACGTACTTCTTCCTCGTGACCGCCGACGCCCTGATCGTCACGATCGTCGGCGGCATCGGCACCCTCGCCGGCCCACTGTTCGGCACCGTCTTCCACGAGTGGCTCGAGGACGTGCTCTCGACGGAGAACGAAGGGGTCGCCACCTATCTCCGCGAGACGCTCTCGGAGGGCGTGCTGGCGACCGACATCGCGGGCTTCACGCTCGCTGACGTGATCAACTCGGCCGTCGACGGCCGCGCCCCGCTCTATCTGGGCATCGTCTTCGTGCTGTTCGTCCTGTTCGTCCCCAACGGCCTGCTCGGGTCGGTCCGCGACCGACTCGGCGGCACCGTTGCGAAACGCGCCCCCACGCTCCTCGAGCGCTACCGCCGGTAGCTCGAGGTGCGAATCCACGCACTTCGATCGATGAACCACACCAGTCACAGCGACACCCGACGACGAGCCGACGTATCGAACGACGCCACCCGCGAGCGACGGGCCGAACCGGACGACGGGGGTGTGCACCCGTGACGGCGGTCGGGCTCACCGGCTACGGCCGCTACCTCCCCGACGACGTCCTGACCGGCGAGGCGATCGCCGCGCAAAGCGGTATTCCCGAGTCGGTCGTGATCGAGAAGATGGGCGTCCGCGAGAAACGGGTCTGTCCACCCGACGAGGACCACGTGACCGACATGTGCGTCGCCGCCGCCGAACGGGCGCTCGAGGACGCCGCGATCGACGCGACCGACCTCGATCTCGTGTTGTATCACGGCAGCGAGTACAAGGACTTCGTGGTCTGGTCGGCCGCGGCGAACGTCTGTGAGCGCCTCGGTGCCGAGAACGCCTACGCGACCGAGAGCCACACCCTCTGTGCGAGCGCGCCGATCGCGATCCGACAAGTCGCCGCCCAGCTCCGGGCAGAGGCCGTCGAGACCGCCCTGCTCGTGACTGCGAGCCGCGAGGAGGAGCTGATCGACTACGAAAACGAGCGCTCCTCGTTCATGTTCAACTTCGGCTCCGGGGCGGCCGCAATGGTCCTCGAGGCCGAGCCTGGCTCCCGAACCCGGGCGCTCGTCCACGAGCACGCGGCCGTCACCGACGGCTCGTTTGCCCACGACGTGATCGTGCCCGCCGGCGGCTCGCTCGAGCCGACGAGCGAGGAGACCGTCGCCGCGGGCCGACACCACCTCGACGTTCCCGACCCCGAGGGGATGAAAGAACGCCTCGCACCCGTCTCGCTGCCGAACTACCTCGAGGTGGCCGATCGGGCGCTCGAGCGCTCCGGCTTCGATCGCTCGGCCCTCGACTTCGTCGCCGTCACCCACATGAAGCGGTCGTTCCACGAGACGCTGCTCGCGGAACTCGGCCTCGACCCCGAGACCGACGGCTACTACCTCGACGAGTACGGCCACGTCCAGAGCGCCGACCAGGTGCTCGCGCTCGAGGAGGGACGCCGAGCGGGGTTGCTCGAGGCGGGCGACGTGGTCTGCCTGCTCGCGGCGGGGACGGGCTACACGTGGTCGGCGTCGGTGCTGACCTGGCGCGGGTAAGGTACTTTACCTCGCTCCACGAGCGAGTGCTACTGTATGAGCAGAACCGAGTACCGGTGTACGTGCGGGGCGGTGCTTCGGTACAGACAGGACCTCCTGAAGGAGTCGGGTACCGTCGCGCCGACGTGGAAGTGCGATCAGTGTCTGACGCCGGTTCCTGGGCTGGTCGCAGAGAAGATCAGCCACCAGCACCCCTCATGAGCCGTCGAGACGCCGTCTGAGGGCCGCCTCGAGGCGACCGACGACGGCCGCGGCGAGTCGATCCGGGAACGCGGTGAGATCCCAGACGTACTCTCCGTCGCGGGTGACCGTAACCCACTCGAGGGAGCCACCGCGGTCGAGTTCGACCAGGACGGCCTCGAGCGTCGACTCGTCGAGACGAACGCCGAGGGTGCGCTCGAGGGCGCCAGCGAGCTGGCTCGTGGTCGCCACGAGTCGTCCTTCGAGGCTGGCGTCGGTGGGTGACGTGGCGATGGTTGGGGCGGACGTCGGCGTCGGCGGGGACGGCGGTCGGTCGGTCATCCTCGAGAGAGATCGTCGGGCGACCGCCGTGAGCGCTGGCCTGTGCTATTGCACGCTTGTTGAGCGCGTCGCTGCGCTCGAAACTGGGTTCTTCGAGAAGGAGTGCTGGCGAGAGACGCGTTAGACCTGGTTTTCGGCCATCGAGCCGACGACGGGAAGGGACCACTGCTCACCCTGGTAGGCCTTGTACATGAGCAGTAGCCACAGGACGAGCGTTCCCAGGAAGATCAGCGTCTGGACGAACGCGATCCCCAGTGCGATGAGCCAGCCGACGAACGGGATGGTCGCGTCGAACACCCACCTCAACATCATAAGCACGATGTGCAGTCCGAAGAGCCCGCCGAAGACGATCGTACTCTGCATCGCGTGGAACCGGACGAACTCGTTCTCCTCTTCGACGAAATAGAACACCAGTCCGGTGATGAAGCCGAGGAGGTACGTCAGCGCACCGGCGACGTTCTCTTCGAGTCCGCCTGCGACTTCCGTCCCCGATTCGTCGTCCGCGACGCTCGGCTCAGCGATGTCCGTCTCTGATTCGTCGTCCGTAACGCTCGAGTCGGGTTGTTCGGTTGCCAGTTCCGCGTCGTGATCTGCGTCTTCTGTCGCCATGTATTATCAGTAGGGTCTGTCTGGATAGTCAGTCGAATTCGTACAAAAATCAGAGAGGTACCACAGCATGATCAACATTTGGTAACTTCTGGGTAAGCTACACAGTTACCCAGAGGTAAGTTGGTGTGGTGTCCGGATTCGGTGGGCGGTGAGCGAACCGACGGGCACCAGTCTGTGGTTCGCGGTCGGTTTCGTCACAACCAGCGGACAGGTCGTCGTTCCGACGGACCCGGATCAGCCGCCGGCTTTCTTCCGTCTGCCCCGGTCGCGAAGCACGCTCACGCCGGGCAGGATGCGGACGATTCGCGTAACGTACCCGAATTTGAACAGCCCGACCTGTGAGAGGACGCCGAGCGCGAACAGGCCGACGAACAGCGGCGCACCGACGTCGAACAGGAGCGGCTCGAGGCTCGTCGACGCCTGCGCGGCCTCGAGGCTCGAGGGAGACACCGACCGGCTGGCGAGCGCCGCCCCCACGAACGAGGTGACGAGGACCGCAGCCGTCCGGGTCATGAACAGCCCGAAGATCGCTGCGAGGGCGCCGAGGAGGAGGGCGACACCCCACTCGAGGTACCACGTGCCGTCGACGAGCGCGGGGGCGACCAGGGCCAGTCCGAAGAACGTCCCGACGACGAAGCTCACGGCCGCGGCCGCGACCGAGAGGAGGAGGTAGGTGACGGCGATGCCGACGCCGGCGCCGACGAGCACGCCGGCGGCCGGGACGATCGCCCCCTCGAGCCCGGCCATCGCGGCGACGGTCGGTGCACCGAGGTAGCCGCCGGCCGATCCGAGGAGCGCCCCGACGGCACCGACGCCGTAACTCGACAGCGTCGCGCCGGCGAACAGCAGCGCCACGCCGACCAACATCACTCCGACTGCGGCGGGATCGATCATGATCGAGTACCTTCGTTCGAAGCGTGAAGTACGTTTCGCCTGACTGTCTCGGTACGAATCACGTCCGGCCGTCGCCTGCGTCGACCGAAACACTTCTGCCGACGGGGTGTGTGGGAGAGACTGACTTCACGTCGAGGATACCGATGTACGACGACGTTCTTATTCCGACAGACGGTAGCGCCACGGTCGACCAGACGCTCGCACACGCCCTGCCGATCGCCGAAGCCAACGACGCGACCGTCCACGCGCTCTCGATCGTCGACACCCGGATCGTGCAGGCGGCGACGGGCGAGACGCGGGCCGAGATCGAAGCGAAACTCGAGCGCGAGAGCGAGGCGGCCGTCGACGAGGTGGGCGACCGGGCGGCGGAAGCCGGACTCGAGACGATCGAGGTGGTCGAGTACGGGACGCCGTCGAAGGCGATCCTCGAGTACGCCGACGAACACGGCATCGATCTGATCGTCATCGGGACCCACGGAAAGAGCCCCCGGGAGAAACAGATCACGATGGGAAGCGTCTCGGAACGGGTCGTCGACAAGGCGTCGATCCCGGTGTTCGTCGTCCGAAGCCCGGGCGATCCAGTCGAGTGAGGACGTCGGCGTGACCGGTGAGTCGTTCATCCATACCTTTTTCCTGACCGTATTCGACCGTGCATCCAGGAGATGACTCGAGACGTACCTGACCAGGCGGGGGGCGTGGGCGTGTTCGACCGGGCACCGGACGACCAGGTGTCGGTGCTCGATGCCGACGGAACCGTGGTCGCGCCGGCGCTCGAGCCGGACCTCGACGAGGAGACGCTGGTATCGATGTACCGTGACATGCGCCTGTGTCGCCGCTTCGACGAGCGGATGATCAGCCTCCAGCGCCAGGGGCGGCTGGGGACGTACGCCTCGCTGGCCGGCCAGGAGGGGTCACAGATCGGCTCGACGTACGCACTCGCCGACGACGACACGATCTCTTACCAGTATCGCGAGCACGGGGCCGTTCTCTCGCGAGGGTTCCCGTGGGAGTACCTGCTGTACTGGATGGGTCACGAGGTCGGGAACGCGGCGCTGCCCGACGTCGGCGTCTTCCCGCTCAACATTTCGATCGGCGGGCACCTCCCCCACGCGGTCGGGTACGCGTGGGCGGCGAAACTGAACGGCGACGACGGCGTCACCCTCGTTCACTTCGGGGAAGGGTCGACCTCGGAGGGGGATTTCCACGAGGCGGCGAACTTCGCGGGCGTCTACGACGTCCCGATCGTCTTCTTCTGTAACAACAACCAGTGGGCGATCTCGACGCCCCGAGAGAAGCAGACGGCGTCAGCGACGTTCGCCGGGAAAGCCCGCGCCTACGGCTTCGACGGGATCCAGGTCGACGGGATGGACCCGCTCGCGACGTACGTCGTGACCGAGGCGGTCCGCGAGCGGGCCGCGAACCCGGCCGACGGCGAGGCGCGACCCACGATGGTCGAGGCCGTCCAGTACCGCTTTGGCGCACACACGACGGCGGACGATCCGACCGTCTACCGGAACGAGGCGGAGGTGAACCAGTGGAAAGAACGCGACCCGATCGCACGCTTCGAAGCCTACCTCCGAGAGCGGGGTCTGCTCGAGGACGAACGGATCGACGCCATCGAGTCGGCGATCGACGAGACGCTCGCCGACGCCGTCGATCGCGCCGAAGCCTACGAGGGCGACCCCGACGACATGTTCGAGTACACCTACGCCGAACCGACCGAGCGGTTGCTCGAGGGACGAGCACACCTCCGGGAGCTCCGGGAGACCCACGGCGACGAGGCGTTTCTCGAGGACGGGTGATCAGCCGCTGGCGAAGGGCCACCGGTGCTCGAGTCGCTCGGTGATCGACCAGCGGCCGACGAAGTGGGCGGCGAGGACGACGCTGACGGCCGCGAGAACGATGCCCGCGACGACGTCGACCACCCAGTGGATGCCGAGGTACATCGTCGAGACCGCGACGCTGAGCCCGAGGACGGTCGCGACGGCGAACCAGACCGGGTAGACGTCCCTGGTCCGGTAGGCGATGAAGGCGACCGTGGCGGCGAGGGAGGTGTGCAGCGAAGGGAAGACGTTGGTGTTTCGGTTGACCTGCCGGGTGAGGTGCTGGTACTGCGGGTACGTGTCGTACAGCAAGGCGTCGACGAGTTCGGGCATCACGTTCCGGGGCCCGTAGGCGATGATAAGCACGTAACAGACCAGCCCGAGCACGTAGTTGAGCGTGTACGCAGTCAACAGCTCGCGAAGCGGTCGGGTGTCTGCCAGCGCGAAGTACGCGATCAGGGGGAACACGAGCAAGAAGACGTAGCCGTAGACGTAGACGAACGAGAAGTACGCCGTCGTCCACGGCGTCGCCAGGTCCTGGAGCCAGACGATGAACTCGCCCTCGAACTCGTAGATCGTCCCGGTCACCTCCCAGCCGATCGTCCACGAGATATCGGGTACCGTCTCCCGGGCGACGCCGTTGAACAGCAAGACGACGGCGAGTACGGCGGTGATCGGTGCCGCCGCCTTCACTCGCGCTCGGAACTCCCGTCGTGTTCGGGCGAGTCGGTCGCGGCCGACGACGACGGCCGTCGCGACGAGGATCATGAGGGCGACGACGACGGTCAACTGGAAGAGGACGCGAATGAGCATGGTCAGGGTCAGTGTCTCGCGAGGAGGTGCCCCTCCTCGTCGTAGCGAAAGCCCGCCTCCTCGAACGCCGATCTCGCCGCCCGCTCGTCGAGTTCGCCATCGGAGCCGAAGAAGGGGACGGCCGGGTCTTCGCCCTCGAACGCGAGCGAGTCGGGGGTCCACGCGTCGGTGGCTGGCGTCGCGATCGGCCGAGCGTATCCCTCGAACACCTCCTCGACGAGCCACGCCTTGTCGAGGAGGCCGGCCACCGTTCGCCGGAAGTAGGGGTTGCTGAACGGGGCGTTTCTGGCGTTAAACCCGACGTGGTAGAACGTCGTCGACGGGGAGGTGAGCAGTCGAACCAACGACGATTCGGACACCGTCTCGACCGAGTACGCCTCGAGCGGCGTGATGGTGACGTCGGCGTCGCCCGCCTCGACGGCCTCGATCGCCGAGGTGCTTCGGGGGTGGACGAGTATTCGGAGTCGCTCGACGGTCGCGCCGGGGAGCGCGTCGTCGGTCGTCGTGAAGTGGTCGTCGAACCGCTCGAGGACGAGCACGTCGCGTTCGGTTCGCTCGGCGAACGCGAACGGACCGCTCCCGACGGGCGGGACGTTGTCCGTGACGAGCGCCTCGGTCGTTCCCTGAGCGACTCGAACGCCGGGAATCGACGCCTCGTCCGTCCGGTCGGCCCAGACGTGTTCGGGCAGGATCGGGACGGTGAACGCCCGCGATCCGACGTCGGGCCCTGCAGTCACCGAGAGCGAGAGCGTGTGCTCGTCCTCGAGCTCGATCTCGTCGACGAGTGAGGTGAGCCCGCGATACCGTGGGGCGGGTGACGGGACCGATCCGTCGCCGAGCGTGGTGTCCTCGAGCAACCGGTAGGTGAACGCGACGTCCGCGGCCGTGAGTGCCTCACCGTCGTGCCAGCGGACGCCCTCCCTGAGTTCGACGGTCGCCGTCGAGCCGTCCCACTCCCAGGAGCGAGCGAGCCACGGGCGAAGCTCGCCGTCGTCGACCGTGCCGAGCGAGTCGTACAGCAGGTCGACGACCGTCCCCTGTTCCCGGTACTCGACCGAGAGCGGGTTCAGGTTCTTCGTCGGCCGCGTGTCCACGATGGCCGCCCGGAGTTCCGCGTCTCGCTCCGGCGTCTCGAGTCCGAGATAGCCGAGCCGGGTCGCCAGGTGGCCGTCGTCCCAACCTCCGGCCCGATCGTCGCGCACGAGACGGTATTCTTCGGGGACGCAGATCGGCACGAACGGCTGTTCTTCGGCTACCCCCTCGAGAACGTCGACGACGGCCCCCCGTCGTGGCTCACCCTCGAGGGTGCGCTGGCGTTCGAGCAGTTCGTCGAACGCCATACTCGTGAAGCCGAAGGGGTTCTGCCAGCCCGACTCGTCGGCGTACCGGGAGTGAAGCGCCTCGTAGAGGAAGTCGGGATCGGTAAAGTCGGGGTGGCGACCGACGTAGAGGTCGAAATCGTGGTTGACGAGCACCGCGCGGGGTAACTCATCGCGAGCCAGGAAGTCGATGGAGACGCCGATGCCGACGGCCTCGAGGTTGTCGCCGAGCCGGCGGGCGAGCTGTACGGCTTCCCTGTCGTAGTCGGATGGAACGGTCGCGATCGTCACCGAGAGTCGATCGACGGCGTCGCGGGTGATGACGCTTCGGGCCTGTCGAACGCAGCCCGCCGTTGCGGCCGTGACGCCGGTTGCGGCCGCTGCGAGGAGAGCTCGACGGCTCGTGCCGTCGGTCTGAGTGATCGGTCCCGAATCCATCTGGATCTCACCGGAGTTTGGCCGCTCCGCTATAACAGTATTGCGCACACCCGGGGGCGAGGAGAGCTCGGTCACTCCCGCCGGAACGTGCGTGACAGGCGCTCACGGCTCAGCGAAAGCGACACGCGCCCGACGACGGTCGCCGCAAGCGCGACGCTGACGGCCGCGAGGACGACGCCGGCCACGACGTCGATCGCCCAGTGGATCGCCAGATACATCGTCGAGAGCGCGACGCTGCCTGCAAGGACGACCGCGATGGGCGTCCACGTCGGATACTCACTGTGCGTCCGGTAGGCGAAGATGGCGACCGTCGTCGCGAGCGACGTGTGCAGGGAGGGGAAGACGTTCGTGTTGTGATTGACCTCCCGGGTAAGGTGTTGATACTGCGGGTAGGCGTCGTAGAGCACGGTGTCGAGCAGCTCCGGCATCACGTTTCGAGGGCCGTACGCGATGACGAACACGTAACAGACCAGCCCGAGCGTGTAGTTGAACGTGTACGCGGCCAGCAGTTCGCGAAGGTATCGGGTGTTCGACAGTGCGAAGTACGCGACCAGGGGGAAGACGAGCAAGAAGACGTAGCCGTAGACGTAGACGAACGTGAAGTACGCCGTCAGCTCCGACGTCGCGTACGACTGAAAGACGAGGATCGAGTCGCCCTCGAGTCGATGGAACGTCGACGTCGCGTTCCAGCCGATCTGCCAGGAGATCGATGGAAACGCCTCCCGGGCGACCCGGTTGAACAACAGGGCGACGACGAGGACGGCGGCGATCGGGGCCGCCGTCTGCAGTCGTGGTCGCCACGCTCGAGCCGTTCGCGTAAGCCGGTCGCGGCCCACGACGAGCGGAATCGAGACGGCCAGCATGACGACCACGACGAGCAGTACTCGAGCGAGGATGCCCGTGAGCATCAGCGTCTCACCAGGCGGTCGTGCGCTGGATCGTACCGGAACCCGGCGTCCTCGAAGACCGCTCGAGCGGCTTCGACGTCGAGGTCGCCGTCGGTGCCGAAGAACGTGGTGGCCGGCCGCTCGTCTGCGATCGAATCCGGAAGCCAGTCATCCGAGAGCGCCGACGCGACCGGCGTCGCACGGCCGTCGAAGACCGCGTCGACGAGCCACGCCGCGTCGACGAGTCCCGCGACGGCGCGACGAACCTGTGGTGTGGTGAACGGCTCGCGGCGAACGTTGAACCCGACGTGGTAGAACGTCCGGGACGGCGACTCGAGTACCTCGACCGTCTCCCGGTCGGTCGCCGCCTCGATGGCGTGTGTCTCGAGCGTCGACGTCGTCACGTCGGCCGTCCCGTCGGCGACCTGTTCGACGGCCGATAAACTGCTGGGCTCGACGTCGATCCGTACTGTCTCCGTGGTCGGGCCGGGGAGCGCGTCGTCGGTGAGCGTAAAGTGCTCCTCGAACCGCGTGAGCGTCAGGTGATCGCGTTCGGATCGATCGTCGAGGACGAACGGGCCGCTTCCAATCGGGGGAGCGAACTCGTCAGTCACCGCCTCCCATCGACCCTGCCGGACCGCTGGATCGGCGTCGGTCGCGGCCTCGACTCGTTCGCGCCAGACGTGTTCGGGGAGAATGGGGACCGTGAGTGCCCGCTCCCGGACGTCGTCCCCCGCGTCGACCGAGATCGACAGCATCCGCTCGTCGACGACCTCGACCGCCTCGACCATCGACGAGCGGCCACGATACCGCGGGGCCGGCGACGGAACGACGTCCGCACCCAGGGTGGTGTCCTCGAGAAACTGGTAGGTGAACGCGACGTCCGCGGCTGTGAGGTTCTCGCCGTCGTGAAATCGGAGGTCGTCCCTGAGCGTGATCGCTGCCATCCCCTCGTCCCACTCGATCGACGTCGCGAGCCAGGGTCGGTACGCGTCTTCGTCCGCCGTGACGAGCGAGTCGTACAGCAGGTCGACGATCGGCCCGTGAGTCCGGTAGTGAGCCGCGACGGGGTTGAGGTTTCGCGTCGGACGCGAGTCGGTGACGACCGTCGTCAACTCGGCGTCGTCGCCCCCCGACGTGAGACCGAGGTAGCCGAGCCGGGTGGCGAGGTGCGATCCCTCCCAGCCGTCGAATCGGTCCGTCCGGACGGCACGTACCTCGTCTGGGACGCAGATCGGTACGAACGGCTGTTCTTCCGTGAGTCGTTCGAGCAACGCCACGACGACCTCCCGGCGGCGCTCACCTCCCGTCGTCCGTTGTTCCTCGAGGAGATCGTCGACCGCCGTGTTGGAGAACCCGAACGGGTTCTGCCAGCCCGATTCGTCGGCGTACCGGGAGTGGAGCGCCTCGTAGAGGACGTCAGGATCCGTGAAAGCGGGGTAGCGACCGACGTAGCAGTCGAACGCCCCCTCGAGCAGCACCGTCCGGTAGAACTCGACGGGAGAGAGGTAGTCGATGTCGACGGCCAGGCCGACGGCCTCGAGGTTCTCGGCGAGTGCTCGAGCGAGTTGCACGCCTTCCCGGTCGCCGTCGGAGGGGACCGTCGCGAGCGTGATCGACGACCGCTCGGTTCGGCTCCCGCTGACGGCGCTCTGTACCACGTCCATACAACCACTCGCGGAGAGCGCTAGCCCCGTCGTCGCGATCGCCCCGAGAAAGGAGCGACGGCTGACACGGGAGTCAGCGGCTGGAGGGCACCGACTCATAGCAGTCAGATATTTTCTCCCAACTGATAACAGTATTGTGACGATAACTCACACGGAGTCGCAACCGAGGCAGGCGAACCTCGGATCGACAATTCGGCCGGAGCCGACCCATAAGCCGAGCGTACCGCGTCGATCGGGGTGATTTGCGTCGGGGAAGGTGCCGTCCGACGGGCCCGTCGAGACGCGTATGTGCGGCTCTCCGATTGCGTCTCCTGGCTCGCCGCACCGCCCAACTGCGGCGACGCCGACGCGCCGGAACGCAAGACCGATAGGGGCGACGCCGAAAGTATCGAACCATGGGCGTCGCCGAAGAGCGAATCGAACGGCTCGAGGAACTCGCTCGAGCGGCCGCGGCGGCGGGCGAGGACGATCGTGCGCGCTACTACGTCCGTCTCGCTCGCCGGGTCGCCGAACGGAACCGCCTCTCGCTCCCCCGGACGTTCAGGCGGTTCACCTGTGACGCCTGTGACGCCTACCTCAGGCCCGGGACGAACGCCCGCGTCAGGCTGCAGAACGGCCACGTCGTGATCACCTGTGAGTGCGGACACCAGGCACGATACCCGTACGACTGAGGACTCACTGGTAGGCACGTCGAGCGCTCATCGGCTGCCCGTTACCCTCGAAACCGAGTCGGTTCCTCGTGGACGAGTTCACCAGCTTCGGAGGTCCCAATGGCGAGTCTCGTGCGCGTACACGGACCTCGTGTAGCGCATTTCGTATCATGCCGGATGACGATCGGAGCGCATGCCGGATGACGGGCAGGGTGCGTTCACACGACTCACCGCAGTCACCCCTCGCCCACTCACAAATCGTTCTTTCATCGTACGTGTGAAACGGCAGTATAAATCTCCGAACGCGATTCAAATTTATACCAGCCATTTAGTAAAATGTGAACTATAGTTATCATTTAGTAAGAGCTTTTAACTCGGAGAAACATGTCATGCTATGGCATCTTCGGGGTGCACCTGTGTGGTTTCACGCCGGGTGGAACCGCCGGGTTCCTCGGGGTGCGTCGAGGCGGGGTGCTCATGACTACACCAGCAACCGACGAATCCAACGTACGGACAGGAAGTATCGACCGTCGACGTCTCCTGCAGGGAATCGCGGCCACCGGCGCCGTCGTGACAGCCGGGTGTGCCGGATTCGAAGACGACGAAGACGAAGAAGGAGGGGACGACGACGAGGTAGCCGATCCAGCCGAGATTCAGGAAGGGGGCCGACTGGAACTGGCCATCGAGCGGGCAGGGATGGACCACGTGGATTTCGTGATGTCCGTCCTCGCGGACGACTCGATCATCTTCAACGCCGTCTACGACGACGTCTACGAGATGTCCCTCGACGGCGAGTTACACAACTGGATGGCCGAGGAGTACGAACTCGTCGAGGCACAGGACGTCGACGAACTCGACTACGAGCCGTACATGCGGGAACTCGAGATCGAGGAACTCGAGGAAGACGAGGACGAAGGCGTCTTCGTACCGGTTCTCGAGGAAGTTGACTGGCCGAACACGGTGTTGATCCACCATCCCGAGGACATGGCCGCCGCGGCCGAGGGTGACCTCGAGGAAGGCGATACCGTCCGCGTACTCACCCGTGACGAAGCTGGCGACGCCGTCGACGACGGCGTCTACGGAACGATGGTTCGCGGCCGCTTCCACGAGGGAATCGAGTTCCACGACGGCACGGAGCTGACCGCAGGCGACCTGATCGGCTCCTACGACCGCCACGTCGACAGCCTCCTCCACGGCCAGGTCGTCGACGCCTTCTTACACGCCGAAGCTCCAGAGGGCGAGGACGGCTACGAGTTCGAGCTGTACCATCAGCTGCCGGATGCGGGTGCCTTGCTCGAGGCGCCCGTGACGATCTTTCCCGAAGCGCAACACGACGTCCCACCGGGCGAACTCGAGCCCGAAGACTGGGTCGGGACGGGTCCGTACCAGATCGTCGAGTATACCGAAGGCGAGCAGGTCCTCCTCGAGCGCAGCGACAACTACTGGCTCGAGACGGTCGGCCTCGAGAACAAAGCGTGGTGGGACGGCCCCGACGACTTCCCCGAAGCACCGGTCATCGACGAGATCAACATCCGGTTCGTCCCGGAGGAAGGAACGCGCGTCGCCGGCCTCCAGGACGGATCGATCGATCTCGCGTACGAGTTGCCGGCCGCCGAGCGTGACGCGTTCGACCAGGATCCCGACTTCACCGTCGACTCCCAGCCCGCCACTGGCTTCAAGTTCATGTCGTTCCCGCTCGAGGACACCGACGAGGGCGGGGCCTTCGCGAACCAGGAAGTGCGGCAGGCACTGGCACACCTGATCCCGCGACAGGAGATCGTCGACGTGGTCGACATGGGCTGGGGTGAACCCGGCCAGGTTCCGATCCCGGAACCGCCGTCGGCGCTCGCCACCCAGGGGACCTACGATGAACTCGTCGCGTCGGACTGGGCACTGCCGGCCGAACCGGACCACGACGCGGCCGAGGAACTGATCGAGGAGAGTCCCCTCGATCCGCCGGTCGAGGTCACCATCGAGACCAACGCCGACGACGAGACCCGACAGGACAAGGTGACGCTGATCGTCAGCGAGCTCAACGAGAGCGGGCTGTTCGACGCCACGATGGAGACGCCGGCGGACATCGGCGAGTGGTCGACCACGATGCTGCAGGTCGACGGCTCTCGCTTCGACTACTCCGAACGAAACGCCGCCACCGTGATCGGCCTGGCGGGCACCTGGGAGCCCCACGGCTACAACGAGGCCTTACACGATCCGGACAACCACAACATCTGTTGCAACTGGTTCTTCCCGGACGGTACGTTCGACTGGATGGACGACTATCGCGCCTGCCGGTTCTCCGTCGACGCCGCAGAGGACCAGGACACCCGGCGGGAGCTGTACGACGAGATCTGGCCGACCATCGTCGAGGAGTCCGCGACGACGATGGTCGACTTCTCGCTCGAGACGGCCGTCGTTGGCCCCGACGTCGAGGGCTTCAACATCTACGTCGACCGCCGCCAGCACGTCGAGTGGTCGTTCCACGCCCCGTACGACGAACAGATCACGTGGCTGAACCGGTAGCGCAGACGTATTTACCCGTTCAAAAATGAGTCTTCGTCGGTTTATCCTCCACCGGCTGCTCGTTTCGATCCCGGTACTGTTCGGTGTCTCCGTCATCACGTTCGGCCTCGTTCATCTCACGCCGACGGACGTGGTAGACCTCATCATCGGGTTGAACCCGGACGTACAACCGGGCCAGGAAGAGCAACTTCGCCGCGACCTCGGATTCGATCGTCCGGTGTACGTCCAGTACGTCGACTGGCTCACCGACGTCCTGCAGGGCGACTTCGGCGAGGCGTACACGTTCGGCCCCGACGCCGGACCGCTGATCTGGGGTCGATTGCCCGAGACGATCGCGCTCGGCCTCTTCGGCTGGGTGTTCGCGCTCCTCATCGCGATTCCCACCGGAATCTACGCGGCGGCGAAGAAGGGGAAGGTGGCCGACGACGCCAGCCGCTTCGTGGCGCTGGCGGGCATCTCGATTCCTAACTTCTGGCTCGGCCTGATGCTCATCGCGATCTTCGCCGTCAGGTTCGACCTCTGGCCGGTGCTCAATCCGCAGGAACCGCTCCTGTCTCGATCGATGCTGTGGTGGCTGGTACTGCCGGGTGTCACCATCGGGACGGCCGCCTCCGCGAACATCATGCGGATCATGCGGACCTCGATGGCCGAAGAACTGAACAGAGAGTACGTTACGGCCGCACGGGCGAAAGGGCTGCCCGAGCGGACCGTGCTCTTGAAACACGTCCTGCGGAACTCGCTCATCTCGGTCGTGACGGTCGCCGCCTTCCTGACGGCCAACATCATCGCCGGCGCGGTCGTCGTCGAAGTCGTGTTCGGATGGCCCGGACTCGGCCACCTGTTCGTGGAGGCGATCTACGTTCGCGAGGTGAACCTCATCATGGGAATTACGTTGCTCACCGGCCTGGCGATCATCCTCGCCAACCTGCTGGCCGACATCGTCTACGCGATTCTCGATCCGCGGATCAGAGACGAGTACTGATACTATGTCCACGAAACGAGGTCGAATTCAGATCGAAGGCTTCCACGGAGAACACACAGTCGACCGCGAAGAGGTGCCGGTGGTAGACGACGACGCCAGGACGGACGTGGAGAGTCGCTGGTATCGGGTCGTCCGCCAGATCGTTCGTGATCGACTCGCACTGCTCGGCGCGCTTATCGTCCTGGTAATGGTCGTCTCGGCCATCTTCGCCAGGCCGATTACGGCCTGGGGATACGCCGTCCAGCCGATCGCGCTGAGCCCGTTCGATCCCATGAACACCGGTGTGGGCGCACCCTACGAATCGCCCTCCCTGGCACACCCGATGGGGACCGACCGACTCGGCCGTGACATGCTTTCACGAGTGATGTACGGTGCCCGGTTCAGCGTCTCCATCGGCCTCATCGTGACGGTGCTCGCCGCATCGTTCGGCGTCGTCTACGGTGGGGTTTCGGGCTACTTCGGTGGCAAAATCGACGACGTGCTGATGCGTATCGTCGACATGGTGTTCGCGTTCCCCGGCCTCGTCCTCGCGCTGGTCATCATCGCGATGATCGGCCGCGGCTACTGGGAACTCGTCGCGGCGTTCGCGCTCCCCGGCTGGGCCATCTACGCTCGCCTGATCCGCGGTGAGATCCTCAAGGTGAAACAAAACGAGTACGTGCTCGCAGCCAAGGCACTCGGTGCTCGAGACCGCACCGTCCTGTTCCGACACGTGGTTCCGAACGCCATCGCTCCGGTGATCGTCCAGGCCACCCTCAGCATCGGGGTCGTCGTCATCGGCGTCGCCGCCCTCGGCTTCCTTGGGCTCGGCTTCACCGCCGACACGCCGGAGTGGGGGACGATGCTCGAGACCGAACGCGATACCATCGTCTCCGCCGGCGGCACCTGGCGGTGGTGGGCGACCTTCTTCCCCGGGATCATGATCTTCATCTTCGTGATGGCGATGAACATGATCGGTGACGCCGTCAACGACGCCCTCGACGCACAGGGCGGCGAAACGACACAGATGGGTGGTGGCTAATGACGCTGCTCGAAGTGAGAGATCTCACGGTCAACTTCTACACCCAGGAAGGCGTCGTCAGGGCGGTCGACGACCTCTCGTACACGATCGAGCGGGGTGAGAAGTTCGGCATCGTCGGCGAGAGCGGGGCCGGCAAGAGCGTCACGGCGCTGTCGCTGCTCCGACTGATCGAATCGCCGGGTGTGATCGAAAGCGGCGAGATCCTCCTCGAGGGAGCGGACTTACTCCAGCTGAGCGAAGCGGAACTCAGGCAGATCCGGGGCAATCGCATCGCCATGATCTTCCAGGACGCCCAGACGGCGTTGAACCCGGTCTATACGGTCGGCGAACAGATCGCAGAGGCGATGCGTCACCACCTCGGATACGACGAAGAAGAAGCGAGAGCCGAGACGATCGAACTGCTCGACACGGTCGGCATCCCCGACGCCGCCTCGCGCTACGACGAGTATCCACACAACTTCTCCGGCGGCATGCAACAACGAGTGGTGATCGCGATGGCGCTTTCGTGCGATCCGGACCTGTTGATCGCCGACGAGCCCACGACGGCACTCGACGTGATGACGGAAGCGAAGATCCTCGAGGAGCTCACGGAACTCGCCGACGAGTTCGACACGGCCGTCCAGCTGATCACCCACGATCTCGGCGTCATCGCCGAAGTCTGTGACCGAGTGATGGTCCTCTACGCCGGGCAGGCCGTCGAGAAAGCGTCCGTCGAGGAGCTGTTCTACGACCCGCAGAATCCCTACACCGTTGGCCTGATGGCGTCGATCCCACGCATGGGGACCGGCGACAGACGGCTGGAGGCCATCTCCGGAACGATGCCCGATCTGATCGACGTACCCTCCGGCTGTCGGTTCCACCCGCGCTGTCCGTACGCAGAGGACGTCTGCAAGCGGAAAGAGCCACCCCTGGTCGAGCCGAGAACCGGACGCAAGGCGGGACCGGAGACCGAACGGGCGTCGCGATGTCTCGCCCACACCGGCGATCTCTCGAGTGACCTTTCGTTCTCGGTGACCGTCGACGATCCGGTCGAACCCAGCCGGCTCTCGCCGGGTGAGTCCGATGGCTGACGAGCCGATCCTCACGGTCGACGGGCTGACGAAGTACTACGAGTCGGAGGGTAGTTTCGTCGACACCCTGCTCGGCCGCTCCCAGCAGGTCAGGGCGGTCGAGGACGTCGACCTCGAACTGTATCAGGGCGAAACCCTCGGAATCGTCGGCGAGAGTGGCTGTGGCAAGACCACGCTCGGTCGAGCGCTTCTCAGGCTCGTCGAGCCGACCGCCGGCTCGATCACCTACCGGAACGAACAGCAAGACGGCTCGGTCCAGGAGATCGAACTGACCGACCTCTCGAGTTCCGCACTCCGGGACCTCCGGACGGACCTCCAGTACATCTTTCAGAATCCGTTCTCGAGCCTGAACCCGCGACTGACCGTCGGCGACATCATCGGCGAACCGCTCGACATCCACGACATCGCGGAGGGCGAGGCGCGAACCGACCGCATCTACGACCTCCTCGAGACCGTCGGACTGAACCCCAGTCACGCACACCGCTATCCCCACGAGTTTTCGGGCGGGCAGCGTCAGCGAATCGGCATCGCCCGCGCGCTCGCGGTCGATCCCGAGGTGATCGTCTGTGACGAGCCGGTCAGCGCACTCGACGTCAGCGTCCAGGCACAGATCCTCAACCTCCTCGAGGACCTCCAGACGGAGTTCGGGCTCTCGTACATATTCATCGCCCACGACCTGAGCGTCGTCGAGCACATCTCAGACCGGGTCGCGGTGATGTACCTCGGCGAGATTGCGGAAGTGGGACGGACGGAGAAACTGTTCGCGACACCTCGTCACCCGTACACGGAGGCGTTGCTGTCCGTGATTCCGGAGCCGGACCCCGCGTGGGTGGGGAACAAGATCCTGCTCGAGGGCCAGGTCCCGTCCCCGATCGATCCCCCCGACGGGTGTCGCTTTCACACCCGCTGTCATCGGGTGATCCCGCCGGATGGGATGGATCTCGAGCAGTCGACGTGGCGGTCGATCCTGGACCTCAAACTCCGCGCCCGGGAGGCGACCTCGATCGCAGAACTCGTCAGCCTGGGACCCGAGGGAGAGTTACGCCTCGGACTCGACGACGAAGACATCGGAACGGTAGACGACGCGGTTCGCTCGGCGTTCGGCATTCCGTCCCGGCTCCCGGCCCCCGATGCCGAAGCACAGCTCAGCGACGCGATCGAAACCCTCCACGAAGCGGGACCGACCGCCGCCGCCGAAACGCTCGACGACGGGTTCGTCTCTCCGTGTGAGACGACCAATCCCGAGTTATTCGCGGTCGACGGGACGCAGGAAGTTGCCTGCCTGCTCTACGACGAGCCATATCGCAGCAGCGAACTCGAGGCGCCCGACGACGACCGGAGCGAGGCTGCCGCGGACGACTGACAATTCGACAACTCGTTTCAGTCGTGGGCTGCAGATGGGTCACCGCCCGACGCCGTCCCGACGCTGTCTCCCGTGGCTCGGTCGACGGCGAACTCGAGAAACCGACGGTCACACCCCGCACAGTAGAGCCGCAGCACCCGCCGTTCGCTACAACAGGACTCGACCGGTTCGTCGTCGAACGCGATCTCCCCGGAACAGAAGAAACACTCGTCCTGAAACGACCGCAGTGACTGTAAGATTCGATACCGCTGTCGCGGCGGGACCGCGCTCCACTCGTCGCTTCGCTCGCGGAGCGTCGCATCCGTTGCGGCGTCGAACACGAGCGCCCCCTTCGACGGCCAGCTACGGACCGTATACACGATCTTGAACGCGACGTACGGCCGCTCGACGGCCTCGACATCCGCCTCGTCGACGCCGAAAATCCCCGCGACGACCGCCGTATCGACGCCCTCCCGACGGAACCGCTCGAGGTGGTAGGCCACTCGAGACTCGAACGAGGACGTGAACCGGAGCTGCTCGTCCCCGTCGGCCGGCCGGATCGCCCCGGCGTCACGGAGGAACGCCTCGGGATCGACGGAGTGTTCCTGCCGATATCGGATTCGTTCTTTGACGGATTCGTCAGACATTGACACACGTTCGATACATCACGTGTCCCAATCAGGATTGTGCCACTCATCAATCCCTGCGAACGTCGATTTGGGACCGTCATCACTCGACAGTCGGCTTGAGCCCGAAGGCGGCGACTGCTTCCCGACGATCACGATCGACGATACTCGAGCGCACCTCGTTCGCGCGAAAATAGTCCCGGGCGGATTCGAACAACGCGAAGACGACCGCTCACTCCGTTCGCGCTGCGTCTTCTCTCGTTCGAACCGCCGAGGATATTTGCGCCTCACGAAATTGTTCGGCGCAAAATAGTCCCGGGCGGATTCGAACCGCGAAGGCTCGAATCCTCTCGCCTTCTGGGCTCGAATCCGCTGGACGTATTTCGCGCTCACGGGGTTGTTCGCGCGAAAATAGTCCCGGGCGGATTCGAACCGCCGTCAACGGCTCCAAAGGCCGTTATGATTGGCCACTACACCACGGGACTGCAGCCGACGGTAGGGTCAGCGAGCACAATAGTGTTACTTTTCACGACGGCGAGCCGCCTCGAGCGCGCTGTTGACGGTTCCGACGGTATAACAGCTCTCTACTACGAACCGGCGGCGTCACTCGCTGCAGTAATGACTGGTTACGGGCTCGTCACGATACGGGACCGACACGCCGAAGGTGACGGCGATGTCCGTCGTCGACCGCTCGAGCGGATCTATGCTACATGTCACCAAACACCAGTCGGTCGGCGAATCGAGGGTGCTGAGACGTGACGTCGCCGGTACGTGATCGATAACTATACCGTCTCCCCAGGTGGTCGGTAACAGATCGCACTGATGACGCTCAGCCGTCGCATGAAGAACCTCATTCGCGAGCGCGGTCGCGGGGGACTCTACGAGTGTGGACACTGCGGCGAGTCGTTCGAGCTGAACAGACAGCAGTGTCCGCACTGTGGGTCCTATCGGATCGAACGCTCGAGGTACGACGACCTCGTTTCGCGCTAGTACTCCGCCAAGCGTCGACTGCGAGGTCGAACCGGCCTTCGGCGACGAATTCGACCCCGCAGGTCAGGCTTGGCAAAGCACTAGTCTGTCTGGGGGACTTCGAGGTAGCGACAGCAGTCCGCTTCCGGGTCGAAACAGTCGGGACACTCCGTACGTCGGTCGATGATCGTGTCGAGGCGTTCAGCGACCGTGTCGTCGATGACGCTCTCTAAGGCGCGGGCTTCCTCCCTGAAGTGTTCGACCTCGAGGACGTTCGCGAGGAATCGTTCGATGATACAGTACGTCTGGAGGGCGTGGTGGGCGCGCTCGAGTCCCTCGTCGGTCAGCCGTGCGCCCTTGTACTTCTCGTGCTCGACGAGGCCGCGCTCTTCGAGTTTGCCGATCATCTCGTTGACGCTGGCGGGGCTCACCTCGAGCATGTCGGCGAGCGTGCCGGTCGAGGCGGGGCCATCCTCGAGTCGCTGTGCGAGGTAGACCGCCTTGAGATACTGATCTGCCGTGTTCACGCCTGATCACCGTCCGTGCTCGTCGCCCCGTTCATGCTAACCGCTCCATCAGTTCGGTCACTTCCTCGGCACCCTCTTTCTCCTCTTCGCGGATCTCACGAAGCGTCTCGAGGACGCGTTCGCGATCGACGGCGAACTCGGTGTCCGAAGCCTCGATCGCCTCGATGAGATCGTCGTAGAACTTGTACGCCGTCTCCTCGTTACACAGCTGATCGTAGAGGACGCCGTCGGTGTCCTCCGGCGGGCCGTACCGGGCGGTGACCAGCGCGTTGATCTCCTCGTAGGGGACCGTCTCGGCCTCGAGGTCGTCGATCAGTGCCTCGAGTCGTTCGCGGTGTTCCGCCGACTCTTCTGCGGCCTCGGCGAGCAGCGCGCGCACCTCATCGTCGAGTGCCGCTCGTTCACCCTCGGGCAGCGACTCGAGGTGGTGGGCGGCGCGTGACTCGACCACCTCCTCCAGCACGACACCGATCTGGAGGAGCCGGGCGAGCTGGTGGTCGCTCGAGACGCGCTGTCCCAGACTCATGGTGTGCCCTCCGGGGTGACGATACTTAATCGTCCCTACTTCCCGAGGCTGGAGGTGATCGCGTGACCGGGCGACTACCGGAGCCTGGCCTCGTCGGTCTCGACCCGGGTGAGGCCGACCTCGCGGGCGTGCTCGACGACCGTGCGGTACTCCTCGTGGGTGATCCCGCGGCCGATCTCCTCGTAGCGCTCCTCGGATTTCGCCTTGTAGTACGGCGTGTACTGCGCCATGACGTTCACGTACGTCTCCGTGGAGAGTTCCTCTGCGACGTAGGTCAGGACGCGCTTCGCGCTCTCGACGTGGTTCGGCATCACGAGGTGACGGACGAGAAGCCCGCCGGTCGCCAGCCCGTGGGCGTCGAACTCGAGGTCGCCAACCTGGCGGTGCATTTCCCGGAGCGACTCCTGCACGTTCGTCCAGTAACCCGGCGCCTTCGAGTACGTGGTCGCCGCGGCGTCGTCGCCCCACTTGACGTCGGGCATGAAGACGTCGACGATCCCCTCGAGTTCGGCGAGGATCTCGGGGCGTTCGTAGCCGCCGCAGTTCCAGACGATCGGCAGATCGAGGCCGCGTTCGCGGGCGATGCGGACGGCCTCGACCAGGTGCGGCGCGTGGTGGGTCGGCGAGACGAAGTTGACGTTGTGACAGCCCTTCGACTGGAGGGCGAGCGCCATCTCGGCGATCTCCTCGGGGGTGACCTCCTCGCCCTGGGCCTCATGGCTCGTCTCGAAGTTCTGGCAGAAGACGCAGGTCATGTTACAGTTGGCGAGGAAGATCGTTCCGCTGCCGTGGCTCCCCTTCAGGCAGTTTTCCTCCCCAAAGTGGGGGAAGTACGAGGAGACGGAAGCGGTGTCGTCGACCCGGCAGGCGCCGATCTCACCCGCGGTTCGATCGACGCCGCAGTCGTACGCACACAGGTCACAGTCGGCGTATCGATCCCACAGTCGATCGGAGCGTTCCTGGAGGTCGGCGGCGGAGAGTCGTTGATAGTTCGGCGTCACCGCGTTTCCTCCGGCGACACGCGTCCCACCGCCGAGATCGGTGAACCGGCGCATACGCCGACTAGCCGGCGCGGACGCTTGGTCATTTTGTCGCTGCAGGTGATCACTCTCGATATCGCGACTGTCCAGCAGTGTAACCGACAGCATCAATTGTAGCCCCGATCCGGGGCGAACAACCTTACTTTAATGTTTTGATTTTTCATGCCATTACCGACGAATAACCAGTTTTTCGCCGTCATCGCGTTTCAATTCCGGAAGATTTAAATTGGGTGTCTCGGAATTGAGTAGATAACGAATCCGTCCGGGCTTTTGCGACAGGTTCGGCCGGTGAGCACCCGCCCTCGTATGCCAGACGTAACACCATCGACCAGAGTACGGCGAACCGCACGAGAGACCGACGAACGCGAAACCGAGAAGACCGCCGACGACCTGTCCTGTCCGGAGTGCAGCGGCCACCTGATCGTCGACGACGAACACGGCGAGACCATCTGCGAAGACTGTGGCCTCGTCGTCGAGGAGGACTCGGTCGACCGCGGCCCGGAGTGGCGCGCGTTCGACGCCGCCGAGAAGAACGAGAAGTCCCGCGTCGGCGCCCCGACGACGAACACGATGCACGACAAGGGGCTGTCGACCAACATCGACTGGCGGAACAAAGACGCCTACGGCAACTCACTCGACTCGCGCCAGCGCGAGAAGATGCAACGGCTGCGCAAGTGGAACGAACGATTCCGCACCCGGGACTCCAAAGAGCGCAACCTCAAACAGGCGCTGGGCGAGATCGACCGGATGGCCAGCGCGCTCGGCCTCCCGAACAACGTCCGCGAGACGGCCAGCGTCATCTACCGCCGCGCGCTCAATGAGGACCTGCTACCCGGCCGGTCGATCGAGGGCGTCTCCACCTCCTGTGTCTACGCCGCCGCCCGCCAGGCCGGCGTCCCGCGCAGCTTAGACGAGATCGCCGACGTCTCGCGCGTCGAGAAGAACGAGATCGCCCGCACCTACCGCTACGTGGTCCGCGAACTCGGCCTCGAGGTCCAGCCCGCCGACCCCGAGAGCTACGTGCCCCGGTTCGCCTCGGGACTCGACCTCTCCGACGAGGCCGAACTGCGCGCCCGCGCGCTGCTCCAGAACGCAAAGGAGAAAGGCGTCCACTCCGGGAAGTCCCCCGTTGGACTGGCCGCCGCCGCCGTCTACGCCGCCGCGCTGTTGACCAACGAGAAGACCACGCAGGCCGCCGTTTCCGAGGTCGCCGACATCTCCGAAGTGACGATCCGCAACCGCTACCACGAGTTGCTCGAGGCCGAGGACACCCTCGGACTCGCGTAGTCACACGACGAATCGACGCACCGTCGGCGACGGCGTGAACCGGCGGTGATTTTCCCGAAACGCGACGCGTTGCGTTCCCCACAGTTATTTCCAGGGCGCACGTAGCGTTGCCACCGAATGAAATTCGTCGAAGAACTCGTCGTCGAGGAGTTTCTCCCGACGGTCCGCTCGCTGCTCGCCGCCGAACTCCGCGAGCAGGGGCTCACCCAGCGGGAGGTCGCCGACGTGCTCGGCATCAGCCAGAGCGCCGTCTCGAAGTACGCCCACGGCGAAGTCAGGACCAACGACCGAATCGCCGGCGACGACCGCGTCCGCGCGCTCGTCGAGAACCTCGGCGAGGGACTCGCCGCCGGCGACGTCACGCCCGTTCAGGCGCTCGTCGAACTCGAGGTGCTCGTGCGCGACCTCGAGGCCGGCGGTGACCTCCTCGCACAGCTTCACGAGGAGGCCGTACCCGAACTCGCAGCGTACGACTCGAGTTTTCGCGTTCACGACCCCGAGAGCACCCTGCGTAGCAGCGAGCGCGTGCTCTCGTCGGTCCGTCGGGGCCTCCGAATCCTCGAGAACGCGAGCGGCTTCGCGGGGCTTATCCCCGCGGTGGGGTCGAACCTCGTCGCTTGCGTCCCCGACGCGGCGGACGTCGACGACGTCGCCGGCGTCCCGGGTCGGATCGTCGACGTGAAGGGAAAGGCGACCGTGCCGGCGGACCCGGAGTTCGGCGTCTCCGAACACGTCGCCACGGTCTTACTCGCCGCCCGCCGCCACGGCAGCGACGCCACGGCCGCCGCGAACGTTCGATACGACCCGAAGCTCCTGGCCGAACTCAGGGACCGGGGCCACCTCCTGGCCGAGTTCGACGAGTCGGGTGACGTCGACTCGAGCGTCGGCGAGGCGATCGAGGCCGAACCGGACGCGACAGTGCTCTACCAGACCGGCGGCGAGGGAATCGAGCCGATCACCTATATTCTCGGGCCAGATCCCGAGGCCGTCGCCGACACGATCCGATCGCTGCTCTAACATGAGTTCGTCCGAAGACGCACAGGCGTTCTACGGCCGCTGGGCGCGCCTCTACGACTACATCGCGCGCCGGACGCCCGGCGTGCCGGGGCTTCGCCGACGCGCGGCCATCGCGTGTCGCCTCGAGCCCGGCGACACCGTCGTCGAGATGGGCTGTGGAACGGGGGCGAATCTCCCCTATCTGCGCGAGCGGGTCGGCCCCGACGGGATCGTGATCGGGATCGACTTCACAGGGCCGGTGCTCGAGCGCGCCCGGGCGTCCACCGCCGAGTACGACAACGTCCACGTCGTCCGGGGCGACGCGACGGCGCCGCCGGTGCTCGAGGGAGTCGACGCCGTCCTCGCGACGTTCGTCGTCGGCATGCTCCCCGACCCCGCCGGTGCGGTCGACGACTGGTGTGCCCTCGTTGGGCCGGGCGGCCACGTCGTCCTCGCCAACGCCGCCCGGAGCCAAAAGCCGTACGCGCCGCCGGTCAACGCCGTCTTCCGCGCGATCGTCGTCCTCTCGACGCCGCCGACGACGACACTCCGCTACGAGGACGACCCCACCCGCCGGCTCGACGAGCGGATCGACGCGGCTCACGGTCGACTCCGCGAGCGCGCGTCGGCGATCGCCCACGAGACCCACCTCTTCGGGATCGTGCGGCTGACCGGCGGCCGGCTCACCTGACCGTCCGCCAGACACTGCCAGCTGTACTGCCCAGCTGGCTCCACTGGCGCGCGCCGAGCCGCGACGAGCGGAGCGAGGCGCGGCTCGAATCGTGCGAGGGGCGAGCAGCGCAGCGCGAAGCGCGAGCAGCGCAGTCGGCTGGGGAGGGCGTGGCGTCCACCGTGTTTCGTGCGAGCGAGACGGTCGTCGGAACTGGAACGAGCGAGACGGTCGTCAGAACTCCCGCTCGAGCCTCATACGCTCGAGGCTCGCACGCTCGAGCGCCGGGCGCGTCGTCGGCACGCCCACTCGAGCACCCGACCGGGTCGAGCACCCGTACCGAGTCGAGCACCCTACCGAACCGCCCCAAAAGGGACAGAACCGACAGTTCAGAATCCCAGCCGCCTCGCTAGCGACTCGAGCAGTCCGTCGCCCAGTTCGAACACCTCCGTCAGCTCCGCTTCCGAGAGCTCGAAGTCGAAAATTTCGGCGTTCGTCTCGATGTGGGATCGACTCGAGGCCTTCGGAATCGCGGCGACGGGCGACTGCTGGATGAGCCACCGGAGCGCGACCTGCGCCGCCGATTTCCCATACTCGTCGCCAATCGCCTCGAGTCGGTCGTCGCCGACGACCGCGCCCTCGGCCAGCGGGCTGTACGCCGTCAGGCAGACGTCGTGCTCGAGGCAGTACCTGAGGAGGTCACGCTGGTCGTGGTAGGGGTGGTACTTCACCTGGTTCGTGACGATCGGCGTCGCCGAGAGCCCGCGAGCGCGCTCGAGCTGGTCGACCGAGAAGTTACTCACCCCGATATGGGCGACGACGCCCTCGGCCTGGAGCTCGTTCATCGCGCCCAGGGTCTCCTCGAGCGGCGTGTGCGATCGCGGTGCGTGGATCAGGAGGAGGTCGATCGTCTCGAGGCCGAGGCGCTCGCGACTCCGGCGAGTGCTCTCGTGGACGGCGTCGGCGGCGAGGTTGTTCGTGTTCACTTTAGTGACCACGAACACCTCCTCGCGGGGAATGGGGCTTCGCTCGAGGGCGTCGCCGACGGCCGCCTCGTTGTCGTACATCTGGGCGGTGTCTATCAGCGGTCAAGGCAGAGTACCACGGGTCACCTGACCCGTGGGTGAATGCCGACAAATCACTACACTTACAACGATTCACGACAATTTATTGACGATGCAAGATGCAGGACTGACCCAGACGCTTTCTTTTGGATTAACCATCCAAACGGGTAGTCCTGACAACTTGTACAAAGGGTGTCTCGAAGCCCGACGAGTTCGCAACGAAGTCAACCGCCTCGACCGTGAGGGATGGGACTGGGACGACATCCACGACACCGTAGTGGATAACGCCAACCTCGTGAAAAACACGACTCAACTCCTCGTCCAGAAAGCACTGGGTGAGATAGAGACGTACCACGACCACAAAGACAACGAGTGGGGCCGACCGTTTCCCTACATTGACGAGACGTATCCAATGCGGATGAATCACAACGAAGGATACGCCCTCACTGTAGATGATTCGGGAGATGTTCGCTTCAGAGTCAGTTACAAACCGTACAACCACGTCAAAGGCGTACTTCGCGGTAGTCCCAACCACCTCGAACGAGTCAAGAACGCTCTTAACTCTGACTCGTGGAGAGTGGGCGTAGCTGAACTCGTGTATAAACACGACGAATGGCGAGTACACGTCACAGTCACCCACAAGACACGCACCGTAGCGTCTCCAGACTACGCAGAGACAGTAGTTGGTGTGGACATTAACGAGGACTGCGTGGCACTCACCGCGCTGAATAGAGCTACTGGTGACGTACTCGATTCAGTCGTCATCGAGTACCCCGACATCAAACGAGTTCGCCACGAGTTTTTCACCAAACGGAAGCGGATGCAGAAAGTCGGACAATCCGCGTTCGAGAACGTGGTCCAAACCGAAGAACAAGACTTCGTTCACGACCAACTCCATAAAGTATCGCGCGACGTAACACGATGGGTTTCGCAATTCAACGAACCGGTAATCGTCTTTGAAGACCTCAAAGACATGCGAGACTCAATCGATTACGGCACGCGAATGAACCGGCGCTTGCACTCCTTGCCGTTCGCCGCACTCCGAGATATGGTGACGTACAAAGCCGCTTGGGGTGGAATCCCCTCAGACGATGTTGACCCGGCGTACACGAGTCAACGCTGTCCGCGAACGGAATGCTTGCACACCGAGCGAGCGAATCGGCGTTGGAAGCGGTTCAAATGTATGGAGTGCGACTTCCAAGACCACGCTGACCGGAAAGCAGCGGTTTGTGTGGCGCAAGAATGGTTCCACGAGCAGAATGAGAATGTGCCGTCTCTCGAAACCCTTCCAAGTGTTCGGAAGGTGAGACGGACGGCATCGGGCCTGTGTGAAGAGGCCGACTCTCACGGAGCAGTTTTCGCTTCGGGTGTTTACCGACACGGAAAGTCGGCGCGAGACTCGCAGAGTCAAGCGCGAGAGGAATTAAAGACCGTTGCCCCGACTACAGGGTAGACACGGACGCCACGGGTCACCCGACCCGTGGTACTTCACGTGGCGGTAGCCGGCCTCGAGGGCGGTCTCGACGGCCCGGCGGCACTCGTCGCCGGACATACGCGCGGTTCCGAAGCCGAGTTTGGGAATCGCCGCGCCGCCCGCCTCGACGCTGTCGGTGATCGATTCGGGGCCCATAGCGGGCGTTCATCGGCGAGCCCCTTCAACGGTAGCGTGGCCACGAAAGAGGAGATTGCAGATCGTTCCTCGGCTGGTCGGGAAAGCGGTGGGTTCGACGCCGAACCGGGTCAAACGTTCGCGTCGGCGGCGTACACGCGTTCGTCGATCGAGAGGCCCCCGTAGAAGACGGCGACCCACGCGGCGACGAGGACGACGCCGATCAGGGCGCGAACGAGCCACAACTCGACGCCGAGCAGCAACGACGGATCGCTCCCGGTCTCGACGACGAGCACCGTAGGGAGCGTAAGTCCCTCGAGCAACGGCTCTTGCGTGAGACTGACGTAGATCACCCCGCCGAAGTGGACGCCGATCGGAAGTGCCAGCTGTCCGGTGAGGACGTAGCCGGCCGCGAAGAGGATCCCGCCGATGGCGCTGGTGACGACCATCCCGAGTCCGCCGCTGAGCAGGTGAAACGCGCCGAACACGGGGAGGCTGATCGCGACCGCCGCGCCGACGGCCGGCAAGGGGGCCACGGAACGGGCCCGGAGCCCCTCGGCGGCGTTCCCGATGAGGATGCCCCGGAAGACGACCTCCTCGAGGACGTTGTTGGCGAGGACGAACGTCAGCAGGACCAGGATCGTCGCGGCCGCCAGCGGCCAGCCGTCGACGCCGACGCCGGTCATCTCGACGGCGAACGTAACCCGTCCCCGTGCGGCCAGGTAGCCGAACGCGGCGATGACGGCGACAGCGCCGATGAGGATTCCGCCGAAGAAGTCCCGTACCCACCGTCTGGATCGTTCGAAGCCGTAGGAGCTGACCGACCGTCGATCGAGCCGAGACGCGACGGCGAGTGCGATGGCCGTCGCGGCCCCGACGACGAGAACGAGGTACAGGCCGGCCGCCAGGATCCACACGATGGGGACCGTTTCACTGGCGTCCAGGTCGACGAGCGTTCCGAAGAGCGGGGCGAGCAACAGCCGTCCGGCGATCACGGCGACGATCGCGAGTACGAGCGGGACGAGCACCCGCCAGGTCGCTCGCAACCGATCGTCGCTCCCGTACAGCAGCCGTCGAACAGTCCCGCGGTTCGCGGCCTCTCGAGTGGGAGTTTCTACCATAGAAACAACTGGTCCCGCCGAATCCAAGAAAAGGTATTCGAGGTTTCGGGGCGAGAAACCGACGACGCGCGTTTAAGTACCGACGCGGGAGAATCGAGCGGGACTACGGCTCGAGGACGAGTTTGCCGAAGACGCTCTCTTCCATCACCGCACGCTGGGCCTCGCCCGCCTCCGCTAAGTCGTAGGACTCCTCGAGTTCGATCGAGAGCGCGCCCGTTTCCATGAGGGAGCCCACCCCGCGCAGCGGGACGCGGAGGTCGGGCGTGTTGAACATGCTCATGAACTGGTAGCTGACGTCCTTCGAGCGGGCGGCGCCGTCGTTCGAAAAGCCGGGGTCCGGCGAGTTCTCACCGATGCCGACGACGCGGGCACTGGTGGCGGCCACGTCGGCGTCGAACTGGAGGTAGTCGTCCAGCCGGTGGTCGAGGATCACGTCGACGCCGCCGTCGGATGCCTCGAGGACGGCGTCGGCGAGGTCGTCCCGGCCGTAGTCGAGGACGGTATCGGCGCCGAGGGCCTCGAGGTCGTCGTGGTACTCTGGCGCGGCCGTGGTGATCACGCGGGCGCTCACCGCCGAGGCGATCTGGATGGCGGCGTGGCCGACGCCGCCGGAGCCGCCGTGGACCAGGCAGTACTCGGCCGGGCGAAGATTGGCGTGGTCGATCAGCGCGCGCCAGGCCGTGCCGGCGACGACCCCCGCGGCGCCGGCTTCCGCCGCGTTGACGCCGTCGGGGAGGTGGACGACGCGATCGGTCGGGACCGTTGCGTATTCGGCGTAGGCGCCCTGGGCGGCGGCGTTCCCGATTCCCGTTCCGAAGACGCGGTCGCCCTCGTCGAACCCCTCGACGGCCGATCCCGTCTCGGCGACGACGCCTGCGACGTCGACGCCGGGGGTGAACGGGACGGAGACAGGTTCGTACGACCCGTCCCGGAAGTAGGTGTCGACGGGGTTGACGCCCGCCGCCGCGACCTCGATCAGGAGTTCGTCCGCGCCGGGCTCGGGTCGGTCGACGTCCTCGACGTTCAGTACGTCCGGTCCGCCGTGCTCGTGGAGGCGTACAGCTCTCATTCCGGGTGTGAACACACTTCGAGCCGGTATAAGCGTACGTGTCGCGGACGGTCACGGAATCCGGCCGTTCGCCGGCGAGGGGTGGGGACCAATCCGCTCAGGGAACCTCGCCGGGGAGTTTCTCACCACGCATCCCGGTTATCTCCTCGGGGACGATCTCGAACCACTCGCGGTCGATTTCGTCCGAGTCGATCCAGCGGAGGTCGCCCGCAACTCCCTCGGCCTGGGAGAAGAGGAGGGCAGCGAACCGCTCGGAGACGTCGCTGTCCTCGAGCGGCCGGACCGTCCCGGTGACGACGACGCTCTCCCAGGCCTCGAGGGACTCCCACTCGTAGACGGTGAACGTGACCTCCGTGCTCGACTCGAGGAACCGTCGTTTCTTGCCGTCGCCCAGGCTCACGAACTCGACGACGAGTCGGTGCTCGGTCTCGTCGTAGCCGTAGGACATCGGGATGCCGTATCCCCGGTCGGCGTTCCCCATGCTCAACACGCCGTGTCCCTTCGAATTGAGCAGCGAAGCGATCTCGGCGTCGGACATCGCGTACCCGAGAGCATCGTCGGTCATGGGTGAGAGATGGCGGTATCAATGGGATAATGCTTTCGGCTATCGCGGCGGGTGTTCGAGCGGGTTCGACAGAACGGGTTAGACCGCACTTCCCGGCTGGAACTCGCCGAACTCGTCGCGGAGGACGTTACAGACCTCGCCGACGGTCGCGTACGCCTTCACCGCGTCGATGATGTACGGCATGAGGTTGTCGTCGCCGCGGGCGGCCTCGCGTAAGGTCTCGAGTTTCGCCTCGGCTGCTTCGTCGTCGCGTTCGCTGCGGGTCGACTCGAGCCGGGCGATCTGGCGACGCTCGTCTTCCGCGGTGACCTCCTGGACGTCCATCTCGACGTCCTCGTCGACCTCGAACTCGTTGACGCCGACGATGATGCGCTCGCCCGCTTCGATCTCCTTCTGGCGCTCGAAGGCGGTGTCCTGGATCTGGCGCTGGACCCACTGTTGCTCGATGGCCTCGAGCATCCCGCCGCGCTCGTCGACTTCCTCGAGGAGCTCGTAGGCTTCGGCTTCGACCTGGTCGGTCAGACTCTCGACGTAGTAGCTGCCGGCGAGCGGATCGATCGTGTCGGCGGCGCCGGACTCGTGGGCGAGGATCTGCTGGGTTCGCAAGGCGGTGCGGACGGACTCCTCGGTCGGCAGCGCGAGCGCCTCGTCTTTGCCGTTGGTGTGCAGACTCTGGGTACCACCGAGGACGGCGGCGAGCGCCTGGTAGGCGACGCGGACGACGTTGTTCTCGATCTGCTGGGCGGTGAGCATCGAGCCCGCCGTCTGGGTGTGGAACTTGAGCTGTTTGGACTTGGGGTTCTGCGCGTCGAAGCGCTCGTCCATGATGTCGTGCCACATCCGACGGGCGGCGCGGAACTTCGCGACCTCCTCGAAGATGTTGTTGTGGCCGTTGAAGAAAAAGGACAGCTGTGGTGCGAACTCGTCGACGTCGAGCCCGGCGTCGATCGCCGCCTCGACGTACTCGATGCCGTCGGCGAGCGTGAACGCGAGTTCCTGGGCCGCCGTTGCACCCGCTTCACGGATGTGGTAGCCCGAGATCGAGATCGTGTTGAACTTCGGCGTCTCCTCGGCGCAGAACTCGAAGATGTCCGTGATGATCCGCATCGAGGGCTCCGGCGGGTAGATGTAGGTGTTTCGGGCGGTGTACTCTTTCAGCAGGTCGTTCTGGATCGTCCCCCGGAGCTCCTCGCGGTCGACACCCTGACGGTCACCCACCGCGATGTAGAGCGCGAGCAGCACGGACGCGGGGGCGTTGATCGTCATCGACGTCGAGACCTCGTCGAGCGGGATCCCGTCGAACACCGTCTCCATGTCGTCGAGCGAGTCGATCGCCACCCCTGCCTTGCCGACCTCACCGGCGGACATCGGCGCGTCCGAGTCGTGACCCATCTGCGTCGGCAGGTCAAAGGCCATCGACAGCCCCGTCTGGCCCTGGTCGAGCAGGTAGTGAAACCGTTCGTTGGTGTCTTCGGGCGTCGAGAAGCCGGCGTACTGGCGCATGGTCCACAGCCGACCGCGGTACCCTGTCGAGTAGACGCCACGGGTGTACGGTTCGTCGCCCGGATAGCCGAGGTCGTCCTCGTAGTCGAGGTCGACGACGTCCGCCGGCGTGTAGAGTCGGTCGACTTCCTGACCGCCCGTATCCGTGGTGAACGTCTCCTTTCGTTCGCCGAATCGCTCGACGACCGGTTCGACGTGCGTTTCTTCCCACTCCGTTTTCCCCTCGCGGATCTCCTCGAGCTCGTCGGGGTCGAACATTATCGATACCGAAGGCACCCGGCAGCTTTAAGCTTGAGAAATGGTGCGAAATCCGCCACCGTCACCCGTAGCCGGCTCGAGTGCGTCACGGTCGACGTCGTCCTCGCGACGTCGTGGCTCACCCGAGCGTCAAGGTTAACACGTTCGCAGGGTAACGATACCCTATGAGTACCGAAAGCGTAGGCGGAGAGAGCCGACCGCGGATCGAAGTGACCGAGGACGCCGCCTCGCAGGCGCTGGCGCTCCTCAAGGACGAAGGACTCGACGTCGAGGAGGCGGGGCTTCGGCTGTTCGTCCAGCAGGGCGGCTGTGCCGGCCTCTCCTACGGTATGCGCTTCGATACGGCACCTGAGGAGGACGACACGGTGTACGAACACCACGACCTCCGGGTGTTCGTCGACCCGGCGAGCCTGAAGTACATCGAGGGAAGCGTCCTCGACTACGAGACCGGCCTCCAGGGCGCGGGCTTCAACGTCGAGAACCCCAACGTGGTTAGCGAGTGTGGCTGTGGCGAGTCGTTCCGAACCTAATCCTCGAGCTGGAACGCGACCGTCACCTCTGCCTGGTACTCCCGTTCGTCTGCCGTCGCAACCTCGACGCCCAGCTCGTCGACTTCGACCCAGTGGACGTTCTCGATGGTCTCTTCTGCGCGGTCGATGGCGTCGTCCGCGGCGTCTTCGAAGCTCTCCGTACTCGTACCGATCAGCGTGATTTTCTTGAAAACCATCTGTCGTACTACCCGGTTCGTAGCGACGCGGTGACGTAAGATAAATGCTGTCCTCGCACACACCCCCACAGGACAGTTGTCGGTCCGGCTCGAAGTCGCCGACACACTCCATGGCATCTCCATCCGTCGACGCGGCGCTCGAGTCAATCGAGACGGCCCACGACGTCCGAATCGTCGCCGCCCGGGACGTCGGCAGTCGCGCCTGGAACCTCGCCGACGCCGACAGCGACCGCGACGTCGCCGTCGTCTACGCCCAGCGGCCGCTCGAGTACGCGAGCCTCGGCGGCTACGAGCCGTCGCTCGAGTGGACCGACGGAGCGCTCGACTGTCGCGGCTGGAACGTCCGCCGGTTCGCCGAGCTGGTCGTCGACTCGAACCCGACGGTGTTCGAGTTCCTCCACAGCCCGCGTCGCTACCGGGAGTTCGGGCCGCTGGCCCGCCTCGAGGCCGACGTCGGCGACTCGTTCGCGCCGCTCGCGCTGTACCACCACTACCGATCGCTCGCCCGCCGGCAGTACCGCAAATACCTCCAGGGCCGGCTGCTCGAGGACGGCGAGCTCGCCTACCTCGTCCTCGAGGAGCGCGACGACGAGTGCCTCGCCCGCCCCGTCGACGGCGACCGGGACGACGCCGAACGGGTCCCGGTCGGGGCCTACGAGGAGGGACAGACGGATCGGACGGTCAAACGCCACCTCTACGTGGCCCGCGGCGTCTGCTACGCCCAGTACGTCCGGGAGACCCACCGGTTTCCGACGCTCGACTTCCCACGGTTTCTCGAGGCGGAAGGCGATCGATTCGAGCCCTCGTTCGTCGACCGGACTCTCGACCTCGTCGAGCGCAAACGACGAGGGAAGGGCGACGCCGTCGTCGGTCGACTGTTCGACCCGGCCGAGGTGCACCTGTCCGAGCTCGAGCCCGCCGACCACGCTGGCCGCCGGGTCGACCGAGCCCGCGTCGACGCCTTTCTCCGGGAGACGCTCGAGGCCGCGTTCGACTGACGTCCGTCGAAGGCCGGGGACGGACCGTCGTCGCCGACGATAATTACATGAGTGTCTAGAACTAGAATTATAGTTCGGAAGAATACAGAAAGTATATGCTGGGTGGCTATCGACCGACGCCTGACATCCCTCAGATGGCACTGATCGACGACATACTGGACCGGATCAGGCGGTCGGACGGGCCACAGGAGCGAGCGCGGACGGACGTTCACCGCGAGTGTCGCGCGTGCGGGACGGCGGTTTCCCAGGACGAAGCCACCTGTCCGACCTGTGGTTCGACCGACATCGCCGACATCCCGCTGTAGCGGGAACCGGGAGAACGCACGCCCACCTTCGGAAGGTCGTCACTCCCCGTCGGCGAAGCGAACGCGCCAGTACAACACCACGCCGTCGTCCATCCGTTCGACTCGCTCGAGGTCGAGTTCCGGGAACGCCTCGACGAAGCCGTCGCCATCGGCCAGCGTCGGGGCGTCGCGGCCGCCGATGATTCTCGACCCGACGAACACCGAGAGCTCGTCGACCAGCCCGGCGTCGAACAGCGAGAAGATGAGTTCGCCACCGCCCTCGACCATCACCGTCTCGAGCCCCGCCCGCTCGAGTTCGGCGAACGCTCGCGGGAGGTCGACCCGGTCGTCGCCCGCCGTGACGAACTCGAGGGTCGGCCGGGCGAGTGTCGCCCGGCGGTCGTCGCCCGCGGCCTCGCTCACGAGCAGGTACGTCGTCGCGGCGTCGTCGAGGATGCGGGCGTCGGCCGGCGTGCGCGCCCGCGAGTCGACGACGACGCGGGCTGGGTGTCGGGACTCGCCGGCCTCGAGCCGTCGCTCACACAGTTCCGGATCCTTGACGGTGAGGTGCGGGTCGTCGGCGAGGACGGTCCCGACGCCGACGACGACCGCGTCGCTCTCGGCCCGGAGGCGGTCGACGCGGGCGAAGTCGTCGGGACCGCTGATCCGTACCTGTTCGCGGCGTCTCGAGGAGAGCTTTCCGTCCGCGCTCATCGCGGCGTTGACGACGACGTGCATCGTCTCGAGCATACGGCTGCGACGGCTTAATCTCTCAGCCTCTCGCTCTCCGAGGAGCGAACCTCGCCGACAGCCGTCGTCGAGCGCCGGTGAGACGTCGCTGAACGTCCACGTTCAGTTTCACTCCGCCGCGGCAACGTTTTTTAAGGGTCCGGACGAAAGGCCGGTGATGGATCTCGACAACCGTGCCGAGGATCTCGCCTCCGACCTCGGTGTCGACAACGAGGAGGTCAAACGCGACTTACAGAACCTCGTCGAGTACAGCGTTCCACTCGACGAGGCCGTACAGAGCTTACGGCGGAAGTACGGCGACGACACCGGCGGCGGTGGTGCACCGACGGCCGCCGACGTCGGGGAGATCACGCCCGACTCGAGCAACGTGACGGTCTCCGCCCGCGTGCTGACGGCGGGCGAACGGTCGATCCGGTATCAGGGCTCAGACCACGTCATCGTCGAAGGCAAACTCGCCGACGAGACGGGCGTCATCGACTACACCGCCTGGGAGGACTTCGGCCTCTCACCGGGCGACACGATCACCGCCGGCAACGCAGGCGTCCGCGAGTGGGACGGCGAACCCGAGCTCAACCTCGGCGAGAGCACCTCGCTCAGCTTCGAGGACGAACCGCTCGAGGTGCCCTACGAGATCGGCGGCGAGGCCAGCCTCGCCGACCTCGAGACGGGCGACCGCGCGGTGACGATCGAGGTGTCCGTGCTCGAGTGTGAGCGCCGCACCATCGACGGCCGCGACGGCGAGACCGAAATCTTGAGCGGCGTCTTCGGCGACGAGAGCGGCCGGCTGCCGTTCACGAACTGGGACCCGGTTCCCGAAATCGAGGAGGGCGCGTCGGTCCGGATCGAGAACGCCTACGTCCGGGAGTTCCGCGGCGTGCCCGAGGTGAACGTCTCTGCGTTCTCGACGGTGACGTCCCTCGAGCGCGAAATCGACGTCGGGAGCGACGCCCCCGAACTCGGGATCGGCGAGGCAGTCGCGACGGGCGGCATCTACGACGTCCGTCTCGTGGGTAACCTGATCGCCGTCCGGGACGGCTCGGGGCTCATCCAGCGCTGTCCGGAGTGTTCTCGCGTCATCCAGAAAGGACAGTGTCGCACCCACGGAAGCGTCGACGGCGTCGACGACCTGCGGGTGAAGGCGATCCTCGACGACGGCACCGGCGCCGTCACGGTGATCCTCGACGACGAACTCACCGAAGAAGTGTACGGTGGGACGCTGGAAGACGCCCTCGAGGAGGCCCGCGACGCGATGGACCAGGAAGCCGTCGCAGACACCATCCGCGAGCGGATCGTCGGCCGTGAGTACCAGGTCCGCGGACATCTCTCGGTCGACGAGTACGGGGCGAACCTCGACGCGGAGTCCTTCGAGGAGAGCGACGACGAGCCGGCCGATCGTGCGACGGCCTTCCTCACGGAGGTCGACGCATGAGCGCCGACCGACCCGGCCGCGAGGTCGCCTACCGGCTGTTCGCGGCCGAGTACGACGACGCGTCGCTCTCACACACGGAAAGCGACGAGGAACGCGCCCCCAACTACGTCGTCACGCCGACGGGCGCACGCGTCAACCGCCTGTTCGTCGTGGGGACGCTCACCGAGGTGACGTCGGTCAACGACGAGATGGTCCGTGCCCGCGTGGTCGACCCCACGGGCGCGTTCGTCGTCTACGCCGGCCAGTACCAGCCCGACCAGCTCGCGTTCCTCGAGCGAGCCGAGCCTCCGCTGTTCGTCGCAGTGACGGGGAAAGCCCGGACGTTCCAGCCCGAGGACTCAGACCGGGTCTACACCTCCGTTCGGCCGGAATCCATCGCGACCGTCGACGCCGACACCCGGGACCGCTGGGTCGTCGGGACGGCCGAACAGACGCTCGACCGAATCGCCACCTACGCCCGCGCAGCGGACCTCGACGTCTACGGCGACGACCTCGCCGAGGCCCTCCTCGAGAGCGGTCTCGGAGACGGGCTGGCGATGGGCATCCCGCTGGCACAGGACCACTACGGAACCACGCCGGCGTACCTCGACGGGCTGGCCGACCTCTCCCTCGACGCGGCCCGCGTGGTCGCTGGCGACCGCGACCAGGTCCGCTCGTTCGACCGACAGCCCGGCGACGCGGCGCCCGACGCCGCGAGCTTCGCCGCGCTGGCCGCGATGGGTGACCTCGAGGTGCGCGCGTCGGCCCCGAGTGGGGCGTCGGAGCCGGCAGCCGACGCGACGGCCGAGTCGGCGTCGGAGCCAGCGGTAGCGTCGCCGACCGAATCCGCCGCGACGGCAGACGCAGGGACGGAAACGGACGTCCCGAGTACGTCGGCCGAATCCGAAAGCGCCGAGATTGAACACGAGACGGCGGGCGAACGCGAACCGGAAGAGACGGACGAACGCGAACCGGAAGAGACGGACGAACTCGAGACGACGGCAGCCGACGACGACGTCGAGACGACCACAGAAACGACCTCGTTCGACGAGTCGACCGACGTCGCCGAGCACGAGGACGGAGACGAACTCGGCGACTTCGAGGCGGCCGGTGGGGGAATGTACGAGATGGACGACGAGGAGCGCGAAGAGCTCGAAGAGGAGTTCGGCGCCGAGTTCTCGACCGGCGCCGAAGTCGGTGAGCCAGGTGAGGCTGGTATCGACGTCCCCGAGGCCGAGTCCGATCCCGAACCCGACCTCGTAGACGAGGACGAAGGAATCGAAGCCGTCGACGCCACGGCCCCCGCGACGGAGCTCGAAGAGCCAGCCGATTCGGCCGACGAGATGGACGACACCGCCGACGTCGCCGACTCAGCTGCCAACGCGGCTGCGTCTGACGACGACGGGGACTCTATCGACGAGGACGAGCAAGCCGCGGACGAGGGCGAGGAATCTATCGACGAGGACGAAGAGCCCGACGCAGACCTCGACCTCGAGGAGATCGACGTCCAGGAGTACGTCGTCGAGACGATGACCGACCTCGACGACGGCGAGGGTGCCGATCGCGAGGCGGTCGTCTCGACCGTCGCCGAGGAGACCGGCACGAGCGAGGCCGACGTCGAGGCGGCAATCCAGGACGCGCTGATGGGCGGACAGTGTTACGAACCGGACGACGAGACGCTGAAAGCGATCTGATGGTCGGCGTTCGGGCTCGCGTGTCGCTCGAGGGCGGTCGGAGGGGCCGGCCGTGACGCTCGAGCCAGTTCCCGACGAACCGGCGGCCGTGGCCACGCTCGACGAGGGGCGTGCGCTGGTCATCGCCGACTACCACGCGGGGTACGAGGCCGGCCTCCGGTACGAACGCGGCGTGGAGATTCCGAGCCGTGCCGACGAACGCCGGGAGCGGCTGCTGTCGCTGCTCGAGCGTACCCGGGTCGATCGACTGGTCGTCCTCGGTGACCTGATGCACTCGATCGGCGAGCCCGGCGGAGCCGAGCGAGGCGAACTCGAGGTGCTGTTCGAGTCGCTGCCGCCTGCGCTCTCGGTGACGCTGGTGAAGGGCAACCACGACGGAGCGATCGAGACGTGGCTCGAGGGCGTCGAGATCGTCCCCGGCAGCGGGGTCGCGCTCGACGGCCTTGGCGTCTGTCACGGCCACACCTGGCCGGCCCGCGAGGTCCTCGAGGCCGACGTGGTCTGTCTGGGCCACGAACACCCGTTCGTCCGACTCGAGGACGAAGTCGGTGGCAGTCACGTCGAACCAGTGTGGGTCCGGGGACGGCTCGACCCGGAGCCGTTCGCCGAGCGAACGAGCGACGAGGGGCTGCCGTGGCTCGAGGATGGGGCGCCGCCACGTCTCGTCGTCGTGCCAGCGTTCAACGACCTCGTCGGCGGGACCTGGGTGAACGTTCCCGGGCAAGAGTTTCTCGCGCCGTTTCTCCCCGAGGGGCTGGCCGAGGGGGAGGCGTATCTGCTCGACGGGACGCGACTGGGACCGTACCGGTCGATCTGACGGCCGAACGAGGCTTACTCGGAAGTGCAGACGGCGTCGGAGGCGGCTGAAACGAGATGCCAGCGCATCCCGCCGAACGGGTCGCGGGTGTGTCGGAACTGTCGGACACCCCCGAGCTGTCCTCGCTCGAGTCACTTCCCGTCTCCCGGAGGTGTTCCTCGGCGCCGCTCGAGTCACACCTCGAGGCGCTCGAGTCGGGCGTATCGGCCGGCCCGCCAGCCGGTGACGGCAGCCGCGACCGTTCCGACGACGAGCGCGATGACGCCGCCGACGGCGTAGACTTCCGGCGGGGTCCGCAGGAGCTGTTCGAAACCGACGAGCGAGGCGACGAGTCGGTTGAGTCCGAGGACAGCAGGGGGCGTCGCGACGAGGGCGACGAGGCCACCGAGGAGCCCGATGACGAACCCCTGGACGGCGATCGTCCCCGCGAGCAACCACCGCGAGAGCCCAATCGCCCGGAGCGCCGCCAGTTCGTCGCGTTGCTGGTATGCCACGAGGACGAACAGGTTCACCGTGAGCAACAGGCCGCCACAGACCGCGAGTGCGACCAGCGTCACGCCGCTGGCGACGACGAGCGCGCGGTCTTGAATCATCGCCCCGAGCTGTTCGTCGCTCGTGCGCACGTCGTACGCCGGATAGGTCGCCGCGAGGTCGTTTCGGACCGCGGTTCGATCTGCACCCTCGGCGACGTCGACCGTGACGAACACCGCCCGGTCAGTTCCCGACGTCCCGGCGACGCCCTGCAGCTCGGTGAGCGGCATCGTTACGGCGGGCGAGCCAAGGAACGCCGAGTAGTGTCCGGAGATACCGACGACGGTATACTCGTGGTTCGGTGCCGTCTCCCTGCTGGTGCCGACGTAGACGGTGTCGCCGACCGAGGCGTCGATCGCCGCGGCGAACGCCGGATCGAGTACGATCACGTCGGGTGCCGAGGCGGCGGGATCGTCGACGTCCTCGCCGTGGTAGTCCTCGAGCGAGAAGCCCCCGCCGTGCTCGAAGTCGAATCCGCCGTGGGTTTCCGGGATGCCGACGGCGGTGACGGGCTCGAGGTCGTCTGGATCGGTTCCGACGTACGTGCTATGCATCGCGATCGGCGTCGCGAACCGAACGTCCTCGCGCTCGTGGACGTCGGCGGCGACGGCGTGGGAGTCGACGATCGCGTTCTCGGTCCCTCCGGAGGAGGAATCGAGTGGATCGCTCGTGATCCAGATGTCCCGGTTGCTCTCGTCGAGCCGTTCCTGTCCGGCCTCGAAGACGCCGACGCCGAGGCTCACCAGCAACGTCACCGAGAGGACGGCCAGCGCGATCGCGACGACGGTCAGTACGGTCCGGCCGGGCGCTCGTCGCAACTGTGTGAGGGCGAGGCCGACGACGGCCCGAACGCGTGCGGCCGGGCGCAGGGGATTCACCGTCTCACCCCGGTGAGTGTCATCGTCCCACCTCTTCGAGGACGTTCGTCCGGATCGCGACCGCCAACGGGTACGGAACCGCGAGCAGGCCCGAGAGGAGCGCGACGCCGAAGGCGTACGGAACGAAGATCGGGTGGACGCGAACGACGGGTCCCGAGTCGATGATCGCTCCGGCGAGTTCGTTGACGGCGACGATCCCGCCGACCCCGAGTGCGATGCCGACGAGCGCTCCGCCGGCGGTCGTCACCAGCGTCGTGATCGCGACCACGGAGAGCCGACTCGACGTGGAGAAGCCAACCGCCGCGAGAATCGCGAGCGTCCGTCGGTCCTCGTCGACGGCCAGCCCCGCGGTCGTCGCGACGACGAGCGAGCAGACGGCGACGCCAACGACCAGTGCGATCGCACTCGTCGCGAGCGCTAACCCGTCACCGAAGAGCGTCTCGGGATCGACGCTCGAGGTCGTCTCGATCGTCGCGTACGGGTAGGCCTCCTCGCTGGCCGCCGCTGCGGAGTCGTCGTCACCCCAGACCAGGATTCTGTCGGCGAGCTCGCCGTGACCAGCACCGGTAATGGCCTGAAGTTCGTCGAGCGAGACGAGCACGACCGGAACGTCGGTGTCGGAGTTGGCGGACGAGCGCTCGACGCTCGCAACGGTCCACGTCTCCGGGTCGTCCCCGTCGTCCGTCGTCGTGACGACGACCTCGTCGGCTGCCGACGCCTCGAGCTGGGCGCCAGCGGCTTCAGAGAGGACGACCCCCTCGCCATCCAGGTCGTCGGTTGGGAGCCCGGCGACGGTCGCCGGCTCGTCTCCGGGGACGACGCCGACGGCGAGGACGCGCTGTGGGTCGTCACGCCCGGGCGGTTGCACCTGGATCGTCTCGACGAGGACCGGGGACGCGTGGTCGACGCCCGCCGTCGAGCGAATCCGCTCGGTTCGTTCGGTGGTGTCTCCGAGTCTCGAGCGCTCGACGCCGTCGACGGCCGACAGCGTACTCTCGTCGTGAGGGACGATGCGGACGTCCGCGTCGTCGTGGGTCGCGATGCCGTCGTCGGCGAGCGCGAGCGCGACGCCCGTGACGAGCAAGAGGAGCGCGATCGTCAGGCCGACGACGCAGACGGTCGCGAACAGCCGTCCCGTCGAGAGCGTCGTCGCCCGCGTCCGCAGCCGGGAGATCGACAGCCCCACGAGACCGATCCAGCGCGAGCGGCGCGACTGTCGAGGCTCATCGCTCATCCGCAATCACCGACCCGTCACGAAGGCTGATCGCTCGGTCGGTGACAGACAGCACCGAGACGTCGTGCGTCGCGATCAACACCGTCCGATCGTCGGCGACGTCGGTCAGCAACTCGAGCACGTCCGCCCCCGTCGCGGTGTCGAGTTCGCCGGTCGGCTCGTCGGCGACGATCACGTCCGGGTCGGTCGCGAGCGCCCTGGCGATCGCGACGCGCTGTTGCTCGCCACCGCTGAGTTCCCCGGGGAGGTGTGTGGCGCGATCCTCGAGGCCGACGCGCTCGAGCAGTTCCGTCGCACGCTTGCGACGGCTGCGCTTCGTATATCCCGCCTGGACGAGCGGGAGGGCGACGTTCGCCCGAGCGGACAGCGACGGGAGGAGGTGAAATCGCTGGAAGACGATGCCGACGTGTCGCCGGCGCGCTTTCAGTCGCCCCCGGTTCGAGAGCGCTGTGAGTGGCGTCCCGAACAGTTCGACGGTTCCGGACGTCGGAACGAGTAGCCCGGCGACAGCGTGCAGGACCGTCGACTTGCCGCTTCCGCTCGGCCCCGTCAGCCCGACGACCTCGCCGGTCCGGACGGTGAACGAGACGTCACGGAGTGCGGTCACCGATCGGTCGCGACCCGATCGAAACCGCCGACCGCTCGAGCCGTACTCGTGAGTGACGTCGTCGAAGCGAACGGCCGTCGAACCGTCCTCGCCTGTCGATCCGTCCTCAGTCGAGCGTCGGTTCGTGTGTGTACGAGGAAACATCTCACACGTGTGCAGCGTACCTCATCGGAGGCGCCACCGACCCATTGTTTCTGCTCACCTACCCGGACTTTCGTGAGTACATACGTTCGTTCACGCTCACGTATCCGTGACTGTCTCTGAATCCGATCTGAATGCGGGCTAACGTGTCTGTCGGTGCGTCAAGCGCCCCAATCCGGCGAGAGGGGGACAGAGCGCGACGGTGCCCTGCTCGAGGGACACCGTACCACCGACGTAAGCGGTGATTCACGGACCGACGTGGGCCGGACTATCGATGTCCGAGGTGGCGATCGATCACAGCGCAGCGCGGGAGCTCGTCGGCCAGGGACGACACACTCCGAAACCGTCACCGGACCGGTCAACTCTCGATGAGACGGGCACCACCGGTCGCGTTTGCGAGTGATCGACAGAATTCGGCGCTCAACGGGCGTGACGGGCGAGAATGAAAAACCGATAGGCTTTATGTGGGTGTGTGTGGCAGCCACGGTATGGATGCTGGGGAGTCAGTAAGTGTATCGGTCGTTCGCGCCGTCGCAGCGCGTGAAGACGTGCAACCGGTACAGCTTACCCCACCGCTTCACGACGCCGTAGACACCGACGCACTCGACGCGCTCTTTCGTTCGATCGATCCCGAGGACTCCGAATCCAACGTCCGGGTCGAGTTTTCCTACCGTGGATACACCATTCTCGTCGAGGGTCCCAGCCAGATAGTGGTGACCGACCGGGCCACGACCGCCGAATCCGACCACCGGCCAGCCGGAGACTCCATCGGGGATTGAGACGGATCGCCGTGACGAGTGTGGCGCAACCGCCCCACATTGCGGTTGTATCGGCAGAGCGCTACAGCAGACCGCCTCACTCGACGGCCGTCTCGTCCCCACCCCGGCGGCCGTGCTGGACCCAGACGGTCTTGCGGTTCACGAACTCCAGGATGCCGTCGCGTCCGAGTTCGCGCCCGTATCCGGAGTCTTCGACGCCGCCGAACGGGTGGCGCGGATCCGACTTGACGAGTTCGTTGACGAACGTCAACCCGGCCTCGAGTTCTCGACAGACGCGCCGTCCGCGCTCGAGATCCGTCGTCCAGACGCTGGCGCCGAGCCCGAACCGGGTGTCGTTGGCGAGTTCGATCGCAGCCGCCTCGTCGGGCACCGAGAAGACGGCGGCGACGGGGCCGAACACCTCCTCACGGGCGGCGGGTGAGTCCTCGGGGACGTCCGTCAGCACCGTGGGCGGGTAGAAGTAGCCCTCGCGCTCGAGTGGCTCGCCGCCGAGTTCGACGGTCGCTCCGGCGTCGACGGTCGCCTCGACCTGGTCGACGAGAGCTGCGACGAGGTCCGACCGCGCCTGGGGACCGACGTCCGTCACGGGGTCCATCGGGTCGCCGACGGTGAGGGCGTCCATCTCCGCCGTAAAACCGTCGACGAACGCCTCGTAGACGTCCTCGACGACGACGAACCGCTTGGCGGCGATACAGGACTGTCCGGAGTTGATCGTCCGGGCCCGCGCGCCGACGCGACAGGCCGCCTCGAGCGGTGCATCCTCGAGGACGACGAACGGGTCGCTGCCGCCGAGCTCGAGGACGGTCTTCTTGAGCTCCCCGCCGGCCGTTCCCGCGACGGCGCGGCCGGCTCCGTCGCTGCCGGTGAGCGTGGCGGCGGCGAGCCGGTCGTCCTCGAGGATACGTTCGACCTGATCTGCGCCGACGAGCAACGAGGTGAAGACGCCCTCGGGGTAGCCGGCCTCCTCGAGCACCGCTTCGATGGCGAGCGCGCAGCCAGGGACGTTCGAGGCGTGTTTGAGCAGCCCGACGTTCCCGGCAGTCAGGTGCGGCGCGATGAAGCGAAACGCCTGCCAGAACGGGAAGTTCCACGGCATGACGGCGAGCACCGGCCCGAGCGGTTCGTAGCTGGTGAACGCCGCCACGTCGGCGTCGGCCGCCAGCCGTTCGTCGGCGAGGAACTCGCCTGCGTGTTCGGCGTAGTACGCACAGACCCAGGCGCACTTCTCGACCTCGGCTCGCGCCGAGTCGATGGGCTTGCCCATTTCCTCGGTCATCACCGCGGCGTACTCGTCCTCGTTCTCGCGGAGGACGTCGGCGGCCGACTCGATGAGTTGCTCGCGTTCGGTCACGTCGCGGCGCCGCCAGTCGTCGAACGCCTCGTGGGCCGCCTCGAGGGTCTCGTCGATCGCTTCCTCGTCGTGATCCTCGTACGTCTCGACGGGATCGCCGGTTGCAGGGTTTACGGATTCCATGGGTGTGACTCCTCGCGGGGATCGAACCGCTCGGTAGAGCCACACCGACGCGACCTATATACCTGGGGCTCAGGCGCCAGCGTTCACCGGCAACCTCGACTCGTTCGAACCGCGTTCGCCGGCTGCGTCAGTTATCTCGCTCCAACCGGCGCACCAGCGGGCGCTTCTCGCCCGGCGGCGTAGGCCACGTACGCCGCGATCAGTGCGCCGAGCGCGCCGACGACCACGTTGCTCCAGACGAGACCTTCGGCCGCCACGTCGGCGCCTGCAACGGCGCCGACGGCGAACTCGCCCGCGAACGCGAAGGGCGCGACGATCGTCCACAGGCCCAGGAGCACGACGAGCGACATCACGCCCGTGCTGGTCGGGTGACCGGTCACGATTCGGTAGTAGTTGTAGCCGGCGAGCAAGAAGACTGCCCCGCCGACGATGACGTTGTTCCACAGGGTCGACGCCGCCGCCTCGTAGACGAACGGCGAAAGCAGAACCCAGAGGCCGATCAGGGAGACGATTCCGCTCAGCCACTTCTGATCCTCGGGTTCGCCCTGCCCCTGCGTCCGCGTCTCGCCAGGGTCGGATTCGTCTCGAAGCTGTGCCTCGTCGGTAGTCGGTTCGTCAGTTGGGGACTCACTCATGATCGATCCTCGTCCGGCGGTACTCCGAAGCCGTTCAAAAACCGGCTCGATCGTTTTGCTCGAGTGTTCGAAAGTAGCGGCCAGGGTCGCCCAAACCCATAATTTGCACTTTCTAGGACTCGATACAAAAGCCCAGGTTTCGACGTCAGTACAGTGTTACTGTCACCCCTCAGAAGGTCGAAACGATCTTGGGAGAGATCGACTCATCCCCGCCTGAGTTCGACGGCACCCGGTTGCTCGCTGTCGGATCCAGGTCGGGGTTCGACCGATCGCCAGTAATAGCGTATTACCGGTTGTCTCGAGGACCGTCCCGCGAACGGAGCGACGTCGGCGCGAGGTAGTGGGGGCAGGTGGTCGTTTTATCCCGTTCGGTGAAGTCCCTGTCCTATGCCTCCAGGACAGCCGACGCGCCGACGCGTGTTGCGTGCGGCCGGTGGCACCGTCGCGACCGTTGCGGGCGCTCGAGTCGGGTCAGCAACCAACGAGTCGTCCGACGAAACGCGGTACACGGACGTGTACGAGGAGACGATCGACGGCGTCGTGCTCGTCCAGGTCGCCGGAGTGGACGGCCAGAGCCCGGGTGGGCTGGGTTCGGGGTTCGTCTACGACGACGAGCACCTCGTCACGAACGACCACGTCGTCGGCCAGGAAGCGTCGGTGCAGGTACAGTTCAGCGACGAGTCGTGGCGATCGGCGACGGTCGTCGGGACCGACCCGTACAGCGACCTGGCCGTGCTGTCCGTCGAAGCGCTCCCAGACGGCGCCGAGTCGATCCCGATCAGCGAGTCCGACCCGGTCGTCGGGCAGGAAGTCGTCGCGCTCGGCAACCCGCTGGGACTCGACGCGTCGGTCTCTCGAGGAATCGTGAGCGGAGTCGACCGATCGCTGCCGAGTCCGACCGGATTCGACATCCCTGCGGCGATCCAGACCGACGCCCCGGTCAATCCCGGTAACAGCGGCGGACCGCTGGTGACCCTCGACGGCGACGTCCTCGGGGTCGTCTTCGCGGGCGCCGGACAGACCATCGGCTTCGCCATCGCCGCAGCCCTGCTCCAGCGAGTCGTTCCCGCGCTGATCGACGACGGCGAGTACGATCACCCCTACCTCGGCGTCGGCGTCGCGCCGGTCACACCGCCCGTTGCGGCCGCGAACGACCTCGAGGATACGGCAGGCGTCCTCGTCCTCGAGGTCGCACCGGACTCGCCTGCCGCCGACGCGTTCGAGCCGCCGAGTGAGACCACGGTCGTCGACGACACCCCCGTTCCCGTCGGCGGCGACGTCATCGTCGAGCTCGCGGGTGAAGCCATCCCCAACCAGGAACGGCTCTCGGCAGTGCTCGCACTCGACGTAACGCCCGGGGAGACGATCGAGGTCGACGTCGTTCGGGACGGTGAGCGTGACACGCTCGAGGTGACGACCGCCGCTCGTCCGGAGCCGTGAGCCGTCACGGACGAACGCGCCGACGTCGGAGACTCATACTGACGGTTGAAACTCACTCGATGGGGATTCGAACGACCTCGCGAGTCGGCGGCTCGATCGGCACGGCGAGGCCGTCGGCTGTCCCCTCGAGTGCCTCGAGTTCGTCGCGGATGCCGTTGTGGTGACCCGCGCCGACGATCGCGACCACGTCGTAGCCCTCGTGGCGGAGCGTGTGGAGCCGGCGAGCCATCGCGCGGTCGCGGCGGTCGATCAGCACGTCCGTGACCTCGGGGAGCAGCCGGCGCATCGCGTCCACCATCGGCTGGACGTCGTCGCCGTGCTCGACGTCCCGGAGCGGAATCGTCGTCGCCTGGAGCTGTGCGAGGCGTTCGGCAGGTGGCATCGTGCTCGAGCGAAGCAACAGCTTCGGGATCGTCTCCGGGCCGAGCCGACGGGTCAACTCGGTGAGGGTCTCGCCGATCGGCTCGTCGATCAACGCGACGTCGAGCTCGAGTTCGGCGGCGGTCTCGATGGCGGTCTCCATCTCGGTCTTTCCCGGATCGAGTCCGTACAGCCGCAAGACGGTTTGCTGGATGGTCTGGAGCGTGCCGTAAGCGATCGCCGCACCCGGCGGCATCGTTCGCCACAGCTCGTCGGCGGTGTGTCCCGCCCGTGTGAGCCGTTCGAATCGACGTTCGTCGAGTTCGATGGCGACGAGGTCGGGGCCGACCGCGTGGATGACCTCGCGAGTTCGACGACGGTGCGTCGGCGAAAAGTGAACGCTCGGTACGATGGTGATCGTCCCCTCACTGGACATGGATGATCGTTCGTCGCCGAGCGGCTTGAACCCACACCGCGACGGTCTCGTCTTCCTGACGGTTCGCGGCGACGGCTGCTATCGGCAGTACGACTCGCCTGTAGTACTTTGGTCCTCCACGACGAACGGCCTCTATGAGCAATCCCGCGGAGGTGAAAGCCGTCGGCGTCAGCGTCGACGAAGAAGGAGTCGGGGCGCCAGCCGTCGTCCTCGAGGCGCGCGAGGAGCTGTTACCGATCTTCGTCGGACCAGGCCAGGCGCGCTCGATCGAGGAGGCCCGCCAGAACGTCCCGTCGGAGCGGCCGATGACCCACGACCTGCTCGTCGAGATGATCACCGACTTCGGCGGCGCGTTCGACCGCGTCCGGATCGACGACCTCGCCGGCGGTACGTTCTACGCGAAAGTCGACGCGGAGCTCATCAGGGACGGTGAACGCCAGCAGAAAGTGTTCGACGCCCGGCCCAGCGACGCCATCGCGCTCGCGGTTCGGGTCGACTGTCCCATCACCGTCACGGACGACGTGCTCGACCGCGCCGGCGTCCCGGCCGACGCGCTCGACGTGGAAGACGTGGACGACGTCGACCGAGATATGTCGGGTTGGTGACAGCCGGATTCACGCTTCGGCTGTGGCGCCACCGTCGGCGTCTAGGCGGCTCGCTTCCTCGGCGGCCAGCAGTTCCTGGTAGCGGTTGCGGATCGTGACCTCGCTCATCTCGGTGACCTCGCTCACCTCGTGCTGGGTGAGTTCGGCGTCGGTGAGCAACGCGGCGGCGTAGATGGCCGCGGCGGCGAGGCCGACCGGCGATTTCCCCACGTGCAGCCCCTCGCGGCGACCCAGCTCGAGCAGCTCGCGGGCTCGGCGTTCGGTCTCGTCTTCGAGCGCGAGTTCGCTGGCAAAGCGCGGGAGGTACTCGAGCGGGTCGGCCGGCTGGATCTCGAGGCCGAGTTCGCGGTTGATGTACCGGTAGGCGCGCGTGAACTCCTGTTCGTCGACGCGGCTCACGGTGACCATCTCGTCGACCGAGCGCGGGACTCCCTCCATGCGCGCGGCGGCGTGGAGGCTCGCGGTCGCGACTCCCTCGATCGACCGCCCCGGCAGGAGGTCGCGCTCGAGCGCCTGCCGGTAGATCACCGACGCCGTCTCGCGGACGCTCTCGGGGAGGCCGAGCGCGCTGGCCATCCGGTCGATCTCGCCCAGGGCCTGTTTGAGGTTGCGCTCTTTGTGGTTGCGAGTCCGGAAGCGCTCGTCCCACGTGCGAAGGCGCTGCATGGTGCGGCGCTGGCGACTCGAGAGCGTCGAGCCGTAGGCGTCGCGATTCTGCCAGCCGATCGTGCTCGAAAGCCCCTCGTCGTGGAGCATCTTCGTCGTGGGGGCGCCGACGCGGCTCTTCTCGTCTCGCTCGGCGGCGTCGAACGCGCGCCACTCGGGGCCGCGGTCGACCTCGTCTTCGTCGACGACCAGGCCACACTCGGCACAGATCGTCTCGGTGCCCTCGCTCTCGAGGCGCCCGCCACACTCGGGGCAGGTGACGGTGGCTTCGTGTTCGCGTTCGCGTTCGTTCTCGTTCTGGCGTTCGTGTTCGTCTCGCGTTCGGGTCGTCTCGTGTCGGTTCGAGTCGGTGCGCTCGTGGGCGCTGAAGGTGATCTTCGTCATTTGAATACGGGGTGGAAGGGCGGCACTCGTCAGTCGAGCGGCGCTCACGTTTGCCACTCGTCCGGGAGCAATTCACCTAAAGTTAGTCTCAACGATTTATAAACCTTTCGCCAAAAGAGACGCCGTTCATAGGTCCACGGTTAGGTGAGAGACAGGCAAAACTGCCGTCGACTACCGGATCAGGCTCACTCGAATCGGCGCCCGGAAGGCGACGGCTTCGGTGACGCTCCCGAGGAGGATCGGGGAGTCTTCGCCCCGGCCGTGGCTGCCCATCACGATGTGCTCGACGTCCTCGTCCTCGGCGTACGCGAGGATCTCCCTATCGGGACGGCCGACGGCGGTCTCCGTCTCGAGGTCGACGTCGTGCTCGTCGGCGAGCTCGCGCGCCTCCTCGAGCACCTCCTCGCCCAGTTCGTGGGCGCGGTCGTACCACTCGGTCGAGCCGTGACGCGGTTCGACCTCGGCGTGGTACTCCGCGTCGGCGACGCTGTACCCCGGTTCGGTCGGGTCGATCACGTGCAGTGCGAGGATCTCCGCGTCGGGATACTCCCCGAGAGCGACCTCGAGGGCTCGACGCGACAGCTGTGACCCGTCGACCGGGACGAGAATTCTGTCGTTCACGTCGAACCCGTACACCGGGAGAACGCAAAAAGTTCACTACCGTTAAGCCCGTCGCAGGAGAACGATTCGTAGCCCCGGCACGAAGTGGCGATTGTACATGTACGATACGATTCTCGTCGCGATCGAGGATGAGTCGGCCCGCAAGACGCTCGAGTACGCGGTCGGACTCGCCGACCGGATCGACGCAGCGCTCCACGTGCTCACCGTCGTCGACGCGACGGGCAATCCGATGAAGTTCGGCGTGGCAGAAGTCGACGACCTCAACCGCGCCGCATCGACCCTCCGTGAGGAAGCCGTCACGGCCATCGACGACCGCGACGTCGAACTCCACGCAGCGGTCCGACGGGGCCGCCCCGACGAGGAGATCCTCGCGTACGCCGACGAGATCGAGGCCGGACTGATCCTCGTCGGCCGGCAGGGGGAACGCGACCTCCCCACTGCGATCCTCGGGAGTACGACTGACCGACTCGTCCGACAGTCGCCCGTCCCGGTCGCGGTCGTTCCGGACGCGAACGACGTCGAATCCGAGTGACCTGGTGCCGGGCCGACCAAACACTTTATTCGAAGCTGACGTTCGACGACGTGTGACCGCTCACTATCTGGTTCCGACGGACGGCTCCGAGCAGGCGACGAAGGCACTCGAGTACGTCCTCGAAACGTTTCCGGGGTCGACGGTGACTGTGCTCTCGGTGGTCGAACTCCAGGGACCGTCCGGCGAGTCGATCGCACCCGGCTGGTTCGACGACGAGGCACAGAGCGAAGCCGAGCGTCGCGCCGAAGAGACGCTCGAGGAAGCGCGCGAGCTCGCCGCCGAGTACGACGTCGACCTCCAGACGGCAATCGGCGTGGGCAGCCCGGCTCGATCGATCGTCGATCAGGCCGACGAACGCAACGTCGACCACGTCGTGATGGGCAGCCACGGCCGAAGCGGCGCGGCGCGTCTCCTGCTCGGGAGCGTCGCTGAAACGGTCGTCCGACGGGCACCCGTGACGGTGACCGTCGTCAGGTGACGGTGCCGTGGCGATACTGGCCGTCGGCCGGTGGAGCCGGGCCGGACTGGTGTCAGACGTCGTGTCGCCTCCGACAGTCGTCACAGATCGCGGCGTTGAACCACTTTCGTTCACCACACCCGTGGCAGAGCTGGTGCCACTCGAACTCGAGGTCGATCGTCCGATGCTCGACGGCTGCGTTGGTTGCCCCCCACTCGGCGTCGGTCGACTCGTCGACGTGGGCCGTCGTGCCGAACGCAGTCTCTGTCCGGCGACGACTGTCACCCCCCTCATCCCACATGGGCGGACGTGCACCCACGAGCAGGGTAAGTAACGACTCCCTTCCGACGAGTCGATCGATCGTTGGCCACCACGTACCAGTCGTCCGTCGGAATAAATATCTCATTTCTTACCTGGTGCAATAGCCGATGGCCTACGCCGACGGGCTGGCTCCACGCAGCGACGGCCAGGCCGGGCCGACGAGTCAGCGACGTCGACGGAGCCGTCCCCGAACGTACAGCCAGAGGAAGGCGACCGCGAACGCCACGCCGACGAGTTCGTACGGTTGCTCGTGAAACGTCAGGATCGCCGCGGCGACGACCAGCCCCGCAGCGATGACGGCGTAGCCGACGGCCCCGTCTCCGTCGTCGTCGTCGACGGGCTGGGTTCGAACGACGAGTTCGCCGCGCTCGAGTTGCCCGAAGACGCGGTCGAACCGGGCGGGTGCAGCCGCGATGACGGGCACGGACTCGCGCAGGTCGTCGCGCAGGTCCGCGAGCAGGCTCTCGAGCTCGCTCTCGATGAAGCCGTGATCGACGAGGAAGTCGCGGGTGACGGCGATGAAGTCGAACTCGGGATCGAGCGATCGGCAGACCCCCTCACCGACGGTGCCGGCGCGGATCAGCAACATCACGTTCGGCGGAATGCGGAAGGGGAAGTCGTGCAACATCGTCATCAACTCGGTGATGATCGCCCGCCAGGTGATCACGGAGCGTCCCTCGAGGTTCTCGATCACGAGCCGGAGCACGTTCCGAACGGCCACGCGGTCGACCGTCGGCTCGAGTACCTCGAGCGCGATGAGCGTGTTCAACAGGCCGTCGACGTCCCGACGAACGAGCGTCCGGTAGAGGCTGACGATATCCTCCTGGGCGCTCGGGGTCAGCCGCTGGCTCATCCCGAAGTCGTAGATGACGAGTCGGCCGTCGTCGGTCACCGCGAGATTGCCCGGATGTGGGTCGGCGTGGTAGACCCCGTCGACGAGTCCCATCTGCAGGTACGTCCGGGCGATCAGCGTCGCGAGCGCCGTTCGATCGATACCGCGGTCGGCGAGAGCGTCCTCGTCGGTGATCTTCGCTCCTGCGACGAACTCCATCGCGAGGACCCGTTCCGACGAGAGCTCCTCGTGAACGGCCGGGACGACGACCCGGTCGGGATCGAGATTCGCACCGATCTCGCGCATGATCGCCGCCTCGCGTTCGAAGTCGAGCTCTTCGAGGATGATCTCCTCGAAGTCGTCGGCGACGTTCTCGAGGGAGTAGCGCTGGTTCTCGGGGGCGAAGGCGGCGACGATCGGGAGGATCGCGTCGATCACCCGCAGGTCGCGCTCGATGATCGCCGTGATCCCCGGCCGGCGCACCTTCAGGGCGAGGCGCTCGCCGTCGTGCTCGACCGCGTAGACGAACGCCAGCGAGCCGCCGGCGACCGGCTCGAGCGTCTCGAGGTCGACCAGCTCGGCGAGTTCCTCCTCGACGACGGTCAGCGGATCGCCGCCGACGTCCTCGGGGACCTCGTCCTGGAGCGTCGCGAACGTCTCGGCGTAGATCGGCGGGACGACGTCCGGCCGCGTCGAGAGCACCTGCCCGACCTTGATGAACGCCGGGCCGAGCTCGAGCATGAGCTCGGTCATCCGCTCGGCGCGGCGTCGGTGGACCGCCTCGGGAACGCGCCGCGGCGGGCCGAACAGCAGGAACCGCCGCCGATCCCGCAGGAACGCCAGCGCGAACGGGAGAAAGCGGAGAACGACCTGGAGGTACCGGCGGTAAAATCCCCTCATCGTCGACGACTCGCAGGGAGCTCGATGGAGTGGCCGTACATACCGGCGTTTCGGACAACTGGCACAAATACGTGACTCATGGACGCCCCGGCGAAGCGACCGCGTGCGGACGGCACCATCCGTACGCCTCCTCCGGCGATCTCATCCGTCTCACCCAATCCGACGATCGAAAACCGACGTGGGGCTTCTTGACCGTCGCCGTCGTAGCCCCTCGAGATGTACGACACGATCGTCGTTCCGGTCGATGGAACCCCCGGTGCAGAAGGTGCGATCGCTCGAGCGCTCTCGCTCGCCGCCGACGACGACGCAACCGTCCACGCGATCTCGGTGATCGAGTCGTGGGACGATGTCGCCGACCTCACCGACGAACAGCACGAGCAGGTGCGTCGCTCGAGCGAGCGACGCGGTCGCGACGCGACCGCCCACGTGATGGAGCTGGCCGATTCGGCGGGCGTCGAGGTCGTCCGCCACGTCAGCGAGGGCGTCCCCTACCGCGAGATCGTCGCCTACGCCGACGAGGTCGACGCCGACCTGATCGTCATGGGCACCCGCGGCGAGGCCGCCCTCGAGGACGTCCGGCTGGGTAGCACCACCGAACGCGTGCTCACGACCGCCGACGTCCCCGTGATGGCCGTCCGCCTGGGCGACGGGCCCGAGTCGGTTCCCGACCCGTCCGACGTCAGGACCGGCCGGATCGTGATCCCGACTGACGGCAGCGACGCCGCCGAGCGGGCCGCCGAGGGTGCGCTCGACCTCGCCGAGGTCGTCGGCGCGGGCGTCGACGTCGTCTACGTGATCGACCGGACGGTGTACGACCTCGAGGACGCGCCGCGGAGCATCGTCGGCCTGCTCCGGGAAGGGGGCGAGAACGCTCTCGAGACCGTCGCCCAGGAGGCGACCGATCGTGGACTCGACGTCAACACCGAACTCCTTCGTGGGGTCCCGGAGGAAGAGATCCTCGCGTACGCCGACGGCGTCGACGCCGACCTGCTCGCGATGGGCACCCGCGGACGCGGCGTGGGCGCGAGCGCCGACCGACTCCTGGGGAGTACGACGGCGCGCGTCGTCCGTCGCTCCGAGCGACCGGTGCTGACGGTCAACTGAGCGTCCTCGAGCGGCGACCGCCAGCGACGGCTCTCCCGCCAGTTGTAGGATCCAGTAAACCCACTCCATAAAATATATTTTTCTGCCAGTTCAAGCAGGTCGGTACAGCAATGATCCCCCTTCCAGGCGGACCAGAACTCCTCCTCATATTATTTATCGTCTTCGTTCTACTGTTCGGGATACTCGGACGGTGGATCTACCGTGACGCGAAAGATCGGGGGAGTGACTGGGCGTGGCAGTGGGCAACTGGCATTCCCATCATGTTCATTCTCGGATTGGTTCCGGGCCTCCTCGCCACGATCATCTATCTCCTCGTTCGGGGGGAGAAGGTCGAGCAGTAGGCGTACCTGCTCGGCCTCCAGCGAGAACGCCAACGACGGCACACACCTCAGGCCGTCAACACCGGCACGTCGGCCGTCCGGACGACGCGCTCGGCGACGCTGCCGATCTTGTGGTCGCGCGAGTGGCTCTGGCCCTGGTAGCCGATGACGATCAGGTCGGCGTCGACCTCGTCGGCACAGTCGTGGATCTCCTCCCAGGGGCGGCCGTGACAGATGGTCCAGCTCACGTCGATACCGTCGTTCTCCGCCCGGTCGGCGAGCCCCTCGAGCATCGCTTGCCCCCGCTCTTCGAGCTGGTTGAGGACGATGGCCGAACTCGAGAGGGCGGGCTCGCCGTAGCGGTGGGTCTCGACGCAGTACAGCGCGTGCACCGTCGCGCCGTACCGATCGGCGAGCGTCAGGGCGTGTTCGATCGCGCGGTTCGCGGGGTCGCTACCGTCCGTCGGGACGAGTATCGTATCGTACATGGGTGTGAGAGTCGTCGGTGAGTATTCGGGAACGATCAGGCCGTGATCACGGGGCGGCCGGCGTAGCGGACGACGCGCTCGGCGACGCTACCGATCTGGCCGCCCGCCGGGCCGCCGAGCCCGCGGTTGCCGATCACGACGAGGTCGGCGTCGATCTCGTCGGCGTAGGTGTCGATCTCCTCGCTCGGGCGGCCGCGTCGGACCGTCGCCGTGACGTCGACGTCCGACCGCTGCTCGACGTCCTCGAGGAGCGCCGATCCCTGTTCCTCGAGGTCCTCGATGACGGCACTCGAGTCGGCGAGCGCAGCGGAGCCGTACCGTCGCGTGTCGACGACGTACACCGCGTGGAGGTCGGCGTCGAACGTCGAGGCGAGGCTGGTGGCGTGCTCGATCGCCCGGTTCGCCGCGTCGCTCCCGTCGGTCGCGACGAGAATCGTGTCGTACATTGGCGCCCACCGCTACCACGAACGCCCCCATATAATTCACCCGTCGTTCCCGCGTCACGGGAAGTCGTCGACGTCGCCGCCGTCAGCGACGCTCGACGAGTGCGTCGGCCCTGCTCCGGACGCGAATCGGCTCGAGCTTCCCGGCGAGCTCCTCGGCTTCGGCGAGCTTTCCGGGCGTCTCGGCGTAGATCGTGTAGAGCTCGTCACCTTCGTCGACCGGTTCGCCGGCGACGCGGTGAAGCTCGAGGCCGGCACGGTGGTCCTTCGGCGCGCCAGCCCGGCGCGCGAGGTCACAGAGCTGCCGGTTGTCCACCCGCGAGATCATCCCCGACCGGCCGGCCCGGATCGTCGCCGACTCCGACCCCGGCTCGAGGTCGTCGACGGAGACGTCGGGATCGCCACCCTGGGCGGCGACGATCTGCTGGAATCGCTCGAGCGCGCGTCCGGAGTCGAGGATGTCGGTCGCCGAGGCATCGACGCCACAGTGCTCGAGTAAGATGTCCGAGAGTCGGATCGACTTCAGCCGGAGCGGTTCGGGCCCGCCGCCCTCGAGCACCGAGAGGACGTCACGCGCCTCGAGGACGGGGCCGATGCCGTCGCCCGTCGGGTCGGTGCCGTGGGTGATCGCACAGACGACGTCCATCTCGAGGTGGTCGCCGACCCGCTTGAAGTCGTCTGCGAGCTCGCGGGCGGCGACGAGGCTCTCGACTTTCGCCCCCTCGCCGTAGGGGACGTCGATCAGGACGTGCGTCGAGCCCGCCCCGCGCTTCTTCGAGAGGACCGAGGCCATGAGCTGGCCCGGGGGGTCGATCGACAGCGGGTTCTCCGCGCGGATGATCTCGTCGTCGACCGGCGAGAGGTCCACGCCGCCGCCCCAGACGAGACAGCCGCCCGTCTCCGCGACGATCGCCTCGATTTCTTCGACCGTAAACTCGATCTCACAGAAGACCTCCATCACGTCCGCGGTCCCCGCCGGCGAGGTCACCGCCCGCGACGAGGTTTTCGGCATCGTCAGCCCGGCCTCGGCGACGATGGCGACCATAACCGGCGTCACCCGATTACCCGCGACGCCCCCGATCGAGTGCTTGTCGGCGACGATCGAGTCACCCCACGCGAGTTGCTCGCCGACTTCGGTCATCGCCTGGGTGAGGTGTTTGGTCTCCTCGAGCGAGAGGCCGTTCGCGTAGACGCCGGAGACGTACGCGCTCAACTCCACGTCCGAGAGTCGGTTCTCGTGGATGTCCCGGACGATCGCCTCGAGTTCGTGCCGGTCGAGTTCGACGTCGTCGAGTTTTTTCCTGACGTACCTGACCGACCGCGGCGTTCCGGCGAGCGTGACGTCGACGGCTCCCCGAAGGTGATGCAGCGGCTCCGTCACGCCGATCGTGCCGGGATCGACGAGTTCGTCGGTCACCTTGACGATCCCGGTCGTCGCAGTCCCGGCCTGGCGGATCCGAACGCGGTCGAGCGGGTGGGCACCGAGTTCGTCGGCGTCGGCCGTGTTCAGGAGGACCGTCGGCTGGTTCGTCCCGATATCGATCGAGGCGGCCTCGAGGTTCATTCGTACTCCCTTCGTGCGACCGCGAGGGCAAAACGGTGGTGGTCGGTTCGTCGTCGACGGGCCGACGACACCACCACGCACCGGACGGCGAGACACTGTGGATACTGGACAGCGGCGCCTCCGCCACGCTGGCGCGTGCGGGAGCGGGTGGGAGCGGGCGGGCGGGTACCGACCGGAATTAAGTATCGGCTGCCCTTTCTCTCACCCATGCCGATCTACACCGGTCGCGGCGACGAAGGGAAGACGGACCTGCGTGACATGACCCGCGTTTCGAAGGCGAGTCACCGGATCGAGGCGTACGGCGCCGTCGACGAACTCAATGCACTCGTCGGAACCGTCCGACCGACGGGCTACGAGGACGTCGACGAACAGCTCGAGGCCGTCCAGAATCACCTCCACGTCGTGCAGGCCGACCTCGCGAACCCGGACCCGGCCGAGGACGACCCGGTCGTTAGTGGCGACCACGTCGAGGAGATCGAAGGCTGGATCGACGGCTACGACGAGGAACTCGAGCCGCTCCGCTCGTTCATCCTCCCGACGGGCAGCGAGACGGGAGCCAAGATCCACCACGCGCGCACCGTCTGCCGACGCGCAGAGCGTCGTGCGGTCGCACTCGCGACCGAAGAACCGATCAACCAGCAGGTGATCGAGTACCTCAACCGGCTCTCAGACGGCCTGTTCACGCTCGCCCGCGTCGTCAATCAGCGTGACGGCGAGCCCGAGGGCGAGCCGACGTACTGAACGGCCGGCCGCGCTCGCCACCGGCCGAGCCACACGATTCGGTAGCGGCGGCTCGACGTATACACTGTGTGCACGTGTACATCGACGTTCGGCGGCGACGCCGTCGAACGCACCGCGATGACTTCCGGTGAGAACGACTGTCGAGTCCGGTTCGAGCCACCTCAGATTTCGGTGACGTAGTGGTGCTCGTCCGAAAGCGCCTGTGCGTCCTCGGGGAGTAACGCGACGACGAGACAGTCGACGAACTCCTCGAAGTACTCGACGAGGTCGGCGATGCGTTCGGAGTCGATCGCCTCGAGCGAATCGAGCAGCATGAACGGGACGACGTCGTACACGTCGTGGACGAGGTAGCCCGCCAGCGTGAACACGAGGCCGGTCACTTCCCGTTCGCTCTCAGAGAGGTGGTCGATCGTATCTTCGTAGGTGGCCCCCTCCTCGCTCGTTCGGACGACGTGGAGGTCGAACGCCGACCGCGACACCGTCCGCCGCCCCTCGCGAACCGTTCGTTCCCGCCGTTCGATCCAGATCCGCTCGATGTTCGCGTACTCGAGCACGGCGAGGATCGATTCCATGTGCTCGTTGAACGCTTCGACGGCCTCTCGCTCGATGCGGTCGACGCGGGTCCGCAACTCGGTAAGCTCCGCCTCGAGGTCCTCGCGTCGCGCCTCGAGTTCCTCGCGTTCGTCGAGCCGTTTCTCGAGGTCTGCGATCTGGTCGGCGACCTCGGCTCGTTGTGCTTCTTTCTGCTCGAGTGTGAGTTCGAGTTCGTTCGCCCGGCGGTGTGTCTCGAGGACGTCGCTGTAATCGGCGCCCTCGAAGCGCTCGGTTTCGGCCTCGAGTTCGGCGATCGCGTCCAGTTTCTCGTCGCGTCGCTCCTCGAGTTTGGCGATGCGATCGTCGTGGGCCTCGAGGTCGGTGTCGATGGTCGCCAGCCGACGCTTGAGGTCGTCGAGGCGGCGCTGTTTCTCCCGGCGCTCTTTCTGCCGCGACGAGAGGTCGTCGATCGTCCGCTGGAGCTCGTTCCGTTCGCTCAGCTTGTCTTGATGAAGCGAGCGCAGCCGCTCGAGGGTCGTCTCGATCCGATCGCGGTCGACCTCGGAGCCACAGGTCCAGCAAACGATCTCGTCGGTATCGGCCAGCAGCTGATCGGTAACGTCCCCGTCGTCGTCGGCCTCGAGACCGATGCCGCCATCTTCGAGCCGTTCCTCGTTGAAACGGATGACGCCCTGGAGTTCGCTCACCGTCGTCTCGAGTGACCGTTTGCGTTCACGAAGCTCCTGGATGCGCCCTTCGAGCCGGTCTGCGGACTCGAACTCTTCGTTCGTGAACTCGTCGTACTCGTCTTCGAGCCGCTCGCGTTCGCGTTCGAGTTCGCGTCGGCTCTCACGCTCGGTTTCGAGGTCGTACTCGATCGTCTCGAGTTCCTTTCTGGCGGCCCGCAGCCGGGAGAACGTCTCCTCGAGTTCGTCTTTCTGGCTCTGACTCTCCTCGAGGTCGGCGTCGAGTGTCTCGAGTTCGGCCTCGACGTCGGCGAGATCGGCCTCGAGTGCCTCGATCTCGTCGGCGAGTGCACGGTTTTGCTCCTCGAGACCGGGCAGCTCGCGGGCGAACTGCTCGAGTTCGTCGATCCGGTCGTCGAGATCCCGCTTTTCGGCCTCGAGCAACTGGATCTGCGCCTGGATCTCGTCGGTGTCGATCGGGCGCATGATGAGCTCGCGTAAGTCGTCACCACGGCCGACGGCCCGGCGAGCCTCGTTGGACTCGAGCAAGAACGCGAACAGATCCGCGAGTTCGGCCTGCTCGTCAGTGAGGTACGGGTCGCCGCCGAAGCTCACCGTGCCGTTCTGGCGCTCGAGCGAGCGCGTGTAGGTGTCGTCGCCGAAGGCCAGCTCGACGAACCCTTCGTCGGCGTCGCCTTTCAGCGAGGGGCGATCACTGCCGAGTGCGGCCATGATCGCCTGCAGGAACGACGTTCGATTCGTCGCGTTGCGGCCAGTGAGGACGTTGACTCCCGGCCGTAACGAGACGTCGGTCGCGTCGATCCCGCCGACGTTCGATACTGCTACCTCGATCTGATCTTCTATCGACTCTGCTGCGGACATATGTTAGAGGTCATGGGGGTTGATTATGAATACGCTCGACTTGCAGTTGCCACCGTGTGAGCCACAGTCGACCGACGACACGCCGTCAGCCACAGTCACAGCCACCTCGTTCGATCAGTTCCTCGACGGCGTAGTCGGTTCCGCAGTCGTTACAGACCACACGAACGTTGACAAACACCTCGTAAGGTCGATCGCGCAACAACTCGGCGTTCACCAGTTCCTCGATCGTCGAGTCGGTCACCACCTGCGTTCGGCTGATCAGTCGCTGAACGGTCTCTTTCTTGCGTTCGACGCGGTCACCCTCGTCTCGCTCGAGTGTGGCTTCGCGAACGTTCGTGAGGTACGTGTGGATGGCCTGATGGGTGACGAAACTTCGTAGTACGTCGTCCACGTCGATGCCGGCTCGCTCGAGTTCGCGCCGTTTCCGAATCGTATCCGAGCGCGACACGTCGTCGGCAGTGAGCGTGTGGTACGTACTCTCTACGTCGGCCGTGACCGTCGACTCACCGGCTGCCGACAGCGCAGCCCGCAACACGGCGACGTTGAACCCGGTTGCGAGGTCACGCAGGCTCTTCCGTTCGGTCCCGTCGCCGGTCCACTCGGCCTCGAGGCGTTCTCCCCAGCCGTCGAGACCGTACTCTTCAATGACCCGTTCGACTTTCGTCCGCCGTCTGTTTTTTTCACGCGCCATGGAGACACCGTCGTCCGCCCGGGGACGCGCGTCGACGAGATCGCCGAGCGGTTCCCCGGTCACTGACGTTGGCTTGGTTCCGTTCAGTTCGGCCGACTATGAACACGTTCGGACTCGACACGTTCCATCTCGTACAGCGCTGGCGAAAGGAAGTGTGAGAGAACCGTCTCCACGTACCGACCTGTCGACTCAGTGCATCCGCTGTGTTTCCGCAAGACCGAGGCTCACAGTCGATCACGACAGTGGACCAGATGATGTATCGTTACTTTAAGATTGTCATCTGCAAACTGCAGCGCTCGGCGATCAGAGCCGGGATCCAGTCGGTCGACGGCTCGGGAGTGAGTCGCTCGGCAGGCGTCGGCCGACCCGAGACGACGTGTCACCAGGACTATGCGATGGTGACTGGTGACGATCCGGTTTCGACAACACTACGCGTGTAACGGCACCCCCCTGATCGACGAACTCGGCGAGCGAATTTATTCGATTGGCAAGCATGTCGTCCAAGGCGCATTTCGGTGGCGCTGACAGTCCAGCAGCCGAACCGTCCCGCCAGCAGTCGTACCGGCGTGCCACGCGTTCTTCCATTCGTGAGCCCGGATCTCGTGGGTTGGGGCGGAACAAACAGCTCGGCAAGACGTTCCGGGACGCTCACTTCGTTCGCTGCGCAGTTGTGACTTCTAGGGTTCAAACTACCCGAGCGTAACGGATTTGCTGCTCTCGGAGTTGCTCGCGGCAGAAATAGGTTGGGGCAGATTTGAACGACGCCGAGACGTGCTCGCTTCGCTGCGCGCGACTCGTCTAATATCAAATCTGCCCAACGTAACGGATTTGCGCCTCACGGAATTGTTCGGCGCAAAATCAGTGGGTTGGGGCAGATTTGAACTGCCGACTTCCTCCGTGTGAAGGAGGTATCATAACCGGACTAGATCACCAACCCGCAGTCGGCTGTACCCGACCGCGAAACTTAAGACTTCCTTTCCGAATCCGGCGGCTGCTCCTCGTTCGGCGAGATGCCGCCCGCTCGAGGCGACACCGCCCGTTCCGGAGCCGTGTACGACGTGTCGGTCGCGGTGAGAAGGTTTACGCCCGCCGGGACACACTCTCCGACGATGTTCGAGCGACACCCGGTTCCCACCCCGTTCCCGGTGGATCCGGTCAACGTGTACGTCGCCGGTCGGACGATCGTCGACCCCGGGCCAGCGACCGACGAGGCGTGGTCGATCGTAACCTCGGCACTCGGCGCACGCGGCCTCGAGCCCGCGGACGTCGAGCAGGTGCTCGTCACGCACCCACACCCGGACCACTTCGGGCTCGCGCGACGCTTTCGCGACCGCGGTGCACGCGTCCTCGCGAGCGAGGCGACGGCCGCGATTATCGCGGCGTACGACGACCGCCTCGAGTACGAGCGACGCTACTTCCGCGAGGCGTTTCACAGACACGGACTGTCCGAATCGCTGGTCGAACGCGTCTTCGAGTTCACCGCGGCGCTGAGCAGATACGTCTCGGACTGTCCGGTCGACCGACTCCTCGCGGACGGCGACGTCGTCGACGTCGGTTCGACGGCGCTCACCGCCGGGGAAGTCACCGGCCACGCGCCGGGAGAGCTGTGTTTCTCGTACGAACACGACGACCAGCGGCGGGCGATCGTCGGCGATCACGTTCTCGCCGAGATCACCCCCAACCCGCTGTTGCAGCCGCCCGAAGAGCCGGAAGGTGACCGGCCGCGCGTGCTTCCGGCGTTCAACGAGTCGCTCGAGCGCCTTCGTGACCGCGGGTTCGACCGGTTGCTTCCGGGACACGGCCCGCTCGTCGACCGCCCGGAGAAGCGAATCGACGAGCTCCTGGCAGCCCACGAGGAACGCACCGCCACCGTGAACGCGCTCGTCTCGGGGTCCACGACAGCCGCCGAGGTGATGGACGGGTTGTTCGGCGACCTTCCCCCACAGGAGGTGTTCAGCGGGATGAGCGAGGCGATCGGCCACCTCGACGTGCTCGAGGAACGCGGGCTGATTGGTCGCCGAACCAACGGCGCAAACCGCATCACCTACGAGCCCGCGTGAGAAAGCCGGCGATATGAACGACCTCCAGCCCGTCGCTCTCGGCGACGAACCGGCCGACCTCGTACTCGAGGGCGGCCGCGTCTACTGTTCGAGTCGCGGCGCATTCCTCGAGCGGGACGTCGCGGTCGTCGGCAACCGGATCGCAGCCCTGCTCGAGGACGGAAGCGACGTCGTGGGTCCGGACACGCGGGTGCTCTCGGCGACCGACCGCGTGATCCTGCCGGGGCTGATCGACGCGCACACGCACGCCGACATCCACGCCACAACCGAACGGATGTGCCCGTATCTGCTCGCGGCGGGGACGACCTCGATCGTCACCGAACCCTCGGGGCTCGGAGCGCTGTTCGGTCCCGAGGGGCTCGAGACGTTCCTCGAGGTGACGGCCGACCTTCCGCTGTCGGTCTACCACACCGTTCCGCCCCAGCCGTTCGTCGACACGTTCGAACCGGCGCGGGCAGACGAAGACGAACTCGAGGGGTACGCGTCGCTGCTCGCACACGAGCGCGTCGTCGGCGTCGCCGAGATCGACTGGATCCACGTCGTCGGCCGCGACTCCCCGGTCGACGCCCTCTACGAGCGGGCGGCAGCGGAGGGTGTCAAAATCGTCGGCCACGGCGCTGGCTGTCGCGGTGACGCCCTCCGCGCGTTCGCGACGGTCGTCGACGACGACCACGAAGCGATCTCACCCGAGGAGGTGATCGAGCGAGCCGAACACGGGATCCACGTCGTCGGCCGCTGTGGCTCGATCCGCGACGATCTCGCCGCCGTAACCGAGGCGCTCGAGGACGTCGATCCCGCGAGCGTCTCCCTGTCGACCGACGGCACCTGGCCGACCGAACTGGTCGGCGGGTTCGGCATGGCGGAGGTGCTTCGGCGGACGATCGACGCGGGCGTCGAACCCGGAACAGCGATCGACATGGCGACGCGCAACACCGCCGAACACTTCGGCCTCGAGGGACGCGGCGTCGTCGCCCCGGGCGCGCACGCCGATCTGGTGGTGGTCGACGACCTCGAGTCGATGACGGTCGAGACGGTCATCGTGGAGGGATCGGTCGTCGTCGACGGGACTCCGCAGGTCGATCCCGAGGTGACTTACCCAGACTTCGTCTACGACTCCATCGACGTCGGGACCGGCCGTGATCGGTTCACCGCCCCGGTCGAGGCCGCACCCGACGGCACCGTTCGGGCGATGGAAGTGGGGCGTGGACTCCTCTCGCTCGAGACGGCCGTCGAACCCGCCGTCGGGGAGGGACGGTACGTCCCCGATCCGAACGCGGACGTCCTGAGCGCGACGCTGATCGACCGCGATCCGTCGACCGAGGATCGGGCGTTTACGGGCTTTCTCACCGGTTTCGGTCTCGAGTCGGGAGCCGTCGCGACGACGAACACCTGGGAGGTGGCTGGGCTCGTGACCGTCGCCGCCGATCCCGACGACGCGAGTCTCGCCGCTTCCCACGTCGCCTCGATGGGCGGGGGCTGGGCGATCGTCCGCGACGGCGAGGTAGTGGCTGACCTCCCGATGCCCGTCGCTGCCTTCGCGGCGGATCGTCCCGTTCCCGAGATCGCAGCCGAGTTCGAGACGCTCGAGGACGCCCTCCGGGAGCTCGGCGTCGATGTCGACCGACCCCTCCTGACGGTCCAGACGCTTACGTTCCCCGGCGTCCCGGCGCTGAAGCTCTCGACGTCGGGATACGCGGACGTTCTCGCGCGGTCGGTCGTCGGTCTCGAAGGCGAGGGCGAGGGCGAGAGTAATTAGATGACGTACTCGTCCTCGCGGAACTGGACGTAGTTGCCGTCACGGAACGTGTACTTCCGGCGCTTGTACGCCGCGAGGATCTTCGTCGCGCCGAGGCCTGCGGAGTACTTCTTCTTGAGCAGCGGTCCCTCGATGTCGGTGGCCGCCGTCATCCCCTGGACGATCTCGAACGCCCGGTCCCAGTCGTCGGGACCGTAGTCGGCGACGATGTCGGCGAAGGAGACGTTTCGGAGGATCTCGTCGCCGATGGCGCGCTTCCAGGCGTCGTTGTAATACTCGAGCGAGTCCGTCGCGGCGAGGCGGCCGGCGATCTTGCCCGTGCGGACGGCGACGTGGTAGCCGCCCTCGTGGAACGCCGAGGTCGTCCCCATCGCACCGCCGGCGACGGCGATGTTGGCCCGGACGGGGGAGTCGATCGGTCGGGTTGAGGAGATCGGGTACGTCTCGGTTCCCTTCGACTTGCCGCGGTTCTCGACGAGCGGGAACTCTTCTTCGACGTCGTACTCGTCGCCGTACTCGAACTCGAGCAGTCGGCTGACGTACTCGGCGCCCGTCGGAATCTTCTCGTCGGTGGGCTCGAGCAGTTTGTACGATTCGGGCGAGACGACGTCCTCGATGGTCATCCCGATAGGCATCGTGAGCCCGACGCGGGCAACGGTGCCGTCGTTCGGGAACACCCAGGGGTAGGCAGTCTCGCCGGGCATATAGCCCCACCAGAACTTCAGGCGATCCTTCTCGAAGACCTCCTCGGGGAACTCCCGGTACTCCTGGTAGGCGATGTGGTTGGCCGTCGGCGGGGAGAGGCACTCTGAGATGCTCCGTCCGGGCGGGGTGAACTGGTCGAGCGCTTCGAGGGTGATCCGGCGCTGGGGGCCGTCCGCGAGGATCACGTACTCGGCCTCGACTCTCTCGCCAGAGGAGAGCGTGAGCGTGTGCGTCAGCGTCTCGTAGTCGGTCTCGAGCGAGGTGACGCTCGTTCCGACGCGGAGGTCGGCCCCGGCGTCTTCGGCCCGTTCGTGGAGCCAGTCGTCCATGCGGGCGCGGTGGAAGGTGTAGCCGAACCTGGGGTAGGAGGCGTCGATCCCGGTCGTCTCGAGTTCGACGCGCGAGGTGGGCCCGATGAAGTCGACGCCGTCGAGCTCCTGGAGGATTACCTCGTCGGGAATCTCCCCGTGATCGAAGTCCATGATGTCGACCCAGTAATCGAGCATTCCGGCGGCGTCGGTCGAGTCCGGCCCGACCGCATCCCGATCTTCCCGTGGGACGCCCTGTTCGAACAACACCGTCTCGGCCCCGTGGGCGGCGGCCCGCTCCGCTGCGGATGCCCCTGCGGGGCCTCCACCGACGATCGCGACGTCAACGCGTTCCATACACCGTGGACACTCAACGCCTCGTATTAAACTGCCTGAAAATGCCCGGGCGATCGTCACAACCGTTTTCCCGTTTACTATCAACGAAAACAGCCGGTCTACGATGGTCGCTACCGTGGCGCGGCGGCGATCGGATCGATGTACGCACGTTTTTGCTCCCTCCGGTCAGACTGGCGCGTATGTTCGACTCCGATCACCTGTCCGTCACCGTCGAGGACGGCATCGGCCGAATCGTCCTCGATCGGCCGGAGACGCACAACGCCGTGGACGCCGAGCTAGCCGAGACGCTCACAGCGAGCCTCGAGGAACTGTCGAGCGACGATGACGTCCGCTGTCTCGTCCTCACGGGCACCGGTGGTATCTACTGCACCGGCGCCGACCTCACCACGTTCCACGGCGACGAGCGCGACGCCGAGACGCTCGAGTCGATCGCCACGCCGCTGCACGGCGCCGTCCGGGCGATGACGAGCGCACCGAAGCCGGTCGTCGCCGGCGTCAACGGCGTCGTCGCGGGCGGCGGGATCGGCCTCGCGCTCGCCGCTGACGTGGTTCTGGTCGCCGATGACGCCCGGTTCGAGTACGCCTACCCGAAGATCGGGCTCTCGGGCGACGGCGGCGCGACGTGGTTCCTGCCGCGCCTGCTGGGGCTGCGCCGGGCGCAGGCGTTCGCGCTGCTCGACGAGCCGATCGACGCGGCCGAGGCCGTCGAGCGCGGGCTCGCGACCGAGGCCGTCCCGGCCGACTCGTTCGACGACCGACTCGAAGCAGTCGCCTCCCGGCTCGCGAGCGGGCCGACGCTGGCGTACGCCGAGGTCAAGACGCTCCTCCGGGAGGGCGCGAACCGGACGCTCGACGAGCAGCTCGCCGTCGAGAAAGACCGGATCGCCGGACTGGCCGACACCGAAGACTACGCCGCCGGGCTGACCGGGTTTCTCGAGAAGGAGCCGGCGACGTTCGAAGGGCGCTGACCGCCGACTGCCGACCATCGACCGGCGTCCGGTTACAGGTCGGCCGATCCATCCGTCGAACGTCGGGCCGGCCAGTCGACCGTCGAGCGCCAGTTCGCCGGAACCGGTACGCTTTGGAGTCGGCCTGCCATCGACTCCCGTATGTCCGACGAACTCGACGTCCTCGTCCTTCGACGGGGGACGCACGGAATGCCGGTCGAGGAGTACGCGGCCGCGATCAGCAGTCGCCTCCCCGAGACGACCGTCCGGCTCGCCCGAACGCCGACCGAAGAGCGCGACGCGATCCAGAGCGCCCGCTTCGTCACGGGAATGACGCTCGAGGAAGCGCTCCTCGAGGCGGCCGACGAACTCGAGGTCTTCGCGTGCGCGTACGCCGGAACGGGTCACCTCCCGCTCGAGCGCCTCGCCGAGCGCGACGTCACGGTGACGAACGCGTCGGGCGTCCACGGGCCGAACATCGGCGAGCACGTGCTCGGAGCGATGCTGCGATTCACCCGTCGGTTCCACGTCGCCGCGCGCCAGCAGCGCCGGCGGGAGTGGCGTCACTACCAGGCCCACGAACTGCAGGGGTCGACAGTGACGATCGTCGGCCTGGGTGCGATCGGGACGTCGGTCGCGGCCCGGCTCGAACCGTTCGGCGTCGAGACGATCGGCGTTCGATACTCCCCGGAGAAGGGCGGGCCGACGGACGAGGTGATCGGCTTCGACGACGAGGCGCTCGAGGCGGCCCTCGCCCGCACCGACTACCTCGTGCTCGCCTGTCCGCTGACCGACGAGACGCGGGGGCTGATCGACGCCGACGCGTTCGTCACGCTCCCGCCGGAGGCGGTGCTGGTGAACGTCGCCCGTGGACCGGTCGTCGACACCGACGAGCTCGTGAGCGCGCTGCGCTCGAATATGATCCGTGGGGCGTCGCTGGACGTCACCGATCCCGAGCCGTTGCCCGAAGACCACCCGCTGTGGGGGTTCGAAAACGTCCAGATCACGCCGCACAACTCCGGGCACACGCCTCGCTACTACGACCGACTTGCCGACATCGTCGCGCGAAACGTCGAGCGCATCCGCGAGACGGGCTCCTCGGAAGGGCTCGAGAACCAGGTTCTCCCGTAGTCGTCAACCATCGTCCGTCGGAGATTTATAGGTAGTCACGTCGAAGAGCCGACGATGACGCTCACATTCGATGGACGCGTGATCGTCCCGGCAGCCGATCCCGACGACGCCGAGCGGACCGCCTCGTCGCTCGTGCAGCGGCTCGGCCCGACCAGCACGGTCGTCGTCGTCCACGTCGTCGAGAAGGCCGGCGGCGGCATCGACAAGGCGCCGATGGGCCAGCGGAAAGAGTACGCCGAGGCCGTCTTCGAGCGCGCACGTGGGCCGCTCGAGGCCACGGACGCGACCGTCGAGACGGAGGTCCGGTTCGGAACCGACGTCGTCGAGACGATCTTCGAGGCCGCCGGGGAGTGGAACGCCGACGCGATCGCGTTCATCCCGCGGGAGGGACGGCGAATCACCGAACTGCTCACGGGCGACGTCGCCCGGCGGCTGGTTCGGGAGGCGTCGGTCCCCGTGGTGGCGTTGCCGCAGGACTGAGTTAGAGGTAGCCGTTCTCGAGCAACAGCTCGCCGTTGAGCACGCTGGCGCCCGCTGCACCGCGCATCGTGTTGTGGGCCAGGCAGTTGTACTGCAGGCCGAACGTGGACTCGCGGATGCCGCCGACGGAGATCTTCATGCCGTCGCCGAGCGTGCGGTCGAGTCGTGGCTGTGGACGGTCGGGCTCCTCGAAGACCTCGATGAGCTGGTCCGGCGATGAGTGGAGCTCGAGGCCGGCGTACTCGCGCATGGCGTCGGCGGCCTGCTCGGGCGAGAGCTCCTCGGCGGTCTCGACGAAGACGTTCTCGAGGTGGCCGTCGAGCGTTGGGATGCGGTTACAGGAGGCCCCGACCTCGACGTCGTGGTAGTCGAGTTCCGCGCCGTCGAAGCTGCCGAGTAACTTCTTCGACTCGGTCTCGAGTTTCTCCTCCTCGCTGCCGATGTGGGGGATGGCGTTGTCGATGATCTCCATCGAGGTGACGCCGTCGTAGCCCGCACCCGACACCGCCTGGAGGGTCGCGACGTGGACGCGCTCGAGGCCGAACTCCTCGAGGGCGGCGAGCGTGGGGACGAACGTGATCGTCGAACAGTTCGGGTTCTTCACGAGCGCACCGTCCCAGCCGCGTTCGTCGCGCTGGATCTCGAGGAGGTCGAGGTGGTCGGCGTTCACTTCGGGGATGATCAGGGGGACGTCCTCGGCCATCCGGGCGTTCGAGGAGTTCGAGGAGACGACGTAGCCCGCCTCACAGAAGTCGGGTTCGACCGCCGCGCCGACGCTCGAGGGGAGCGACGAGAAGATGAGGTCGACGTCGTCTGAGACCTCGTCGGGGTCGGTCGCGGAGACGGTCATCTCGGCGACGTCCTCGGGGATGGGGCTGTCGACGCGCCACTTGGCCACGTCGCGGTACTTCGACCCCGCGCTCGAGTCGCTCGCGGTGAGCGCGGCGATCTCGAAGTCCGGGTGCGGGTCGAGCATGCCGATCAGTCGCTGTCCAACGGCGCCAGTTGCGCCGAGTATGCCTACGCGTACTGCCATTGACGGGCTTCAGTCGTGGGTGCTGAAAACGGTTTGGATATGGTTCGCACGGTCGATATTTGCCGGAACAGGACGGCCGTGGCGAGGGCCCGACCGTCGTCGACGGCGGCCGCGAGCACGTCGGTCCGGGAGGACCGGCGTCGCCACTCGAGCAATTGTCTCGAGACGAGAATGTCTGTTTATGCCGGAATCTGCGCGCTCTTCTTGCGGGTGACGTAGCCCGCGATGCGGTTGCGGACGCCCTTCGATTCGACGTTCGTCAGCTTTTCGACGCTGTCTTTGTTCTGCTCGAAATCGGTCGTGAAGGCGTCGGGGTATCGCTCGAGGAGGACGTTTCCCGTCTTTTTGACGTAGGCCGGTTTGATTGCCATGTCTGGGGGTTCCTTCCAGAGACTCTTATGTACTGCGATACGGGGCGTCTGGCCGCACCGTTCGAAGTACGGCCACACGCCGATATCCACTCGAAGACGGCAGCACGACCCATGCAGGCCGTTGTCAGTTCCGACGCAACTTCCCCAGGGTCGCGGTTGCACCGGGACGTCGTCACAGCGATCCGTCTCAATCGTCGGACTGAATCACCCCGAGTGCGGCCGCGAACTGTCTCGCAAAGCCCGCCTCGAGGACGACCGTCACGAGGATGACGAGAAAGACCGTGCCGAGCAGGATGTCGGCACCTGCAGGGTCCGAAGGAGGTGTCTCCGTCTGAAGACGGATAGCGAACAGGGTCGCGACTGACGCGGGGATAATTCCCCGGGGACCGACGAAGCTGATGAACAGCCGCTCGCGGATCGAAAACCCGCCACCGGCCGTCGAGAGGAGGACGATCAGCGGGCGGAGGAACATCATCAACACGGCGACTACCGCGAGTCCGGCGACGCCGAGCGCAAGCAGTTCCGCGAACTCGAGCAACGCCGCGAGCGTGATAAACACGAACGAGAGGACGAGCAACGTCACGTCCTGTTTGAATTGCAGGATGGACTCCCGGTGGGGCAGGTCGAGGTTCCCGAGGGTGAATCCAGCGGTGGCGGCGGCCGCGATCCCGGCCTCCGAGAACACCGAGTCCGCGATCGCGAATGCGACGACGGCCGCGGCCAGCGTGAGCAACCGGGCCACCTGTGGCGCTGCCGGGGACGGGAGGTCGACCTGTGTGAGGAGGTACCAGACGACGGCCGCGACCACGAGGCCGGTGAGAGCCCCCATACCGAGCCGCTCTGCAAACAGGAGGACGTACCCCCTCGGCGCGAGTTCCTGGGCCGTCATCGCCTTGAAGAGGACGATTGCGAGGATCGCAGCGGTGACGTCGTTGACGATGCCCTCGGTCTCGAGGGTCGTCGCGACTGCCTCTCGGACGGGGACTACTGCAAGAATCGGCGCGATAACCGTCGGGCCGGTCGCGACCAGGAGCGCGCCGACGAGCAGCGAGACATCCCAGCTCGCACCGAGCAGGAGCCGCACGGTCAGGGCAGTCCCGAGGAACGCTATCGCTGCACCGACCGTGATCAACCACCAGACTGCCCGCGGCGCGTTTCGGAGGGTTTCGACCTCGAGTCGAAACGACCCCTCGAAGACGATGATGGCGACGCTTACCCCGACGATGGTCGAGAGTGCTTCCCCGAAGGTGTCGGCCGTAATGATGCCAAGTCCCTCGGGGCCGATCGCGAGTCCCGCGACGATGAGGAACAGCACGCTGGGGACGCGGTACTTCGCGGCGAGGAACTGGGCTCCGACGCCGAGGCCGACGATGGCCGCGACGAGCGCGACGAGGCCGGGATCGACGTGGATAGACACCGGTCACCGACCTCCCGAACTGTGACCTTCGGCGTAATACTCGCCGGAGGGGGTGACGATCCCCCAGCGGTCACGAGAATTCACGACCGAGACGATGCGTTCTACCACGCTCACCACAGACGTACCACTCCTACCGACAAAACCGCTTGTCGCCGGAGGTGGATCTCTTCGACCCCGTCGTCTCCGGCGGCGGAGCGACTCCGGCTCGCCTCGGCAGCCGGTGCCCGAACCAGTACCTTTTCGATCCATGCGTTCGAGACTCGAGCCGATGCACCCGCGCGCAGTCGAATTCGCCGAACAGGTGCGAAGCGAGTACCGGTTCGAGCCCGACGTCGAGGAGTTCCCCGAGGGGACGAAGACGGCGGCCGACGCGGCCGAGGCCGTCGGCTGTGACGTCGCCCAGATCGCGAGTTCGCTCGCGTTCGCCGTCGACGGCGAGCTCGTCGTGGCCGTGACCAGCGGAGCCAATCGCGTCAGCGAAGCCGCGCTCGCGGACCACTTCGGCGTCGCCGCCGAGGCCGTCGAGATGGCTGACGCCGACCGGATCAAGGAGACGCTCGGCTGGTCGATCGGCGGCGTGCCACCGTTCGCTCACGAGAGTGACGTGCCCGTCCTGATGGACGAGACGTTGCTCGACCACGAGACGGTGTGGGCGGCCGCGGGAACGCCGACGGCAGTCTTTCCCATCGAGCCCGAGACGTTGTGCGAACTCGCCAGCGCCGAGCCGAACCCGGTCACCGAATAGCCGCGAGCGAACGTCTAGACACCGATTTCACTCCGCGAGTCCGCAGTAATCGATCACCGAGCACGCCAGCGTCTGGGCAGTCTCGAGCAGCGAGGTGACCGTGGTGTACTCGTCGACGCCGTGGAGGTTCGGGCCGTAGGGTCCGGTGGTGACGACCGGAACGTCGTAGTAGCGCTGGTAGAACCGCTCGTCGAGGTTGATGTTCGTCACGTGTCCCTCGAGTGAAGGGTCCGCCCCGTACGCGGGCGGAAAGTCGATAGTTGGCTGTCGCTGTGCGTTCAGCTCGTCCAGCGCTTCGACGACGAGGCAGGCTTTCTCGAGGGCGCTGACGCCCTGGTGCCCCCATGCGGCGTGGGCTTTCTTTCCGGGAATCGTCAGGTCGAAGAACATCACGCCCGCACTCGCGATACCGACGTTCGGCAGCCTGAACGGCTCAGGGATGATCGCCGCGTCGGGCACGTAGCCGCGCTCGAGGACCGAGAGGAGTCCGCCGACGCCGCCGGCCTCCTCCTCGATGGTACTCTGAACGTAGAGATCGCCGGCGAGTGTGACACCACTGTTCGACGATGCGTTCTCGCCCCTATTTAAAGAATTGTAGATGGCAATAGCAGGCCAGATAAATGTCTTATTAGTGTCATGATCTTATAAATAGTATCTTAGGCTGTAGGGTTGAGGAGTGAATATCGTTCGGACAGATCAGGTTGATTTTCCTGCAATAATGGGAGTAATAAGACGTTCGGTTCGTTATCCGACTGATTAATGAACGGCATATTTTCGGATATCAAGAATTGCTATTGAGTTTACAATCTCTACGACTTCCCGAAGTTCCTGATTAGAAGGTTTTATATACTCTTTGCACTACCAAGCAAATGGTATGGAAAGACGTACCTTCCTAAAATCAGCAGGGGTTGCAACGGCCGTGGGTATCAGCGGGTTCGCTGGTTGTCTCGGAAACGGCGACGACGATGACGGTGACGACACCGGCAACGGTGCCGAATCGGATCCGGACTTCCCGTCGGACACGCTGACGTGGATGATCCCGTGGTCCGAGGGTGGCGGGACGGACACCTACGCTCGCCAGGTCCAGCCGGGCGCGGCCGACCACATCGGTGAGTCGATCGACATCGACAACCGGCCTGGTGCCGGCAGCATGGCTGGCTCCGACTGGCTTGCCACCCAGGACAACGACGGCTACACCTTCGGGACGATCAACTCCGTCGGTGCGCACTTCACCTGGGCCGCCCAGAACGCGGACATCGGACTCGACTTCCACATCGAGGACGACTTCGAGCCGATCAGCACCATCGGCACGTTCGGCTACACGCTCATCGTCAACCGCGACATCGGCGAGGAACACGGGATCGAAGACTACGGCGCACTTCGGGACGCCTACCAGGACGGCGACATCTCCGGCTTCGGCTACCAGGGGATGGGGAGTGACAGCCACTTCACGACCCTCGTGCTCCGGGAGGACTACGGTCTCGAGTACGACACGGCCGTTCCGTACGACGGCGGTGGACCGACCGCAGAGGCAGTCCAGTCCGGTGAGGTGGCCGCTGGCTTCGCCACGAACACCTCCGCGATGAACGCAGAGCAGGGTGGCGAGGCGTACACCGTCGTCAACCTCATGGACGTCGACCTCACCGACACGTGGCCGGACATCGACCAGATTTCCAACTACGGAGACAGTCTGGCCTGGATCACCGAGTTCCAGCAGACGCAGGTCGCACCCGCTGGAACCCCGGAAGAAGAGCGCCAGGCAATCTCCGAGGCTATGGAGGCGGGTGTCAACTCCGACGACGCCCAGGCGTGGGCCGAAGAGACGGGCAACATCCTCCAGTACGGCGACATGGATGCAGCCGAAGAGGCGTGGTTTGGCATCGTCGAACAGCAGGAATCGCAGGTTGAAGCGGTCGTCGGCGGCTTCGACGAGTTCCTGGCGATGGCCGACGAATAAAGGGCCACTGCCTCTCGTAACACCTTTCATCGTGCAGCAACAGTAGCGAACGAAGGTCACGATGGTATTGTTACCAAATAACACAGTGTTCCTTACGACGACAGTACGGTGCTCGGTTGGCGCCGGGGGTTCGGAAATGGTTTCAAACACCTCTCTAACGAGTTTGATGGCACAATGGCACAGGATGAATCGACCGTAGACGGCGCACAGCCCAAGCTTCCGCCAGCGTTGGAAAGTATTCTCGACGTCGGGGAGAAGGTGCTACGCGAACGACCGACGATGGAACACGTGCTGTTGCTGTTGTTCTTCGTCACCGGCGTGTACATGTACTGGGGCGCTCGCGAGTTCTCCGATACCGCAGCCGAGTTCCCACAGCTCATGGCCGGGGCAACGGCAATTCTGTCGTTCCTGATCCTCACCAGGAACTACCTGAAGATCGTCGCACCGGTGCTCGTCGCGGGGCTCGGCATCTACGCGCTCTACACCGGCGGAACGGCGTTCGTGGACGACGGCAGTGGATTGTTCCGGCTCGTCGTCGGTGCACCGTTGCTGATCAGCGCAGTCGCGTTCAGAGAACGCGTCGGTGAATCCGCCGAGTCGTTCGTCGCCGAGCCGATGCAGATCCTCGGGGACGACGACGTCGACGTTCCTGCGCAAGAGGAAGAAAAAGCGGAGGAAGAAGACGAAGCGGACTCGGGCGCCATGTACGTCTACGAAATCGACGACCCGAAAGGCCCGATCGTCACCGGCTTGCTGTGTATCGGATACATGCTGTTGACGTTCACGATCGGGATGCTGTACGCGACGCCGATCTTCGTCGCTGCGTGGGCGCTGTGGGCGCGAATGGACGCGATCAGAGCGGCCGCACTCGTCCTGGTGAGCTTCGTGACTGCCTATCTGTTCTACGACATCATTCAGAGTGACGTCTCCGAAGGCTGGTGGACGGGCTGGGAGCCGACGCCACCGGATGACCTCATCGGCCTCTCCGTGTACGCCGTCGATCTCCTCGGACTGGGGGTGATCGTCTAATGGCCCTCGAAACGTTCATCGACGCCACGTTCGCGCTGTTCACGTTCGAGACGATCATCTGGCTACTCGCCGGCGTCATCGTCGGCATCATCGTCGGCGGACTCCCGGGACTCGGCCCACCGCTCGGGATGGCGATTATCCTGCCGATGACGCTCCCGCTCGAGGCAGCGGACGCGCTCATCCTGTTAGTCGGCGTCTACAGCGGTTCGATGTACGGTGGCTCGATCGCCGCGATCCTGATCAACACGCCGGGGGTGTCCTCCTCGGCGGCGACGATGTTCGACGGCTATCCGATGTCGAAACAGGGGCGAGCGGCGACGGCGCTGTCGATCTCGGCGACCGCCTCCGCCTTTGCCGGTCTGTTCACGATCACTGCACTCATCCTGTTCTCACCGTTTCTGATCGAGATGGTGCTCGCGGTCGGGACCCCCGAACGGTTCCTCGTGGCTTTGCTCGGGCTCTCGATGATTACGGTCATCACCCGCGGCTCGTTCGCGAAGGGGCTGCTCGCCGGTGTGGCGGGGTTACTGATCACGACGATCGGCTCCGCCCAGCCGATCGCGATGGACATGCGATACACCGATTCGCTGTTGCTCTTCGACGGAATCGACTTCGTCGCGGTGCTCATCGGCCTGTTCGCGATCGCCGAGATGATGAAACTCGCCGGTCAGGAGGGAGGAATCGCAGAAGGCAGCGTCACGATCAACCGGGAAGGGATCACCGACGGGATCGTCTCGACGGTCACGCGGCCGGTCACGGTGATCAAGTCGGGGATGATTGGAATGATCGTCGGTGCGATCCCGGGCGCTGGCGCGACGGTCTCGAACTTCGTGGCGTACTCCGAAGCCGTTCGAGCGTCGAGCGATCCCGATTCGTTCGGGTCCGGTAACGAAGTCGGCGTCGTCGCTTCCGAGGCGTCAAACAACGGGACGGTCGCCGGATCGCTCGTGCCGGCCATCTCCTTTGGCATTCCGGGGAGTTCGTCGACTGCGGTCCTCATCGGCGGCTTCCTCATGCACGGCGTCCAGCCCGGCATCCAGATGTTCGACGCCAATCAGGAACTACAGCTGACCTACACGATGTTACTGGCACTGCTGGTCGGTAACGTGGTCATCCTCGCGTTCGGACTGCTGGCGGTCACCCGGCTGGGCTACCTCACGAAGATCGACACCGACTACATCATCCCGATGGTCGTCGTCCTCTCGTTCCTCGGGACCTACGCCTTACGGATCAACCCGATCGACATCGTGACGATCATCGTCTTCGGCGTGATCGGCTTCTACATGGTGCGGTACAACTACTCGGTGATCGCGTTCGTCCTCGGGGTGGTCCTCGGGGACATCGCCGAGGACAACCTCCGCACCGCCTTGCACCTCTCGGACGGTTCGTACATGATCTTCATCAACCCGCTCGAGTACGGTCGGTGGCTCTCGCTGGTGCTGTCGATCATGATCTTCGCGTTGCTGTTCGGACCGTTCATCAAGCGAGGTATCACGAGCCTGCGCTCGTCCTGAGATCGAATTACGCGTTTTCAGCGCGCAATTTTCAGATCACCGCCGTCCACCGGGCATATCGATCAGTGTGTCGGTGACCAGCAAGGAAATCGACCCCTGGCCGAGCGTTCGCAGTCTACGACTGTGCGTTCCGTGTCGATGGGGGCTTCGAAGCGCAGTTATTAAAATCGCCAACTTGATTACCAAGCATGTTACACCGTACGTATAGAGGGTAACAATGACTGCCGATCCACGTTTCACGACGCGACGGAAGGTACTCGCAACGTCCGGTTCGCTCGCTGCGCTCGGAATGGCTGGCTGTCTCGGTGACGACGACGAGAACGGCGACGAGAACGGCGACGAGAACGGCGACGGGAACGGTGACGAAGCCGAGGAATCGGTCGTGACAATTCTCGCGGAGGGTGCTGGCGGGCACGACCACCATCACGACGACGATCACGACGACCACCATCACGACGACGATCACGACGACCACCACCACGACGACCACGCGCTGAGCGACCACGACATCGACCACGCCTGCGGGCACATGGAGTTCGACGACCGCGAACCGCTCACGGCCGGTGGCTCCGAAGACGATGCACCGACGTTCTCGGACACCCACCAGCCCTTCGAGGTCACGATCGAAGGCGAAAACGGCTACGTCGTGTTCGAGGCCAACGGTCACGACGACCACGACCACGGTCACGACGATCACCACGACGACCACGACCACGGTCACGACGATCACCACGACGACCACGACCACGACGACCACCACGACGATCACGACCACCACGACGACCACCACGACGATCACGACCACCACGACGATCACGGCCACGACGACCACGATCACGACCACGACGGCGACAAGATCGCGTTCTTCTCCGACGTCGCCGGTGCGATCGAAGTCGTCGAGGGCCACGTCGAGTACGAGACGGACGAGGTCGAGCAGTGTGGCTACATCGAGGAGTACTACGTCGTCGAGCTCCACGACGGCCGAGCAGTGCTCAGGCTCACCGGCGACAACTGACCACCGTCGTTCCCCGACGGCACCCGTCACCCGACAGTCGTTTCGACTGGCCGTCTCGGGATACCACAGCTAACGGAGGTTGAGGGTGTCATAGAATACGTCGCACACGAAAGGGCAGGGTTGAGAAGCCGTGTCCAGCAGCACTCAAACCCTGCAAGATGAGCCTTGGATAGACGAGTTCTTTAATCTCGTGGCTGTCGAGACACTTCCGCTCTTTGAGTACCTCGACTTTGACTTTCTCAGCGAGTATGACGTGTTCGCCCCCGCTCGTCGGGGGCGAACACGAGATCATCACCCGCCAGAACTGTTCAAAGGCTTTCTTCACTGCTACTACAAGGGAATCTACGGGCCTCGTCCTGTCACCCGAGAACTCCAAAACACGGCCGTCTGGCTCAGCTGTGGGTTCGATCGACCGCCGCCGAGAGACGCGGTCGATCGCTTCCTCACTGACCTCGGACTGGTCGTTGACGACGTGTTCAGTCGCCTCGTCGAGCAGGCCGCTACCTGCGGCCTGCTCGACTCTACCTTCCGGATCGATTCAACCGATCTCGAAGCCCTTGCGTGGAACGATGACGCGTCGTGGAACTACGATCCAACGGCCGAAGCCTACTACTACGGGTTCGGTCTCACGATTGTTTCGGCAGGGCCAAAGATTCCGATTGCAGCGGAGTTTACGCAGGCGAAACAGGCCTCGAAGGAGACGGCGATGCGCGTCACACGTGACGCGCTCGCCGTCAAACAGCCGATCTGGATGCTTGGAGACAGTGGCTACGACATCCTCGATTGGCACGACTTCCTGCTGGAAGCAGGAGTCGTGCCGATCGCCCCGTACAACCCACGAAACACCAGCGAACCGCTCGATATCGAATACCGCGTCGAAAACCGAATCAGCGAATTCACCGAGGATGTGACGCTCAAGCGTTCGATCCTCGCTGAGACATACAAGCGACGAACGCAAGTTGAGCGAACGTTTGGAGCGTGTTCAGACTGCGGCCTCGGGACGCTGCGCGCCCGAGGCCGCGTCCATGCGCGAGTACAAGCGTTCCTTGGATTGTGTCTCCGAGTGATCGTCGCAATCACGAACTACGAACAGGGCGAAAATCCGGGCCGAACCAAGCTCGTGGTATGAGATGAATTGTATGACACCCTCGAGGTTAGTAACCGATCCTTCGCTATCTGGCCGCTTTATTAAATAAACCTGGGGAGATAACAACCCTTTTAACCTCGAGTCCGTATCTACTGATATGGATTTCACACGGCGATCAGTCCTCAAGAGCGGTGTGGGTGCCGCGGGGATTGGGGCCTTCGCCGGCTGTCTGAGCGATCCCTTCGAGGGCGCCAGCGGCGAGGGTGGATACGCCGCCTTTTTCGCGCTCTGGGACTGGGCGAACCAGATCGCTGGCGACGAGATCGACTTCGAAAATCCCGTCGAAACGGGAGAGATGGGGCACGGCTGGGAGCCAGATGGTAATCTCGCGCCGGAGATTGCCTCGAGTAAGGTGTTCATCTATTTCGACACGCCCGAGTTCTCCTGGGCCCAGGACGTGGTCTCGGACTTAGAGCGTGACTACGAAGGCGAGGTCGAGATCATCGACGGTCTCGAGGGGATGGGGCCGCACCTGATCCCGTTCGACGGTGGAGACGGCGATTCGCTGCCCGAACCCGACCACGACCACGAGTTCGATCCCGACGACGTCTCTCGAGATCGTTTTGACTTCTACGACCTCCGATCGAACGACCAGCTGGGCTACTGGCACATCGATCACTGGCACGGCGGCGTGCCCGACGTTCCCGTCGACGACAGCGTCCCGATCGGGGCCGTCTTCAGGGACAACCGGGAGCGTGTGGTTCCGCTCGGACCGAACGAGCCCTTCCAGTTCGACGCGCGGCTGGCCGAGGGCGCGCCGGAGGACGTCCTCGAGGTCGAGTCCCACGGCGACTCCGTCGCGTTGATCGGCTACGAGACGGGGGAGACGGAGATCGTCTTCCAGCTTCGACACGACGGCGAAATCGTCTACGAGACCGACGAGGCACCGATGAGCGTCGAGGTGGTCGACGAGATCGACGACGACGGCGCGAGTGAGTTCCACGACCCACACGTCTGGGCCGACCCCGTCCTCGCACAACGGGTCGTCGACACCATCGCGGACGGCCTCGCGGAGGTCGATCCCGACAACGCCGACCTGTTCGCCGAAAACGCCGACGAGTACAAAGAACGGCTCGCCGACGTCGACCGACAGTTCGAGGAACTCACAGAGAACGCAGCGCGTGAGGTCGCGGTCTTCGTCGCTCACGATTCGTTCCAGTACGTCGAACGGCGGTACGACTTCGAGTTACACACTCCCGTGGGTGTCACACCCGACGCCGCCGAATCTCTCGACGACGTCGCCGACATGATCGACGTCGTCGAGGAACACGGCATCGACACGATCCTCTACGATCCATTCGAGACCCCAGACGACGAGGAACTGCCCAGCGCGGCCCGGATGCTGCTTGAGAACAGTTCTGCGACCGACGCCGAACCGCTCAGTCCCGCCGAGGGAACGACCCACGCCTGGGCCGAGCAGGACTGGGGGTGGGTCGAACAGATGGAGGAAGTGAACATCCCCTCACTCGAGAAAGCACTGGGTGTCGAGGAGTGACGATGGACGGAGAGATAGAAGGACTAAACCGCACGACACTCGAGACTCAAGTACGATCACCGTGAATCCGGCCGTCACCGTCGAGGACGTTACGTTCGCCTACGGCGAGAAACTCGCCGTCGAAGACATCTCGCTGTCCGTCGAGCAGGGCGATTTCCTCGGGTTGATCGGCCCGAACGGCTCGGGCAAGACGACGCTATTACACCTCATGCTCGGTCTCCAACAGCCCGACAGCGGCACCGTCGAACTGTTCGGCCAGCCGGCCCAGGCGTTCGAGGACGGCGAGCGCATCGGCTACGTCGCTCAGCGGTCGACCGACAGGGGCGGGACGATGCCGATCACCGTCCGCGAGGCGGTGACGATGGGGCGGTTCGCCCACGTCGGTCACTCCCGGCTGCGGGAGTCCGATTACGAGATCGTCGACGATGCCCTTCGGACGGTCGAGGTCTCCGACCTGGCTGATCGGCGGATCAACCAGCTCTCGGGTGGGCAGCGCCAGCGTGCCTTTATCGCCCGGGCGCTGGCCTCCGAAGCCGACCTGCTTGCGCTGGACGAGCCAACCGTCGGCGTCGACGCCGAGTCCCGCGATCGGTTCTACGGCTTGCTCGACGACCTCAATCGGGAAGGAATCACGATCATCCTCATCGAACACGACATCGACGTCCTCACCAAGCACGTGAGCAAGATCGCCTGTATCAACAAGGAACTGTACCACCACGGAGACACCGTCTCGTTCCTCGAGAGCGATGCCTTAGCGGAGGCCTACGGCGCGGCCCACGGCGTCGTCGAACACGATCACCCATGAGCCTGGACACACGATCCGACGAAAACACTGCATCCGGCGACCGCGTCGTCGGCCGCCTCGAGTGGTTCCTCGGGAACTCGGGACGGGAACGCCTCGAGTTCGCCGGGATCGTCGCGACGGGGGTACTCGCCGCCGCGATGATCGGCTTTATCGTCCTCGACTGGCTGCGTTTTGCCCCTGACTGGGCTATCGTCGGCCCCTATGCGGAGTGGGTGTTCAACCAGTTTCTGATCGCCGGAGCGTGGATGGACGTCTATCTCGGCACGAACGTCTTTCGCCACCCGATCACGTGGCGGGCGATCGCGACCGGTGTATTGATCGGGATCGTCGCCCCGCTGGTCGGGACCTATCTGGTTCACCGACAGATGGCGCTGATTGGCGAAACGCTTGCACACACGGCGTTTGCGGGCGTCGCGGTCGGTCTGTTGTTCGTCGCGGTGACGGGCTGGAGCGGCTCGTTGCTGTTCGTCGCGCTCGTGGTGAGTGCACTCGGGGCACTCGGACTCCAATGGTTGACCGAACGGACGAACACCTACGGCGACGTCCCGATCGCGATCGTCCTGAGCGGGAGTTTCGCGGTCGGTACGTTGCTCATTAGCTGGGGACGGGACTTCGCCGCGATGGCGATCAACATCGAGCACTTTCTGTTCGGGAGCCTGGCGATCGTCACCGTCGAGGGCGCACGGATGGTGGCCGTCCTCAGCGTCGCCGTCGTCGCCGTCGTCGCCGTGACCTACAAGCAACTGCTCTTTATCACGTTCGACGAGCAGGCCGCTCGCGTCGCACGGCTCAACGTCGACCGGTACAACACCTTGCTCATCGTCATGACTGCGGTCGTGGTCGTCGGCGCGATGCAGATCCTGGGGGTGATCCTCGTCGCGGCGATGCTCGTCATCCCGGTCGCGGCCGCCTCCCAAGTCGCACACAGCTTCCGGGAGACACTGTTCCTCTCGATCCTGATCGGCCAGCTATCGATCCACGGCGGGCTCGCGTTCTCGATCAGCCAGAGCCTCCCGCCGGGCGGGTCGATCGTCGTCGTCGCCATCGTGATCTACCTGTTCTCGATCCTCCTCTCGGATCGCTCCGGGACCTCGATCTCGATTCACTGAGTGTCAGTGTCACCGAGGGGGCAGGTTTAACTCGTCGCCGAGAGAGAGTATCGACGATGGGAAGGCTATCGGAGCTGTTCACAGCCGAGACCGTCGCCGTGGTCGGCGCGACCGACCGCGAAGGATCCGTCGGCCGAGCGATCCTCGAGAACCTCCAGACGGAGTTCTCGGGAACGGTCGTCCCCGTCAATCCCGATCGCGACGAACTCCTCGGACTGCCGTGTTACCCCGACGTCACCAGTGCGCCGTCGGTCGACCTCGCGGTCGTCGTCGTCCCGCCCCCGGTGGTAAACGGCGTGCTCCGCGAAATCGGCGAGGAAGGCATCGAACACGTCGTCGTCATCACGGCCGGATTTAGCGAAACCGGCGGCGAGGGCGCGACGCGAGAGCGCGAACTCCGCGAGGTCGCCGCCGAGTACGACCTGAACGTCGTCGGGCCGAACTGCCTCGGGATCATGAGCACCCCCGTCCAGATGAACGCCTCCTTCGGCCCGGAGACGCCACTCGAGGGCTCGATCTCCTTTATGAGCCAGTCGGGCGCGTTCGTCACGGCCGTCCTCGACTGGGCGGTCGAACAGGAACTCGGCTTTCGCCACGTCGTCTCCCTCGGCAACAAGGCCGTCCTCGACGAGACCGACTTCGTCCGCGAGTGGGGTGACGATCCGGACGTCGACGTCGTCATCGGCTACCTCGAGGGGATCGACGACGGCCGGACGTTCGTCGACGTCACCCGCGAGGTGACCGAGGAGACGCCGGTCATCCTCGTCAAGTCCGGCCGCACCAGCGCCGGCGCGCAGGCCGCCTCCTCGCACACGGGGGCCATCGCCGGTAGCGAGCAGGCTTACGAGGCGGGCCTCGAGCAGGCCGGCGTCCTGCGTGCACACTCCGTCCAGGAACTGTTCGACTGGGCGCGGGCGTTGTCGGGACTCCCAGAACCCGAAACCGATGGCGTCGCCGTCGTCACGAACGCCGGCGGCCCCGGCGTGCTGACCACCGACGCCGTCGGCGACTCGGCCCTCGAGATGGCGTCGTTCGCCGACCGGACGATCGACGCGCTCAGGGACGCACTCCCCGAGGAGGCGAACGTCTACAACCCGATCGACGTCATCGGCGACGCGGACGTGTCACGGTTCGACGACGCACTCGACGTCGCACTCGCAGACCCCAACGTGGGCAGTGCGGTCGTCGTCACCGCGCCGACGGCGGTGCTCGAGTACGACCGGCTCGCCGAGGCCGTGATCGAACGCCAGACCGAGCACGGAAAACCGGTCGTCACCTCCTTCATGGGGGGCGACCGGTCACGCGCCGCCGAAACTGTCCTCCGGGAGTTCGCCATCCCGAACTACTTCGACCCCGCGCGGGCCGTCTCTGGACTCGACGCCCTCGCCCGGTACCGTGACGTCCGCCGACGCGAGGTCGAGGAGCCGACGACGTTCGACGTCGACCGCGAGCGCGCCCGCGAGATCCTCGAGTGGGTCACAGAGCGCGAGGGCAACCAGCTGGGCATCGAGGCGATGGAGCTGCTCGAGTGCTACGGGATTTCGATCCCGGAGAGCGAGGTGGTCGACGACCCCGACGACGCCGTGGCCGTCGCCGAGTCGATCGAGGGCGACGTCGTCATGAAGATCGTCAGCCCGGACATCGCCCACAAGGTGGACATCGGCGGCGTCAAGATCGGCGTCCCCGACGAGGAGGTGGCAGACGCCTACGAGGACCTGGTCTCGCGGGCACGCAACTACCAGCCCGACGCCCAGCTGCTCGGCGTCCAGGTCCAGGAGAAAGTCGACCTCGAGGGTGCGACCGAGACGATCGTCGGGATGAACCGCGACCCGCAGTTCGGGCCGCTCTTGCTCTTTGGCCTCGGCGGCATCTTCGTCGAGATACTCGAGGACACGTCGGTTCGCGTGGCCCCGATCGGCGAGGGGGAGGCCCGGGAGATGGTCGACGAGATCCGGGCCGCCCCGCTGTTGGGCGGCGCGCGCGGGCGAGAACCCGCCGACGTCGACGCGGTCGTCGAGACCATCCAGCGGCTCTCCCAGCTCGTGACCGACTTCCCGGCGATCGTCGAACTCGACGTGAACCCGCTGGCGGCGACCGGAGACGGCGTACAGGCACTCGACCTCGTCATCACACTCGACACGGAGAAGCTATGAATACACTCGTCACCTCACTGCAAGAAAGTACCGGCAAGACGGCGGTGGCGCTCGCCCTCGCGCGACTGGCCCGCGAGGACGGCGACAGCGTCGGCTACATGAAACCCAAAGGGACCAGACTCGAGAGCAGCGTCGGCAAGACCTTAGACGAGGACCCGCTGCTCGCGAGCGACGTCCTCGGGCTCGACGCCGAAATCGCCGATCTGGAACCGGTGGTCTACTCACCGACGTTCATCCAGCAGGCGATCCGCGGCCGCGAGGAACCCGACGCGATCCGCGAGCGCGTCCGCGAGGCGTTCGAGACGCTCGCCGACGGTCGCGACCGGATGCTGATCGAGGGTGGCGGCCGATTCGAGCTCGGCGGCATCGTCGACCTCACCGACCCGGACGTCGCCGAGCTGCTCGACGCGCGCGTCCTGCTGATCGCCCCCTACGGGACGCCCGGCGACGTCGACGACGTCCTCGCCGCGACCCGGCGATTCGGCGATCGCTTAGACGGCGTCCTGTTCAACAACGTCGCCGACGCCGCCTTCGACGAACTCGAGACCGACGTCGTCCCCTTCCTCGAAGGACGGGAGATCGCGGTTCACGGCGTGTTACCCCGGGAACGAACGCTCGCGGGCGTCACCGTCGGCGACCTCGCGGACGAACTCGGCGCGGCGACCCTCGTCGAGGAGGGGCTCGACGACTATGTCGAGCGGTTCACCGTCGGCGCGATGGGTGCCGACAGCGCCCTCCGCCACTTCCGTCGGACGAAGAACGCGGCGGTGATCACCGGCGGCGATCGCGCCGAGATCCACCGGGCGGCGCTCGAGGCGCCTGGCATCAAGTGTCTCATCCTCACTGGCGGCCACCGTCCCTCGGGAGCGATCGTCGGCCAGGCCGCAGAGAAAGGCGTGCCAATCCTGCTGGTCCAGACGGAGACGCTGACGACCGTCGAACGCGCAGAGGACGTCGTCCGCAGCGGACGGACGCGGGACGAACGAACCGTCGCGGAGATGGAGTCGTTGCTCGTCGACCACGCGAACGTCGACGCCATCCTCCACGACTGATACGGGCCGCTGTACGCTGTACGTCAGTTCCGGCGCAACCGCAGTGGGGCCGCGGTTGCGCCAGTAAACCGGTCCGGTAATCCGTCTGAACTGGAGCCGACGGCGTTCCCGGTTACGGAACTCGAGGACGGACCGTCCGGGTGAACCGGCGGCCGACTCTACGGGTCGACGTCCTCGAGCGCACGACCGTCGTCTGACCAAGAATTATTACGCTACCCCGCATGACTCTGGATATGGACGATACACCGCAGGAGATAACGAGTCTCGTCGGCCGGGAAGTCTACTCGAACGGCGGCGTCTACGTCGGCGAGGTCGAGGACTTGCGACTGAATCTCGACGGCCAGGCAGTCACCGGACTTGCGCTGGGGAACGTAAACCGCGAACTCTTCGGCGACGTGACGGGCCGCGGCCAGGGCGTCATCGTCCCCTACCGGTGGGTTCGAGCCGTCGGCGACGTCATCATCGTCAACGAGGTCGTCGAGCGCGTCCGTGAACCCGACGAGGAAGAAGAGGAGATCATCGCCTGAGCGACAGGGTCCGAACCACTCCAGCGCCTCCACTCGAGCGATTACGACGATAACGGAGCTTTTCTGTCTCCCGTGGTCGACGAATCGCCCCTAGGAGCCGTTCGATCCCTCGCTCCCGTCGACGCCCATCGCGTCGAACAGCGTCCGTTTGACCGCCTCCTCAGTGAGATTCAACAGGGTTTCCCGCGTGTCGTCAGAGATCTCGATGCCGGTGAAGATCCCGAGCGGAATCTCCGCGCTCCCCTGTTGTGAGTGGCCAGCTGCCTCCCCGATCTCGCCGTAGGCGTCCTCCAGCACGTTGCCGATGTTCATGCGGATGTCCTTCGACCGAGCCGCGAGGAAAATCGTCTCCTCGGCGATGCCGAACACCGCGGTCGTCGTCACCCCCTCGAGATTGAGCAGGTGATTCGCCGCCTGGGTGAGCGCCTCCCGGTCGCGAACGAAGCCGGCGTTGCTGACGAGGTGGCTGCCCTGGACGTCCCGATTGGCGATCGCCTCCGCGAGGACGTCGAGGGTCTCGGGCGACATCGACGGCGACTCCACCTGCTCTAGGGTGTCGTGGTTCGCGAACGGGTAGAGGTAGGCCGCCGCGGTGAGGTCCGCGGGCGTCGTATCGCGTTTGAAATCCAGGGTTTCGGCGCGGATGCCGTACAGAAGCGCCGTCGCCACCTCCTCTGAGACGTTGACGTCGAACTCCTGGATGTACTTCGTCATGATCGTCGACGTCGAGGACATGTTCGGCCGAACGTCGACGAACGCCGGCTCGAGTTCGTCGGCCGGCTCGTTGTGATCGATCACGATGTCGACCTCGAGGTCCATCTCGCCGGAGACGGCGTGATCGACCAGCGCGACCGTGTCGTACACCGACCGATCCTCGAGGTCGTCCCACCGGAGCAGGTCGATGCCCAGGAGGTTGACGAACGCCCGGTTCTCCTGGTGGCCGACATCGCCGAGGTAGATGATGTCGGCCTCGACGCCGAGGTGATCGGCGATCGCCTGGATGGCCGCCGCACTGGCGATCGAGTCCGGGTCGGGGCTGTCCTGGGTGACGATTGCCAGCCGACCCGACGTCTCCTCGAGGAGTTCGGCGAGCTGGGCGGCGTTGTACTCGAGTTCGCCCGACTCGAGCGCTCGCAGGGCGGAGTCGGCGATCACCGCCGACGGGTTGATGACGACGTCGGCGCCGAGGTCGGACAGTTCGTCCCCGGAGACGGGATCGCTCGCGCGCGCGACGACGAACTGGTCGCCGTCTAGCTCGAGGATGTTCTCGACAGCCCGTTTGTTGGCCTCGACGTCAGAGGCGAGGATGAGGACGACGCTCCGGTCGACGACCAGCTCGGCGGCCTCCCGTTCCTGGATGTCGGCAGCCCGGGCGTCGAGGTCCTGATCCCGAAGCGATTCGACGCGGCCCTCATCGCGGTCGACGATGAGCACGTCTTTCCCTTGCTCGACGAGCTCCTCCGCGACGGCGTAGCCGACGCTCCCGCACCCCAGGATAGCGTAGTCGGACGTCGACGAGATGGTAACCCCCGTGTTCATGTTGCCGAAGGGTCGAACCCGGTGTACTTAACGCTCCCGAAGACTGTTACGTTTTGGTGCGCCGAGGGTGAAGACCACGTGACGTGATCGGTTTGCAGTGGCATCGCAATGCAAACCGCCACCTAAGGGAAACCTATATCAACGGCGGGCCGGAATTCCGATACAGGGCCGGTAGCTCAGTTAGGCAGAGCGTCTGACTCTTAATCAGACGGTCGCGTGTTCAAATCGCGCCCGGCCCGTGCAACGAACCGATGAGCGCAGCGAATCGGTGAGTGAACCGGCAGGCACGATTTGAACGCAGGGAGGAGCTTTGCTCCGACCGTGTGTTCAAATCGCGCCCGGCCCGCTTTTGCTCCGAGCAATGCGAGGCGCGACCAGCGAGAGCGCCTCGAAATGGCGAACGGTGAACGGAGTGATCCGTGAGCAACTCCGCGAGCGGTGAGTCTCGGAAACCGGAAAAGCAGTTCACCGATCGACTCCCTTATTTGTCCGCTGGAGAAACCGCGGTCATCGGTATGCTCGACCCCTTCCGACGGATGATGGCGGTCGCCCGGCCACGGGTGACCGGACCGGTGACGGTCGGCCACGGCGTAAACGAGTTTCTGGCGATCGTCATCCCGCCGGTGATCCCGCTTTTGGTCTCCGACCTCGGGATCACCTACGGCCAGGCGGGCTTCCTGCTCACCGTCTTTTTCGCCATGTACGTACTCTTCCAGCTTCCGGCGGGGATCCTCGCCGACTGGCTCGGAAAAGAACGGGTGATGATCGTCGGACTCGCAGGGATGTCCGTCGGGATCTTGCTCGCGAGTATGGCCAGCAGCTACGGCCTGTTGCTGGCAGCGCAGGCCGTCGCCGGCATCAGCGGCAGCACGTTCCATCCGACGGGGATGTCGATCATCAGTGACGTCGAGAACCGGGAAACAGAAGGGAAGGCGATGGGCGTGTTCGGCTTCGGCGGGGCACTCGGAACGATGTCCTCGCCGCTCATCGTCGGCGGGCTGGCGGTGCTCGTGGGCTGGCGGGCAGCGCTCGCCGCCGCGGCGCTGATCGGAATCGTCGTGACGCTGGCGAGCGTTCCGTTCCTGCTCGCGTCGGCCGGGTCGACGAACGGTTCGGCCCGGACGGACGGGGGGCGGGGGCTCTCGATCCGGAACGGACTCCGATCGGCGAGGCGCTCGATCGCCGTCCCGATCACTCGCGACGTCGTGTTGCTCTTTCTGGTCACGATGATCCTGTCGCTCCAGCATCGCGCGATCCAGACGTACACCACCGCCTACATCACTGCGGAAACCGGCGCCTCGGTGTCGGTCGGAAACGTGACGTTCTTCACGCTGTTGCTCGGGGGGAGCCTGGCCTCACTGTGGGCGGGCGATCTCGCCGACAGGTTCAATCGGGAACTCCTCGGCGCTGGCGCGGCCGTCGCCACCGCGGTACTCGTCGGGGGAACGCTGCTCGTCGCTCGAGTGCTCGGCGGGTTGCCCTTCGAGCTGGTGGTGGTCGTCCTGGCCCTCTGGTTCGCCGCCATCGGGGTGATGATGTACGCGAGCTATCCGGTCAAGAACGCGCTGGTCTCGGAGCGAGCCGACGAAGAGTACAGCGGTAGCCTGTTTGGCGTCATCCAGACGGCGTCGGCCATCGGGAGTGCGAGTGGGCCAGCGTTGTTCGGCGTGCTCGCGACGCAGTGGGGCGTGGTCGCCGCGTTCCCGGCGATCGCCGGCGTGAGCGTCGTGCTGGCGTTACTGTTCGTGGCGCTGCTGGCACTCGAGTAGCGTCCGTGCCGGCGACAGGTCGGTATATAGTAACAACTGAAACGGTTTACACACTGCTCGTAGTGGAGCGGCCAGAACTGGCAGAATAAGCCAGTTCTGGCCGCTTGATCCCGAGCAGGTGTGCAACGACTTTCAGTGGCTACTATAGCGACGCAGCCGAGCGGCTCGTCGTCGGTTCGAACGCGGAAAATGAACGCGGCCGATTACTCCTCGTCGTCGGCGCCCTCGAGTTCCTCGACGATCTCGTCGGCGTCGACGTCGGCGTCCTCGAGTGCGTCCTCTAAGTCGGCACCACCCATGCCGCCCATCATGTCCATCATGCCGCCCATACCGCCCATGCCCTCGATGACCTCCTGGACGATGACGCGGTCGACGCCGACCTTGTCGATGACGTCCTGGGCGATCTGCTGTTTCGAGAACATCCACTGCTGGTTCATCGTCAGCTGGGGCGTGGACTCGACGTAGAGCGTCTCCTTCTCGACCGTCTGGGTCTCGAACTCGGGTTCGGCGTCCTCGTCCTCGTCGTCCTCGTCTGGTTCGACCATGACCTCCTCTTCGACCTCATCGGTCTCGATGTGGAGTTCGGGCTCGACGTCGAGGTACATCTCGAACAGGCCGGCGGCGCGCTGTTCGCGGTCGTCGACGGCGTCGAGGACCTCGTACTCGTACTCGACGTCCTCGCCGGCGAGGGGGTGGTTGAAGTCGACGCGGGCGCGGCCGCCGATGACCGTCTGGATGTAGCCGTGGCGACCGTCGACGTGGACGTGGGCGCCGGGGTAGCGGTCGTCTTCGTCGATCTTCTCGATGCTGACCGTCTCGACGGCGTCCGGGTCGTACTCGCCGAAGGCCTCTTCGGCGGGGATCGTCACGGTACCGTCGTCACCGGGTTCGCTGCCGACGATCTCGTCCTCGACGGCACCGAAGATGTGCCCCTCTCCGAGGACGATGGTGCGGGGCTTGAACTCCCGGTCCTGCTGTTCGACGCCTTCCTCCTCGGCGACGTCAGCGTCGGTCGTGTCGACCAGCGTCCCCTCCTCGACGGTTCGGGCGGTGTAGGCGATCTCGACGAAGTCGCCCGACTGGAGTCCCGATGCCTCCTCTTCGGCGATCTCTTCTTCACTCTCGTCCTGTACTTCCTCGGCGTCTTCAACTTCCTCGTCGACGTCATCGGCCTGTTCGGCCTCCTGTTCCTCAGTCATACATGGTACGTCCCGCCGTCAACATTTAAGAGCCGCGTTTTCCACTTGGTCGGTCCGACCTGCCGTACCGGGGCGCCGACGCGTCGTGGCTGCGCCGGGAACTGCCACAGCAGCCGTCGGAACGACCGATACTTACGCCAGCCGTCCGTTCGAGCAGGTATGTACGAGGTCGAAGTCAAAGTCCCCGCCGATCTCGACGACGTCCGCGAGCGACTGTCCGAACTCGAGGCCGACGACCTGGGCGCAGTCGTTCAGGAGGACACCTACTACGACGCCCCCCACCGGTCGTTTCCGGAGACGGACGAGGCGTTACGGATTCGAAAGGAGACGACCGAAGACGGGCAGGACACAGTGAAGAGCAACGGTACAGCCAACGGCGCAGCCGGGATTCGGTTGACGTACAAGGGGCCGTTGGTCGACGACGAATCGAAGACGCGCGAGGAGGTCGAAACCGGCGTCGCGGACGACGAACGGATGGGCACCATACTCACGAACCTCGGCTTCGAGCCCGCGGCCACGGTTCGAAAGGGGCGAGAACGCTTCGCGCTCGAGGACTACGTTGTCACGCTCGATTCGGTCGACGGCGTCGGCGAGTTCGTCGAGGTCGAAACCGAAACCGACGAGGACGGAATCGAGTCCGCGCGTGACGGTGCACTGGCGATCCTCGAGCGGCTCGGCCTCGATCCCGACGACCAGCTCAGAACCTCGTACCTCGAGCTCGCACTCGAGGAGTGAGACGGAGTGTGGTGACGAGGTACCGGCACAACCGCCCCACGGTGGCGATTCCACCGGGACTGACGGACAGTGGGCTGGACGAGCAGGGGGCGGATCCAGCGAGCAGTACGACTGTCAGCACCAGCCACTGTGAGCGTCGTTCGGTCGCGCTCCCTCGAGATAACTGTCGTGCATCACCCGCGACGCCGGCCGCTCACGAGATACCCTCAGGGCTTGGCCCTTTCGCAAGGTATAGAACGGCACCCCTTGAACGTGGGACAATGACCGAGCGGAATATTCGGGTCGAACCGATCGACCGACGGGCGGTAGCCGATCAGGAGGTAGAGATCGTCGAGCGAAAGGGGATCGGCCACCCCGACTCGATCTGTGATGGAATCGCCGAGAGCGTCGCGGGAGCGCTCGCCCGGGCGTACATCGACCGATTCGGGAAGGTGCTTCACTTCAACACCGACGAGACGCAGCTGGTCGCTGGCTCTGCGGCGCCAGCGTTCGGCGGCGGCGAGGTCGTCGATCCGATCTACATCCTGATCGTCGGCCGCGCGACGAAACAGTACGAGGGTGAGGCGTTCCCCGCCGAGACGATCGCCCTTCGGGCTGCCCGTGAGTACCTCGACGAGACGATCCCGGAACTCGAGTTCGGAACGGACGTCGTCGTCGACGTGAAACTCGGCGAGGGAAGTGGCGACCTCCAGGAGGTGTTCGGCGAGGACGGCGCGACGGTGCCGATGGCTAACGACACGAGTTTCGGCGTCGGCCACGCGCCGCTTTCTGAGACCGAACAGATCGTCCGCAACGCCGAGCGGCGGCTCAACGGCGAGTACGCCGATCGCCATCCCGAGCTCGGCCCCGACGTGAAGATCATGGGTAAGCGTGAGGGCGATCAGATCGATGTCACCGTCGCCGCCGCGATGGTCGACGAACACATCGCGGACATGGACGACTACGCCGATGCCGTCAACTCCGTTCGCGAGTACGTGCTGTCGGTCGCTGAAGAGTACACCGACAGCGAGCTCGAGGTCCACGTCAACACGGCCGACGACTACGAGGAGGGGTCGATCTATCTCACCGTCACCGGCACCTCCGCGGAGAACGGCGACGACGGCTCCGTGGGCCGGGGCAACCGCGCGAACGGGCTCATCACGCCCAACCGCTCGATGTCGATGGAGGCGACGAGCGGGAAGAACCCGGTCAACCACATCGGCAAGATCTACAACCTGCTCTCGACGGACATCGCCGAGGAGGTCGTCGCCGAGGTCGACGGCATCCGCGACCTCCGCGTGCGCCTGCTCAGCCAGATCGGCCGCCCGATCGACCAGCCCCACGTCGCCGACGTCCACGTCGTCACTGAAGCGGGACTCTCGGTCGCCGACGTCGAGGACGACGTCCGGGCGATCGTCGACGACCGGCTGGCGAACGTGACCGACATCACCCGACGGGTCATCGACGGCGAGCTGACGACGTTCTGACCGGCGCTCGTTCTCGGCGCGGTCGACCCGCTTCGCCGGTTACCGGCCGAAGAGGGCAGTCGCTACGAGCGGGACGGCGACCGCGACCGCGATGGCGACGCCGATTCCGGCGAGGTAATCGGGCTCCTCGAGGGCGAACCCAACGGCGAGCATGGCGATGGCGCCGAGCTCGAGTCCGAGTCCGAATACGCTCATCTTCGCGTTCCCGCCGGCACGACGGACGGCCTCAGAGAAGGGAGTGTCGTCGCTAGCCTCGTCCTGGATGGACGAGAGTCGGAGGAACCAGGGAAGAAACAGCAAGGTGCCGACGCCCGCAAACACGCCGACGATGGCACCGTAGGCGAGATCCTCGAGCGCGAGTGCACCGACTGCGGTGAAGACGACGGCGTACATCAGTGCCGATCCGCTGCCGATCAGTTGATGGTTGCGACTATCACGTTCGACTTCATCTCCTACCATACGTCATGGCAACCAACCCACACAAATATATCCACTGATCCGATGTCCCGAGCCGCCGTCCCCGAACGATCCCGAAACCGACTCCGGAAGAACCAAGGCTCAGATCGAAGTAGTTACGAATCGAAATATCGGTGAGACAGTGACGGACTCGAAGCCGAGCGGCCGGAGCGTCGTCCTCGCCGTCGTCGCGAGTACGTTCTTCGTCGGCTTTGGTGGCGGCGTCATCTTTCCGATCCTGCCGAACCTGGGCGAGGTGCTCGGCATCTCTGCGTTCATGGTTGGCCTTATTCTGGCGGCCAACCGCTGGACGCGGCTCGTGGCGAACGCGCCCGCAGGAATCCTCGTCGACCGAATCGGCACCCGGACGCCGTTCGTCGTCGGGCTGGCGATCGAGGGCGTCGCGACGTTCGGGTACGTCGTCGCGATGGTCTCTGACGCGCCTGAGCTCTGGTTCCTCCTCGCGCGCATCCTGTGGGGGCTCGGCAGCGCCCTCGTCTTCGCGACGGCGTACACGATCACCGCCGACGTCAGCGAGGCCGACTCGAGGGGAACGAGCATGGGGATCGTTCGCGCGGGCATCACGTTCGGGTTCCCCGCGGGGCTCGTCCTCGGCGGCGTCACGAGCGAGATCTACGGAAACGCCGCCGCGTTCGTTCTGGCCGCCGCGTTCGCCGGCCTCGCGTCCGTCATCGCCTACTTCGTCGTCCCGGAGACGCACGTCGAGGGCCACGACGCCTCGGTGAGCCCGTGGGACCTCGAGTTGACGATTCCCGCGATCACCGTCGGGCTGGTCAACTTCGGGCTCTACTTCGCCTACGTTGGCGTGCTGTTCTCGACGCTCGTGCTCTACCTCGAGGTCGAGGGGCTGACGATCTCGACGGAGCTGCTGGGGTACGCCGTCGAGTTCGGCGAGCAGGGGACGTCGGGGATGTTGATGGCCGTCACCGTCCTCGCGGGGGCGGTATTTACGATCTCCGGCGGAGTTCTGAGTGACTCCGTCGGGGCACGCGTTCCGGTGCTCGTCGCCTTTCTCGTCACCAACTGCGTCGGCTTCGTGGTGCTCGCGCTCGCCCCGTCGTTCGCGATGGTGGTGGCCGGCTGCGTCCTGATCGGGGCCGGACAGGGCGGCGTCGGTGGCCCGCTCACCGCCTTGCTCGCCGATCTCACGCCCGAAGAACGGATGGGGCGGGCGATGGGGACGAACAACGTCCTCGGCGACGTCGGCGGTGGACTCGGACCGATGATCTCACTCCCGCTCGTCTACACGATCGGCTTCGAGATCATGTATGCCGTCAGCGCCATCATCGCCTTACTCGCAGGGGCGATCCTCGTGGTGGGCGTCTACACGCACACCGGACAGGTGAGCCCGACCATCGGAGATTCGATCCAGCGTGCCGATTGAGACGGATTGCTGTGACGAGTGACCGGCGCAACCGCGACCGTGGGGCAGGTGCGCTGGAATTGACTGCCAGCAGTCTGTGAGGTCACATCCCACCACGTTGTCTCTCGACGGCCACCTCGTAATTCCCTTATAGCCACGACCGTCTAGCCCAGCTATGCATCCGCCGGGAGCCGACGTCGTCCTCGTCCGCCACGGGGACGTGAGTACCAAAAGTCCGACCGTCAAGCGGTACATGGAGGGGACCCTCGTCGAGAACCTCGAGGCCCTCCTCGCCGACCGCTCGGTCCCCGGCGAGGTCGAACGGCAATGGAACCGGCCGTTGATCCACACGACCGAAGCGGCCGTCGCGGACGCGGCAGAGACCGCAGCCGACGCGTTCGGCGTCGTCTCCGCGAGCGCGGCGCTCGCCGTCACGCCCGAGAAGGCGGCGATCTGCGAGGCGCTCGCGGAAACCGCCCGGGCGCGGTACGACGGCGGGAGCTTCGCGATCGACGCCCACCGAGCCGAAAAGGACCACCCCTTCACCAGCCGAGACCTCGCTATCGAGGGCGGCGACGTCATCCGATCGGCGGTCGCCGAGGAGTTCGAGCCCGAAGTCGACCTCGACGATCCCGACCTCACATTCGGCGTCGAAGTCCGCGAGACGGCCGCCTACATCTACCTCGAGAAGGTTCCCGGACCGGGCGGGCTGCCGCTCGGGACGCAGGCGCCGATGGTCGCGCTGATCAGCGGCGGGATCGACTCGCCCGTGGCCGCCTACGAGATCATGAAACGTGGCAGCCCCGTGGTTCCCGTCTACGTCGACCTCGGCGACTACGGCGGCCCGGACCACGAAGCGCGTGCGATGGAGACCGTCCGGACGCTCTCCCGGTACGCGCCGAACGTCGACATGCGGGCCTATCGAGTACCGGGCGGCGACACCGTTGCCCTGCTCGCCGAGACGATAGAGCAGGGGCGAATGCTCTCGCTCCGACGCTTTTTCTTCCAGGTTGCCGAACACGTCGCCGCTGACGTCGGCGCGGCCGGCCTCGTCACCGGTGAAGCGCTCGGCCAGAAGTCGAGCCAGACGGCGCAGAACTTCGCCGTCACGAGCCGTGCGACGACGCTCCCGATCCACCGGCCGCTGCTCACGTGGGACAAACAGGAGATCGTCGCCCGGGCGCGCGAGATCGGAACCTACTCCGACTCGACGATTCCCGCGGGCTGCAACCGGGTCGCCCCCGATCGCGCGGAGACGAACGGTCGCCTCGAGCCCCTCCTCGAGGTCGAACCCGACGAGCTAGCGGCGCGTGCCGAGGAGGCAGCGGCGAACGCGACGCTCGTCGAGCCCTGAACGAGTCGCGCACTTAGTACTCCGCCAAGCGTCGACTGCAGGGTCGAATCGGCCTTCGGCGACGGATTCGACTCAGCAGAGCAGGCTCGGTAAAACACTCAGGCGACGGGGCGGTACTTCTCCGGCGTCGGCTCGGTTTGCCTGAACTGTTCGAGCACGGGCTCTAAGTCGGCAAAGCCCGCTCGTTTGACGACGTCGCCACTCCGGAGATCGTAGTCGACGACGTCGTGATCTGCCAGCCGCGGCAGGTGATTGTGAACCAGCGAGACGTACACTCGTTGTCGACGCTCCTCGTCGACGGCATCCATCGACGTCTCGGCCTCCCAGGCGGCGATCTGCAACGAGAGTTCTTCGACGTTTCCGTACTCGCGTTCCAGCAGTTGATACAGCAGGTATCGCCGTCTCGACGTACCGAGCAGGGTGTAGATGGCGTCGATGTCGGTCCCAGCGCCGTTCGGCCCGTGCATACTGGACGAACGTCCCGCAGGCTATTACAGGGTGATGCCAACACACATAGGTCTCGACGATTGATACTATCTTCTGAACGTCATTACTGACGAACTGCGAACCGTCCTGTGGCCGCGCCGGCACGCGGTTGTAGCGGTAGCGGGGCGAAAGCCCACCCGATCACAACCGGCAATCCGAGCGGACGATTCGAAAGCCGGCTCGAGCCGACCCGGGCCGGTGAGACCCGTTCCCGGGCGTCGTCACTCGAGGGTTCCGAGGACCGCGGTGACCACCTCGAAGTAGAGGACGAGGGCGACGGCCACGATCGCGACGGCGGCGACGAGCGAGAGGACCGGGAGGAGGACCGTTCTGGGGGACATTGGTATTCAGCACTAGAGTCACGGGCTCGAGAGTCATGAGCTTGGTGGTGATTCTCGACGGCTGTTATACGAGCGTTGAACGTCGTTGCCCAGCCGTTTCGACGGCCGCTGTCGCTGGAACGACGACCTCGTCGGTCGACTGCCAACTATTTCGAAGCGAAACCCTTTTTCAGGTCTCAGACTGACTATCCAGTCAGCACCTCGTGGGCTCCTCGACGGGATGGTCGCCTCTCGTCTCGGACGAGCAGCCAGGAGTAAGACGATGGGAGACGAGAACAACCCGGAGCGCCGATCGCAGCCCGACGAGAGCGATCCAGAGCGTCGACAACATCCCGACGAGAGTGACGGCGGTGCGCCGGCGGGTCCATCCGGTGACCGTTCGGTGAACGTCACCGACGGGAAGCTGTTCAAGCCGTTGATGGCGCTCTCGGCGCCCATCGTCGCCTCGCAGGTCCTCAACGTGGGGTACAACCTCGCGGACACCTACTGGGTGGGTCGGCTGGGAGCCGACCCCGTCGCCGCGCTGTCGTACTCGTGGGCGATCGTCTTTCTCGTCGTCAGCGTCGGTGGCGGGCTGACCGTCGCAGGGACGGTGCTCGTCTCCCAGCACAAGGGGGCCGGAAACCTGACCCAGTCGTACCACCTGGCCGGACAGACGCTCTCGTTCGTCACGGTTGTGGCGCTCGTCTTCGCACTCGTCGGCTACGTGTTCTCGCCGTGGCTCATCTCGATGGTCGGCGCGACGCCGGGAACCGACCCCCACACCATGGCGGTGTCGTACACCCGGATTATTTTCGCTGGCGTCGCCTTCATGTTCTGGTTTTTCATCTTCGATGCCCTCTCGCGCGGCTGGGGCGACACACGGACCCCGCTGTACCTGATGATCGTGAGCGTCACGATCAACGTCGTCATCGACCCCTTTTTCATCCTTGGCTTCCAGAACAACCCCGTCTTCGCGTGGGTCGGCGCCGAGGGACTCGAGGCCACGCTCTACGCCGCGACCGGCTTCGAGGGCTACGGCGTCGCCGGGGCCGCCGTCGCCACCCTCATCTCCCGCGGCATCGCCGCCGTTGCCGGGCTGTACCTGCTGTTTTCGGGTCGCGTCGGCCTCCAGCCGGAACTCGGCGACCTTCGATTGCGCGTCGAAACCGTCCGTGAGATCGTCGAGGTCGGCGTCCCGATCGGGGCCGAACAGGGACTGCGTGCGCTCGGCATCGCGGCCCTGACGGCGATCATCGCCATCGCGGGCGACGACGCCGTGGCCGCCTACGGTATCGTCAACCGCCTCTCCTCGCTGCTGTTTCTCCCCGCCCTGGGGCTCGCCCGCGGCACCGAGACGGTCGTCGGGCAGAACCTCGGCGCGGGGCAGGTCAAACGGGCGAAACACGCCGTCTACATGAGTTCGGTCGTCGTCGTCGCCGTCTTCGCGGTCGTGATCGCCGTCGCCTATCCGCTGGCCGAGCCGATCGTCGGCTTCTTCCTCGAGGCCGAGGCGAACGACGGCGACGTCGAGGAAGTCGTCCGGATCGGCGCGGCGTACATCACGATCGCCGGCCCCTCCTACCTCTTTCTGGGCGTCTTCCAGATGATGCTCGGCGGTATCAGAGGCAGCGGCAGCACGCGCGCCGCGATGCTGTTGTCGATCCAGGAACTGTGGATCTTCCGCATCCCTATCGCGTACGTGTTGCTCGTCCCCGTCGGAATGAGCGTGATCGGCGTCTGGTACGCGGTCGCGATCTCCTACGTCGCCTCGGCGATCATCACCGCCGCGTGGTTCCTCCGGGGCACCTGGACCGACAGCGTGATCGACGACCCCTCTCCACACCCACAGACCGACGACTGATCGTCGCTGAAACCGCCCGAGTGAGTTAACTGATTCCCAACCAATCACCCACTATGCGTCTCTCAACGGCCGTCCGCGTCGTCGTTGCCACGCTCCGCAAACGGCCATCCGATCTGCTCCCGTTCTACGTCCTCGGCGCTGCCGTGCCGGCGATCACCCGGGTCGTCCCGTTTCTGGCGTTCGTCGTCGCCTACCTCGCCCTCGAGACGACCGGCCGACTCGAGGTGATCTGGACGGAGCTGGCGACGCTCGAGGAGCCCCCGGCCGACCCCGAAGCGGATCCGGAGGCGTTCGAGCAGTGGTCAGAAGCGTTCGCCACGGCCATCGAACCGGCGTTCTCGCCGGCTGAGTTCGGGCTCTTCCTGGTCGGGCTCGTCGTGTTGACGCTCGTCGTTACGATCCTCCTCAGCGTCCTCCTGTACGCCCTCGTCAGCGCCGGACAGGTCGCCACCTGCTACGCTCGGCTCCGGGACGAACGCGGATTGCCGGCGGGCGTCGAGGGGGTTCGACGCTACTGGCTGTCGTTTCTGGGGTTGTTCCTGCTCGAGTTCTTCTTCTGGATGACAGCGGCGGCGGTCGTGGGGACGATCACGGCGATGCTCGTCGTCGTCGCGATTTCGGCCGGCGTGGGCGCGCTCGGCGTCCTCTTCGCACTGTTCGGACTGCTCACCTGGCTGGCTCTCGGGGCCGTCATCCGTGCGCTGTTCGCGTTCACCCCCGTCGCGGTCGTCGTCGACGACGTGAGCGCGCTTCGATCGGTTCGGGCCAGCGCCGGCTTCCTCCGGCGACAACCGGTCGAGGCGATCTTTTACTACGCGGTTGCGATCGTCGCCCTCTTCGGGATCGGCTTTCTGACGTCCATCCTGTCGGTCGTCGGCGCACCGAGCCTCGTCGCGCTCCTCTCCGTGTTCGTCGTCCTGCCGGCGCTCGACTTGCTGAAGACCACCCTGTTCGGCGGCTACCGGCGCTCGATCTCGCCACCGCCGGCACCCGACCGCTCCCTCAGGAGCCAGTTCTCCGGAGGGATCCGGCGGGGCTGGTCCGAACTGCTCGCGTTCGTCCGTGAGACGCCAGGCATCCACGCCGTCGTCATCGCCATCTCACTCGGCAGTTTCTGGGTCGGGTGGATCGCCGCCGCCCCGTTCGTCGACGCGGGCTTCGAAGCGTCGATCCTCGCCCGACTCGAGGGTGTGGTTCCGCCGATCTTCGCCCTCGAGCTGTTCGGGAACAACTGGACCGTCGCGTTCACCACCGCGTTTGCGGGACTCGCGCTCGCGATCCCGGCACTCGCGTCGCTCGCGTTCAACGGCTTCGTCTTCGGCATCTACGCCCGACTCGAGGTCGATCCCGACGCCCTCCTCGCGTTCGTCGCTCCCCACGGACTCTTCGAGATTCCGGCGATCCTCGTCGCCGGCGCGCTCGGGATTTCGCTGGGTCTCGCCTGGTGGCGGGCCGTTCGCGGGCAGCTGACTCGCACAGAGCTGGCGAACGACCTGGAACGGGCGTTCTGGGTGGTCGTCGGACTCGGCGTCGTGTTGGCAGTCGCGGCGCTCCTCGAGGGGTTCGTCAGTCCGTACTACTTCCGGCTCTTTCTCTGATACGGATCGTTGTACCGGTACCGAATCACAACAAACCGTACGAATCCGGCTACCGAGCCGATTCGATCGAACGGCTCCGTCGGAGGCAGCCGAACTCGCGCCAGCTCTGCTCAGCGCAGGAGCCGCCCGAGCCGGGACGGCACCGACTCGTGGCGTTTCGCCAGGATCACCGGCCCCGCCGCGTGGCGGCCGACGCCCTCCGAGATCGTTCCGAGGAGTCGTCGCTCGAAGAAGCCGCCACGGGAGACGCCGAGCAGCGTGAGGTCGTGATCGACCGTCCGGTCGGTGATCGTCCCGCCGACGTCGGTGGCCTCGACGAGCGTCCGTTCGACCGCGACTCCCTCGAGGTCGGGCAGTTTCTCTCGCAGCAGCCGTTCGGCCTCCGGTCGCGAGCGCTCGGGATTCTCCGGCGTGAGCACGTGCAGCAGGTGGACCGTCGCGTCGTGCTCGCGAGCGATCGAGGCGGCGGTCTCGGCGGCGAGCGCGTCGTGGGGGCCACCGGCGACCGGGACGAGCACGGAGTCGACGGCCTCGGGGCCTGGTGTCTGGATTCGTTTGACGAGGACGTCACACGGCGCCTTCTTCAGGACGGTGTCGAGGTGATCGCCCAGGACGACCTTCTCGCGTGGCGGCCGGCCGCGCCAGCCCATGAAGATCGTCTCGACATCGTAGGCCTCGGCGGCCCCGACGATCCCCTGTCCCACGCCTCGCGCCATCCTGATGCGACGCTCGACGGAAAGCCCTGCCGCCTCGACCATCGCCGCGGCCTCATCGAGGAGCTGCTCGTGGGCGTCCTCGAGGAGGTACCGTCGGCCATCCTGGAGCGACAGTTGCGGGGGCACCTCGAGGACGAAGAGGACGACGACGTCGGCCGAGCGATCGGCCGCGACGTCGATCGCCGTCTCGAGCTGTCGTTCGGCAGTCTCCGGGTTCGCAATCGGGACGAGCAACTTCCCGTCGCCAGTCGGCGTGTCGTCTGTCATCTCAATTGTGCCCACATACGGGACGGACTGCCTTACCCGTGGTGCTCGTGGCAACCGCTCGAGCAGTCCCGCCCGAAGCAGGCCTCATCCATGACATTATATCGGTTCCCTTCGAACCGGAGACGAACGACGTGACCGAACGCGTAACCGACTCGACGAGCGTCCGGATCAGGTACTGGTACGGCCGGCTTTCCGATCCGCGAGTCGGCTTTCTGATCCTCGCGCCCGCGCCGGTCGTCCTCTTCGGGTTCGCGATCCTCGGGACGATCGCACCCGGCCGATCGACGATCGCCACCGTCGGTGCCGTCGCCTCCACCGCGACGCTCGGGTACGCCCTGCGAGCCGAGTGGGGGTGGTCCGTTCTCGGAGCCGGACCGCAGTTCAGCGAGCCGCTCGAGGACCTCAAAACCGTCCTCTCGGTCGTGCTTGGGGCGGTGGCAACGCTCGCGGTCACCGCCGAACTCGGCGTCTCGTCGATCGTCGCCGCGGGGATCGTCGGTGCCGTCGGCGTCGTCGTCCTCGCCGACTACGACGTGCCGATCTACTGTGGGGCGTTCGTGGGGATGACCTCGCCGGAGCTGTTCACGACGTACGCGCAGGCGTACCTCGCGGGACTCCTCGCCGGCCTCACCTTCGTCGTCGTGCGCCCCGTCTTCGAGGGCTTCGGCGGCAAGCTCGGGACGACCGCGTTCGTCGCCGCCGTTCCCGTCGTCGCGTTCACCGCGGCCGAGTTCCACAGCGACCCGCTCCCAGAGCCGACGACGAACGTCCTCGCTGTCGGGTACTCGATCGCCGGGGCGGCGATCACGTACGCGATCAGCGTGCGACTCGGCCGGGGCCCGGTCCTCGCCTCGAGCGTCGTCGGCATCGTCGGCGGCCTCGCTCTCCCCGCCTTCCATCCGGCCGTCGGCGAGCTGCTGGCCGCCGCGGTGTTCTGCGCGTCGTTCGTCGGGATGGTCTCGCCCGACCGTCTGCCGGGCGAAATTCGCGTCGGCCTCGCCGGTGCCGTCGCCGGACTCGTCTTCGTCTACACGACGCCGTATCTCGGCGGCTCCGGCGGAAAACTCGGCACGATCGCCTTCGGCGCCTGCCTCTCCGTCTGGGGACTGGAGCGACTGTGGCTGAAACTGACAGAGCCGCAACCAACCCACGACTCGGCTCCAAGGAGGGCCTCGAGCGACTCTGGCCGCAACTGAGAGGCTCTGCTGAATAGACAGTGCGAATGTTGCACGAGAGGCTGGCCAGAACGATCCACTCGTAATGATCAGTTCAGTGCAAGCGATTATTATTTTGTCCCCTCATACAGTAGTATAAACGTGTGTTGACACGAAAGGCACAGTCACGACTGTTGATATCGTCGAGACTGAGATAACAATACGAGCGAGTATCACATACAACTGAACGTAGGTTTGGGTTTGATGCCGCTCATCGGTGTAGACGCATCGCATACCCACCGTCGCGCGAGACGGTGATCGACGCATCGACGACCGCGAGTACGCGGTACCCGATGGCGTGTCGGACGAAACGAGACGCCGACTGCTCGCCGACGAAACACCACGGGAGTGAGTCGGTCCGCGTTGGGTCAGCGCGAACGCGTATCCACGACAGTATGTCTCCGCACCGTTCCGTCTACAACCTCCTTTCTTCCGTCGGTCTCCGGCTCGTCGAGGGGATCGAGACGTCGTTTCGCGGCCGGCTGTTCGTTCTCGGCGTCCTGGTCGGAATCGCTGGCGGGCTCGGTGCCGTCGCCTTCCAGTACCTGCTGATCGGAGTCACCGCGCTGTTTTTCGCCGGAGCGACGTCGCAAGCAGCGTTGCTCGAGCGAGCCGTCGAGCTCCCCTGGTACTATCGGGTTCTCGCGCCCGCCATCGGCGGCGCGATCGTCGGACTGATCGCCAGCTACAGCGGCGGCGGCCTGGTGAGAGGCGAGGGTGTCCCGGAGGTGATCGAGGCGATCGAACGGACACGCGGGCGGCTTCCCCTGCGCGTCGTGCCGGCGAAAGCGGTCGCGTCGGCGGTCTGTATCGGCTCCGGCGGCGCGACCGGTCGCGAGGGGCCGATCGTCCAAATCGGCGGCACGATCGGCGCCGCCGTCGGCAACCGTCTCGACCTTCCCGATCCCCAGACGTCGGTGTTGCTGGCGGCCGGGGCTGGCGCGGGACTCGGTGGGACGTTCAACGCCCCGATCGGTGGGATGATCTTCGCCTGGGAGGTCCTGCTCGGGCGCGTCACCAGGGAGAACGTCCCGCCGGTCGCGATCGCCGCGGTGGTCGGGACCGCGACGGCGAACGTCATCGTCGGACTGCCGGACCCGATCTTTTCGGTGCCGCCAATCTCGATCGAGAGCGGCTGGGAGGGCGTCGCGTACGTCGGCCTCGGCGTCGTCGGCGCGGCCGTCGCGCTCGCCTTCGCCAACTCCCTCTATGCCATCGAGCACGGGTTCGAGCGACTTCCCGTTCCCACCGACCTGAAGCCGGCGCTGGGTGGACTTTGTCTCGGCGTCATCGCGCTCTCGATCCCGCAGGTCTACGGCGTCGGCTACCCGGTGATCCAGGACGCGCTCGTCGGCGGGTTCGTCCTCGAGGCCATCGTCGCGTTCGGGATCGCGAAGATCGTCGCGACGAGTCTCACGCTCGGGAGCGGCGGTTCCGGCGGTATCTTCGCCCCCACGCTCTACGTCGGCGCGATGGCCGGCACCGTCTACGGCACGCTATTGGACCAGACGGTCCCTGTGCCCGTTGCCGATCCGACGACGTACGCCGCCGTCGGTATGGGAGCTGTCTTCGCCGGAGCGTCACACGCGCCGCTGACGGCGATCGTCGTCGTCTACGAACTGACCGGCGACGTCTGGATCCTCCCGCCGCTCGCGATTGCCTGTCTCATCAGCGCAGTGCTGTCGCGGCGCGCGAGCGAGGGGAGCATCTACACGATCGGGCTCCTCGAGCGCGGCGTCGAGGTCGACTCGAGGCGGCTGTTCTAGATGCCCGGCGGGTACTCGCCGGTCTTTCGATACTCGGAGACGACCGCGACGAACGCGACCACGTGGAGCGCGACGACGATGACGATCATCGCGAGGTAAATCAGGTGGATCGGATCGTCCGAGGGAAATCCAAGCTCCTCGTAGGGCCGGAGGTACGCCCGATCGTAGCCGTGGACGGCCACGAGCCAGAAGATGACGTAGGTTCCGTGACTCTGGTGCCACTTCCAGGCTTTCGGACCGAGGTAGTCGTAGGCCCGGTTGTTCGACGTAACTGCCAGGACGATCGCGATGAGAACGGCGACCATGGCACCGAACGCCCACGGACTCATGTCGACCAGATAGCCGACGACGTCCCAGTCGCGTGCTGCGAAGACGAACAGGACGTGAACGACGGACCAGATGGCGAACCAGATCCCGAGTTCCGACCGCCAGTTCACGGGGAAGTTCCCGGAAAACCGTCGCCTGATCGACGGTCGAATGCGTACCAGCGGCCCGATGACCATCACGAGAAACAGGATGAAGAAAGGAACGGCGGCGACGACTCGCTGCCCACCGTATCCGACGACCCACAGCAGGATCGCCACGGCGATGCTTCCGATCGCTACGGCCAGGTGATGCGTGAGCTCGTTGTTAGTGTCTGATGTCATGATAGACTCGTGTCACGAGTCCGTTGCTGAACGGACACCGATCACTCAGATAAAACTATCCCCGTCCCACGGTCCCCTGGAGAGACGTTCTGAGAGACGCGACGTACGTACGCTGGCAGTGAGACGCCGAGTCGGTCAAAGCACGCGGTCCTGCAGCCGGTCGAGATACTTGACGTTGTAGACGAGCGCGATCGAGTCACTCGCCGGCGTCGCGACGCAGGTCAGTCGCATGTCGTGGTCCTCCACTTCTTCCTCGGAGAGGCTTCGCTGGACGTCCATCTCGAGTTCTCCCTCGAGCAACACGGCCGTACAGTTCACACAGCCACCGGCCCGGCAATAAAACGGCCAGTCGTGGCCGGCCGCCTCGGCCGCGTCGAGGACGTACTCGTCGTTGGCCACCTCGAACGTGCCGTGAGCGTCGGCGTCGAGGTCGGCCTCCGCGGCCCGCTCGAGGAGGTCGTCGTCCTCGAGCGACCAGCCGCGTTCGTCGACGACCTGGTAATCGAGGTACTCGACGGTCACGGCCTCGGTTCGCGATGCACTGATGCCGATCACCGGGACGCCGGCGAAGCGGACGACGCGTTCGGTCGTGCTCCCGAGGAGGTAGCGCCGAAGCCCCGTCTCGCCGTGGGTTCCCATCACGATGCAGTCGGCGCCGTGCGCCACAGCGGACGCGAGAATGCGCTGGTCGACGCGACCGCTCGGAGTCGAGACGTCGACGCTCTCGAGGTCCGATCTGCGGATGCGCTCGAGCGCGTCGTCGACCGGCTCGAGGCCGACCTCGTCGGCCGCAGTCGTCTCCGAAACGTCGAACGTCTCCACTTCGTCGACGGTCTCTTCGTCGGTGACGTGGACGACGTGGAGTCGTGCACCGGTCTCGACGGCGAGGTCGATGGCGTGGTCGAGGGCGGTCGCCGCGCTGTGGCTCCCGTCCGTGGGGACCAGGACGCGCTCGAACTCGGCCTCGAAGTCGGTCTCCTCGTGGACAGTGGTGACGGGAACGGGCGACTCCCGCAACGTTTGTTGGGCGACGCTGCCCAGCAGGAATCGACCGAGCCCGCTGCGGCCAGTGGTCCCCATCACGATCAGGTCTGCTTCGTGTTCGTCGGCCGACGCGAGGATCTCTTCGTGGACGTCGTCTTCTTGCTCCCGGAGTTCGCTCGTCACCTCGAGGTCGCGATCTGCCGCCCGGTCGGCCAGTTCGTCGACCGCCCGTTCGCCCTCACCGCCGTCGTCACCGCCAACGAGTCCCCGCTCGAGCACCGAGACGACGTGTACCGACGCGCCGAATCGCTCCGAGAGACGGATCGCGTACGTGCCGGCAGCTTCCGCTACCGTACTCCCATCGGTCGGCACGAGGATCGTATCGTACATCAGAACCCCTACCACACTCGGATAAAAGTAACTACGGCCCGGTCAAGAGAGCGCCATCAGGTCGGGTAGTGTCTGCACTCACCGCACGGACTCGAGGTCGATCCACCCACCGCTTGAGGAGCGACGGTAATCACGATGAGCCGGTGAACCGACCCGGAAGGCAGACGCACGTTCAAGACGGAGGCGGCCGTACGTCCGGTGATGTACGAGGACGTCCTCATCGCGACGACGGGAGCGGCGTCGCGACGACGGCCGCCGAGCAGGGGCTGTCGATTGTGGTTTGCCTGGCAATTCGTGCTCGCTCAGAGCAGCTGCACTGACTCGAACGTCTTCGGCGCCACGACCGCGAGAATCGCCATGAACAGCCCCATCCCAAGCGAGGAGCCAATCGCGATGTAGATCGCGAACCACACATCAACTTCCCTGGCTACGAGCATCGTGAACACCGGGACGAGGACGAACGCAAGAACTCCAGGAATTGCCGCGAAAAGTACGATCCGTTTGATCTTCTCCGATCGTTTCATAACTAGTGGCGTCTTTCTCCAACTGCTTCGTAGTTCATGTCATTACTTAAGGATGGCCTTCGTGGCATTCGTATACGTGGCGACCTCGACTCTGGATAACAGTCTGATGAGAACTGGGGTCGGCATCCCAGCTATTTGCTACACCCGCACTAATCCTCGGGAATAACCACCCGTCTCTATCGTACTCCGATATTGTCCAATTTCGTCCGGTACCAAGTCCAAGCATCGCTGCAACGAGTACCCCGACTGCTCCCCCTAACAAGACGCCTTTTTTAATCGCGACCAACCCACCAATGATTTCGGTCAAAGTGGCTTTCCCAATGACATCTGCAGGTTCAGTCAACGTCAGTGTGACGCCTTCTTGATAGTGTGGCCATCCATCCTCATTGCAGTAATCGAGGTCGCAGGATCCGATCTGTCGAGAGATCTCTTCTTGTTTTTCGATAACTGTCGAGCTCGATTCAACTATCCCATCAAATCCCTCTTCGCGAACTGTTTCAGAACTTATATCGACCGTTTCCTGTGAGTCTCGATTTCGTTTTTCGCTGATAACCCCGTGCTCAACTGCACCGTTGTCTTCGGCAGAAATTTTAACGGCCGAAACTCTGTCATCGGTTTCTGTAACGACAACCGAGTAGGAGGAAGCTTCAATAATACGCTTTATTTCGAAGCTGTCGATAGGTTCTACCCCATACTCTTCCTCTGGGTCAACTGTGATTTCACCCTCGGATGGTGATGCTGTAGCGGTTCCGGCTGCTGTAACCGTTCCGAGGCCGGCAGCAGTTGCGTAGAGGACGGTACGTCGATTCGTTTGGTCATTGGCCTTGCGAACCATGCATAGCAATCACCACTAATATATTAAATGTTTTTAATTAAATGGTCGATACGACCGCTGAGTTCTACACGTTCAAGACGGAGGCGGCCGTACGTCCGGTGATGTACGAGGACGTCCTCATCGCGACCGACGGGAGCGGCGTCGCGACGACGGCCGCCGAGCAGGGACTTTCGATCGCGGCCGACCTCGAGGCGAGGACCCACCTGCTGTCGGTCGTCGAGGTGCCACGCGGAAGCCGGCGAGCCGACGGTCACGACCGACGCCGGGACGACGCCAGGCTGTACGTCGAGGAGCTCGCGGCGGAAGCGCGCGACCGCGGCGTCCCCGTCGAGACCGTCGTCAGGGACGGCGACCCGGTCCGAGCGGTGCTCGCCTACGCCGACGAGGCCGACGTCGACCTTCTCGTGCTGGGAACGCGCGGCCGAAGCGACGTCGAACGGCTCCTCCTGGGAAGCGTCGCGCTGGCTGTGATCCGCGACTCCACGCGACCGGTTCTCACCGTGAATCCGTCGGTCGACGCCGTTTCCAGACGGATCGACGAGATCGCCGTCGCGACCGACGGCCGGCCGGGCTCGAGCGCCGCCATCTCCCAGGCGATCGGCCTCGCCGAGGCGTACGACGCCGAGCTCCGGGCCGTCTCCGTCGTCGACGACAGCCGGACGCGCGCCGAGGCCGCCCTCGAGAGTTTCGAGCAGGCAGCCGACGCCGCGACGAAGGACGTCGCCGTTCGCGCGGCCGACCGCGGGGTGGGGACCGTCCGGTCGGTCGTGCGGGGCCGACCGGCCGACGAACTGCTCGCTTACGCCGACGCCCACGGCGTCGACCTCCTCGTGCTGGGGGTCGAGGGCCGGCGCGGCCTCGAGCGCCTCGTCGTCGGCAGCGTCTCCCAGCGCGTCGTCAGCGCGGCCCCGACGCCGGTGCTGACGGTCCGGACGCTCGAGGACGTCTCGCTCGGCTGAAACTCGCCTCCGGACGCGCTACCACTCCTGGTTCGAGACCAGCTGGCGGTTCGGATCGTCGGCCAGTTCGGCTTCCATCGCGTCGGCGTGTGCGTCGCAGTAGCGAGTCACCACCTGTCGCTCCCGCTCGGGATAGTAAACGCTGAGGGCTCGAGTGGCGGCATCCTGGCAGGCGTCACCGCCGTTCGGGTCTCGGTACTGGCAGGTCATCGGATGGCAATCGGGAGTTCGAGACTGAAAGCGTTCTGAAATTCGCGAGTGCTAGCGATCGCGCTCGAGTTGGTCGCCACCGAACTCGTCGTCGCTGCCGATGCGCGAGGCCTGCGGGCCGTCCTGGTCCTGGTACTTCGAGCCGCGGTCGCTGCCGTAGGGTCGCTCGGCTTCGGTTTTGAGTTCGGTGAAGGTGAGCTGAGAGATTCGCATGCCGGGTGAGAGCGCGACGGGGGCCGCACCGAGATTCGAGAGCTCGAGGGTGATCTGGCCTCTGTACCCCGGATCGCAAAGCCCGGCTGTGGCGTGCACCACCACGGCGAGCCGCCCCAGTGAAGACCGTCCCTCGACGTGAGCGATCAGGTCCGCCGGAATCTCGACGCGCTCGTGGGTCGTCCCGAGGACGAAGTCGCCGGGGTGGAGGATGAAGTCGTCGCCCTCCTCGACGACCGTTTCGGTGACGTACTCGTCGACTTCGCGTTCGGAGTCGGGGTGGATGCAGGGGATGTTCGTCCGGCGGAACTCGAGGAACTCCCGCCCGAGGCGGAGGTCGACGCTCGCCGGCTGGATCTGTAAGTCGTAGTCGTCGATCGGCTCGATGACGAGGTCGCCCGCCTCGAGTCGGTCGAGGATGTCCGCGTCCGAGAGGATCATACCCGGGCAGACGGACGCAGTAGGTGTAAATCTCTTCGATCTAACGTGGACCCGATGTCGAACGCGCAACTGGTTCACCACCACGTGTCCGCCAGCCCCGTGCCGTACCGTCTCCGCACGTGGCGGTGACGCCGTTGCCTGGTCGTCCGACACATCGTCGTCGCTTTTAGTCCTCGGCTCGAGGAGTCGGACATGAAACAGGCCATCGTCGCCCGCACCGACGTCGGCATGGGGACAGGAAAGCTCGCGGCGCAGGTCGCCCACGCCTCGCTGTCGGCCTACGAAAGGGCCGACGACCGGGCCCGCAAGCGCTGGAAGGGAGGCGGCCAGAAGAAGGTCGTCCTCAAGGGCTCGAGCGAGCGCGAGCTGTACGAACTGTCCGAGATCGCCGACCGCGAGAGGTTGCCCAACGCCGTGATCCGGGATGCCGGCCACACCCAGCTCGAGCCGGGGACCGTCACGGCGCTGGCGATCGGGCCAGCCGACGAGGAGCTGGTCGATCGAGTAACGGGCGAGCTCTCCCTGCTGTAGCGTTCGATCGGTTCGCTGCCGGGAGAACGGCCTTGCTCCTCGAGCGCCATCTACGGCTATGGACGACCCACACCAGAACCAGCCACTCGAGCGCTCGGGTGCGTCGCTCGAGGACGCCACCGTGGCGATGGTACTCGTACACGGCCGCGGCGCGCGTGCCCGTGGGATGCTCGATCTCGCCCGGGAGGTACGCCACGACGACGTCGCCTACCTCGCGCCGCAGGCCCAGGACGGGAGCTGGTATCCCCAGCTGTTTCTCGCGCCGCTCGAGGCCAACGAGCCGAACCTCTCCTCGGCGCTGCGGGCGGTCGGCGACGCGATCGAGACGGCGGTCGACGGCGGCGTCCCGCGGGAGCGAGTCGTCCTGCTCGGCTTCTCCCAGGGCGCCTGCCTCGCGACCGAGTTCGCCGCGCGAAACGCCCGTCGATACGGCGGCGTCGTGGCACTCTCGGGCGGGTTGATCGGTCCAGCGGTCGATCGAGAGCGCTACGAGGGGTCGATGGCCGGGACGCCGGTCTTTCTCGGCTGTGGCGACCGCGACCCCCACATCCCCGTCGAGCGAGTCCACGAGTCGGCGGCCGTCTTCGATGACCTCGAGGCTGCCGTCACCGACCGAATCTACAGGAACGTGGGCCACACCGTGCTGTCGGACGAGCTCACCGTCGTGCGTCAGCTGCTCGAGGACGTCGTCGAATCGACGGCGTAACACTGGACTCCCGTACTCGCCACGAGAACGAACCGATTTACGGACCCCACGCCAAGCCACGGGCGAGATGCGTCCAGCCCATCCCACAGAGCAGGCCGTCGGCATGGCGTCCTACGTCAGCGAGACCGACGGCGTCGGCGGCCACCTCCGCGAGCGCGACGACCACTTCCGGGTGCGCGAACTCGAGCGCTTTTCGATCGAGCCCGTCGACGCGACCCCCGACGCCTACCCACACCTCGTGCTCCGGGCGACGCTGGCTGGCTGGGACACCAACGACTTCGCGTCCCGGCTGTCGGACGCGCTTGGCGTCTCCCGCGAGCGGGTCTCCTGGGCCGGCACCAAGGACAAGTACGCCGTGACGACGCAGCTGTTCTCGATCTATGGGGCCGAACCGGACGAGCTCCCCGACGTGAACGGGGCCGAGCTCGAGGTGCTCGGCCGGGCCGGTCGCTCACTCGAGTTCGGCGACCTCGCGGGCAACGCCTTCGAACTGGTCGTGAGCGAGCCCGAGGCGCCCGAGAACGCCGAGGCGATCACCGACGAACTGGTCGCGTTCGGAGGGGTCGAGGAGGGGTCGAAGATCGGTGTCCCCAACTTCTTCGGCCAGCAGCGCTTCGGGAGCCGACGCCCGATTACCCACGAGGTCGGCCTCGAGCTCGTCCGCGGCGACTTCGAGGGCGCGGTGCTGGCCTACCTCGGCAACCCGACCGACGCCGAACCCGAATCGACCCAGGAGGCCCGGACGTTCGTCGAGGAGACCCGGGACTGGCGCGAAGCGCTCGAGCGGTTTCCGAACCGGCTGCGCTACGAGCGGTCGATGCTGCACGAACTGGCCGAAGCCGACGAGGTAGCGGAGGAGACGTTCCGGGACGCCCTCGAGCGACTGCCCTCGAACCTCCAGCGGCTGTTCGTCCACGCCGCACAGTCCTACGCCTTCAACCTGATCCTGAGCGAGCGACTCGAGCGCGGCCTGCCGTTCGACCGTCCCGTCGAGGGCGACGTGGTCTGTTTCGCGGATACGGACGCGCCGGACGGCCTCGAGCTTCCCGACACCGACCGCGAACAGCGGGTGACCGACCGCCGCGTGCGGTCAGTGACCCGCCACTGCGAACGCGGCCGGGCGTTCGTCACCGCGCCGCTCGTGGGCACCGAAACCGAGCTGGGCGAGGGCGAACCCGGCGAGATCGAACGGGCGGTGCTCGACGAGCTCGAGCTCGTCCCCGAGGACTTCGACCTCCCCGGCGAGTTCCACTCGACGGGGACGCGGCGGGCGATCCTGGTGCGAACGGGGATCGAGCTCGACTCTGACCCTCTAACGCTCTCGTTTTCGCTCCCGAAGGGATCGTACGCGACGGTCGTGATGCGCGAGTATCTCAAGGTGGACCCGGTTCGATTAAGCTGATGACAAGACGTCGGAATCGGAGCAGCCAGCGTGAGCCAGATCCGTCATCTTCGGGGTACGGTGCGTACAACACGTACAACGGATACAGTTAATCCGGTTGGCCTCCAATCGGCACGTATGTCCATCGACATCGATCGGTTCGACGAGCGTTCTCCCGAAGAGTTGTCGGAGTTGAGTAATCCAGAGCAGGTTCTTACGTTCCTGTACGAGAACCGAGATCGCGCCTGGAAAGCACGAGAAATCGCCCGACGGACGGACGTCAACGAGAATTCGATTCATCCCGTCCTCTCACGACTCGAGAACCGAAAGCTCGTCAGACACAAGGGACCCTACTGGGCGATTACCGACGACCTGGACCGACTCCGACGGGCCTACGGTACGCACAGAGCGACGCGACTGTTCGACGACCTGTACGGGGAAGAGGATCGCGACGAGTGGGTGAACGCGAGCGAGCGAGACGACGAATGACTGTTACGCGGGGGACGATCGTCTACGCTGCCGATCCGTTCAAAGATGGTGACGCTGGTCGGCCATGGGTTGTCGTCAACACGTCCGACATGCCCTTCCACGGCGAGCAATACGTTGCACTCACGCTCACGACGAAAACCTGGCACGACGAACGAATACCGATCGAGGACGAGGACCTGATCGACGGTGGACTTCCGGAAGACAGCTCGATTCTCCCCTGGGCAGTCGCCTCTCTCGATCCTGACGATATCAATCGCGAACTTGGAGTCCTGAACGAAGCTGTCGTCGACGCTGCAGTGGCTACGCTCGCAGCCTACGTCGGAGCCCGTACCGGGGAGGACGGCTGAAAAGTTGTCAGTCGACGACACGATTATCGGGCGTCGTCAACCGTTTACCCCCTCGAAGCCTATCGAACGTATGCGAAGCAGACGCCTCCAGCGGGAGATCGACGACCTCGTCGCGCAGGGCTGGCGCATCGAGGACGAGCGGCCGGATCGAGTCGTGATGGTGAACCGGGAGATCGGCTCGCTCGCCTCGCACGTGCTGGTCGCGCTCTTGACCATCTGGTGGACCTTCGGACTGGGAAACGTCCTCTGGGGCGCGTACAACTACGTCAACCGCTCGCAACGGCGCGTCCTCTGGGAGGATCGCGACGGCTGTCCGAACTGCGGGATCGAGGTCGCCGGCGACGCCGACTACTGCCCCAACTGCGGGGAAGCCCTCGGGGAACCCGACGGCGAGTTTACCTGCCCCGACTGCGAGGCGATCGTCCGCGAGGGGTCGCGCTACTGCCGGGCCTGCGGGGCGAAGCTCGCCGACTCGATGACCGACGCGCGGTCGGCCTGACGGACCGTTTCAGCTCTCGTTTCGGTCGACGCGGATCGCTCGAGCGGCCGTCGCTTTGAACGAAGCGACGACGCGCCGGCCGGGCTCGAGCGCCAGCGCGTCCCGGCTCCCCGTCGTGACGAGCGCCTCGAGGGAGACGCCACCGTCGAGTTCGAGGGCGACGTTCGCGACCGCCTCGCCGGATTCGACGGCGGTGACGACGGCATCGAACCGGTTTCGAAAGCTCGTTCCACCCGTGTCGGGCGTCTCGTCCGGGTCGCTCAGGACGACCGCGTCGGAGCGAACGCTGATCTCGACCTCGCGTGCACCCGCTGGAACCAGTGCGACCACCGGGCCGGCGGGCGTCTCGACGGTCGCGAGTTCGCCCGTCCGATCCTGGACCGTTCCCTCGAGGATCGACTCGGTGACCGTCGCGACGCCGGCGAGTTCCGTGCGGTGGCGGTCGAACTGTCGGAGCAGTTCCGTTGCCGTCTCGGTCAGCTCGGTGCCGCCGCCGCCGCTCCCACCGCGTCGTCGCTCGGTCAGCTGGCCCACGGCCTCCTCGAGTTCCACGACCCGCCGCTGGAGCCGGGCGTAGGATCGCCCCAGCGCGTCGGCCGCGGCGTGCATCGAGCCGTGGTCGTCGATCGCCTCGAGCATCTCGACGTCGCGGCGGTCGATCGTGACGCCGTCGACCTCGAGTTCCGTCCGGTATCCTTTCTCGATCGTCATAGGTGGTTCTCAGTAGAGCAGCTCCCCCTCGATGAACTTCCGCGTGCGCTCGTCGGTCGGTCGCTCGAAGATTCGCCCCGTCTCGCCGACCTCGATGAGTTCCCCGTCGAGCAGGACGGCGACGCGGTCGGCGATCCGTTCGGCCTGGTGCATGTCGTGGGTCGCGACGGCGACGCCGATCCCCTGCGCCCGGGCCTCGCGGACGGCCGCCTCGATGACGGCCGTGTTTCGCGGATCGAGGTCCGACGTCGGCTCGTCGAGCAACAGCACGTCGGGGTCGTACGCGAGCGCTCGTGCGAAGGCGACCCGCTGGGCCTCGCCGCCCGAAAGCGACCGCGCGTCGCGGTCGAGTTCCTCCTCGAGGCCCACCACTTCGAGCGCCTCGAGTGCCTCGCTCGTTCCGTTCCCCAGCCCGACCGCGTCGGCGATCCCCCGGCGGAGCCGGGCGGGCCACGGCTTGCGAACGTGGAGGCCGTACTCGACGTTCCGACGGACGCTCGCGTCGAAGAGGCTCGCCTCCTGGAACACCATCCCGATCCGCCGGCGCAACTCGAGTCGCCGGTGTTCCGCGCTCGTCCAGACGTCGGTCCCGTCGTACTCGATCGTCCCCGACTCGGGTGCGTCGAACAGCGCGAGCAGCCGGAGCAGGGTCGACTTGCCGACGCCGGAGGGGCCGATGATCGCGACGACCTCGCCGGGCGTGACCGACAGCGAGACGCCGTCGAGGACCGGTTCGCCCCCGTAGCCGTGGCGGACGTCACGTACGTCGAGGCTCATCGGTAGCCACCCCCGCCGTTGCCCAGCCTGACGACCAGCGCGTTGACGAGCAAGACGAGCGCGACCAGGATCGCCCCCAGGATCATCGCCGTCTCGAATCGGCCCTGGCGCGCCTCGAGCTGGATCGCGGTCGTGAGCGTGCGGGTGTAGGAGGTGCCGTCGGCGCCGGCGATGTTGCCGCCGACGATGAGGACGCCGCCGACCTCGCTGATCGCCCGGCCGAAGCCGGCGAGAATCGCGGTCGCGATGCCGTAGCGAGCCTCCTTGATCGTCACCAGCGCGACGTCGAGTCGCGTCCCGCCCATCGCGAACGCCGCGTCGCGAACGGGTCGCTCGACGCTCGAGACCGCCGCGAGGCTCACGCCAGTGATGACCGGTGCGGCGAGGACGATCTGGGAGAGGATCATCGCCTCGGGGGTGAAGACGAGGTCGAACGAGCCGAACGGCCCCTCGTTCGAGAGCGCGAACAGGACGATGAGGCCGACGACGACGCTCGGAAAGCCCATTCCCGTGGTGATGAGCGACGCCAGCAGGTGCTTTCCGGGGAACTCCTTGAAGCCGATCGCGAGGGCGATCGGCAAACTGATGAGCGTGCTTATCGCGACGGCGGTGAGGCTCACGTACAGCGAGACCTCGACGATGCTCCGGACGTAGTTCCACTCGAACGGGAACTCGGCGAACACCGCGGCGGTCGAAACGCTCTCGAGTGGCATTGCTAAGTCGGGTTACGCCTCGTCGTTCGTGTCGGTCCACTCTTCCGGGACGTACTGCCCGAAGTTCGGTTCCTCCGCCAGCGCCTCGGGGAAGAACAGCTGTTCACCTTCGACGGTGTAGCCTTCGATGATGGCCTGGCCCTCGACGCTCGTGACGAATCCGACGTACGCCATCGCGAGGTCGTACGCCACGTTCTCGTGGATCGCCGGGTTGACCACCACGATCCCGTAAGGATTCGCGAGCAGGTCCGGACCGCCCTCGAGCGGTCCCTGGACGTGGACGACGAGATCGACCTCGTCTCGCATCCACAGCAGTGTCCCTCGATCGGCCAGCGTGTACCCAGCCTGCTGGTCGGCCATCGTGAGCGCTTCCCCCATCCCCCCGCCGACGTCCCGGTACCACTCGCCGGCAGGATCGATCCCCGCTTCCTCCCAGAGTTCGCGTTCCTTCGCGTTCGTTCCCGACTCGTCGCCCCGGGAGACGAACGTGGAGCCCGAGTCGGCGATCGCCGCGACGGCCGCGGGTGCGTCGTCATCGCCGGCGATGCCGGCAGGGTCCTCGGACGGGCCAACGACGACGAAGTCGTTGGCCATCACGTCGCGGCGGTTCACCCCGTAGCCCGCGGCGACGAACTCGTCCTCGCGCTCGCGGGCGTGAACCAGGACGACGTCCGCGTCCCCCCGACGGCCGGTCTCGAGGGCGGCTCCGGTTCCCTGGGGGACCGTCTCGACGAACACGCCGTAGCGGTCCTCGAACGGGCCGTTCAGTTCGTCGAGGAGCCCCGTGACGTACGTGCTCGTCGTCGTCGCGAGCCTGAGCCGGTCCCCACTGACCGAAGCGGGCCCCCCGGGATCACCCCTGCCGAGACAGCCGGCCAGCCCAACGGCACCGCCCCCCAGGAGCGCGACGAACGATCGCCGTTGTATCTTCATAGATACATCGTCGACCGCCCGGATCAAATAGCTTCGGATGCGGCGAAACCACGATCAGTTACGGACGGTCGAACGGAATCGGGGCTGGAGCCAACACTGACGCCGTTTCCGAGCGCTCGTCGAACGGAAGGTAATTGAAACAGGGCACGTTTTCGAGGCGATCAGTCTCCCGGGTCAGCGGAAAACACGGCCGTTTTAGGGCCCCGACGCGAATCGCCGGCATGGAGTGTCGGCACTGTGCCTCGCCGCTCGAGAAACCGGGGGACTTCTGTCTGGTCTGTCGCGAGGCCAACGCCGACGCGGTCGTCCTCGAGGCCGCCCGCGACCGGGCGACGATCACGATGCTCGCCGAGGAGGCGGTCGTCGGCGAGACGACGGTCACGACGATTCCCGAGGACGGCGACGAGACGGCGGTGATCGAACTCCGGAACTTCGCCGGGGGGATCGCCGACGAGGTCCGCCGCAAGCGTCCCGAAGAGGTGTACGTCGCCGGCGTTCGCGAGGTCGTCCGCGCCGTCCGTGGTGAACTCCACTACCCGTTCTACCGCGTCGACGGCGACGACCCGGTCGACACCGTCCTCGAGCGACGCGGCGACCGGGCGCTCGACGTCGTGGACGTCCCGCCCGTCGAGAAGATCGGCGGCAGCCACACGACGCTGATCGGTGGCCGGACGGGGATGCGCGCCATCCAGACCGTCGCCGGCCACCCGCACGTCAAGAAGGTTATTCCGGGGCCGATCGACGCCGGCGGGAAAGGCTCACAGTCGGGCCTCCGGGCGAAGGTGACCCGCGCCGACGACGGTGGAAACGTCCGACTCCTCCTGCGAGACGGCTCGAGCGTTCAGGAGAACCGGATCGTGACGACGGCTCGAGACCGCGAGACCGGTGAACGGATCCGCGAGGACCTGAACGACGTCCTCGCCGAGGAAGGGCTGTACTAGATCGTCCGACAGTTCACGCGTCTCGAGGACGTCCTCAGACGACAGCCAATCCAGTGCCGGTCGTCGACCGATCTAGCGCCGACTGTCAGCCGCTCGTGGTCGACAGACTGGGCCATCCCGGCCGACACGGTCGTGGACGAAGTCGGAGGTCACTCGCGTCGTTCTCATCGAAAAAAGTATGTCCGTCTGCTATCTGTGTCTGTTCAGATGGCGCGTCCGCTCGAGCCCTCCGCCCTCCCCGTGCGTATCGGACGATATCTGAACCGCTGCGTTCGGATCGATACGCGATCGCTCGCCCTCTTTCGCATCGTCGCTGGCGCCCTCATCGTCGCCGACTTGCTTCTCCGGTCGCGGAACTTCTCGTACTTTTACACCGAACACGGCGTCGTCCCGCGGTCGGTGGCGATGGACGCGACGCCCGACTACGCGTTTTCGTTCTACTACCTCACCACGAGCACGACGCTGCTCGCCGCGCTGTTCGTCCTCCAGGGCCTGATCGCGCTCCAGTTGATCGTCGGCTACAGGACCAGAGCCGCGGCTGTCCTCTCGTTTCTGTTCGTGATCTCGCTCGATCACCACAACCCGTTCGTCCTGAGCTACGCCGACACTCTGTTCCGGCTGCTGCTGTTCTGGGCTATCTTCCTCCCGCTGGGTGAACGGTGGTCGATCGACGCCGTCCACCGCGACGCCCCGCCGCGGCCACACGTCTCGACTCTCGCCTCCGCGTTCATCCTCTCACAGATGGTCGTGATGTACGTCGTCAACGGCTACCACAAGTCGACGTCGACGCTGTGGACGAGCGGCGAGGCGACGCCGCTCATCATGGGCCTCGACGACATGACGTTCCTGCTCGCGGGCATCCTGCGCCAGTACCCCGCGCTGCTCGAACTTGGCGGCCTGACGTGGTACTACATGCTCCTCTTCGCGTGGTTGCTCATCTTCCTCCAGGGCCGCGCACGGCTGGCGTTCGTCGCGATGTTCGTGATCGCGCACCTGTCGTTCGCGCTCACCGTCCGCATCGGCGCGTTCCCCTGGGTCGCGATCACGGGGCTGCTTCCATTCCTCCAGCGCCAGTTCTGGGACGACGCGACCCGCCTGGCACACACCGCAGGGATCGACACCGATCGCCTCGCCTCGAGGCTGGCAGCACTCGAGCGACTCGCCGCGTCTTTCCCGGCGTACCGACTCGACTCCGAGCGGCTGCTGGCGGTTCGAGCCGGCGTCTACACGTTCGTCGTCACCGTCATCGCCGTCACCGTCGTGGTACTCGTGGCGCTCTCGCTGGTCCAGTTCGCCGGCGTCGCCCTCGACGACGACCGCGACGAGGAATTCGAACCCGATTACCCCGAGGAGATCGAGACGGTCGCGGCGAGCCTGAACATCGCCCAACCCGACTGGAGCGTCTTCGCGCCGGTTCCCCGGACCACCGATCGCTACTACGTGTTCCCGGCGAAAACCGCAACCGGTGAGCAGCTCGACGTCTACAACGGCGGTCGGCCGCTGACGTACGACCGGCCGTACGACGAACTCCAGCACCAGTACGGAACGTACCGCGAGCGGTTCTACATGAACGACGTCCGGCGGGCGGGATCCAGCGGCGACGCCTCGAGACACCTCGCCGAACACCTGTGTGAAACGTGGACGGACGAACACGGCGACGAGCTCGTCCAGGTCAACATGTACATGGTCACCGAGGACATCACGCTCGAGACGATCGCCGATCCAGCGAACCGTGAGCGGTCCACGTGGCTGCTGTACGAACACGGATGCGATGGCCACGAGCCCGCGACGATCGATCCACCGGCGTTCTAGGCAGCGGGCTCACGACGACGATGGAGAGAGACGGATCGGATCGAGACCCGACAGGGTGTCCCGAAGGGGAACACTGATTGGTCCGGCCCACCCACGATTGACCAATGGCCGAGGACGTGTCTGCGAACCACCCGGTGCTGCTGTTCGACGGCGTCTGTAACCTCTGTATGGGCTCCGTCCAATTCGTTATTCGCCGCGACCCCGAGGGAGTCTTTCGCTTCGCACCGTTGCAGTCCCCGGTCGCCGAGGAGTTGCTCGAGGACACCGACGTCGACCCCGAAGCGCTCGATTCGGTCGTCCTCGTCGACGACGGGGATGCCTACGAGAAATCCGACGCCGTCCTCCGGGCTGCGGGCCACCTCGGCGGCATCTACCGGCTGCTCGTGCCGTTTCGATACGTCCCCCGGCTGATTCGCGACGCCGTCTACGACGTCGTCGCCGCCCGTCGGTACGACTGGTTCGGAAAGCAAGAACAGTGTATGATGCCGACGCCGGACATCAGCGCTCGATTCCTCGCTGACGGGCCATCGACGGGATCGGCGGATACGGACGGCGACGCGTAATCAGAGCGTCTTCAGGCCGCTCCCGGTCAACGGCACGACGACGTCCTCGTCCTCGCCGACGATTCCCGCTTCGCGGAAGTACTGGAGCGCGGCGGGCGCGACGGCGCTCGTGGGTTCGACGTAGAAGCCGTTCCGGTGCAGCCGATCGAGCGCAGTTTCGACCCGGTCCGAACAGAGAGCAACCGCATCGCCGTCGGTGGCGTCGATCGCCTCGAGGATCTCCGGTGCGCGCGGCGGATCGGCGATCTGGATGCCGTCGGCGAGTTCGTTGACGTCGGCTTCGTCGGCAGTCGTCTCGCCACCGTGGGCCTCGACGATCGGCGCGTAGCCGGCAGCCTGCGCACCGAGCAGCCGGGGCATCCCGTCGACGATTCCCGCCTCGTTCAAGAGCGTAAAGCCACGGTAGGCACCGAGAAAGAGCGTCCCGTGGCCGACCGGGAGGACGAGCGCGTCGGGAACGTCCCAGTCACGCTGGGCGGCGACCTCGAACGCGAACGTCATCGTCCCGGCGAGAAAGGCCGGGTTCCAGACGTGACTCGCGTACCAGCCGCTGCCCGTCTCCACGGCGTCGATACACGCCGTCGTGACGTCCTCGCGCGAGCCCTCGACGCGAACCGGGCGAGCGTTCCCCCGCTGGATCGTCATCAGCTTCGACTGCTTGACGTCCGCGGGGACGTAAATTTCCGCCTCGAGCCCCGCCCGCGCCGCGTACGTCGCGATGGCCGCCCCGGCGTTGCCCGAGGAGTCCTCGAGAACCGTCTCGACGCCGAGTGAAACGGCCCGCGAGAGGGTCGTCGTCGCCCCGCGATCTTTGAACGAACCGGTCGGGAAGACGTACTCGAGTTTGAACGCGCCGCCCCACTCGGGAACGTCGACGAGCGGCGTAAAGCCCTCGTGGAACGTGACGCGACGCTCGATCGGGATAAATTCGAAGAACGTCCACAGGCCCGTGCTCGTGTCGATCGCAGAGAGCGGGCGTGGTTCTCCCGCTGGCATCGGCTGGTCGACGAACTCGAGTGGGTGCCCACAGGAACAGCGCCACGGCTCGTCGGGTCCGGCCTCGTAGACGGCCCCGCAGTCGGGGCAGGTGAGATCCGAGACCATCTCAGTACCTGTCCACGTCGGTCCCGATCGAACAGACGTACTCGCCCGTCGCGACCTGGGGAAGGCGTCGCGTTCGCCAGAGGATGCCGTCGTTGTCCGCCGTCACGGTGGCCTTGGACTCGCCGAAGACCGTCGTCACCTCGAAGATGGTGTCGCCAGCCTGGACGCGGTCGCCGAGCTCTTTCTGGAATCTGACGAGCCCGCCAACCGGCGAGCCGTACTGGTTGAATCCCGAGGCGCGAATCTGGCTTCGAAGCGTCACGTCACCCTCGAGAAATCCGTAGTACCGGAGGACGTTGAAGACGCCGTCGACGCCTTTCTGGATGCTCGCTTCGTCCCAGCCGACGGCGCCGCCGAGTTCGGGGTCGATCGTCGGAATGCCCTCGTCGGGGGCAGCACGAGCGAGCTGGCCGTCGGGACCCTTTCGGTCGAGGACGTAGCCACAGCCAAAGACCTTCGCGAGCTCGAGACACTCCTCGTGCAACCGGTGGCGTTTCCCGCAGCGAACTCGGGCCTCGTCGATCATCCGACTCGTCGAGCCCTGGTGGAGGTCGAGGACCAGGTCCGCCCGCGTCGCCGCCTCGAACGTCGCGTGGGCGATGCGCTCGCTCGAGGTCCCGTTCTCGTTGCCGGGATACGTCCGATTCATCTTCGTGTCGTCGATCGGGTTGCGGTGTTCGGCCACCTGGAAGGCGTGGTAGTTGACGATCCCCACGACGAGGATCGTTCCCGAAATCTCGGCGGGATCGAGTTGCGGAACGACGCGACTGACGACGCCGACGCCGTTGAGTTCGTCGCCGTCGCTGGCCGCCTGCACGTAGAGGGTCTTCCCCGGCCTCGCGCCGTTTATCACGGCGACGGGGAGACCAACGGGGCTGCCATCTCTGGTCTCGCCGACCTCGAGACGTCCCGTGTCGGCCTCGCCGGGGGCCGCGCTCGCCGTTCCGAGCGTCGTCGTCATGTGCCTGACGAGGAACGCACTCGCCTTTACTGGTTCGGTCCTTCTCGCTGACGAAACGGCCGACGGGATCGGACCGGCCGGGAGAACGGCCACGACCGAAGTCGGTCAACGAGCCGTGACAGGCACACGAACAGCCGGTGGCTGAGAGTCAGGGGAGACGATGGGCAGAACGTTCTGAAAGGCGAACCCCAAAGAACCTCGAGTAGAAGGACACACCTATGAGCCTCGAGGAGAGACAGCCGGCCCAACAGGAGCCCGACCCGTTCGACGCCTACCGGCAGTTCTTCGCCCTCGAGCGCGACGTGCTCGTCCTCTCGCTCGCGATGTTCGCGTTCAGCCTGGGTTTCCAGATGACCAACCGCTACATGGCCGAGTACCTGGCCGCGCTGGGGGCGACGGCGTTCGTTATCGGCCTCTTCGGCACCTTCGGCAACGTCATCAGCGCCCTCTATCCGTACCCCGGCGGGGCGATCTCCGACCGGATCGGCTCGCGCTACGCGCTCACCGCGTTCGGCCTGCTGGCGACGATCGGCTTTTGTATCTGGCTCGCCGCACCGTTCCTCTCGGGAATCGCGATCGGCCCCATCGAACTCTCGATCGTCGCCGTCTTCGTCGGGTTGTGCTTCGCCCAGGCGTGGAAGTCGTTCGGTCTCGGCGCGACGTACGCCATCGTCAAACAGGCCGTCCCGCCGAATCGGCTGGCGATGGGCTTTGCGAGCACGGAGCTGTTCCGGCGGACGGCCTTCCTCGTCGGCCCGCTGATCGCCGCCGTGCTCTTCGCGCCGTTCACGGGAGCCGCAGCCGACGTCGTCCTCGCGTTCCAGCTGATCCTCGGGGTGGCGGTCGTCTTCGGAATCGTCGGCACGGTCGGCCAGCACGTGCTGTACGACTCGAGCGAAGATAGCTTCGGCAAGGAGTTCGAGGGCGTCTCCCAGCTCGTCGAGGACCTCAGCAATCTCCCGCCCGAACTCCGTCCGCTGCTCGTCGCCGACACCCTCGTTCGCTTCGCCAACGGCATGGTCTACATCTTCTTCGTGCTCGTCGTCACGGAGTTCCTCGCGGTCGGGCTCACACTCCCCACGTCGCTTCCCGTCGTCGGCGGCTCGCTCTCGCCGCAGGCCTTCTTTGGCCTCCTGCTCGGCCTCGAGATGCTGATCGCGCTGGCCGTCCTGGTACCGTCGGCGAAACTGGCCGAGCGAGTCGGGCTGAAACCCGTCGTCGCCGGCGGGTTTCTGGTCTACGCCGTGTTCCCGATCGTGCTCATCTCCGCCCCCGAGAGCGCGCTCGTGCTCGCCCTGCTCTTCGCGTTCTCCGGCCTCCGGTTCGCCGGCCTGCCGGCACACAAGGCGCTGATCGTCGGCCCCGCCGAGCTGGGAACGGGCGGCCGCGTGACGGGCTCGTACTACCTCGTTCGCAACCTGCTCGTCATCCCGAGCGCCGCCCTCGGCGGGCTCATCTGGGGCGGCTTCTCGAATCCGCTGACGGGCGAGGTGGTTCTCGCCGGCAGCCCCACCCTCGCCTTTACGATCGCGACCGCCATCGGCCTCGTCGGCACCGCCTACTTCCTGCTGTTCGGGCGGGAGTTCGAGGCGTACCGCTGACTCGAGGGCGACCCCCGTCGAACGCGGTGCGTCCGATTCTCTCGCGGTCGGTTCAGCGTCGGTAGCATTATGATCGGGAAGGAGAATTTTGCCTATGGACCCACGTATCACGCTCGTCACGCTCGGCGTCTCGGACGTCGACGACTCGATTCGCTTCTACCGGGACGGACTCGGGTTTCCCATGGACGACCGCGACCCGGACGACGACATCGCCTTCTTCACACTCGAGGGAACCTGGCTGTCAGTCTACCCGCGAGAACTGCTCGCCGAAGACGCCACCGTTCCGGACGACAGAACCGGGTTCTCGGGGGTCACGCTGGCGCACAACGTGGCCTCGAGGGACGAGGTGGACGCAATTCTCGAGCAGGCCGTCGACGCCGGTGGTCGACTCGTGAAACCGGCACAGGAGGTCTTCTGGGGCGGCTACTCCGGCTACTTCGCGGATCCGGACGACCACCTGTGGGAAGTTGCGTATCCACTACTCACCGAGGACTAGTCGCGACGGGTGCGCGTCGCCGGATCGACGGCCTCAGTCACCCATCCCGGCGATCTCGTCCTGCAGCCACTCGCGGAACCAGCGGACGCGCTTGAGTCGCTGGTGGGCGATGCTCTCGGCGGTGTCGCTCTCGACGCGGTTTGCGGCGTCGATCCCCCGCTCTAAGACGCGTTCGACGATCTCGTCGGCCTCCATGTGGGTGCGTGCCTCGTAGCCCATCCGCAAGAGCATCAGCGTGGCGCCGTTGGCGCCCACCTTGTCGAGCAAGTCGGCCTCGATGAGACACTGCGTCTCGAGGGAGACGTCGTGCAGGTCGCCCTGATAGGAGTGGCGTTCGATCGCGCGACACACCTGGCTGACGAACGATTCGGGGTACTCACCGCGCGAGGAGAGGTACTCGCGAGCGACGCGCGCACCGGCTTCGGCGTGGAGTTCCTGGTCGGCCTCGAGTTTGGCCACGTCGTGAAAGAGGGCGGCGACGCGGGTGACGTCGACGTCCGCGCCCTCGTTCTCGGCGATCTCGGTCGCGAGTTCGACCACGTTGAGGATGTGGTTGTGCCGGTACTCCGCGGAGTGCCACGGGTACCAGCGCATGCGGCCGCCCTCCTCTTCGTTCTCGACGCTGGCCGCGAGGTAGTCGAAGACGAACCCTTTCATCTCCTCGAACTCGGCGTCACTTACCCTGTTCTCTTTTATCTCGACGCCCACGAGAGATCCCTCCGCAACAGACGAGCGATAGTCATTGCACAATTATTGGTCAGTTTCGCTCTTTAGCCTTTGGTTCGGGTCACTCACCGTGCGAACCGGTTCACGAGACGAACAGTCTGGTGACGAGCGCCCGAAAGCGCCCCGACCTGCTCCCGGGACGACCAGCCTCCGCCGGAGAACGGGTACGAACGTCGAAGGCCCCATCGACGATCGACTGACTGAAACAACAGCGAAAAGATATTAACTATGTGACCTTCGATAATATTATATCAGTAACTGTTGATGTGGAACACGTGACTACGGACGACTCACTCGAAGAACTGCTCGACGAGCTCGATGGCCACGGCGATCTCGCGACGGGGACGCAGGTTCTCACGATCAGCGTCGAGGAACGCCGCTACGGGAAGGCGATGACGATCGTCGAGGGGTTCGACGCCGACGCCGTCGACGTGACGTCGGTCGCCTCAGAACTCAAACGATCGCTCGCGACGGGCGGAACCACGACCGACGGTCGAATCGAACTGCAGGGCGACCACACCGACCGCGTCCCCGAGTTGCTCAGAGACCGTGGCTTCCGAGTCGACGGCTGACCCGGGCGTCGCGATCGTCGGCGGCGGCGTCCACGGCGTCCACCTCGCGGTGCGGCTCCTCGAGGCCGGCGTCGTCGAACGCGACCGCCTGCGAATCGTCGAACCGGACGGCCTGCTGGCGGCGTTCCGGCGGAAGTGCGCGCAGTGTGGAATGCGGGAACTGCGGTCGCCGTTCGTCCACCACGTCGACGTCGACCCGTTCTCGCTCAGAGACTTCGCCCGTTCGCGCGGTCGCGAGGACGAACTCGTCCCGAGCGAGGTCGGCGCCGAACGGCCGACGGTCGAGCTGTTTTTCGACCACGCCGCCGCCGTCGTCGACCGCTACGGTCTCGAGTCGACGCTCATCGAGGCACGGGCGACCGATCTCGAGGAGCGAGCCGGGGGCGTCGACGTCGAGACGACGGCAGGCCGACTCTCGACGGGGGCGTGCGTGCTCGCGATCGGCCACGGCAGCTCCTACGCTCGCCCCGAATGGGCCCGCGATCTCCCGGCCGACGCGTCGGTCACGCACGTCTGGGACGACGGGTTCGATCCCGACACGGTGGGCGAGACCGCACGGATCGGCATCGTCGGCGGTGGCATCACGGCGGCACAGCTCGCGACGACCCTGGCCCAGCCCGGTCGGGACGTGACGCTGTTCGCACGGAGCCCGTTCCGGGTCGAGACGCTCGAGGCGGGCCGCGAGTGGATGCACTTCTCGGGTGCCGTCGACGAGCTCCAGGCGCTCCCGCCAGGGTCTCGAGACCGGGAGCAAACCGTCGCCGAGGCGCGCCGCGACGGCTCGATGTCTCCCGAAGTGTTCGCCCGTCTCCGCCGGACGATCGACCGCGACTGGGTCGACCTCGAGCGAAGCGAGATCGAGGCCGTCACGCCCGCGGGCGGCACCGTCGTCCTCACCTGCCGGGACGGCACCGCCACCTGGGTCGACGAGCTCGTGCTCGCGACGGGGTTCAACTCGCCGTACGACGCGCCGCTGTATCGACGGCTCCGCGATGGGACCGACCTGGCGGCGGGCTATCGGGGCGCGCCGGTGCTCGACGACGACACCCTCCGCTGGCGTCGCGTCGACGGGACGAACGCTCGAGTCGCCGTCTCGGGAATCGCGGCCCAGGGCGTCCTCGGCCCGTTCGCCCGCAACGTCATCGGCGCCAGACGCGCCGGTGACCTGCTGGTCGACGCCTTCGAGGCGCTCGAGTTCGCGCCCAGACCGACCTGAGACGGATCGTTGTAACGAACAGACGGGCTGAACTACGAGTGCTCGGCCTCGGGCGCGTCGGCCGGATCGACGACCTCACCCGTCTCGGGGTAGACGCCGACCTGGTCGCAGAGATCGGCCATCGGACATGCCTCCGGATCTTCGAGACAGGCCGGCTTCCGCGCCGTACAGCACTCGCGGCCGAACTGGATCGAAGCCGTATGCCCGAAGCCACACTTCTCGGCGGGAATCTCCCGCTCGAGCACCTCCCGTACCGTCTCGTGGTCCGCGTCGGCCGGCGCGATCCCCAGCCGGCGGTAGATCCGGTGGACGTGGGTGTCCACCGGAAAGACTCCCGACCGCCCGCCCGCGAAGAGGAGGACGCAGTCGGCCGTCTTCGGGCCGACACCGGTGATCCCGAGCAGCGTCTCGCGCACCGTCTCGGGGTCGCCCGCTTTGACGAACGCGTCGAAGGTGGTCGCGGAGTCGTACGCCTCGAGCACCCACTCGGCGGTTTCCTGGATCACCCTGGACTTCTGGTTGTACAGCCCCGCCGAGCTGATCGTCTCTGCGAGTTCGTCGCGGTCGGCGGCCGCGAGCGCGGCTGCGAGGTCGACGTCGTCACCGTCGTACTTCGCGATCAGCGCGTCGTGAGCGGGCTGACTCGCCACGTCGCTCGTGTTCTGGCTCAGGATCGTCCGGACGAGGCAGGTGAACGCGTCCTGGCCGCCGTAGGTCTTCTGCCAGTAGCGCTCTCCGAGTCGGTCGACGACCGCTTCGGCGCGGGTGTCGGCCGTGGCGGGGTCGAAGGCCGCCTCGACGCCGCCGCCAGATGTGCCCCCGCTGATGTTCACGCTGGGCTCCGGATCGTCGCTGTCTGCCATGCCTGGCCGTAGGCGGTCGCGGGTGAAAACGTCGATGGAGACTCACCGCTCGAGCGCGACGCTTGCGAGCTTGTCGCCCGCAACGACCGTCGCCTCCCGAGTGAGTGTAAAGAGGATCCCCTCGCGGTCGGCGCTCGCGTGCTGGAGAGTGGCGAAGGACGCCGGGTGGTAGACGGTTCCGAGTTCGGTCCCCACGTCGACGTGCTGGCCGAGCTCGAGCGACGGGGCCGCACGGAACAGCCCCGACGTGGTCGCGTTCACCTGCCCGAGGTGGTTTTTTGCGAGCGTGCCGTCCCACCCGGGGACGTCACCCTCGAGCATCCCGAGGTGGCGGAGGACGGCGAACAGGCCGTCGACGCCGTCTTCGACGACGTCCTCGAGGATCTGCTTGTTGTGGGCGAGTTCCGGCGTGATCGATGGGATCCCCTCCGCGGCGGCCGCGACGCGGAGTTTGCCGGCGAATCCGCGGCGATGCCACTCGTCGGACGCGTCCTCGAGTCCCTCCTCGGCGAGCAGGAGGTCGGTTCCGAACGCCTCCGCGAGCGCCCGGGAGTCGGCGTCGCCGTCGGTGTAGACGACGTGCGGGAGCATGTCGGGGCTGCCGGTGTGGAGGTCGACGACGGCGTCGGCGCGGGAGACGTACGGCCAGAGCCGGGCGGCCATCCGCTGGTGGAGGCTGCCCGACTCGTCACCCGGCCAGATCCGGTTCATGTTCGGGTTGACGCTGTCGAGAATCTCGGGCGTCGTGTAGGAGACGCGGTCGAACGTCAGCGGGTTCGCGACGGGAACGGTGATCACGGTTCCCGACAGCTCCTCGAGCGAAAGTCGGTCGTGGAACCGGCGCAACGCTTCGGTGCCGTTGATCTCGCGGCCGTGCTGAGCACCCTGGACGTAACACGTCGGTCCCTCGGTGGCGCCCTCGTAGGTGTGTACCGTGGTCGTGAGGTCGACGCCCGAGGGGAGCGTCGCCAGCGTCACCGCCGTCGCCGTGTGCGTCCCGTTGCTCATGTGTGGACGTTGGGCAGCCGGCGACATGTACGTGCGGGACAGTGGGTCGTCGCACGGGAGACGGCGAAGACCACCATCGTTTTCACCCGGCCCGTCCTCGCTCGGGGTATGGGAAACCCAACGGCAACCCTGCACACGAGTGAGGGCGACATCGAGGTAGAACTCTTCGAAGAGCGCGCGCCGCGAACGGTCGGCAACTTCGTCGGTCTCGCGACGGGCGAGCGAGAGTGGACTGACCCCCAGACGGGCGAGCGCGTCACCGACCGACCGCTCTACGAGGACGTCCTCTTTCACCGCGTCATCGACGGCTTCATGATCCAGGGTGGCGATCCGACCGGCACCGGCCGCGGCGGTCCCGGCTACCAGTTCGACGACGAGTTCCACGACGAACTCACACACGACGGCCCGGGCGTGCTCTCGATGGCGAACTCCGGCCCGAACACGAACGGCTCGCAGTTTTTCATCACCCTCGACGCGACCCCGCACCTCGACGGCCGCCACTCCGTCTTCGGCGAAGTGATCGACGGCATGGACGTCGTCCGTGAGATCGGCTCCGTCGAGACCGGTCCCAACGACCGCCCCAAAGCGGACGTGGTACTCGAGTCCGTGACGGTCCACGACGAGTAGCCACCCGGAAACGTTCATCACGCGAACCAGGACGGCTACTACGCGCACACTCCGGGGCGGCGAAGATATCAAAAGATAAATGTTTGTGATCGGTGTTTGCTCACACATGCACCGGCGTGCCCTCCTCGCAAGCGTTCCAGTCGGGTTGCTCACCGCCAGTGGGTGCCTCAGCGGCGAGTCTGAAACAGGTACGACAGGAGAGACTGACGGTGAAAACGTAGACAGTGGTTCCGATGCGCCAGCGTTCGAGGTGGACGAAGACGCACCGGGTACGGTCATGCTTCTCAGGCAGCAGCCACAGGAACCGGACGGCGTCGTCGTCGGTACCGAGTTCGACATTGCTGTCGTCCTTGGAAACGCCGGTGGTGAACCCGTTACCGGGGAAACTTCCGTCGAACTAATCCCGCCGGCCGATGACGAAGCGACGCAGCCAGCGACCGTCGTCGTTGACGATGAGCTTCCCTCCGGTGGCGCTCGGTTTTTTACAACGGGTCCGTTCACCGCGACAGTCCCTGGCGATTGGGAACTACGCGCAGGTTCTGGCGTTGACCAGTTACACCCAGCGTACGATGGGACAGTCGTCGTCGAGGACCGACCCGACGACTGACAGACGAAATCGGCTCACCACCTCCCGGCACACTCGTCGCTCGAGCAACCCTGACAGCCGACTCGAGGACGAGTCCGATCGATATCATTATTGCATCGCTACACCCACGACAAATCAGTATTCCATCCCGACGATCACTCCTCGCGCTGTCTGCCTCGACTGTTGGCGTCTCCCTCGCCGGGTGTCTCGGCAGTGACGACGACCAGCAAACCGACGGAGAGGGGGACAGACCAGGCGAGAACGGAGCGGACGACGACCAATCGATCGTCGACCGGCGGTTAGCCGACGGCGACGAACTCATCCACGCGACGTTGCACACGAGCGAGGGCGGGATCGACGTCGAACTCGAGGCCAAACGCGTCCCACGAACGGTCGAGAACTTCGTCGGCCTCGCTACCGGTGAACGGACCTGGACCGACCCTGAAACGGGCGAGGACGTCGACGGCGAGCCGCTGTACGAGGACGTGCACTTTCACCGCGTTATCGACGGCTTCATGATTCAGACGGGCGATCCGACCGGCACCGGCCGTGGCGGTCCCGGCTATCAGTTCGACGACGAGTTCCACGACGAGCTCACACACGACGGCCCGGGCGTGCTCTCGATGGCGAACTCGGGACCGGACACGAACGGCTCGCAGTTTTTCATCACCCTCGACGCGACGCCACACCTCGACGGCCACCACTCCGTCTTCGGAGCGGTTACCGATGGGATGGACGTCGTCCGTGAGATCGGTAGCGTCGAGACCGACGACACCGACAGGCCGATCGAAGCCGTGCTGCTCGAGTCCGTGACGGTCCACGACGGATAGTAGTCGGTTCAACGACCAGTATCGCGACTCGCCCGACCCGACACTGTTTTGGACGGCGTTGATTATCACGGCGACCGTGAGCGAGGGTATGGGCTGGACTGCCGACGACGTTCCCGACCAGCGCGGACGAACGATCGTCGTGACGGGCGCGAACAGCGGGATCGGCCTCGAGACGGCTCGCGAACTCGCCCGGAACGGGGCGACGGTCGTTATGGCCTGCCGTGACCTCGACCGGGCCGAGGCCGCGGCCGACGACGTCCGCGGCGACGTTCCCGAGGCCGACCTCCGCGTCGAGCGCTGTGACCTCGCGAGCCTCGAGTCGGTTCGCGCGTTCGCGAGGGAGCTCGAGGAGCCGATCGACGTGCTCGTCAACAACGCCGGGACGATGGCCATCCCCCGCCGGGAGACCGAAGACGGCTTCGAGACCCAGTTCGGAGTCAACCACCTCGGGCACTTCGCGCTGACGGGCCTGACCCTCGAGTCGCTGCTCGCGGGCGACGAACCCGCACGGGTCGTCACCGTCTCGAGCGGGCTCCACGAACGCGGCGAACTCGACTTCGAGGACCTCCACGGCGAGCGTGAGTACGACAAGTGGGGCGCCTACGCCCAGTCGAAGCTCGCGAACGTGCTGTTCGCTTACGAACTCGAGCGGCGATTCCGCGCGGCCGACGCCGAGGCGATCAGCGTGGCCGTCCACCCAGGGTACGCCGACACGAAGTTACAGTTCCGCGGCATCGAAGGTCGTGGAACCTGGTTTCGAACCGCCGTGCGTCGCCTCTCGAACGCCCTGCTGGCCCAGTCGGCGGCTCGCGGTGCGTTGCCGACGCTGTACGCCGCGACCGCACCGGACGTCGAGGGCAGCGCCTACTACGGTCCCGGCGGGCTCATGAACATGCGTGGGACGCCCGGGCGACAGCGATCCTCGGATCGGTCGTCCGACCGAGAGGCAGCTCGCCGGCTCTGGGACGTCTCGCGATCGCTCACCGGCGTCTCCTACGGGCTTCCGGAGCCGGTGGTTCAGCCGTCCTGATCGCCGCCCCGTTCGCGCCAACCGAAACGCACATCCCGTACCGATGACTACCGCCGAATGCAGTTCTACTCGAGTGCGAGGGTAGCCAAGCAGGCCAACGGCGGTGGGCTTAAGACCCGCTCCTGTAGAGGTCCGAGGGTTCAAATCCCTTCCCTCGCATTGCCGCTGCGAGCAATTCGCGAGCAGCGGCAATCGACCGGAAGGATTTGAACTAGACGAGTCGCAGCGTCCGAGCGAAGCGAGGACGACCGTCTCGGCGTAGTTCAAATCCCTTCCCTCGCCCTCGAATCACCGACGAGCCCCCGTCCCTCGAGTCCGTCTCTCGCCCTCGAGTCACCGCTCGTGTACTCGAGTCACCGACGAGCCCCCGACTCGAGCGATCGTGAACCCACAGCCCCGACTCGGGCCACGCCGGCACGCGTAAGCCGTCGGCGCACGAATCGAGCGCCGTGATCGTCATCGTCTGTGGCCCGCCCGCGGTGGGAAAGACCACGGTCTCGAGCCTGCTCTGCGATCGCCTCGAGGAGCGAGAGAAGACGGTGAGACGCCTCGACTCCGATGCGTTCGAGCGGAACACCTACGATCGGCTGTACGAGCGCGTAACCTCGGCCGACGAGGACTGGATCGTCGCGGGCACCTTCTACAAGCGGACGTGGCAGGAGCGGTTCCAGCGCCTCGAGGACGGCTTCGTCGTCCACCTGGTGGCCGACCTCGAGACGTGTCTCGAGCGGAATCGCCAGCGGGAGGACGCGATCGACGAGCAGGCAGTTCACATCGTCTGGCGTGAGTTCGACGACCCGGACGCAGACCTCGTGGTCGACGTGACCGAGCACTCGCCCGAGGAAGCCACAGATTGCATCGTGGCCGCGCTCGAGGGACGGTTCGAGAGCGGGTGACGCGTCGAACCAGGCCGGTTTCGAACGCCGCGTCGCCGGCGGGTTACCGTGCTCGAGCGGGCGTCGGTTCGGACGTCGCCCGGTGTGCGTCGTACGCGAATCCGGCGAAGACGACCGCCAGGATGGCGCCGTACAGGAGGAACATGTACGAACCGCCGCCGTGGACGGCGAACACCAGCGCGGTGAGGGCGGCGACGGCGACGGCTGCCACGGCGTAGAGGGCTGTCGACGTCATCGCTGGATACCCCGCTGTTCCCCGGGTCGCTCGCTCGAGAACGCCGCACCGTGGTAGTTCATTCCAACCATGTCTATCGGTATCACGTCACGGCCAGTAATAACTGTTCTGCCGACGTGGAACGTCGTTCCAGCCGATACGGCACGTCGCGTCCGGTGAGGTGGCGCTGTGAGCCGTGTGGCGAGGTGACGAACACGGTTATGTACTCCGGCGTCCCCGTTCCGGTATGAGCGCCGACCTCGTTCCGGAGGAGTTCGCCGAAGTGATCGTCACGACCTGTCGAACCGCCGTCGGCGACAGCTGTCGATCGGTCACCTACTTCACGCGTGACGACTACGCGCAACTGTACCTCCGCGAGGACCTGGCGCGCGACGCCGACCTCTCGACGTTCATCGGCAACGAGTGGCGGGGGTTCAAGACGACCCAGAGCGCCTACGAGGGCTCGGAACTCGGCACGTACCGGTACACGATCCGGGTCTTCGACAACGGCTTTCTCATCCGGGTCACCTCCGATCGGGAGGGCGTGTTCGTGACGACCGACGGGCTCACACTCAAGGACTTCGAGGAACTGGCGACCGCGATCGACTCGGTGCTCGCAGAACGGACCCTCTCCTGAGCCGGGCGCCGTCCCCGACGCGACCCGTGCGTAACGCCCTTCTCTCGCAACCGCCTCACCTCGAGTGATGACCGACGACCTGCCCGATCCGGTCGCGCGCGCACTCGAGAACCACGATGCGTTCGAACCGGCCGACGACGGCTACGACCTGACGACCACCGTCTTCGAGACGCACGTCACGGCGACTGCGGCCGAGGGGAGCCGTGACGGCGAATTCCGCGTCACGGTGACCCTCCCGACGCTCGACGCCGCCGTCGCCGGCGAGACGGTCGCACCAGTCGTCGAGGACGGCTGGTTCGAGACGCTCGAGCGCCGCCTCGAGGACGCGTTCACCGTCGCCCACACGAGTACACACGAGGGGCCCAGGCTCGAACGTGAGGACGACGAGGTCCGGGTGATCCTCGAGTACGTCGCCTGGGACGCCCGTGAGGGCGTCGACGACGCCAAGACGCTGATCGAGTACGTCGAGGGAACGTACGCCCAGGGGATCATCCCTGGCTACGAGTACCGCGGCGCGGCAGCGACGCTGCTCGAAAACGCCCAGGATCGGGGCCAGCAGGCCGCGGACGGTGACGGTCCGCCGCTGTGACGGCACGCCGCGGGGCGACGGCTCCAGTCGTGACGATCCGTTCGCGTCGATGGCGTTCGTCAGCGTGACGCGTGCTGTCGTTCCCGTCGTTTCGTCCCTCCGTCCGTCGGCGAAACGCTTGAGACGATAACACGCCTCTGGAACTCGATGATCGACGACCCGTTCAGGACCGACTGCAGCACCGATCTGGCCACTGGCATCGTGAGCGCCGCGCGCACCAGCCTCGGCGACACCCTCCGGAGCGCCGTGTACTTCACCCCCTCTGCGTTCGACATCCTCTACCTCCGCCAGGACCTCTACGATTCGAGCGACGCCGCGCGAACGGCCAAGCAACAGCTGGTCGAACTCGAGCGAGCGGGGTTCGCGGAGGTGCCGATCCGGACGCTGGTTGCCGCCGAGGGAACTGTATCGGACATCGGTCCGTACGAGTTTACAGTGCGGTTTCACGACGACGGATTCGTCGTCAGGGTGCTCCAAGGCGACGCCGGAGTCGTCCTGACGACCGACAGCATGAACGTCAGCGCGTTCGAGGATGCAGCCACTGCCGTTCGGCGGCTGCTCCGGGATGCGTAGGCCAGGCTGCTCGTTGTGGGTTCCTCTCACGAAACGAACCGACGACGGTTTCGGCGTCAGTCCATCGCCATATACGTTTGCGTGTCCTCGACGCCCTCGATCCCCTGGATCTGGTTCGCGGCGATCTCTTTCACCGCCGCCGGTGCGTCGACCTGCGCTTTCGCGATGATGTCGACGTCGCCAGCGACGATGTGCGCCGACTCGACGCCCTCGATCGCCTCGATTTGCTCTCTGAGTCGATCCGCCTCGCCCGTGTTCGCTTTCACCATGACGAATGCCGTGACCATCAGTTGATACCTCCGTGTGCCGCGTTCGCCGCCGACTCGAGCGGGGTCTCCCCGACCAGGAGCTGGCGGACGTCGCTCAGCACGTCGAAGTCCGCCAGCACCACCAGCCGGTCGCCCGTCTCGAGCGATTCGTCCTCGGTCGGAATCTCGAGGACGCCGTTTTCCTTGCCGAACGCGAGGAGGGTCGCGTCGGCGGGCAGTTCCAGTTCGCCCATCGTGTACCCGCGGACGGGGGCCTCGTCGGTGATCGTGAGTTCGACGATCTGGAGGTGCTGGGCGACGTCCGCGATCGCGCGGATCGTTCCCCCGAGGAGGGCATTTTTCGCACCCATCGCACCGAGGCGTTCGGGGTAGATCACCTCGTCGACTTCCGCGGCGTACTTGCGGTAGATCTCTTCGCGGTAGTCGTCGTCGATGCGCATGACGGTTCGACAGCCGTAGTGGTTCCCGATCATGCACGCCGCGAAGTTGGCGTTCAGATCGCTCGTCAACGCGCCGACGGCGTCGGCCTCGTCGATGCCCGCTTCCTCGAGCACCGCCTCGCGGGAGCCGTCGCCATCGACGACTGAGAACTCCTCGCCTCGGGCACGGCGAACCATCGGCTCGTCGCGCTCGATCAGCGTCACCTCGTGGCCCTCCTCACGAAGGACGCGGGCCGCACGCAGGCCGACTCGTCCAGCGCCAATGATAACGAACCGCATGGTACTGCGGTACGCCCCCACCCGTCAATAAGTTTGCCCCGATGCCCGGGCAAAGGCTTTAGTCATGCCAGAGAGTATCACACCTCCGAGACAGATGGTTCACGCGTTCATCATGGTGAAAACTGCCGCCGGAAAGTCGGAAGGCCTCCTCGCGAAGATCCGGGAACTCGAGCGAGTCGAGGACGCCCACATCGTCGCCGGCAACTACGACATCATCGCCGAGGTCGACGCGGCTGAAGTGTACGAGATCCTCAAAACGGCCTCCTCGGAGATCCAGGTGCTCGACGGCGTGGCGGACACGAAAACGTACATCGCGATGGACTAAGTCGGTAGCACCCACTCACCACAGACGGTGCTCACCAGTCGTCCGATAAGTCACCGAAACGTACATATCAGACCTGGTGCTTGTCCTGTCTATGCCTGGTGCGATCGTTAAACGCGGAGACCGAATCACCCTCCGGACGCTCGAGCGTGAGGATCTCGACGTGTTGCAACGCGGCGCTGGTGATCCCGAAATTCGCCACCTGACCGGCAACTCCAGGGTGCGAACCAGAGACGACCTCGAGGAGGTGTTCGAAGACGAGAACGTCACGATTCTGCTGGTCTGTCTCGACGACCCGGGCGATCCCGGACCGGTCGAACCGGAGACGGTTCGTCGCGTCGGCGTCGTCAACGTCAAAGAGTGGGGGCGACGACCGGTCGTCGGCATCTGGCTTCGTCCAGACGTGCAGGGTGAAGGGTACGGGAAGGAAGCGACAGCACTGCTCGTCGAGTACGTCTTTCGGGCGTACGAGACTCCGACGGTGAGAGCGAAGGCGTTCGATTACAACGAGTCGTCGCGTGGATTGCTCGAGTCGCTCGGCTTCCAGCAGGAGGGGTGCCTTCGAATGGACGCGTTCGTCGACGGCGAATACCGGGACGGGATCCTGTACGGCCTCCTTCGTGAGGAGTGGGAATCGTCGCGGTGACGTCCAGTACGGAGAAATTCGAATCCGGACCGATCGACGGTGCTGAAGGGCGAGCCGATGCTCAGACGTGTTCGTCGAGGAAGTCGGCGATCGCTGAATAGGCCTCGATGCGATTCTCGAGTTTCGTGAAGCCGTGGCCCTCGTCCTCGAAGATGAGCTTCCGGACCGGGACGCCCTGTTCGCGGGCCTCCTCGACGATCTGTTCGGCCTCGCCGACCGGAACGCGGGGATCGTTCTCGCCGTGGAGGACGAACAGCGGGGCCGCGATCTTCTCGACGGTGTTGATCGGCGAGATCGACTCGAGGAACTCACGATCGGCCTCGAGGCTGCCGTACTCGGCCTCGCGCAGCTTCCGGCGCCAGTCGCCGGTGTTCTCGAGGAACGTGACGAAGTTGGCGATGCCGACGACGTCGACGCCGGCAGCCCACAGGTCCGGATACTCGGTCATCGCGGCGAGCACCATGAAGCCGCCGTAGGAGCCGCCCATGCAGGCGATGCGGTCGGGATCGATAGCGGGGTGATCGGCGAGCCACTCGACGCAGGCTTCGATATCAGCCACGGAGTCCATCCGCTTCTCGACGTCGTCTAAGCTCGCGTACTCCGAGCCGTAGCCCGACGACCCTCTGACGTTGGGTTCGAAGTAGGCGTAGCCGCGGTTCAGGAAGTACTGCTTGACGCTCGAGAACGACGGCCGGCGCTGACTCTCGGGGCCGCCGTGGATGTCGACGATGACGGGGACGCCGTCGTGTCCGTCGCCTGCTTCGCCTTCGTCCACACCTCGCTCGCCGTCGGCGTGCTCGGGCAACGTGAGGAAGCCGGGTACCTCGAGTCCGTCGAAGCTCTCGACGTGGACGAGTTCCGATTCACGAAACGTCTCGGGCGGGATGCCCGCCGTCGGTGCGAGGGTCCACTGGCCGGTTTCACCCGTCTCGACCTCGACGAAGAAGACGTTCGTGTTGACCGCGTCGCCCGTGGTCGAGCAGGCGACGTACTCGGCGTCGGGGCCGAAGCTCACACCGCCGGAGACGCCGCCGGGGAGGTCGGGTTCGGGGAACGTCTCGAACGCCGTCGGATCCTCGTCGTCGAACTCGCCGACCGTGAGCTCGGTGTAGCCCTCGACGTTCCGGGAGTAGACGAACCGGCCCGTCTCGTCGTCCAGCGCGATGCCGTCGACGTTCCACCCCTCCCCGTCAGCTACTGTTTCGAGCTCGAGTGACTCGAGATCGAGGTACGCGAGGTAGAGCGTGTCCGTCCCTTTATCCGTCACGAGGTAGACCCCCTCGCCGTCGGGTGCCCAGCTCGCGCTCTGAAACCGGACGTTCCCCTCGTGGGGCGTGAGGTGGGTGAACGCGCCGGTCTCGAGCTCGAGGACGTACAGATCCTGGTCGAAGTTGGAGTACGCCTGCGAGACGAGGAGTCGAGAATCGTCGGGGCTCCACCCGCCGACGGTGAGCCAGCCGTCGCCCTCGTAGACCAGTTCGGCCTCGTCGCCGACGGCGTCGCGGGCCTGCACGTAGACGTCGAACACCGACTCGTCGCGACGGTTGGAGGTGAACGCGAAGCGCTCGCCGTCGTGGCTCCAGCCGCCCCATCGATGCTTGGCGTCGGGCATCGCCGTCAGGTTCGTGATCTCGCCTGACTCGGCGTCGAGGCGAAAGAGCTGCGCGCGCTCGTTGCCGCCCTCGTCCATCCCGAAGACGAGTTCCGGACACTCGGGCGACCACGACGCGAAGGTGACTCGCTCGTCGTAGAACGTGCGCTGTTCGGGCCACGATCGCGGCGACTCGAGCGTCCAGACCTGCGGGACGCCGGTGGTGTTCATGAGGAAGGAGAGTCGTTCGCCCTCCGGGCCGACGGACGCGCCGTAGGCGCTCCGAACATTGAGGTAGCGTTCGATGTCGTACGTTCCCATGCCGTACCCGTATCGACTCCGGCCGGTAACCGTTTCGGGTTCCGGATGACTCGCTCGAGGAGGCCTGTGTGCGGTGCTTAACAAAGCGGCTCGACGGTCGACGGTCGAGCACGGATGCGCCGCGAAGATCCGGAGGCGTCGACGGGCGTACTGCTCACGCTCGTGCTGGTCGTGCTCGTGACGTTCGGTGCGGTGGTCGCGGTCGTCGGACCCGACGTGGGGTCGACGTCCCCGGCGGCCGAGGCGGTCGACGACGAATCGAACGACTCGGACGACTCACCGGTGACAGATGACGACGGAGACGTTGCCGACGATGCGTGGGGTGTCTCGGCCGAGCCAGAGCCGTCCGTCCTCGCGACGGCGAACGACACGTCCGGCGACGCCTCCGTCGCGGTAGACGGCCCGGACGGTCCCGAAGGGCTGGAGCCGCCCGTGACCCTCAACGAACCGGCCGACGACGGCTCGGCAGACGAGACGGACCCGCCAGAGAGCCCTGGCCCGCCGGACGGCGCTGGCCCACCGGACGACGCTGGCCCGCCGGACGACGCCGGCCCGTCGGACGACGCCGGACCACCCGGAGACGCCGGACCACCCGGGAACGCTGGGCCGCCCGACGACGCTGGGCCGCCCGACGACGCTGGGCCGCCGGACGACGCCGGGCCGCCGTAACGTCCCGGCCCGCCGGCCAACGCTCGATCGGCTGGGGAATGAGTGAAACGCCGGCGACACAGGCTCAGAACCAGCGTAACGACGCCCCGGGGCGGGGAGTGCAAGCGTATCACGAAAAAAGTGACTTTTTAACCCGTGACTGCGTGCCGACAGCTAATGCGCATCGCGTTCGTCTCGTTCGAAACGGTTCATCACCGCGACGGCGAGGCGAACGAACGGCTCCAGACGACCGCCGAATTACTCCGCGATGCGGACCACGAGGTACACGTCCTCTGTGCTCGATGGTGGGACGGCGAGGAGCCGACGTTCGAACGCGATGGGATCACCTATCACGGGCTCGCACCCGATCTCACGTCGCGCCGGTCGTTCTCGCTTCGGCTGCCGATCACCCTCCGGTCGCTCGATCCAGCCGTCGTCCACGCGAGCGCCGAGCCACCGACACAGGTCCAGTGGGCCGGCCGAGGCTCGGCGCTCGCGCGGGCGCCCCTCGTCGTCGACTGGTACGACGACGGTGGATCGAACGACTGGCACGCCCGGCGAGCGGCGTCACGGCCCCAGCGAATCGTCACCCCCTCACAGCTCGTCCGAACGTGGGTACGCGAACTCGGGGCCGACGGCGACCAGGTCGAGGTAATTCCGAACCCGATCGACGTCGACCGGATCCGGTCGATCGATCCCGGCGAGCCCGTCGACGTGGTGTATGCACGCCACCTCGACGACGACGCGAACCTCGAGAGCCTGCTGCTCGGACTCGCCGAGCTCCGGTCCAGAGAGTGGTCCGCGGTCGTCCTCGGCGACGGCCCCGAACGCGGCGCGTACGAAGCTCTCGCCGAAGACCTGCGCATCGACGATCGGGTTCGATTCGCGGGCGAGGTCTCCCTCGAAGAGCGCATCGCGACCTACCGGAGCGCCCACGTCTTCGCCCAGACTGCTCGTCGCTGCGTCTACCCGACCGAACTCCTGTGGGCGCTCGCCTGCGGCTGCGTCGGGATCGTCGAGTACCACGCCGACTCGAGCGCCCACGAACTCGTCGAGCGCCTCGATCGGGGCTTTCGGGTCACCAGCGAGCAGCAACTCGTCGACGCCATCAGCGCGGCCGGCGGGCTCGAACGGCGCGACTACGACGAGCAGTTCGAGCGGTTCGATCGCGACGCCGTGTGTGACCAGTACCTCGAGAGTTATCGCGAGATCCGCGACGGCTACGAACTCTCCTTTTAGGCCCGTTCATCGAACGTCTCGGGCGCTCGAGCCGCGAGCGCCGTTCTGACGGCGGCGACGTTTTCGGGGACGTCGTGGACCCGGATCACGTCCGCGCCGCGGTCGGCGGCCAGCGCGGTCGCGGCGACGGTCGCTGCGGTGCGGTCGTCGGGACCGTAGCCGACGTGTTCGAACATCGATTTGTGGGAGTGACCGACGAGGACGGGACAGCCGAGCGCGTGGAACTCGTCGACTCGCCCCAGGAGTTCGAAGCTCTCACTCGCCGCCTTGCCGAAGCCGAGTCCGGGGTCGACGACGATCTGCTCGCGATCGAGGCCGGCCTTCTCGGCGAGCAACACCCGTTCGGTGAGGTCGTCGATCACGTCCTCGACGACGTCGTCGTAGGCGACGTCCCGGTCGGGAACCACGGGCGTATCGATGCTGTGCATGAGGATCAGGGGGACGTCGTACTCGGCGGCGACGAAGCGCATCTCGGGGTCCTCGAGGCCGGAGACGTCGTTCACGACGTCGGCACCCGCCTCGAGGGCGGCGCGGGCGACGGCGGCCTTTCTGGTGTCGACCGAGACGAGCGCGTCGAGGTCGGCGAGTCGGTCGATCACGGGGACGACGCGGTCGATCTCCGCCTCGACGGAGACGGGATCGGCCCCGGGCCGGGTGGACTCGCCGCCGACGTCGAGCACGTCCACGCCGGCGTCGACCATCGCCTCCGCCCGCGAGACGGCGTCCTCGAGCGCGTCGTACTCGCCGCCGTCGTGGAAGCTGTCGGGCGTCACGTTGAGAATTCCCATCACCGCCGTCCGCTCCTGCCAGGGGTAGCGAGGCGTCGGTGTGTTGACCTGGATGCCGAGCGTCTCCCGGAGCTCGCGGGCGATCTGGGCCAGCCCGTGGGGCTGGGCCTCGAGCGTCTCGACCAGCCGTGTGAACTGCGAGAGCGTCCCCATCATGACGGCGTCGACGGGTTCGTCCTCGCGCCGGAATCCGGAGAGGGCACACTCGCCACCGAGGCTCAGCAGTTCCTGTTTGAGGGTGGTCGCCTGGCGGTACTGCAGGCTCGTCTTCACGACGCGATGGACGGCCTTCCCGCGCATCCGGACGACACCGTTCTCGGCGACGTTCGCTCCTTCGAGCGCCTCGCGGGCGTCCTCGAGGTCACGAATCCGTTTCGACACGTCCGTACGGGTGTACCGCGATCGCGCCTCGGCGACGGCAAACAGCGAGCCCGTCACCAGCACGCAGTCGTCGGTGTCGGCCGTCTCGAGCGCGCTCGCGAAGGCGTCCTGGACGGCCGACTGCGTGCTGACGTGATCGGCCCCCTCGCGCTCGAACACCGTCGCGAGGGTGTCCTGATCCTCGGCGCGCTCGAGGTTCGGTTTGCAGGCGACCACCGAGTCGGGCGTCGGCAGCGCGCGAGCCATCTCGGCGTGGTCTTTCTCGTGCATCGCGCCGAAGACGAGGTGGAGGTCGTCGTACTCGAACGTCGACAGCGTCTCGGCCAGCCGTTCACAGGCGTCTGGGTTGTGCGCCCCGTCGAGGACCACGAGCGGTTCGGTGTCCATCACCTCGAACCGGCCGGGCCAGTGGGCGTTTCGCAGCCCACGCTCGAGATCGGTCCGGGAGACGTCGGCGACGGCCCGGGCGAGCGTCGCCGCGATACCCGCGTTCTCCGCCTGGTGCTCGCCGAGGAGCGGGATCTGCGTCTCGAGGCCCCAGTCGTCCCCCTCGATCGAGACGGCGGCCTCTGTGTGGTTCGTCCGTCCCCCGTAGGCAACCCGGACGTCGGTCCCGTCCTCGCCGACGGTGACGACCTCGCCGGCCTCGTCACGGATGGCCTCGAGTGCGGCCCCACTCGTGCCGGTGACCAGCGGCCCGTCCTCGGGGGCAACCTGCGCTTTGTCCCGGGCGATCTCCTCGACCGTCTCGCCGATGACCTCGGTGTGCTCGAGGCTAACGCTCGTGACGGCGCTCGCGACCGGGTCGACGGCGCTCGTCGCGTCGTAGCGGCCGCCGATGCCAACCTCGAGGACGGCGACGTCGACGCCTTCCCGGCCGAAGTGCCAGAGGGCGAGCGTCGTCATCGCCTCGAAGAACGTCGGCGGCTCGCCGTCGGCCGCCTTTCCGACGACGTACTCGTGGGCGACGTCGACGAACTCGGCGATGGCCGAGCGCGGAATCTTCCGGCCGTCGACGCGGATTCGCTCGCGAACGTCTTCCAGGTGTGGCGAGGTGTAGATGCCCACCGAAAGCCCCGCCTCCCGCAGGGTGCGCTCGAGCATCCGCGCCGTACTTCCCTTTCCGTTCGAACCGGCGATCTGGACGCAATCGACGCGCTCGTGTGGGCTCCCGAGGTGTGCGAGAAACTCCGCCGTCGACTCCGTCCCGGGCCGCGGCCGGAAGCGCCGCAGGTCGAAGAGGAAGTTCGCGGCCTCGTGGTACTCCATACCCGAATCACAGAGTCCGGCCGCTTTAGCGTGTCGGAGTCGCCGCTCGAGCGGTCTCGAGTCGAAGCGGCCTCGAGCGGCGTGCGGTGGCCCACCGATCGAACGTCAGTGCAGGGCGGCCTGTCGCGACGCACCGTCTCGACTACTCGAACGCCGCGACCAGCATCCCCTCCTCGAGCGGATCCGGTGCGTGTGATTCGAACTCGTCGGGCTCGAGTTCGTGGACGTCGTCGAACGGCGTTCTGGCCGCGCCGGTCTGGTCGACCGCGTACACCACGCCCTCGTACGGCAGATCCGCCTCCCACTCGTGGCCGTTGGCGTCGAGCCCGTGGGTCGCCCCGCCCGCCCGGAGCAAGAAGACGACCGTGACGTCCTCGTACCAGTCGAACGTCTCTCGCTCCCGCGAGTCGTAGCGAACGCGGAGGACGTGGCCCGACAGCCCGTTGCAGAGGACGTTGTGCGTCACGTACGCCTCCTCGAACGCGTCGACGAACGCGACGACGTCGCTCTCGTCGACCGTCGCCGGCGGATCGGGGTACGGAACCGTCGCCGCGGTCTCGTACTCGACCGTCTGCTCGTCGTGTTCTACCGTGACGGACTCCGACTCCCGCTCACACTCGGGTCGCGCCGGCTCGCCGTCGAACTGCCCGAGAATCGAGCGTCCGTCCGGGGTCGTACTCGAGTGATTCCCGTCGTCGGCTGCGTCGGTGTTGGTTCCCCCGTCGCCCTGGCCGGCGCTCGGCTCGTCGCTCACACACCCGGCGAGCGCGATCGTCGCGGCGACTGCGGCCAGCATCGTTCTCCGATCCATCGGTTTCCGGACCATTCTCGTCGATCGACAAAACGTCGGCGCAAGGTGAAAGACGTGTTTCAGCGATCGACACGACCCAGTACAACCCGCTCACGTCCGACCGAGGCCGGTCGGCGGGTGAACGAACAGGCCGTCGAGCACCGCGAGGGCGGCGAGCGCCGTGCCGGCGGCCAGCGCGGCCTCGAGGGGCAGGTCGGTCGCGGCCCCCGCGAGCAGCCCGCTACCGAGGGCGAGCGGGATGGTCGCGAGCAGGAGGTCGTATCGGCTGATGGTCGAGCCGGTTCGACGGAGTCGACGCACGAATCCGATGCCAGCGTTGTCACTCCCGAACATCAGTACTCACCTCGGGTGGAGGTATTGGCCCGGAGCACAAAAAATCCAACGGCGGGGGCGGGAGTAGATCGGCCTACCGGGCCGATACTCAGTTCTCAGACAGTCTCACGTCATCCACCCGCCCTGGATCCAGAGAACCGACCGCCGTCCCAGCCGCCGACTCTCGAGCGCAGTGCAGCCTCGAGCGCCCACGCGACGATCATAACGATCGCGTACGGGCCGAACAGCAGGATGTGGACCGGGCTGTCCGTCGTGGTGAAGACCTCGACGACCAGCAGATACGGGATCGCGAGCGCGAAGAGGAGGACGGGGCTGACGATCCCCCGGGCGAGGAGGGCCGCGAGCGGGACGGCGGCGACGGCGAGTGCCACGACGTAGACGGCGAGCGCAGCGATCGGGGGGCGGATCCCGGACCGAACCGTGAGTGCCGCCGTGGCGAGGGCGACGAGACCGCCGACGCCGAGGACGACGCCCACGACGACGGGGCGCGAGAGCGGAAGGTCGGGGAGGTTTCGGAGTCGGTGGTCCCCGAGGCCGTAGCCCCGGCGGAACGCGAACTCGACGACGCCCGCGAACAGCAGCAATGAGAGCCAGACGTACCACGTGTTCGAATACTGGAGGACGAAAAGCGGCCCCTCGACGATCGTGTAGCCGTCCAGCTCGCTCCACCGGGGCGCCGGCGAGGTCACCTCGGCGACGGCGACGGCGACCAGCAGGCCGACGAAGCCGACGGCGGGCGTGACCAGCCGCGTGTGGGCGGAGACGAAGACGGCGACGAAGCCGAGGAGAAACGCCGTCAGGACGACGAAACTGGCCGAGCCGATCGACTCGAGGACGGGGTACTCGAAGCGAGCGAACAGCGCGAGAACGGCGGCGACGTTGGCGACGCCACCAACTGCGGCGGCCGTGATCGACTGGAGGGATGGAGGGCCCATGGGTGAGCCGTCACCCGCCGATTACATATGTCTTCGCCCCGACAGTCCTCGCCTACGACGAGTCGACCGACGCCGACGCGAGGTCGGTCGTCGTGACGATGCCGACGACCTGCTCGTTCTCGTCGACCACCGGCAGGTGGTGGATGGCGTGGTCCTCGAGGAGCGTCGTCACCTCCTCGAGCGGGGTTTCCGGCGTGATCGTGACCAGTTCGGTCTCCATGACCGAACGGACCGTCGGGACGTCCGCGCCGGTCAGGGACTCGCCGTCGGAGGCGAGTCGAACGAAGTCGGTTCGGGTGAGGATCCCCGCGGGTCGGTTCTCGTCGTCGACGATGACGAGCGAGCCGATGGTCGCGTCGAGCATCGCCCGGGCGGCGTCGGTGACGGGGTCGTCCGGGTGGATGGTCACGACGGTCGAACTCATGCGGTCGGCTGCGGTCGTGGCTGTCATGGCTCGACCTTTCGCCAGCACGATATTAACGTTTGGTGCGCTCGAGGACCAGCACGGGTGGACGGCTCGGCCACGCTGGCCGCGTGCCCGTACTCGCCGCTGGTCGTTCGTTCGAGCAGTCTTCGACCGTCGGTCCGACGGTTCGGTGGTGGTGTCGATCCGTTCATCGGCTCACATGTAGGAGGCGTCCCATCGGGTCGCCTTCCGGGTGTTCCCGCACTCGGTACACTGGATCTGTCCCATCGCGTCCATGGCGGTCGCCAGCGAGTCGCAGTTCGAGCAGTAAAAGCCGTAGCGCATCCGTCTTTAGCTAATACTCAGAGTAATACCGAATAACACCGTTTTGGAGGTGGGTTTCGTCAGTATACGACCGCTGCGGGGCGAAAAAGCAGTCTCTGCATTATCTGTACTGTTGACTCTCAGCCGCATCAGCGGTTCAGCCGCTAGATTCGTTCGACTAATACCATTAAGCATAATTCTGCCACGGAGTATAACCAGCAGTCTTAGCTAAAGACGAATGAAGCCGTAGCGAGACTCGCGCCGAGGGTCGCCGTAGACGGTCTTGAACGGTGCTTCCGAGCCGACGTCCTCCTCGAGTAAGTCGACGTAGACGACCTCGCCGTCCTCGGTGACCCTGCTCTGGATCCGCTTCGAGTCGGCGTCGAGGTAGATGTACTGGAAGTAGGTCTCGCCGTCGATCTCGACTTCCTCCTCGTCGACGCGCTCGAAGCCCCGTGACTCGTAGAAGGAGGCGCCGGTCTGGTTGTCAGAGAGCACCCGCCCGCGCAGGTACTCGGCGCCCGCCTCGCGGAGTCGCTCGCGCGTCCGCTCGAACAGTTCCGCGCCGATCCCACGGCCGCGGTGGTCGGGGTGGACGTGCAGCCAGAGCAGGTCGCCCTGACCACCCTCAGTGATCGTCGTCTCGGAGAACGCCACCGGTTCGCCGTCGTCCTCGGCGACGAGGAACAGCAGGTCCTCCTCCTCGAGTCGGTCGTCGAACGCCTCCTGACCGTACCACTCCTCGACGGCTCCGCTGATCGTCCGCGGGTTCAGCGAGTAGGAGTTCTCGAGCGACCGTTCGGCGATCTCGGCGATCCGTTCGCGATCGGCTGTCGTGCCCGTCCGTAGTTCCATATTAATAGTGAGGAACAGACAGATATAAACCCCCGTCTTGGGGTCATATTTCCCCACGTGACTCTGAAGCCAGATTCGACGGCCGAACGCGGGTGTCGAGAGAGATCGACTGCCACGACGACCACCGGTCCGTCTGCCGGGGGAGGGATAGTGTCCGTTGAAACGATGTACACCCGATCACAGTCGAGCGGCCAGCCTCGGTACTGATGCCGAGGCTGACTGTGGACGGTCGTGATCGGATGGACAATGACATCCACCGACTACTCTACCTGCCGTCGTGACTCTCACCGTTACGTACCGATTCTGGCAAGAGAAAATTTATAATGAGTTGTTCGAATTCATCGTGCTGTATGGCACACGAGCTAACGATCGGCAGCGACGACGAACCGTCGAGTTTCGCGATCACTGTCGACGGTGCGATCGAAATGGTAGACGAAGATCCGGCTTCGGAAGCGATCATCGCGTCCGGAAACGCGGTCGAAGGAGCCGTCGACGACACCGCCCTCCAGTTCCAGTTCTCCGGCGACGTAACCGACATCACCGTCCTCGGCGGCCGAACGGCCGTCTCGATCGACGGTGAGGTCGTCGACCTCGCCGCGTTCGGAAACTGATACGGTCTGTTGTGATTCGGTACCGGTGATCGCTCGAGCGGGAACGCGGCCACTGGTAACACGGTACAACGATTTGTACAAACCCCGGCTGCTCTCCGTATTTCGACCTCGAGTCAACTGCCGGAACCGCTGCTCGTCAATCGGGACGGTTCAGAGGGAGTTGGAACTAGTTACTGCCGATCGCCAGCGGTGGGGTCGGCGATCGGCGGTGCGTAACTCCAACGGCTCCTATCAGGCGCGAGGGGTCGCGACGGCCGCTACTGTGTTTTGGGCTGCCCCCAGTACTCGTTCCGTTTCGGACGATCGGTGATCGACTGCACGTCCATCGGATCGTCCCGGTGGGCCCTGGCCTCGAGCGCGGCCTTCGCGGAGGCCTCCGTCGAGAAGTAGGTGATCTCCTCTTCGACGGCCACCTCGAGCAGTTCGCGCTTGCGGGAGACGATCAGGTCGACCTCGCCCCGGCGGGCGGCCTCGACGAGATCGACGGCCTCACAGAGGTCGTAGTACTCGGTGAAGCCGGCGACGAGCGCCTCGCCAGCCTCGGTGTCGGGGTCGGGGAACTCGTCGGCCGAGAGGTCGATGACGACCGTCCCATCTTCGGGAATCGGCTTGCCGACGGCGTCCTGCGCCTTGTCGTAAGCCTTGCCGAACGTGTCGGCGGTACCCATCACCTCACCCGTCGACTTCATCTCGGGGCCCAGCCGCGGGTCCGAGCCCGGCAGCCGATCGAACGGCAGGACGACCTCCTTGATCGAGGTCTGGGAAGGGACCTGTTCTTCCACGTCGAGTTCCTCGAGTGAGGCGCCAGCCATCACCTTCGCGGCGATCTTGGCGATCGGGACGCCCGTCACCTTCGAGACGAACGGCACCGTTCTGGAGGAGCGGGGGTTCGCTTCGAGGACGTACACCTCGCCGTCTTTCACGGCGAGCTGGACGTTCAGCAGACCGACGGTGTCGAGCGCTTTGGCGATCTCTTCGGCGACCTCGCGGACGCGCCGGTTGACGTCGCGACCGAGCGACCGCGGCGGGATCATACAGGCGGAGTCGCCGGAGTGGACGCCAGCGCTCTCGACGTGCTCCATGATGCCGCCGATGAGCACCGACTCGCCGTCGGAGACGGCGTCGACGTCGAGCTCTACTGCGTTCTCGAGGAAGTTGTCGACGAGGATCGGCTTGTCCGGACTCACGCGGACCGCCTCCTCGATGTAGCTCTCGAGTTCCTCGTCGTCGTAGACGACCTGCATCGCACGCCCGCCGAGCACGTAGGAGGGGCGGACGAGTACGGGGTAGCCGATCTCGTGGGCGAGCTCGAGCGCTTCCGTCTTCGAGACGGCCGTTCCACCCTCCGGCTGGGCGATCCCCAGCTCGTCCATGAGGGCGTTGAACCGGTCGCGGTCCTCGGCTAAGTCCATCGCCTCGACGCTCGTCCCCATCACCGCACAGTCGAGCCCACGGCGGTCGATCTCCGCCTGCAGGGGCTCGCCGATGTTGACCGACGTCTGGCCACCGAACTGGATCATAACGCCGTCGGCGTCGATCGCCTCGGCGACGTCGGCGACCTCCTCGGCCGTGATCGGCTCGAAAAAGAGGCCGTCGGAGGTGTCGTAGTCGGTCGAGACCGTCTCGGGGTTGTTGTTGACGACGTGGGCGTCGATGCCGAGTTCGCGCAGCGCCTGGATCGCGTGAACCGCACAGTAGTCGAACTCGACCCCCTGGCCGATCCGAATCGGGCCGCCGCCGACGACCACGACGCTCTCGACGTCACGGTCGACCTCGAGTTCGCCCGCGGCCGCGGCGCCCTCGAGCGGGCCGCGCTCGAACTCGGGTTTGCGCGCGGAGTAGTAGTACGGCGTCTGGGCGGCGAACTCGCCGGCGCAGGTGTCGACCTGCTTGTAGGTGCGGCCGGGAACCTGCTCCTCGACGGCCGTGACGTCCGAGCCGGCCGCCGCGGCGATCTGGGCGTTCGTGTGGCCGGTGATCGCCGCCTCGGTGAAGTCGCCCTCCGCGGCGGCCTCGACGGCGTCGGTGACGTGGGCGTAGCGCTCGACGTACCACTCGTGGATGCCCGTCAGCTCGCAGACGTCCTCGACGGTGTAGCCCCGGTCGAACGCCTCGAACATCGCGTAGGGGCGGTCAGGGGTCGGCTTCTCGAGGTACTCGGCCTCGAGTTCCTCGTCACCCACCTCGGCCCAGTCGACGCTGGGCTCGTACTCCGTCGACCGGAGGGCCTTCAGCAGGCTCTCCTCGAAGGTGCGCCCGATCGCCATCGCCTCGCCCGTCGACTTCATCGCCGTCCCGAGTTCGAACTCGACGTCCTCGAACTTGTCCTTGGGCCACCGCGGGACCTTCGTCACCACGTAGTCGATCGCTGGCTCGAACGCGGCGGTCGTCTCGCCGGTGATCTCGTTTTCGATCTCGTGGAGGCGCTTGCCGAGCGCGACCTTCGCGGTCACGCGGGCGATGGGGTAGCCCGTCGCCTTCGAGGCCAGCGCAGAGGAGCGGGAGACGCGGGGGTTGACTTCGACGACCCGGTACTCGCCGCCCGGCGTGCCGTCGTCGCGCCAGGCGAACTGGATGTTACACCCACCCTGGATGCCGAGCTCGCGGATGACGTCGAGCGCGGCGGTGCGCATCTCCTGGTGGCCGGGGTCCGGGATGACCTGCGAGGGGGTGACGACCGTCGACTCGCCGGTGTGGATCCCCATCGGGTCGATGTTCTCCATGTTACAGATGATGATACAGGAGTCGTCGGCGTCGCGCATCACCTCGTACTCGAGTTCGACCCAGCCGGCGATCGACTCGGTGATCAGCACCTCGTTGTTCCGCGAGAGGCGCAGCCCCTTGCGCACGCGGGCGAGCAGTTCGTCCATCTCCTCGACGACGCCCGACCCGGAGCCGCCCAGCGTGTACGTCGTGCGCGCGATGACCGGCAGACCGCCGACGGCCTCGACGGCGTCCTCGACGCGCTCGCGGAGGTTCTCCTCGCTCATCTCGGTGACCGACTCACCCTCCTCGAGCGAGATCGTCGTCGAGCGCGGAACGGGCTGGCCGATCTTCTGCATCCGCTTTCTGAACAGGTCGCGGTCCTCGGTCGCGTAGATGGTGTCCAGTGGCGTCCCCATGATCTCGACGTCGTACTCCTCGAGGATTCCCTCCTCGGCGAGTTCCGCCGTGACGTTCAGCCCCGTCTGGCCGCCGAGGCCGGCGATGACGCCGTCCGGGTTTTCCTTGCGGATGATCTCGGCGATCGCTTCGGTCGTGATCGGCTCGAGGTAGACCCGGTCGGCCATCTCCGGGTCGGTCATGATCGTCGCCGGGTTCGAGTTGACGAGGACGACGCGTGCGCCCTCCTCTTGCAGCGCGCGACAGGCCTGCGCTCCCGAGTAGTCGAACTCCGCAGCCTGGCCGATCTGGATCGGGCCGCTCCCGATGAGCAAGATCGTGCGTCCGTCTCCTGTGCCGTCTCCGGCACTGTCGTGGTCCGTACTCATTTGTCGTTGTTCGTCCGAAGTTCGTACATCGTAATAAGCGCCACGAACTATTACGATTCACGTAGCGTCGTTTCGAAATTCGAATTGGCTGACCGAACGGCTTCCGTGACTTCCGCAGGCAGCGCTCAAACGCGCGACGGTGAAAAGACGTAATTCGGCCGAAGGACGGTCAGAGCCGGCCCGTGTCGACGTCGACTTCCGGCGGCGCGACGATCAGAAACCCGCGAAAGTGGACGAGGTTTCCACCCATCTCCTTGACGTCGCGGGCGAACCCGGCTGCCAGTTCGTTGACGTTCCCCTCGACGCAGAGGACGAGGACGTTGTCGTTGTCGATGGTCTCGAGCCACTCCTCCGGCGGCGTGGTTCCGTCGAGTACGTCGAGGACGATGCTTCCCTCGAACGCCTGCTCGTCGTCGTCGATGTGTTCCTCGACAGTCCGAAGATCGAGGTCGAAATCGCTCATGCCCGTGGGTCGGAGCGCGACGAGAAAAACGTTCGCCTCACGGCGACGGTCGGGTTCGACTCGAGGTCGAGTTCGTCACTCCAGAACCCCGGACGGCTCGGCGCCAACGTTACTCCGCCCTCAGTACGCCGCGGCGGGGGCAGCGACTGATACTGACGGTGATTCCTCGAGTTCGTCGAGCCACTCGAGGGTGCGTTCGACGAGTCGATCGCTCGCCTCGTGATCGGCGATCGTCGCTGGATCGTCGCCGCGCTGGTCGCCGTAGGCACCGAACTGGGCGTGATTCATGCCGTCGATCTCGACGATCCGTGAGCGGTCACCGAGCAACGCCCGGTTCTCGCGCTCGGCTTCGGCGTCGATCACGCCGTCTTCGCTGCCCTGGATCGAGAGTACTGGAACGTCGGTCTCCCGCAGGTCGTCGCCGTCGTCACAGTAGGCAGCCAGCAGGAGGAGGCCGTCGGCCGAGTCGGGATGTGCCGCCGTGTAGCGACAGGCCATCGCCCCGCCCAGCGAGTGGCCGCCGACGACCCACCGGTCGACCTCTGGGTGGGTCGCCATCACGTCGTCGGCCGCGTTCGAGTCGAGCACCGCGAGGTTGAGCGGCATTTCGGGGATCACGACGAGCACGTCGCGCTCGGCGACGAGCGGCGCCATCGTCGGCGCGTAGCTCTCGGGTTCGACCCGCGCGCCGGGATAGAGGACGATCCCGGTGGTCTCGGCGGTCACCTCACCGCCGGTGAGGATTACGGCGCCGTCGACGCGCTCGAGCGTGACGTCCTCACGTTCCTCGACGGCCGCGAGCCGATCGGGATCGGCGGTGTACGGCGTCAGAAGGAAGATCGCTGCCCCGAGGAGCGCGAGGACGACCAGGGCGACCAGCGCGACGATGACGAGCCGCCAGCGCGCTCGCACGCGATCGACGAACGACACGGCTCAGCCGAAGTTCTCGATCAGCGCCTCGTCGGCGTCGCCATCCGCGTCGTCGATCGCGTCGGCGACCGTCCGGACGAAGTCGGCGAACCCGAAGACGTAGACCTGCCCGTTCTCGTGGTAGGTCTTGATCGCGTCGGCGAGCGACGCGTCGTCACCGTCCGCGAGGAAGAGCACGTCGGCGCCCGCCGCCTCGAGCGACTCGAGTCGGTCCCGGTGGGCGGGTTCGTCGTCCTGGTAGATGACGGCCGCCTCGTGGCCGGCCTGGTGGGCCGCTTCGGCGATGGCGACTGCGGGGCCGACGCCGGGCCCGCCGGCGACCGCGACGACGTCTCCGGCCCCTTCGTACGTGCTCTGTCCGTGGGGACCGTCGACGTGGACCGTCTCGCCACCCTCGAGGTCGGCAAGCCACGGCGAGAGGTCGCCATCGGGATCGATGCCGACGGTGAGTTCGAACGTCTCCTCGACCGTCGGCGAGGAGATCGTGTAGTAGCGCGTGATCTCCTCGCCGTCGAGTTCGGTTCGCAGGACGACGAACTGTCCCGGCAGCGCATCGAACCCCTCGGGCGTCGCCAGCTCGAGTGCGATCGTCTCGGGGCCGACCTCGCAGACGTTCTCGACGGTGACTTCGGTGCCTTCCATGGTCGTCGGCTTGGGTCGGTGTGCTGAAAGGCGTTCCTCTCCGGTCGCCAGACGACCAGTCTCGAACGATTGTTGTAACTATCATAATTGTAAAAGTTATTATATTCTCGCGGACCGAACAGGCCTTTCAGAAGCCTTTTCATTTGGCGCGGGCAAGTTCGCGACGATATGGCTGAGGACCTCAACTGGGCGATCGGAGGCGAGGCCGGTGACGGCATCGACTCCACGGGGAAGATCTTTGCCCAGGCACTCTCCAGGGCCGGACGGCACGTGTTCACGTCGAAAGACTTCGCATCGCGAATTCGAGGCGGCTACACCGCCTACAAGATCCGCACCTCCGTCGACGAGGTCCGGAGCGTCGTCGATCGGCTCGACATCCTGGTCGCGCTGACCCAGCGCACCATCGACGAGAACCTCGACGAACTGCACGAGGGGAGCGCGATCATCTACGACGGTGAACGCTCCTGGGAGGCCGAGATTCCCGAGGAGATGACCGCAGTCGACGTCCCCCTGAAGTCCCTCGCCGAAGAGGCGGGCGGGGCGATCATGCGCAACGTCGTCGCCCTCGGCGCCGCGTGTGCGATCACCGGCTTCGACGTCGAGTACCTCGATGAGTCCCTCGAGAAGCGCTTCGGCGGCAAGGGCTCGAAGATCGTCGAGAACAACAAGGAGGCTGCCCGGCTCGGCCGAGACTACGTCCACGAGAACTACGACCTCGACCACCTCGGCTACGACCTCGAGACCACCGACGAAGACTACGTTCTCCTCAACGGGAACGAGGCGATCGGCATGGGTGCGATCGCCGCCGGTTGCCGGTACTACGCGGGCTACCCCATCACGCCCGCGACGTCCATCATGGAGTACCTGACCGGCCGCATCGAACGCTACGGCGGACACGTCGTCCAGGCCGAAGACGAACTCTCGGCGATCAACATGGCGCTCGGTGCCGCCCGCGCCGGCGCCCGGTCGATGACTGCGACGTCGGGAGCCGGGATCGACCTCATGACCGAAACGTTCGGCCTGATCGCTCAGAGCGAGACCCCGCTGGTCATCACGGACGTCATGCGTTCGGGTCCCTCGACGGGGATGCCGACCAAGCAAGAACAGGGTGACCTCAACATGGCGCTGTACGGCGGCCACGGCGAGGTTCCACGGTTCGTCGTCGCACCGACGACGATTTCGGAGTGCTTCTGGAAGACCATCGAAGCGTTCAACCTCGCCGAGAAGTACCAGACACCGGTCTTCCTCGTCTCCGACCTCGCGATGTCGGTCACCGAACGCACGTTCTCGCCGGAGACGTTCGACATGGACGCCGTCGAGATCGACCGCGGCAAACTCGTCGACGACGACAGCGTCGGGGAGTGGCTCGACGACAAGGGCCGGTTCCGCGCCCACGCCGCCACCGAGGATGGCGTCAGCCCGCGCTCGATCCCCGGCACGACCGACGGTGCGCACATGAGCACCGGCTTAGAGCACGACGAGCTCGGCCGTCGGACCGAGGACACCGAGGTCCGCGTCCAGCAGGTCGACAAGCGAACCCGCAAGGTCGAGACGGCCAAAGAACGCGAAGCCTGGGAGTACCGCGAGTTCGGTGATCCCGACGCCGACGCACTCATCGTCTCCTGGGGCTCGAACGAAGGGGCGCTGGTCGAAGCACTCGACTACCTCGAGGCAGAAGACGTCAGCGTCCGCGTGCTCTCCGTCCCGTACATCTTCCCGCGGCCGGATCTCACCGAGGAGTTCGAGCAGGCCGACGACGTCATCGTCGTCGAGTGTAACGCGACCGGCCAGTTCGCCGACGTGCTCGAGCACGACACGCTTACCCGCGTCAAACGCATAAACAAGTACACCGGCGTCCGTTTCAAGGCGGACGAACTCGCCGAGGACATCAAGGCGAAACTCAAAGAGGAGGTTCCAGCATGAGCTCAGAGGTCCGATTCACCGACTTCAAATCTGACAAGCAGCCGACGTGGTGCCCCGGATGTGGGGACTTCGGCACGATGAACGGCATGATGAAAGCGCTCGCCGAGACCGGCAACGACCCGGACAACACGTTCATCGTCGCCGGAATCGGCTGTTCCGGCAAGATCGGGACGTACATGCACAGCTACGCGCTGCACGGGGTTCACGGCCGTGCACTGCCCGTCGGGACGGGTGTGAAGATGGCCCGACCCGACATCGAGGTCATGGTCGCCGGTGGCGACGGTGACGGCTACTCGATCGGCGCCGGCCACTTCGTCCACGCCGTCCGCCGGAACGTCGACATGACCTACGTCGTCATGGACAACCGCATCTACGGGCTCACCAAGGGCCAGGCGTCGCCCACCTCGCGGTCTGACTTCGAGACCTCGACGACGCCCGAGGGGACCAAACAGCCCCCGGTCAACCCCCACGCGCTGGCGCTCGCCGCCGGGGCGACGTTCATCGCCCAGTCCTTTAGTTCGGACGCGCTGCGCCACCAGGAGATCATCCAGCAGGCGATCGAACACGACGGGTTCGGCTTCGTGAACGTCTACTCGCCGTGTGTCACGTTCAACGACGTCGACACCTACGACTACTTCCGTGACACGCTGGTCGACCTCGAGGACGAGGGTCACGACCCATCGGACTACGAGGCGGCCAAGGAGATCATCCTCGACGCCGACAAGGAGTACCAGGGCGTCATCTACCAGGACGAAAACTCCGTTCCGTACGGCGAACAGCACGGCCTCACCGAGGACATGTCCGACATCCCCGAAGGCGCACCCGAGGACGCGATGGACCTCGTCCGCGAGTTCTACTGAGTCTCGACCGCGTTTCACCTCTCTCGAGGGTTCTCGTCGACCGCGTTTCACCCTCGTTCGGCCCCGATCCCGAGCACCTTCTTTCGGCCAGTCCGCCGACCTGAAGTCCGTTCCCTCGGCCGCCCACCGGCCTGGAATCACCCCTCGAAGTTAATAGCCGGTCGGTAAAATCCACGGGCATGACCTTCGTGGTTCCCTTCGACGGCTCGGCGCTCGCCGAGGCTGCGCTCGTCAGGGCGCTCGAGTACGCAGACGCCCTCGGAGAGGACGTCGTGACCGTCGCCGTGATCCCCGAACGCACCCGCTACGCGCGGGAGAAAGGCTGGATCGACGAGGACGAGCCGTACGACGTCGACACCGTCGTCGAGGCGCTCGAGCGCCGCGTCGAAGAACTCGCCCCCGAGGCCGACTTCGAGTACGAGCGAATCCGCGAGTACCCACCCGCCGAGGAGCTGGCCGAACGGGTCGAACGACTGGCAGCGGAACACGACCCGTCGGTCGTCTTCCTCGGGAGCGAGAACGTCGGCAGCGTGGTGACGCCGGTCGCGAGCGTCGCCGCAAGGGTCGCCGAAGAGGAGTCTTACGACGTCTACATCGTCCGCCACGCGGTCCCGTCGAAGATCGAGTCGCTCGAGGCCCACGAGACGTTCTACGACGACGCGACGTGAGTCCGGCCCGGACGACCGCCACCGCGGGCCCGGACCGGCGACCGCGTCGGTTCGCTCCGTCAGTTCGTTCCGGTGCTCCCGACTTTATGCGACTCGATCCCAAACATCACAGCCATGGACGCGATCGAAGTCACCGCGTACGGCAACGCCGACGTCCTCGAGGTCACCGACCGCGAGGTACCTGACCCTGGCCCCGGCGAGGTTCGCATCGCGGTCGAGGCGGCGGGGATCAACTACGCGGACGTCATGCAGCGTCGCGGGCTGTACCCTGGCGGTCCGAAGCCGCCGTACGTCCCTGGCATGGAAGCGGCGGGAACGATCGACGCCGTCGGCGAGGGCGTCGACCGGGAACCGGGCGAGCGGGTCGTCGCGATCGTCGATCGCGGCGGCTACGCCGAGTACGCCGTCGCGAACGAGCGGACGCTGTTCCCGATTCCGGAAGGGATGAGCGTCGAGGAGGCCGCCGGCTTTCCGATCCAGCACCTCACCGCCCACTCCTGTCTGTTCGGCTGGGGCGGCCTCGAGGCGGGCGAGCGCGTACTGATCCAGGCCGCCGCGGGCGGCGTCGGCACGGCCGCCGTCCAGCTCGCCGACCGCGCCGACGCGGAAGTGTTCGGCACCGCGAGCAGCGAGGCGAAACTCGACCTCGCCGCCAACCTCGGCTGTGACCACCCGATCGAGTACACCGCGGAGGACTTCGCGGCCGTGATCGAGGCGGAAACGGACGGCGAGGGCGTCGACCTCGTCCTCGAGAGCGTCGGTGACGACGTCTTCGAGCGCAGCCTCGATTCGCTCGCCCACTTCGGTCGGCTCGTCACCTACGGCGTCGCCAGCGGCATCCCGGCCGCAGTCGAGAACCGGCGGCTCCTGTTCGAGAACAAGTCCGTGATCGGCTTCCACCTCGGGAACGCCATGCGCCACGACCCCGAGCGCGTCGTAGCTGCGATTCCGGACCTGACGGCGGCGCTGTCGAGCGGCGACCTCGAGGTGATCGTCGGCGAGACGTTCCCGTTGACCGAGACCGTCGAGGCCCACCGGTTCCTCGAAGAGCGCAAGAGCACCGGGAAGGTCGTCTTGCTCCCCTGATCGTCGGCGCGAGCGGAGGGCCCAGCGTGGCGCGACCCGCGACGTACCGACTCCCCGCGTTGGCCTCGTCGCCGCTACCCTGCGTTGGCCTCGTCGCCGTTCTCGGCGACCGACCCCTGCTCCTCGAGTTTCGTCAGCCGGACTTTCATGATTCGGGTGTTCTCGACGTCCTCGACCGTGATGCGGACGCTGTCGAAGACGATCTCTTCGCCTTCCTCGACGAGTCGGCCTGCGCGGTTGAAGATGAAGCCGGCGATCGTCTCGAACTCCTCGCCTTCCGGGAGCTCGATCTCGAGGGCGTCGTTGACGTCCTCGATGTTGACCTCGCCGCGGGTCAGGACGGTGTGCTCGTCGATCTCCTCGATGGGCTCTTCCTCGCCGCCTTCGAGGATCTCGCCGACGATCTCCTCGACGACGTCCTCCATCGTGACGAGCCCTTCGGTGGTGCCGAACTCGTCGATGACGATCACCATGTGCATCCGGTTCTCGCGCATCTCGGAGAGGAGTTCGTCGACGTTCTTCGACTCGGGGACGTGCAGCGTCGGCTGGATGAGGTCCTCGAGTTCGAGATCGTCGGTTTCGCCGTAGTTGAGGTCGCGCACGAGGTCGCGGATGTGGACGACGCCCAGCACGTGGTCGAGACTGCCCTCGTAGACCGGGATGCGGGCGTGGCCACTCTGGATACAGGTCTCGATCGCCTCGTCGATGGTGGCATCTTTGGGCACCGCCGTGATGTCGAGTCGCGGCGTCATCACCTCCTTGACGATGGTGTTGTTGAAGCGGAAGATGCGGGTGAGCATCTCGTGTTCTTCCTCCGCTAAGACGCCCTCACGCTCGCCGGACTCGATCATCTCCTGGATCTCGTCGCGGGTGACGTACGGCGTCTCGATCGCGCCCGTCGAGCCCGTGACGCGGTTGACCTGTCGGGTGAGGTAATCGAAGAGCACCACGAGAGGATACATCAGGTACTCTGCGGTCTTCAGCGGCCTCGCGATGCGGATCGACCACGATTCGGTGTTCTCGACGGCGTAGGATTTGGGGGCACTCTCGCCAAAGAGGAGGACGATCGCCGTGATGCCGAGCGTGGCAAGCACGACCGCCTCGAGGCCGCCGAAGTAGAGGCCGAGCAGTGCGGTGGTGATCGAGGACATCGCGATGTTGACGATGTTGTTCCCGACGAGAATCGTCACGAGCAGCCGGTGTGGGTCCGCTTTCAGCGCCTTCACCCGTTCGGCACCCGCGACGCCCTCCTCGACCATCCCCTCGACGCGGTGTTTTGGCAGCGAGAACATGGCGATCTCCGAGGAGGAGAAAAACCCCGAGAGTCCAATGAGGCCGATGACCGCGACTACGCCCACGATCGTCACCGTCGACTGATCGAACTCGAGTCCCGTTCCGGGGAGTTCGTAGGCGGCCAGCAGCACCTCGAAGAGCGGAGACAGCGCCATTGACTGCCTGAGGTTTACGCTCTGGCCGATTAACGCTTTCTCATCGACGAGCCCGTTCGTCGCCACGCGATCACCGACGGGCGCGTTCGCCGGTTGCGAAGGCTATTCCCGGCGCGTTCCCCAACCGGGCTCTATGGGCACGACCGAACCGCACGTCACGTTTTACCGACTCCAGGGCTGTCCGTACTGCGAACGCGTCACCCACCTCCTCGAGGCGTACGACCTCCCCTATCGCTCGCGGTTCGTCGAGCCGCTGCACTCGAGACGGGACGTCGTCAAGCGCGTCGCCGGCGTCAGGACCGTCCCGGTGATCGTCGACGAGCGCACCGGCGTCACGATGGCCGAGAGTGCGAACATCGTCGAATATCTCGAGTCGACCTACGGCGACGGCTCAGCCGCGGCGGGCGAGCCGGCGGTGGCTGACGGCGGCGACGGGGGTGTCCGCTGATGGTCGACTTCGAGGTCGTCGACCTCGGTCCCGCCGACCACCTCGAGCCCGGCGACGAGGCGCCCGACTTCACCCGGCCGCTGGTCACCGACGAGTTCTGGGAGGATCGCTCGCTCTCGGCGCTCGCCGGCCCCGTCCTCCTCGTGTTCACCCCGATGATCGGCAGCTTCCTCGCCCAGTACACCTGGGACGAACTCGGCGAGCGCGGCTGGGACGACCTCGAGACCACCGTCGTCGGGATCACCGTCTCGACGCCGTACGATCAGGTTCGCTTCCTCCGGGAACGCGACGTCCCGTTCGCGCTCTTTTCGGACCCGACGAACGAAGTCGCCGAAACTTACGGCGTCGCCCACGACCTCGACGGGATGGCCGGCGTCAGCGAGCCCCGGATGGCCGCGTTCCTGATCGACGAGGAGCGGACGGTCGAGGCGGCCTGGGTGAGCCGGGAGTGGCCCGCGTTCCTCGAGTGGGACGACGTCGCGGACGCACTCGAGTAGCACCCCGTCACGCTCGCTCGAGCGGTGACGAACGACTGAAAGATGGAACGACTGAAAGATGTGAACTCGCGTGTGACGCGACTCAGGTGCGGCGCGGTTCGGCTGTGGGCGGGCTCACGTCCTCTTCCACGCCACGACCGGCGAACGCCACGAGGACCATCGAGGAGCCGGTCACGAACAGGCTCACGCCGACCAGCAGTCCGATCGCCCAGGCCGCGTCGGCCGGGAAGCCGGCCCAGAGGAGGGCGGCCAGCACGAGCGAGATCGCGCCGCTGACGGCGACCCAGCCCCGGCCGGCCTGGCCGGCCATCCGGTAGCTCGTCGCCAGTTCGGCGACGCCGTCGACGAGCAGGTAGGCAATCACCAGCAGCGTCAGGCTCGCCAGTCCGAGGATCGGGTTGACGAGCAAGAGCAGGCCGGCGATCACAGAGACGGCGCCGAGGGTGAGCTGCCAGACCGAGCCCCGCCAGCCACGCGCCGTGAACGCGTGGGCGCCGTGGACGACGCCGCCGAGGACCAGCAGCAGGCCGATCCCGTAGGTGATCGAAAGCCCTGTCGCGAGCGGGAAGGCGATCGCCAGGATGCCGACCAGCCCGATCACGCTGCCGGCCATCGCGAGCGTTCGCCATCCCGTCTCGAGGCTGTACGGTACTGCTTGCGCGCCGTTGGTAGTTGTCGAACTCATTGTGTTCTCCAGGGGTAGGGAGGGCGTGTACGGGGATAACACAGTTGCACGGTTTGACAGTACGTCAGCGAATCGGACCGGTCCGGAATCGGGCTCGTCTCCCTCGCCCGTGTTCGTGGCTGTCAGCCGGTCTTGCCGACAGTCAGGATCCCGGACGGCTTTTCACAAATCTGTTATTCAGTGGCGAGGTCGGCGCCACATTTACCCGTGCTCGTCGCATCAGGTGGGGTAATTCAATGGCCACCTCCAACCACGCGGACGGCGACCTCGAGGCCCGCGTTCGACAGCAGGAGGTCGTCGCCGAACTCGGAAAACGGGCGCTCGAGTCCCGTGACCTCGACGAATTCATGTTCGAAACGACCGAGGCCGTCCGCGAGACGCTCGGGGCAGACTACTGTAATATCCTCGAGCTGTTGCCGGGGGGCGAGGAGTTGCGACTCGTTCAGGGCGTCGGCTGGGACGGCGGGGTCGTCGGCTCGGCGACGGTTCCGACAGGTCCCGACTCACAGGCCGGGCAGACGCTGCTCACCGAAGCGCCGGTCGTGGTCGAGGACCTCGAGAACGAGTCACGCGTTTCCGGCCTGGACGTCCTCGTCGAGCACGACGTTACGAGCGGCGTCAACGTCGTCGTCGGCTCGATCGAGGAGCCGTGGGGTGTCTTCGGCGTCCATACGACCGACCAACGGACGTTCACGGAGGCCGACGTCACGTTCGTTCAGAGCGTCGCCAATCTCCTCGCATCGGCGATCGAGAACGAAGCGAAGAACCGACGGCTCAGGGAAGAACGGGCGCTCAGGGATCGGATCGTCGAGACGAGCCCGGTCGGCATCCTCCACCTCGACGCCGACGGGGCGGTCGTCTCCGCCAACGAGCGCGCCACGGAGATCCTCCGGCGCGACCGGGAGACGATCGAGGCGATGTCGAACGACGATCCCGGGTGGGGGTTCGTCGACGAGTCGGGGGCGCCGCTCCCCGACGAACTGGTCCCGTCCAAGCGGGTGGTAGAGAACGGAGAACGGGCCCTCGGGTTCAGAATGGGGGTCGCCGATCCCGACGGCGGCCGCGTCTGGCTCTCGGTCAACGCCGGGCCGCTCCGATCCGCCGATGGCGAGGTGACGGGCGTGATCCTCGCGTTCAAGGACGTCACCGACCAGAAGCGGACCGAGGAGCAACTGCGCGCAGAACGGGCCCTGAAAGACCGGATCCTCGAGACGAGCCCGGTCGGCATCACGCTCATCGACGCCGACGGGATGAACGTCTTCGCGAACGACCGCGCCGAGGCGATCCTGGGCCGCTCGCTCGAGGAACTTCGGACGTACGTCCACGACGACGATCGGTGGAACATCGTCGACGAGTCGGGCGAGGCGCTGTCGGGTGCGGAGCTACCGTTCTCGATCGTCCAGGAGACCGGCGAACCGGTGTACGACGAGGTGATCGGCATCGACCACCCGGACGGCACACGGGTGTGGATAACGGCCCACTGTGCGCCGCTTTACGACGCCGAGGGCCGGTTCGACGGCGCGGTGTACGCGCTCAAGGACATTACCGAGGAGAAGCGACTCGAGCGCCGACTCGAGACGACGCTCGAGCGCGTCACCGACGCGTTCAACGCGTTCGATACGGACTGGAACGTTACCTACATCAACGACCGCGCCAGGGAGCTCCTCGATGCCGAGGATCGCGACCTGATCGGCGAGAGCGTCTGGGAGGCGTTCCCGAGCGCCGTCGGATCGCGCTTCGAGGAGGAGTACCGGCGAGCGATGGCGACCCAGGAGTCGGTCACGTTCGAGGCGTACTCGCCGGTCGCGGACGGCTGGCTCGAGGTGAGCGCCTACCCCTCCGAGACGGGGCTGTCGGTGTACTTCCGGGACGTGAGCGAACGAAAGGAGCGCGAGCGCCAGTTAGAGCGATTCGAGCGGATGGTCGAGACGGTGAACGACGGCGTGTACGCCACCGACGGAGAGGGGACGATCGTCTTCGTCAACGACGCGTTCGTCTCGATGAGCCGGCATACGCGAGCGGAGTTGCTCGGCTCCCACGGCTCTCGCTTCTTCGGCGATCGCTTCGTCGACACGGACGAAGCGGAGTGGCGACAGCTCGTCGACGGCGAACTCGACGCGGTGGAGTTCGAAACGGAGATCGACGGGCCGGACGGAGAGACACGAACCGTGCAGAATCAGTTCGTTCCCCTCGAGCTGGGCGCCGAGACGGGCCGCGTCGGCGTCACCCGGGACGTCACCGAACGAAAGGAGCGAGAACGGCGGCTCTCGAAGTACGAGACGATCGTGGAGACGGTCGACGACGGCATCTACACGGTCGACGCCGAGGGCCGGTTCACGATGGTCAACCGGGCGTACACTGAGCTGACCGGCTACAGCCGAGAGGAGCTCCTCGGGGCCCACGGCTCGCTCGTCGCCGACGAGGCGGTGATGGAACGGGCCCGGCAACTGGCAGCCGAGCCGGACGAGACGAAACTCGAGGCCGACCTCGAGACGGCCGACGGCGAGCGGGTTCCGACCGAAGCGACGATCACGAGCCACGTCGACGAGGCGTCCGGCGAACGGAGGCGAATCGGCGTCGTCCGGGATATCTCCGAACGCCGGGCGCGACAGCGACGGCTCGAGGAGTCAGAACGGCGCTACCGGACGCTGGTCGATCACTTCCCGAACGGCGCCGTCGGGCTGTTCGACGAGGATCTCCAGTACACGCTCGTCGGCGGAGAGTTACTCGATGAACTCAACATGACCAGCGACGACGTGATCGGGACGTCGATCCACGATCGGTACTCGGAGGACGTTATCGCCGAGATCGAGCCGAAGTTCCGCGCTGCCCTCGAGGGCGAGGAGAACGCGTTCGAGATAGCGCTCGCGGGCCGAGAGTTGCTCGTCCACACGGTCCCTGTACGTGACGAACAGTCTGCGGTGTTCGCCGGGATGGTCATGGTGCAGGACGTCACCGAGCGCAAGGAGTACCAGCGGAAACTCGAGGAGTCCAACGAGCGACTCGAACAGTTCGCCTACGCCGCCTCCCACGACCTCCAGGAGCCCCTGCGGATGGTCTCGAGCTACCTCACGCTGATCGAGCGCCGGTACGCCGACGAGCTCGATTCGGACGGCCGAGAGTTCATCGAGTTCGCCGTCGACGGCGCGGACCGAATGCAGGAGATGATCGACGGGCTCCTCGCGTACTCGCGGGTCGACACGCGTGGCGATCCGCTCGAGCCCGTCGACCTCGAGGACGTCGTCGAGGACGTCTTGACCGACCTCGGGATGAAAGTCGACGAGTGCGACGCCGTCGTCGACGTGGATGCGCTCCCGCACGTCCACGGCGATCCGGGGCAGCTTCGACAGCTGTTCCAGAACGTCCTCGACAACGCGATCACGTACGCCGGCGACGACCCCCCGCGCGTCACCGTCTTCGCCGAGGAGCGCGGCTCGGAGTGGGTCGTCTCGGTCGAGGACGAGGGGATCGGCATCGACCCCGACCAGACCGACCGGATCTTCGAGGTGTTCAACCGTCTCCACAGCGTCGAGGAGTACGAGGGTGCCGGCATCGGCCTCGCGCTCTGTGAACGAATCGTCGAACGACACGGCGGCCGGATCTGGGTCGACTCCGAACCCGGTGTAGGATCGACCGTCTCGTTCACCCTGCCAGCCATTCCAACCGACCATGTCTGAGATCCGACCGACGTCATCCGAACCGGCACAGATACTGCTCGTCGAGGACAACCCCGGCGACGTCCGCCTCACGAAGGAGGCGTTCAAACAGGGACGAATCGAGAACGACCTCCACGTCGTCACCGACGGCCACGAAGCGCTCGAGTTCCTCGCCCAGCGCGAGGCGTACGAGGACGCCCCGCGCCCGGACCTGATTCTGCTCGACCTCAACCTCCCACGCAAGAACGGCGACGAGGTGCTCGAGGAACTCAAGGGCGATCCGGAGCTGCGGTGTATCCCGGTGATCGTGCTGACAAGCTCGAAAGCCGAAGAGGACGTCGTCAGGTCCTACGAACTCCACGCCAACGCCTACCTCACGAAGCCGGTCGATCCGGACGAGTTCATCGACGCCGTCAAGGCGTTCGAAGCGTTCTGGTTCCGCGTCGTTCGACTGCCAACGGAGGGGAACGAATCGTGAGCACCGACGAGATTCCCGACCGCGTCGAGACGCAGGACGATACGGACGAGAGCGAGGGACTCGACGTTCTCCTCGTCGAGGACAACCCCGGTGACGCCCGCCTGATCGAGGAAATGCTTCGACGCACCGACGAACTGACACAGCGCGTCGAATCCGCCGGCGTCGCGGGAAGCAAGCCGACCCTCGTCCAAGCGTCACGACTCGAGGCTGGCATCGACCACCTCGAGTCGAACTCCGTCGACGTCGTCCTCCTCGACCTGAACCTCCCGGACAGCACCGGACTCGAGACACTCTCCCGGTCGCTCGAGGTCGTCGAGTGGACACCGGTGCTCGTCCTCACGGGCGTTCGCGATCAGGACGTCGGGATCGAAGCCATCGAGCGCGGCGCCCAGGACTACCTCGTCAAAGGAGAGGTGACCGACGACCTATTGATCCGGTCGATCCACCACTCGATCGAACGGACGCGACAGGAGCGAGACCGCGAGCGGCGGCGAAAACAACTGGAGTCGCTCAACCGGCTGAACGAGATCAGTCAGACGATCACCCACGACGTCATCACCACGTCGACGCGGGAGGAGCTCGAGCAGGCCGTCTGCGATCGACTCGCCGAGTCGGACAGCTACCGGTTCGCCTGGATCGGCCAGCTGCAACGCGGCGGTAACGAGATCCTTCCGTCGGCGTCGGCAGGGGTCGAAGCGGGCTACCTCGAGGCAGTCACCATCACAGTCGACGACGAGGCCACCGGTCAGGGGCCGTCGGGACGAGCGGTCAGGACGCACGAGATCCAGCTCGCTCACGACATCCAGTCGGACGCGTCGTTCGAACCGTGGCGTGAGCGGGCGCTGGAGCGCGGCTACCGCTCCTCGGCGTCCGTCCCGATCCTCCACGACGACCTCCTCTATGGCGTCCTGAACGTCTACGCTGGCCGACCGAACGCGTTCACCGGCTCCCAGCTCGACGTCCTCGACGGGCTCGGTGACGTCGTCGGCCACGCGATCGCCGCGATCGAGCGACGGGAGGCGCTGGTGAGTGACACGTCACTCGAACTCGAGTTCCAGCTCGAGGGCGTCGCCGAGGAGTTGGCCGCGCTCTCGCGAGACGAAGGTGGACACATCCACGTCGATCGGATTCTAAAGCGCGACGGCGCGCTCCTCGCCTACGGCGTGGCGAGTGAGCTCCCCCGGGAGGAGTTCTTCGAACGGGCCAGCCAGGTCGAGTGGATCGACGACGTTCGAGCCATTACCAGCGGCTACGGCGAGTACGAGTTCGAGGCCCGGACCACGAGCGGTGTCTCTCTCGTCGACGCACTCGCGGGCCACGGCGGCCAGGTGACGTCCACGTCGATCGACGACGGCGACATGCGCATCGTCGTCGACCTCCCCCACGGAACCGACGCGCGCCGACTGATCGACGTGGTGGAAGCGGAGTGTCCCGCCGCAAGTTTCGTCGCCCAGCGCACCGCCGATCGATCCGACGACGACCGGCCGGAGTACGACGCGCTGCTCGAGCGCGAGCTCACCGAGAAACAGCGAGAGGCGCTCGAGACGGCCGTCTTCGCGGGCTACTTCGACTGGCCGCGCGCGAGCACCGGCGAGGAGGTCGCCGACCGACTCGGCATCTCCCCCGCGACGTTCACCCAGCACCTCCGGGCCGCCGAGCGGAAGTTCTTCGACACCGTCTTCGATCGGTGAAATCGTTCGTTCACCTCCCCGAAGACAGATACCGATCGCTCTGGGACGTCACGTATGAACCGTCGGACGCTGCTCGCCGGAACTGGCTCCGCCGTCGCCCTCCTCGGCGCTGGCTGTCTCTCCGGAGATCCGGAATCCAGCGACGACGAGAACGGGGAGTCGACTGACACGGATCACTGCGTTCGACCCGACGCAGGTGCAAACACGGTAGCGTACGAGGAGACGGCCGTCGTCGACGAGCCGGGCTGGCTCGAGACGGAAGCGCCGCCGGCCGCCGAACCGCACCTGGTACTGCTCCGGTCGGCGACGGACGCCGAAGAGCTGGTCGACCTCGAGCGACTGGCCGAGGAGGAACGCGCGTTCCTCGAGACGACCGACTACGACGAGTCGTCCCTCGTCGTCGCCGAACACTGGCTCACCCACGGCTTTTCGCTCACCGTTGAGGGCGTCGAACGACCCGACGACGAGACCGTCGTCGTCTACCTGTGCGAGACGGATCGCCGGGAGGACGGCCAGGAGTATCCCGCCGTCGACCACCACCACAGCGTCGTGATCCGGGTCACCGACGACGACCGGCCCGCGCCGGAACGGGCGGCCGGCGTCTTCGTCGGCGCGACCCCGGACGCGGATCCGGTCGAGATCGGCGAGGACGAGTCCGAACGCGACGACGGGACCGACGAGCCGGAACCCCTCGAGCCGCCGCGTGATCTGGTCGTCGAAAACCTGCACGACGAACCGCACACCGTAGAGGTCGTCGTGACGCGCGACGGCGAGGAACTGGTGGACGACGAGTACACGGTCGAGCCAGGCTCGACGGTCGAACTCGAGGCGGTCGCCGAGTACAGCGGCGAGTACGAGATCGTCGTGCGTCGCGACGACGTGGCCGAACGGTATCGGTGGACGGTGTACGACGAGGTGTTCGACGCGTTCGTCACCATCGAACCCGACGGCGAGCTGTGGATCAGCGAGGACGTCGCCTGATCGTCGCCGACCACGATGACGGCCGAAGGCGTGGCCGGTCACTGCCGACGGCTCCGCCAGCTCGAGGACGACACCCACTGACCGGGCCGCGTCGGCGCGCCCGAGACGACCGAACGCCTTTTGAAACGGCGACTGGTACGGTGGGTCGATGGACGTACTGGTCGTCGGCGCGGGGGACGTGGGACGGTGGTTCGGGGACGCCGTCGATGCCACGGTCACCTTCGCCGACATCGACGAGGAAGCCGCGACGGAGGCGGCCGAGGCGATCGGCGGCCGCGCCGTCCCGCTCGAGGGCGACGAGCGGTTCGACGCGGTCTGTCTGGCCGTCCCGATGCGCTACGTCGCGACGGCGATCGCCGAACACGCACCGCGGGCACAGGAGGCGGTGCTCGACGTCTCGGGCGTGATGGGGCCGGCGCTCGAGGCGATGGCCGAACACGCCCCAGCGCGCGAACGGGTCAGCCTCCACCCGCTGTTCGCTCCCGAGCGTGCGCCCGGATCGATCGCCGTCGTCGAGGACTCGCCGGGGCCGGTCTCGGCAGCGCTACTGGAAGCGCTCGAGGAGCGGGGAAACGACCTGGTGGAGACGACCGCGGCCGAACACGACGAGGCGATGGAGTCCGTACAGGCGGCCGCCCACGCGGCCGTCCTCTCCTTTGCGCTCGCCGCCGACCCCGCCCCGGAGGGGTTCGAGACGCCGATTTACGATGGGCTCTCCGACCTCGTCGAGACGGTGACCGGCGGGACGCCGCGGGTGTACGCCGACATTCAGGAGACGTTCGACGGGGTCGAGGCGGTCGCCAACGCCGCCGAACGCCTCGCCGACGCCGACGCCGACGGGTTCGAGTCGCTGTACCGCGAGGCTGCGACGCGTTGGGAGGGCAGTCGGCACGACTCGAGCGGGGGTGACGACGCGTGACGGACCACCGCGAGGCCGTCCGATCGAACGCGAAGTACCTGCGCAACGTCAGGCCGATCGATCCCGAGGAGATCCACGAGTACGTCGACGGTACGCCACACCCCGCCGTGGTTCGCCAGCTCTTACGCGAGGAGGCGTTCGACCTCGGGTTGCTCGAGCGCGCCGACGGCACCTTCGTCCCCGTCGCCGACGACCCCGTCAGGCCACGGGAGCTACCCGTCGAACGGTTCCCCGCCGACTACGCGAACCGGCTCGAGGAGCTGCTCGCCGACCGGTACGGTCCGACGTGGTACGACGGGGCCTCGGGCAACCTACTTCGTTCGACCATCCGCCGGTTCAAGGCCAGCTACCTCGAGGGACGGCCCGTCGAGTACGACGACGACGTAGCCGCCGGCTACGCGATCTACCACCTGCCGGGCTACTACGCCGCCGTCCAGTACGCCCTCACCGACCTCGCCGAACGCGGGCTGCTGGGTCGGCGCCTGCGCGTGCTCGACGTCGGCGCCGGCGTCGGGGGACCGGCGCTTGGACTCTGTGACTACCTACCCGAGGACGCCCTGCTCGAGTACCACGCCGTCGAGCCGAGCGCCGCGGCGGACGTACTCGAGAAACTGCTCGCGGAGACGGGACGCAACGTCCACCCGACGATCCACCGGACGACTGTCGAGGCGTTCGAGTTCGGAACCGACGACGAGCCGTTCGACCTCGTCCTCGTCTGCAACGTCCTCAGCGAACTCGAGGATCCCGAGGCCGTCCTCCGATCCTGTCTCGAGACCCTCGCTCCCGACGGCTCGCTGCTGGCGATGGCCCCCGCCGACAAACACACCAGCATCCAGCTGCGCGACCTCGAGCGCGCGGTCGAAGGCGAGCGAATCGCCCCGCGCGGCGGCGCTGCCGGGGCCGGGGACGAGACCGACGAACTCGAGCCCGGCCAGGTGACGATCTACAGTCCTGCCGTCCGGCTCTGGCCGGGTGAGACGCCCGCCGACCGTGGCTGGTCGTTCGACGTCCGCCCCGACCTCGAGGTGCCGCCGTTCCAGCGCCGACTCGAGGAGGCGGCGGCCGACGCCGAGCACACACCGGGGGAGTTTCGCAACGTCGACGTCCAGTTCTCCTACTCGATCCTCCGGCTCGACGGCACCCGACGGATCGACCTCGAGCTCGACCCGGGCCGATGGGCGAAGCTGGCCGAGATGGAGCGCCACGTCACGAACCGGATCGACCTCGTCGCGGCGAAGTTCAGCCGGTCGCTGACCGACAATCCCGACGCGAACCCGCTGTTCAAGATCACCGACGGCAGCGAGGCGGTTGACCACTACGCCGTGGTGACGAACGAGACCGCGCTGAACCGACCGCTGTTCGAGGCCGACTACGGCGACGTCCTCGCGTTCGAAGGGGCACTCGCCCTCTGGAACGACGACGAGGGGGCGTACAACCTCGTCGTCGACGAGGAGACGGTCGTCGATCGACTCACCTAGGTCGTGTCGCCCCGTCGGATTCGTCGACGAGAACGACGGTACCGACGGGACGAGTCGAGAGGCCAGGAACGACTCGAGCGGACGCGGATGGCGCCGAAGTCCACCGCTTCGACGCTGCCCGGGAGCCGCCCCCCACTTTCTGGCCACTCGATCCCGGTCGATCAGCAACTATTTCCGCCTCGAGTTTCGGCTAACGACCATGGATCCGGCGCTGGGACCTCCCGAGGAGATGGCCGAGAAACGCGAGGAGCTCACGCCGATGATGGCCCAGTACCACGACCTCTGTGCGCGCTACGACGACGCGCTCGTGCTCTTCCAGGTCGGCGACTTCTACGAGACGTTCTGTGGCGCCGCCGAGCGGACCGCCCGCCTGCTCGAGTTGACGCTCACCAAACGCGAAGATTCGACGGGCACCTACCCGATGACGGGGATCCCGATCGACAACGTGGCCTCCTACGTCGAGGGGTTGCTCGAGGCGGGCTACCGCGTGGCGATCGCCGACCAGGTCGAAGACCCCGAAGAGGCGACGGGCGTCGTCGAGCGGGCGGTGACGCGGGTGGTCACCCCCGGAACGCTCACCGAGGACGAACTGCTCGCGGGCGCCGACAACAACTTCGTCGCGGCGCTGGCCCGCGACGGCGACGAACGCGGGCTCGCCCTGCTCGACGTCTCGACGGGTGACTTCCTCGCGACGAGTTCGACCCGGGCCGAGTCGATCGCCGACGAGGTGAGCCGCTTTTCCCCCGCGGAAGCGATCCTCGGCCCAGCCGTCTCGAGCGAGTTGCTCCCGGAGGACGTGCTGGTGACGCCCTACGACCGGGCGGCGTTCGAGCTCGAGCGGGCGTCTGAACTCGTCGCGACCTACTTCGGCGATCCCGACGCGCGGCTCGCGAGCGAGGCGGAGATTCGCGCCTGCGGGGCGCTTCTCTCCTACGCCGAGTACGCCCGCGGCGGCGTCGATGCCGAGGACGTCGACGAGCCCGACGACGGCGGCGAGAGAGCGAGAGACGGACCGCGACTCGAGTATCTCACCCACCTCACCCGCTACGATCCCCGGGAGTACCTGCTGCTCGACGCCGTCGCCCTGCGCAGCCTCGAGCTGTTCGAGCCGCGAGCGGTCGGCGCCACCGAGGAGGCGACGCTCGTCGGTGTCCTCGACGAAACCGCCAGCGCGCTGGGGAGTCGAACACTCAGCGACTGGCTCCGACGGCCGTTGCGCGATCCCGCCGAGATCGAGGATCGACTGGACGCCGTCGAGGAGCTGACGACGGCGGTCGGGAGCCGCGAGGCGCTCCACGAACTGCTCCGGGACGTCTACGACCTCGAGCGGCTCATCGGCCGAATCTCGCGCGAACGGGCGACCGCCCGCGACCTCCGATCGCTGCACGACACGCTCGCGGTCGTCCCCGACGTCCGGACGGAGCTCGAGTTCGCCGAGTCGGACCGGCTAACCGAGCTCTACGACGAACTCGATCCGCTCGCCGACGTCCGCGAGCTGATCGACCGGGCGATCGTCGAGGCGCCGCCGATCGAGCTCACCGAGGGCGGAATCATCGCCGAAGGCTACGACGAGGACCTCGACGCACTCCGGGAGACCGCCCGCGACGGGAAGCGCTGGATCGACGAGCTCGAGGCACGCGAGCGCGAGCGCACGGGGATCAACTCGCTCAAGGTCGGCTACAACTCGGTCCACGGCTACTACATCGAGGTGACCAAGCCGAACCTCGAGTCCGTTCCCGGCGACTACGAGCGTCGTCAAACGCTGAAGAACGCAGAACGGTTCGTCACGCCCGAACTCAAGTCCCGGGAGGACGAGATCGTCAGTTCCGAGGAGCGAGCCGACCGGCGGGAGTACGACCGCTTCCGCGAGGTGCGCCGTCGAGTCGGCGCCGAGGTCGAGCGCGTCCAGGCGCTCGCCGACGCGCTCGCCAGCCTCGACGCGTTCGTCTCACTCGCGACGGTTGCCGCCCAGTACGACTACTGCCGACCCGAGCTCCTCGAGCGCGGCGACGGCGCTCGGATCCACGTCGAGGGCGGTCGCCACCCGGTCGTCGAACGCTCCCAGTCGTCGTTCGTCCCCAACGATGCCCGCCTCTCGAACGACCGGCGCCTCGCCATCGTCACGGGGCCGAACATGTCCGGGAAGTCGACGTACATGCGCCAGGTCGCCCTGATCGTGCTGCTCGCGCAGCTCGGCAGTTTCGTCCCCGCCCGCGCCACCACGCTCACACCCGTCGACCGGATCTTCACCCGCGTCGGCGCGAGCGACGACATCGCCGGCGGCCGCTCGACGTTCATGGTCGAGATGGACGAACTCGCGACGATCCTCGAGGGGGCTGACGAACACTCGCTCGTCTTGCTCGACGAGGTCGGACGCGGGACGTCGACCGCAGACGGGATGGCCATCGCCCGGGCGATGGCCGAACACCTCCACGACGAGGTGGGCGCACTCACACTCTTTGCCACCCACCACCACCCCCTGACCGAGCTCGCCGACGAGCTCGAGGCCGCCGTCAACTGCCACTTCGAGGCGACCGAGGTCGACGGCGCGGTCACCTTCGACCACGAGCTCGTCCCCGGCGCGGCCGAGGGCTCCTACGGCGTCGAGGTCGCCACCACCGCGGGCCTGCCCGAATCGGTAATCGAGCGTTCGCGGGACCTGCTCGAGGCGACCGTGCGAGCCGACCGCGACGACGCGTCGGACTCGAGTGCGACGGCCGACGGTGGCGACGACCCGACCGACGTCGCGGCCGAACTCCGCGCGCTCGAGCTCGCTCACATGACGCCAGTCGAGGCGCTCGCGGAGCTCGATCGGCTGAAGCGACTGCTCGAGGATCGGTAGTAAATCGACGAACGACTGGGGCGGGGGTCGACTAGAGGAACCGGAACGTCTCTAAGTTCTTCGGCGCGAACGTGCGCATGTTGTACTCGTGGTAGAGCGCAGAGGAGAGGTCCTGGGTGGAGCGTTCGTCGCCGTGGACGCAGAGCACCTTCTCGGGACGCGGGTTCATGGTCTTCACGAAGTTCTCGAGGCCAGCGCGGTCGGCGTGGCCGGAGAAGCCGTCGACGGTCTCGACGTCGAGGTTGAGCGAGAGGGTGCCGCGGCCGCCGCCGTTGCCGTTACGGTTTCTGGGACCGACCTCGCTCGTCGGGATCTCGTCCCAGCCACTCTGGATGCGTCGGCCGAGGGTCCCCTGGGCCTGGTAGCCGACGAAGACGAGCGTCGAGTCCGGGTCGGGGCCCACGTGGCCGAGCCAGGACATGATCGGGCCGCCGGTGACCATCCCCGAGGTCGAGAGGATGATACAGGGACCGCCGTCGGCGACCTCCTGGCGCTCCTCTTCGCCGCCGTCGATGTGGTTGAACTCGTCGGCGAGGAACGGGTTCTCGTCCTCGTGGAAGATCCGGTCGCGCAGATCGTCACGCAGATACTCGGGATACGTGGTATGGATCGCCGTCGCCTCCCAGATCATCCCGTCTAAGTGGACCGGCATCGAGGGGATTTCGCCCTCGCGCATCGCCTTCTCTAAGACGAGCATGATCTCCTGAGAGCGACCGACTGCGAAGGCGGGGATGAGGACCTTCCCGCCACGCTCGGCGGTCTCTTTGATGATCTCTTTGAGCTTTCGCTCGGAGTCTTCCTGGTCGGTCTGGTAGTCGTTGCGCCCGCCGTAGGTCGACTCGAGGACGAGCGTCTCCACGCGCGGGAAGTCGTTGACGGCGCCGTTGAACAGTCGGGTGTCCTTGTAGTGGATGTCGCCGGAGAAGGCGACGTTGTAGAGGCCGTCACCGATGTGGAAGTGGGAGACGGCGGAGCCGAGAATGTGACCCGCGTTGTGGAAGGTGAGCTTGACGTCGGGGGCGATGTCGGTGACGTCGCCGTACTCGAGCGGGATGCAGTGTTTGATCGCCTCGCGAACCATCTCGGACTCATACGGCGGGGTGCGTCCCTCTTTGGCCGCGACGTCGAGGTAGTCGAGGGTGAGCAGGCCCATCAGGTCGCGGGTAGGTTCGGTGCAGTAGATGGGGCCGTCGTAGCCGTACTTGAACAGCAGTGGGATAAGCGCGGAGTGGTCGAGGTGGGCGTGGGTGAGCACGACCGCGTCGATGGTCTGGGCGCCGGCGCCCAGGGCCTCGGGTGCGTGGAGGTACGGCACCTCACCTTCGGCACCCGGCTTGTCGCCGCAGTCGATGAGGATGCGCGTTTCGGGCGTCGAGAGGATGAACGAAGCGCGCCCGACCTCTCGACAGCAGCCCAGCGTGGTGATGCGGACGTACTCGTCGTCGGACATCTCCCGGCGGTGGATCTGGCGGCCGACCTTCTCGAGTATGTCCCGGCGTTCGTCGCGCTCCTGTTTGAGGAAGTTGCGAACGTTCGAGACGGTCGAAGACTCGATCGGCGGCGTGCGGACGACCTCGGGCGTCCAGCCAACGTTCTTCGTGATCTCACGCAGGGTCGAGCCGTGGCGGCCGATCACCATCCCTGGCTTTGCGGCCTCGATGACGACCTCGCCGGTGTCAGCGTGGAAGTCGAGGTCCGTGACGCCGGCTTCCTCGGGGATGACGTCCATGATCTCCTCGCGCGCCTCGTCGGGATGTGAGAGGACGCTCGGGTCCGGTCGAACCGTGATCCGCTTTCGGAGTTTGCTCGCGAGCCGTCGAATGAGGTCGCCCTGCTGGGCGAACTCCTTCGGATCGCGCGTGTAGACGACCAGTTCGGGGCCTTCGTACTTCACCGACGAGACCGAGATGTGACCCGGTAACTCGCTCGTGATCTCTGCTTTCAGTTCGTCGAGTTGCTGCTCTACAGTGCTCATAATCGCAAGAGTTCACTCGCGTGGACCCGCTCACGGGGGCGCGTCTCGTTCGTCACGCCGGCGTCCGCCACGCCGTCGACGACTCGGGGACCTGTCGAGCTCGAGTGCGAACCCACTCGCACACCAGCCGTCGGTGGGAAGTGAGTCTGTCTGACGTCTCGTCTCTCGTCCCGGATCATCGTGTGGTAGTAACCGTGCTGTGACGAACACGCTTCCAGGTCGTTCGTGGCCTGGTCCGTGCGGGAAGATTCCAGGGAGAACCCGCTTACCCGAGGCTATTCCTCGCGTGGTATAAAAGCCTTCGCAAACGTGAGGGTTTTCGGCCGCGAAGGAGCCATATGGAACTCACGCCGGAGCGCGTCGCCGCCGAACGAAACTGGGTGGCCGACCGTGCCGACAGCGTGGTACCGATCGTCAACGACGTCCGCGATGACCTCGGGGAGCTCTTCGAGACCGACGTCGCCCACGTGACTGAGGCCCAGTACGTAGCGGAGGTCGACGCGGTGTTCGCCGACGGCGACCTCGCGGTCAACGTCGCCGCCATGGTGGCCATCCTGCGCGACCTCGACGTCGAGGGCGATTATCCGGGCTTCATCGTCGACGAGATCCTCGGGCGCGAACTCGCCGCGACGATTGCCGGCACCCAGCCGCTGCGCACGCTCGGCGAGGCGACCTTCCACTACGCCGACGTCCACGTCCACGGCCCCGACGAGGAGAACGCGGGCGTCGACGATCTCGAGGCGGCGCTCGCCGCCGGGTTTCAAGAGCGGATCCCGGGCTGGGCGTGGACCGAGCGTGAGAGCCCGTTCGCGGTGACTCGAGAGCGGTGAGAGCGGTCAGACGACAAAAGTGGTCGATCCGACGGCGGGCAGTTACTCGTCGTCGGACTCTTCCGCTACTTCCCCTTCTAACTCCCCTTCCAGCGCTCCTTGTGTCGCCTGCGCCTGTGCTCGTTCGAACGCGATCACGAACTCCTGGGCGGGGAGCAGGGCGCTCAGGCTGCCGTCGTTCAGCTCGGCGACGATCGCCTCGGCGTCGCCGTCGAGGAGGTACGCTCCCTGCTCGGACATGGACTCCTCGATCGAGTACCCGTCGGCGTCCTCGGCGTCCGCTTCGAACGACTCGGCGAGCTCCTGCACCAGGTCCAGCTGCCGTGCCTGGAGCTCCTGCTGGGCCTCCATCTCGTCGAGGTCGCCCGCTTCGACCTCCTGGCTAACCTCCTCGTGGATGGCCATGAGCTCCTCCTGGTCGGGCTGGACGACCGCGGTGAGCGCGGTGTCGCTGACGTCGAGTTCGGCGGGATCGGTCTCGGTGGAAGGGTCGACGTCGTCGTCCGCGGACGGTTGCAGGTCGCCACATCCGGCAATCGAGGCTGCGGCGCCGGCCGTCGCGAGCTGCATGAACCGACGGCGGTTCTGGAAACGTTCCATCGTATCCCGATCGCAGTGGATCCGGACGAATAACTCTTTCCGACATTCCTCGCTGATAAAAACTGTCGCCACGAGGCTACTGACCCGTGGTTTCACCATCATCGTCGTTCGACGGAGGTCAGTCGGACGGTTTTTGCCATTCGGACCGGTACGAAGACCCAGTGACGAGTAGCGACGGAGCGTTCGATCCGAACACCGACGAGGGTTCGCGCGTTCACACGCTCGAGCGACCGACGCCCGAAACCGCCCGCGAGGCGATCCTCGACGGGTTCGACCGCGAGGCAGTCGTGACCGTCTTCGGCCGCTGTACCGTCGAGTACGACGGGCGGGCGGCGAGCACGCTCGAGGCCGGCGACCGCCTCGTGCTGTTCAAACCCGACGGCGCAGCGCTGGTCCACACCGACGCGGGCCAACAGCCCGTCAACTGGCAGCCGCCGGGGTGTGAACACGAGGCGTTCCTCGAGGACGGGCGACTTCAGCTGCGGAGCCTGCGCTCGACGCCCGACGAGGTGCTGCGCGTCGGCTTCGAGCGCGTCAAGCAGGTGTCGACGTACGCGATGGTGGACTCGAGCGAGCTCTCCGTCGTCGGCACCGAGGAAGACCTCAAGACGCGCCTGCTCGAGGACCCCGGCCTGCTCGAGCCCGGCTTCACGCCGCTGGCGACCGAGCGCGAGACGCCCGCGGGTGCGGTGGACCTCTACGGCGAGGACGGCGACGGGAGAACGGTCGTCGTCGAACTCAAGCGCCGGCGGGTCGGGCCGGACGCGGTCGGGCAGCTGCGCCGATACGTCGACGCCGTCGAGCGCGACCTCCACGCCGAGGCCACGGTTCGTGGCATCCTGGTCGCTCCCTCGGTGACCGACCGGGCGAGCCGATTGCTCGTCGAGCACGGCCTCGAGTTCGTCGCCCTCGAGCCGACGGCCGACGCGGCCGGGGACTGACTGGGCCTCACGGCTCCCACTCGAGACGCTCGAGGCCGACGACGATTGAGAGCGCGTGGACGGGCGCGACGACGGCGCTGCTCACGAGCACGCCGACCTGTGGAACGCTTCCGAGGAGCCACGCCGCGAGTCCGTAGAGGAGCACCAGCACGACGAGTGGCCCCGTCGAACCGCCGGTGAGCCGGACGCTTCGACGAATCGCCCTCGGCGGCGTCGATCCAGCGGCGGCGAGCCCGGGAGCGAGGAAGAGTCGGGCGAACGCGACCAGGATCGCGAGGATCACCAGCAAGAAGACGACCAGGCCGGCGAGCCCCGGGAGCGTGACGTCGCCGATCGAGCCGAGCAACCGACCCGCCGCCACGACCAGGACGACGAACCCGACGTACGACCCGAGCCCCCTCGCCGTACGCTCGAGGGCCGCGGCGCGGGCGATGGTGTACCAGCCGGCGACCGCGACGGCGAGCAGGGCGACGAACTCGAGGCCGACCGCCCAACCCAGGGACGGCGTCTCGAGGTCGACCAGCGCGCCGACCCGTCGCGCGGTCGCCGGCGCGCCCGTCGGGTAGCCCTGAAACTCGAGGCCGACCGTCGTCTCGCGGGCTCCGCCGGCGGCCACCGTCGGAATCGGGTCCAGTTCCCGAAGCCAGTCGAGGAGCGAGAGGACGACGCCGGCGAGCGCGAATGGGACGGCCAGGAGCGGATCGTCCCGGAGACGGGCGAGCGCCGCCGAGAGGGTGTCACCGACCGTGATTCCCTGATTCCGGTTCTCTCCCGTCGCCCGTCCGGCGAACGCGTCGTCGGTCATCGGCTCTCCTCCTCGAGGGCGATCACGCGACGGTTCGAGACGAGGTACAGGCGCCCGTCGCCGACGATCGGCTGCGACGTGAACGGCTGGGCGACGTACTCCCAGCGTTTCTCACCCGTTTCGGCGTCGAACGCCGAGACGGGCCGGATCGACCCTCGGGTGAGGTAGACGACGCCGTCGGCGACGACCGGCGACGCGACGCCGCCGAACGGCGCGGTCCAGTCCGCCTCGCCGGTCTCGAGGTCGATCGCGTGCAACGAGCCAACTCCGTCGACGGCGAAGACCCGACCGTCGGCGACGGCGGCGGCCGCGTCCTGGTGGGCGTTGCCGTCGTGGTCGTACGACCAGCGGACGCTCCCGTCGTCTGCCTCGACGCAGGTCACGGAGTGGCGACCCGCCACGACGACGGCGTCCTCGGACACGGCGGGTGGGTGGGGCGTCAGGTCGTCGACCGCCTCGAGCCACCGGTTCTCGCCCGTCTCAGCGTCGTAGGCGCCGAGCTCGCGCGCGTAGCCGACGGCGTAGACGGTGCCGTCCCGGACGGCGGGACGGTAGAGGCCGGTCCCGGCCCCGTGGGAGACACGCCACCGTTCGGTCCCGTCGTTCGCCTCGAGCGCGACGAGGTCGTTGGTTCCCGGGACCGCGGCGTAGATCGCGTCGTCGACGGCGACCGGCGGTGGCGAGTCCGGCGGTCCCAGCGGGCTCCGACCCGGCTGCTCGCCGGGGCCGTGCCAGCGGTCGACGCCGATCCGGCCGAACGGTCCCAGCCCGATCCCGCCGCCGGCGTTCAGGCCGGCGACGCCAGCGGGCGAACTCACCGCGAGCGTGTCGGTCCGGTAGATCGAGGCGTCGGCCCGCGCGGGACTCGAGCGGTAGGGTCCCTCGTGGACGAACCGAACCTCGCCCGTCTCGGCCTCGAGCGCGACGATCGCTCTCCCGACGGCGTAGAGGGTCCCCTCGAGGAGGATCGGCGGCGTGACGCCGATGAACGACGAGTCGAGTTCCCGCTCCCACGCGACCTGGACGCCGTCTTTCGGCCCCGACGCGTCGGGGCTGTGTCCAGTCCCCGCGGCGTCGTAGCGAGCCATCGGCCAGTCGATCGACTCACCTCGAGTCCGGCCGTCGGCGGCGGTACAGCCCGCGGCGAGGGCTGCGAGGGTGCTTCCCACCCCCGCGAGGACGTCTCTTCTGGAGGGCATATGCCGGAGCAATCAGGTCAGGTGGCATACGTTTTTTCATCCTCGATCCCGGGCAGGGCGTGGCGGCGACGACTGGTCACGACGCGTCGGTCCGGGGAAGCTGACCGGTTCGGGGCTCCCACCGAGCGGACCGACCGCGGGCGGGGTGGCGTTCGAAATCCTTTTACACGCTACGAGGGGATAGTAGGGTAACTGAGTGATATCATGGACGTCGACATCATCTCCGAATCGGAGAACCCCATGTTGCACCGAACGGACGTCACGTTCGAGTTGACCCACGATGAGGCCACGCCGTCTCGTCTGCAGGTCCGTGACAGTCTCGCCGCGAAGCTGAACAAGGACGCCGACGAGGTCGTCGTCCGCGAACTGGACACCAAGTTCGGCATGCGAAAGACCGTCGGCTACGCGAAGGTCTACGAGACGGCCGGCCACGCCGCCGAGGTCGAACAGGAGTACATGCTCGAGCGCAACAAGATCGCGGCCGACGAAGAAGCCGAAGCCGAGGCGGAGGAAGCGTAGATGGCACACTACGAACTCTACGACGACGACGGGACGACCGACCGCGAGAACTGCCCCCGCTGTGGCGACACGTTCCTCGCCGACCACGGCGACCGGCGCCACTGCGGCAAGTGTGGCTACACCGAGTGGGAGTAGCGAGACGTCGACCGATTTGCGATGTCTCGGAACCGTGACCGGGGAGCGAAGCGACCCGTGAACGAACCGGTTCGCGTCCTCGGGATCGAGGGCACGGCGTGGGCGGCGAGCGCCGCCGTCTACGACGGCGCGACCGACGACGTATTCATCGAGAGCGACGCCTACCAGCCCGACAGCGGCGGTATCCACCCCCGCGAGGCGGCCGAACACATGCACGACGCCATCCCTCGAGTAGTCGAGGCGGCGCTCACACACACCCACGAGACCCACGGGGGGACGGACGACGGGCCGCCCGTTGACGCCGTCGCCTTCTCTCGTGGCCCCGGCCTCGGCCCCTGTCTCCGCATCGTCGCCACCGCCGCCCGGGCGCTGAGCCAGACGCTCGAGGTCCCCCTAATCGGGGTGAACCACATGGTGGCTCACCTCGAGATCGGCCGCCACACGTCGGGCTTTTCCTCGCCGGTCTGTCTGAACGCGAGCGGGGCGAACGCCCACCTACTGGCGTACCGCAACGGCCGCTACCGGATGCTCGGGGAGACGATGGATACGGGCGTCGGCAACGCTATCGACAAGTTTACCCGCCACGTCGGCTGGTCACATCCCGGTGGGCCGAAAGTCGAACGGGCGGCGGCAGACGGTGAGTACGTCGACCTCCCCTACGTCGTGAAGGGGATGGACTTCTCGTTCTCGGGGATCATGAGCGCCGCCAAGCAGGCATACGACGATGGGGTCCCCGTCGAGGACGTCTGTTACTCGCTCCAGGAGAACGTCTTCGCGATGCTGACCGAGGTGTCAGAACGGGCGCTCTCGCTTACCGGGAGCGACGAACTCGTCCTCGGCGGCGGCGTCGGGCAGAACGCTCGCCTGCGGGAGATGCTCGCCGAGATGTGTGCGGCTCGCGGCGCACAGTTTCACGCCCCCGAGCCCCGCTTCCTGCGGGACAACGCCGGCATGATCGCTGTGCTGGGCGCGAAGATGTACGAAGCAGGCGACACCCTCGAGCTCGAGGCCTCGGCCGTGAACCCCGACTTCCGTCCCGACGAGGTGCCCGTGACGTGGCGCGACGGCGGCGAACAGCTGTTCGGCCGCGACGACGAGGGCGGCGAGATCCGCGGCGCCGAGGCGATCGTCACCGTCGACGCCGACGCCGGCCGCGTGCGAAAGCGCCGCGTCCCGAAGTCCTACCGCCACCCCGTCCTCGACGAGCGCCTCCGCCGGGAGCGGACGACCCTCGAGGCCAGGCTCACGAACCTGGCCCGGCGCGAGGGCGTCCCGACACCGCTCGTCTACGACGTCGACCTCCGGGAGGCGACCCTCGAGTTCGAGTACGTCGGCGAGACGGACCTGCGCGAGGCGCTCACGGCCGACCGGGTGGCCGCCGTCGGGAGCCACCTCGCGACGATCCACCGCGCGGGGGTCGTCCACGGCGACCCGACGACGCGCAACGTCCGCGTGGACGCCGATCGGACCTACCTGATAGACTTCGGCCTGGGCTTTCACACCGACCACGTCGAAGACTACGCGATGGACCTCCACGTCTTCGAGGGGAGCCTCGTGGGGACCGCCGACGAGCCCGCGCCACTTCGCGACGCGTTCCGGGAGGGGTACGAGGCTGTGGGCGACCGGGCGGTCCTCGAGCGGCTCCGTGACGTCGAGGGACGGGGTCGGTACGTCTGATACGGATCATGACTGTTTTACGACACAGCCGCTGACCGTCTTGCGGTTGCGTCGGAACTGACTCACGACCGTCAGTACGACGGCGGCCTCGGCCCGCCTCGTCTCCCGCTCGCGGCCATCGGATACTTGATGAGACGGTAGCAGCGATAGTCACGCACGTCGATGACCACGATCCTCGTTACCGGCTACGAACCGTTCGGCGAGTACGAGACCAATCCCTCGAGACGGCTCGCCGAGGCGCTCGACGGGGAGACGATCGGTGGGGCGCACGTGGTCGGCCGGGAGCTCCCCGTCGTCTTCGATCGCGCGTTCCCCGCGTTGCTCGAGCATCTCGACGAGCACGATCCCGAGGCGGTCCTCTCACTCGGTCTGATGGCGGGGACCCCGTCGATCGCCGTCGAGCGGATCGGGATCAACGTCCGTGACCACGGCGACGTCCCGGACAACGCGGATCAGACGCCCGTCGACGACCCGGTCGTCCCCGACGGCCCGGCGGCGTACTTCTCGACCCTCCCCGTCCGTGAAGTCGTCGACGCAATGACCGACGCCGGCGTCCCGGCACGGCTCTCGAACACGGCAGGAACGCACCTCTGTAACGACGTCCTCTACGCGACGCGCCACCACGCCGAAACGAACGAGCTCGCGCTTCGTTCGGGGTTCGTTCACGTTCCGTTCTCACACGAGGAAGTCGCCCGACGCGGTGACCACGAGCCCAGTCTGAGCTTCGAGGCGATGGCAGACGGGCTCGAGGCGGCGCTCTCGGTACTCGCGGAGACGGCCTGAGTCCCGCACTCGACCCGACGTCGCCGCGATCGGCGCTGGCGGTTGACGACTGCTGGCGGTGGCGTTACGACGACTTCTCGTCCAGCCGGTCGCGCTCGCGCGCGGCGGGATCACGATCGGCTGGATCGCCGTAGCCCCCGCCACCGGGAGTCAGGACGGTGATCGTCGTTCCGGCAGGCACCGACTCGGTGGTCTTCGCGGGCACCTCGCGACCGTCGAGGAGGTTGTGGCCGACCGCGCCGGGGTCGCCGCCGTTCGCTCCCGCCGGGCGCGTCCGCCGACGTTCGGTCAGCAACGAGACGACGGCGTCGGTCTCGACCGTCACGGCGCGCTCGAGGCCGAGGCCGCCGCGGAACTCGCCGTCACCGCCGCTGTCCGGGCGGAGCGCGTAGCGCTCGACGCGCAGCGGGTACTCGGTCTCGAGGGCCTCCACGGGGGTGTTGAGCGTGTTGGTCATGCCGACCTGGACGCCGTCGATGCCGTCGGCCGACGGGCGAGCCCCGAGGCCGCCGCCGATCGTCTCGTAGTAGGTGAAGCCGTCGGCGGCTCGGCTCCCGACGACGAGGTTGTTCATCGTTCCCTGACTCTGGGCGGGGACGCGGTCGGGGACGGCCGCGGCGAACGCCGAAAAGACGACGTCGGTCACCCGCTGGCTGGTCTCGACGTTGCCGCCGACGACCGCGGCCGGCGGCCGGGGATTCAGCACGGATCCCTCGGGGACGTCGATCTCGATGGGCTCGTAACAGCCGTGATTCGGCGGGATCTCCGGGTCCGTCACAGACCGGACGACGAAGTAGACCGCGCTGGCCGCGACCGCCGGCGGCGCGTTCATGTTCCCTTCGACCTGGTCGGCCGTCCCCGCGAAGTCGACGGATACCGTGGCGCCGTCGATCGTCACCGTCGCCGCGATCGGGACGTCCTCGTCGGTGACGCCGTCGCCCTCGAGGGCGTCGCGGGCTTCGTAGGTGCCGTCGGGGAACGCCTCGAGTTCGGCGACGATCCGCTCGCGGGAGTACGCGACGACGGCGTCGAACGCCGCCTCGAGGTCGGCTGCGCCGCGCTCGTCGACGAGTTCGCCGACGCGTTCTTCGGCGCGGTCGTTCGCGGCCAGCTGCGCCCGCAGGTCGGCACGTCGCTCGTCGGGATTCCTGACGTTCGCGAGCAGCAACTCGAGGACGTCCTCGTCGAGGTCGCCCTCGCGGACGAGCCTGACGCCGGGGATGCGAAGCCCCTCCTGGTGGATCTCGGTGGCCCCCGCGGGCATGCTGCCGGGCGTGGACCCGCCGACGTCGGCGTGGTGGGCCCGCGAGACCGCGTAGCCGAGGATCCGGCCGCGGGGCGCGACCGGCGAGACGAGCGTGACGTCCGGCAGGTGCGTCCCGCCGGCGAACGGGTCGTTGAGGACGAACACGTCGCCCGGCTGCGGCTCCCGATCGCGAATCGCGTCGACCGCCTGGGGCATCGCCCCGAGGTGAACCGGGATGTGTTCGGCCTGGGCGACCATCCGACCGTCGGCGTCGAACAGCGCCGTCGAGCAGTCCCGGCGCTCTTTGATGTTCGGCGAGGAGGCGCTCCTGACGAGCACCTGGCCCATCTCCTCGGCGACGCCCTCGAGTTGGTTCCTGACGATCTCGAGCGTGATCGGGTCGAGGCCGTCCGGACCGCCGTCGCGTCGCGCCGTCGTCATTCGCGATCACCCGTGAGGACGAGCGTCCCGTCGTCGGCGACCGTCCCGTGCCAGCCGGGCGGGACGACCGTCGTGCACTCGCGCTGTTCGAGGACGGCCGGCCCCTCGAGCGCCCCACCGGCCGGGAGCGCCGTCCGGTCGTAGATGGGGGTCTCGTGGAACGCGCCGTCGAAGCGCGCCTCGCGCGTCCCGATCCGGGCGTCGCCCTCGCCCTCGTAGCTGGGCTCGTCGACGTCGCGCTCGACGACGGCTGTCGCCCGGACGGTGACGAGTTCGACCGGCGCCTCGGTGCGGTAGCCGTAGGCTCGTTCGTGGGCCTCGTGAAACCGCTTCTCGACGGCCAACGGATCGAACGGGTCGTCGACGGAGACCTCGAGTTCGAAGCTCTGGCCCGCGTACCGGCAGTCGGCCGACCGCTCGACGGTGGCTGCGTCGGGGTTGCGTACGCCACCGAGCGCGTCCGCAACGAGGTCGTCGTAGACGGCCTCGATCGCGTCGACGTCGGCATCTGCGAGGGCGACGCGGTGGGTCCGCACGGCGTCGAACGCCTCGTCGGCCGAGAGCAGTCCGTACGCCGAGAGGACGCCCGCAGGTACCGGAACGACGAGAGTGTCGATCTCGAGGCGCTCGGCCAGCGCGGCGGCGTGGACTGGCCCGGCCCCGCCGAACGCGACCAGGCCGAATTCGCGGGGATCGTAGCCGCGTTCGACCGTCACACCGCGGATCGCTCGGGTCATCGTCGCGTTCGCCACCCGGTAGACTCCCTCGGCCGCCGCCAGCGCCGAGTCGAGGCCAGCCGTCTCGGCCAGCGACTCGAGGGCGTCGAACGCGGCCGCCTCCTCGAGCGTGAATTCGCCGCCGAGAGCGGTGTCCGCGCCGATGTACCCCAGTACGACGGTCGCGTCGGTGACCGTCGCCGCCGTCCCGTCGCGGCCGTAACAGGCCGGGCCGGGGTCGGCACCCGCAGATTGCGGGCCGACTCGGAGGGCGCCCCCCTCGTCTACCCAGGCGATGCTCCCGCCGCCGGAACCGACCGTGTTCACGTCGACCATCGGCAGCCGGATCGGCTGGCCGTCGATTTCGGTGTCTGCGGTCCGCTCGACGCGACCGTCGCGCACGAGGCTCACGTCGCTCGAGGTACCACCCATGTCGAAGGTGACCAGCCCATCGAGGTCGCGACCGGCCGCTACGCTCGCCGCCGCGTGGCTCGCTCCGACGACGCCCGCCGCCGGCCCGGAGAGGACGGTCGTCGCCGCCCGCCGGCAGACCGTCTCGACGTCGGCGATGCCGCCGTTCGACTGCATGATCCGCGGTTCGGGAACGCCCGCCGTTGCCGCCCGGTCGGCGAGGCGGCCGACGTAGGCGTCGATCGCCGGACGAACGTAGGCGTCGATCGCCGTCGTGGACGTCCGCTCGTACTCGCGAAACTCCGCGAGCACTTCGTGCGAGACCGACACCGGGACGTCGAGGCGTTCGCGCAATCGCTCGGCCACGCGCGCCTCGTTTGCCGGCGTCGCGTACGCGTGGAGAAACGATATTGCGACGCTCTCGGCGCCACAGCCCTCGATCGCCGCCGCCACGTCGTCGATCGCCTCGTCGGTCACCGGCCGCTCGACGCCGTCGGGCGTCGCCCGTTCGTCCACCTCAAATCGCCGCCGTCGCGCCACGATCGGTGCCGGCCGCTCGACCTCGAGGTCGTAGAGGTCGGGTCGTTGCTGGCGGCCGATCTCGAGGACGTCGCGAAAGCCCACTGTCGTGACGAGCGCCGTCTTCGCCCCGTCGCGCTCGAGCAGCGCGTTGATCGAGACGGTCATGGCGTGGGTGAACTCGTCGACGGCCGATGGATCGACGCCGGCCCGTGTGCACGCTTTCTCGATACCTGCCATGACCCCCTCGCTCTGGTCAGGGGTCGACGGGACCTTCGCGGTGACGAGCTCGCCGTCGTCGGTGAGGAGGGTGACGTCGGTGAACGTGCCGCCGACGTCGACGCCAATCCGGGCGTCGCCGCTCACGGAGCGTCCCTCCGGCGAACGACCTCGACGACTACGTTCGTGTGCTGTCGGCTCATACTGGGTGCTGGTATCTCACCGGGCATCGAGACAAAAACGTTGTCAAGGAGGCACGCCCCACGCGAGAGGCGCCGCGAGACGGGTCGCTGTAGACCTCGGGAACCGCGGCGCAGTCAGACCGGGGGAGTCCGCTTCCGTCAGCCGTCACGCTGGTGTCCGGTCAGACGGTCGGTGGCACCCCAGCGGCATCGGAGTCCCGATATAGTACACGCTGAAAGTCATTGCACACCCGGTCACGAACGTCGGCGGCCAGCCTCGGTAACGAGGCCGAGGCTGGCCGCTCGGCTGTGACCGGGTGTAACTCGTTTCAACGAGTACTATAGTAGCCACTGACCGTCAGTGTAACCCGTTTCAGTCGTTACTATCCCCCCGGCCGAGCACGGCACAAAACGCTCTTATTACAGGGGACTGTACTCTCGCCCATGGCAGACAAGCCGACCTCCGGTGAGATTCTCGGAGTACCGTACAATTTCGAACGCCCGAGCCTGGGACGGATGCTCTCGGCGTACTGGCAGCCCGGCGAGGGAATGCTCGTCGAGAAACCGTTCGGCGTCGGCTACACGCTGAACATGGCGAACTGGCGCTCGTGGCTGGTCGTCTTCGTCGCCGGCGCGCTGCTCTGGCAACAGGAAAAGAGCAAGGCCGCGAGCGAGGAGGAGACGGTCGACGAACCAGTCGAAGTGATCGTCGACGAAGACGACGAGTAACCCCGCGTACTCACCCTCGTCTCCCCGGCGTGGCGTTCGGGTTCCCCGCCGTACGACGACGCTGGACGTCCACAACCAGCGTTCGCTTCGACCGAGGCGACCGTCGACCGGCCGATTCGGTCTCCAGGTGCGACGGCGCCGTCCAAACGGACAACGACGGGCTTAAATGCCGCCGAAGGGAACGAAACCCCAATGGCTACGATGTACGACGTTCCGGCGGAGGCGCTCATCGAAGCGCTCGCCGCCGACCTCGAGGACCGACTCGACGAACCCGAGTGGGCGCAGTTCGCAAAGACCGGTGCCAACCGCGAGCTCCCCCCCGAACAGGAGAACTTCTGGGCCGTCCGGGCCGCCAGCCTCCTGCGCAAGGTCGCCGACAACGGCCCCGTCGGCGTCGAGCGACTGGCCACCGAGTACGGCGGCTCGAAGTCCGGCTCGAACCGCTACGGCGTCGCCCCCGCCAGCCGCGCCGACGGCTCGCGAAACGTCATCCGCACGATCCTCCAGCAGCTCGAGGACGAAGACCTCGTCCGGACCGCCGAAGGCGAGGGTCGCTGGATCACCCCCGAGGGACAGCAGCTCCTCGACGAGACCGCCGCCGACGTCCTCGAAGAGCTCGACCGCCCGGAACTCGAGCGCTACGCGTAGACGGTTTCGACCGATTTCGGATCTGACCAGCGACGAGGCGTCCGTAATCATTTTGCCGAATCGCAAACAACGGTGACCTATGAGTGGTACTCCCGACGACGACGACCTCGAGGAGCTTCGCCGAAAGAAGATGGAACAGCTCCAGGAACAGGCCGAAGGGCAGGCGAGCGAGGAGGCCCAGGAAGCCGCCCAGCAGCAGGCCGAAGCCCAGAAACAGGCGCTCTTGCGCCAGTACCTCACCGACGACGCCCGCAAGCGGCTCAACACCGTCAAGATGAGCAAGCCCGGCTTCGGCGAGCAGGTCGAGCGACAGGTGGTTGCGCTGGCCCAGAGCGGTCGTCTCCAGGGCAAGATCGACGACGCGAAGATGAAACAGCTGCTCAAGGAGCTCCAGCCCGAGCAGAAACGCTTCGACATCAAGCGACGCTGATGCGGCTCGGACTGCTCTACAGCGGTGGCAAGGACTCGACGCTCGCGGCGTTGTTCCTCTCAGAGTTCTACGACGTCACCCTGACGACCGCCCACTTCGGCGTCACCGACGACTGGCATCACGCCCGCGAGACCGCCGAGGCGCTGGGCTTCCCGTTCGAACGCCTCCAGCTCGACCCCGGCGTCGCCGAGGAGGCCGTCGCCCGCATCAGAGAGGACGGCTTCCCCCGCAACGGCATCCAGCTCGTCCACCAGCACGCTCTCGAGCGGCTGGCGGCCGAGGAGTTCGACGCCATCGCCGACGGCACCCGCCGTGACGACCGGGTCCCGACCGTCTCGCGCGCTCAGGCCCAGAGTCTGGAGGATCGTCACGGCGTCGACTACATCGCGCCGCTGTCGGGCTTCGGCCGGCAGGCCGTCGATCGGCTCGTCGAGTCGACGCTCGAGGTGACCGCCGGCCCGAGCGAGACGATCACCCGGGCGGACTACGAAGCCGAGCTGCGCGCCATTATTGCCGACGAGGAGGGCACCGAGGCGATCGTGGAGTACTTTCCCGACCACGAACAGACGCACGTGACCGGCGTCCGGCGGGCGCTCGAGTGATCGTGCACCTGCGAACGAACAGATAGAAGTCCACCGTGGCCGAACGGACGGCCATGTACGACCGAATCAAGGGATTCCGTGACTTTTACCCCGGCGAGATGGCCGCCCGTCGGGAAGCGATGGACGTCTTAGAGGGGACGGCCCGCCGCTACGGCTTTCGTGAGGTCGGGACGCCGGCACTCGAGCGCGCCGAGCTGTGGACCGACAAGAGCGGTGACGAGATCGTCGAGGAGCTGTACGCCTTCGAGGACCAGGGCGGCCGGCACGTGACGCTGACGCCCGAGCTGACGCCGACGGTCGCCCGGATGGTCGTCGCAAAGGGACAGGAGCTGTCGAAGCCGATCAAGTGGTTCTCTACCCGTCCGTTCTGGCGGTACGAACAGGTCCAGCAAGGCCGTCAGCGCGAGTTCTACCAGACGAACGTCGACATCTTCGGCTCCGCCGAACCCGAGGCCGACGCCGAGATCCTCGCGTGGGCCGCCGACGCCCTGACGGGACTGGGACTCACCGGCGAGGACTTCGAGTTCCGGGTCTCCCACCGCGACATCCTGGGTGGGGTCCTCGAGACGTACGACGCCGACGTCGACGTCGAGGCCGCCATCCGCGCGGTCGACAAGTCCGACAAGATCGAGCGCGCCGAGTACCACGACCTGCTCGTCGACGCCGGCCTCGAGTACGACCAGGCAGCCGAGTTCGACGACCTGATCGCCGACGGCGATCTCGAGGAAGTCAAAGCCGTCGCGGACACCGAACGCGTCGACGACGCCGTCGAGAACCTCCAGGCCGTCCTCGCCGCCGCGGAGGACTTCGGTGCCCGGGAGTACTGTACGATCTCGCTCGAGACCGCTCGCGGGCTCGACTACTACACGGGCGTCGTCTTCGAGTGCTTCGACTCCGTCGGCGACGTCTCCCGGTCGGTGTTCGGCGGCGGCCGCTACGACGACCTCATCGAGAACTTCGGCGGCCAGCCGACCCCTGCCGTCGGCGTCGCCCCCGGCCACGCGACCCTCTCACTGCTCTGTCAGCGCGCGGGCGTCTGGCCCGACGAGGAGATTTCGACCGACTACTACGTCCTTCAAGTCGGTGACACGCGCGTCGAGGCCGCCCGGATCGCCCGCGAGTTGCGCGAGCGCGGTCACGTCGTCGAGACCGACGTCGCCGGCCGCTCCTTCGGCGCCCAGCTCGAGTACGCCGACTCGATCAACGCCGAGACGACCGTGATCGTCGGCGAGCGCGACCTCGCAAACGGCGAGGTGACGGTGAAGGACATGGAGTCGGGCGATCAGGTGCAGGTGCCCGTCGACGAATTCCCCGGCGAACACGACCGGCCGACGTTCGACGACGTCGCGGAGTGAGTCGGGAGCCACGCCGGACCTCCCGGCCGTACGGCACGTCGGACGAGGCGTGACGCCTCGAACGTGGTGGTCTCGTGATCGGGTGTGCAATGACGTTCAACGACTACTATCGTTCGCCCCTGCCGACCCGTCGAAGTATTCGAATTTCTGTAACGTCACCGTGTATGCGTCCCGCTCTCTGTGATATGCAATCCTGTACTCGGTCGGGTACGCGCCGGCTTCGGGCATCCGTTCGGGCGTGCTGATCGACTCCGTCACCGATTCCTCGAGCTCGTCGAAGAACGCCGTGGTGATCATCGGTTCGAAGAAGTTGAGGTCGCCGTCGTGGTGTCCCCAGACGAAGGTGTAGGTGAACGGCTCGCCGCTCGGTTCGTTCGGTCCGTCCCACTCCGGGGACGTCTCGTCGTAGAGGTGTTCCCCCATCTCCGGGACGACGTACCCCGTCCGGAAGTACCCCGGCGGGACCTGATCCTCGGCGAGGGGAACCTCGTACGGGTCACCACCACTCTCGTCGGGCGGATAGTTCACTCCCGCGATCGCTTCGATTTCCGGTTGCGGATCCAGGTAGTAGTGGATGTCGAAGTGAGGAACGTCGTACACACCCGGCGGGCCGTGGCCGTTCGGCATCCAGTTGAGGCCGAGCCACTCGAACGCCGTCTCGCCCGGAAACCCGACGTCGACGAGTGTCGGCTCGTCGTACGCGTTCGCATCGATCGTCGCCGCCTCCGGGGTTAGCTCGACCCCCAGATAGAGCCACTCGTCGTTCGGGTGCCGGGAGAGGAAGGTTCTCACTTCGCCGTCTCCGAGCGGTTTGGGATCGCTGTACTTCGTTCGGCCCGTCGGTGGAAACCCGTTGCCGGTTCCCGGCTCGCCGACGACCGTTCCGACGGTTCCGCCGACGCCCGCCGTGGCGAGACCAACCAGTACCGTTCGTCGTTTCATTGTCATTGGTGAACAGGTTTACGAACAGAACCGGCTCAGATAAGGTCTGGGTGACGTGAACGTAAGCGCCGCAATTACCTCGCCCTCACCTGAAAGAGTGCGGGACCAGCGTTAACTACCGGGTCGGTGTACGACGGCCGATGGCCGACCGCCCGAACGTCCTGTTCGTGCTCACCGACCAGGAACGCTACGACCTCACCGCACCGAACGGGCCGCCGGTCGAGACGCCGACATTCGACCGGCTCTCGAGCGAGGGGATGCGATTCGAACGCGCGTACACCCCGATCAGCATCTGTACGAGCGCGCGCGCGTCGATGCTCACGGGGCTGTATCCCCACGCCCACGGCATGCTGAACAACGCCCACGAGGCGGACGCGATCCAGCCGAACCTGCCACCCGAACTACCGACGTTCTCCGAGGGGCTCGCCGACGCCGGCTACGACTGCACGTACACCGGCAAGTGGCACGTCGGGCGCGATCAGACCCCCGACGACTTCGGCTTCTCCTACCTCGGCGGCAGCGACGTCCACCACGACGACATCGACGACGCGTTTCGCGCACACCGCGACGGGCTGGACGCGCCGATGGACGTCGACCTCGAGGACGCCATCTACACAGCGGGCGCGGACGGCACCCTCGTCGCGGGGACGACGCCGGTCGACGTCGAGGCGACGCGAGCCTCGTTCCTGACCGATCTGACGCTCGAGGCACTCGAGAGCCACGCCGATTCCGACGATCCGTTCTTCCACCGGGTAGACTTCTACGGGCCCCACCACCCATACGTCGTCCCCGAGCCGTACGCCTCGATGTACGACTCCGAAGAGATCGACCTGCCAGAGAGCTACGCGGAGACGTTCGCGGGGAAACCCGCCGTCCACGAAAACTACCTCGAGTACCGTGGCGTCGCGGGCTTCGACCGGGAGACGTGGGCCGAGGTGATCGCGAAGTACTGGGGCTTTGCGACGCTGATCGACGACCAGGTGGGCCGTATCCTCGCGTTCCTCGAGGAGCGTGGGCTCGCCGAGGAGACGGTCGTCGTCCACGCGTCGGACCACGGCGATTTCGTGGGTGGCCACCGCCAGTTCAACAAGGGGCCGCTGATGTACGAGGACACCTACCACGTCCCGCTGCAGGTGCGCTGGCCCGGCGTCGTCGAACCGGGCTCGACCTGTGAGCAGCCCGTCTCGCTCGTCGATCTCGCCCCGACGTTTCTCGACCTGGGTGAGACCCCGATCCCCGAGGGACTCCACGGGCGGAGTATCCGGCCGCTGCTTTCCGGCCGTCGGCCGATCGCCTGGCCCGACGCCGCCTACGCCGAGTACCACGGCGACGAGTTCGGCCTCTACAGCCAGCGAATGGTCCGGACCGAGCGGTACAAGTTGGTCTACAACGGCCCGGACACGAACGAGCTGTACGACCTCGAGGCCGACCCCGCAGAGCTCGTGAACCTGATCGGCCACCCGGGCTACGCGGCCGTCCGTGAGGAACTGGCCGGTCGGCTCGTCGACTGGATGCACGAGGTCGACGACCCGCTCCGGAAGTGGGTAGCGCCGACGCTCGCCGATGGACGGTCGAAGCCGCCGTGAGTGCGTCCCCTGCAAGCAAATCACGTGCCGTAACCCTTCGATGGAAAGACCTTTCGGTGGTCCCAATGGAAGGACCTCTAATGATCGCTACCCTCGACGACCTCGACGTTTCCGGGACGACCGTCGGGGTTCGCGTCGACGTCAACAGTCCGATCGCCGAGGACGGGTCGCTCGCCGACGACGCCCGACTTCGCGCACACGTCGACACCCTCGCTGAACTCCTCGACCGAGGTGGCCGCGTCGCCGTTCTCGCCCATCAGGGACGTCCCGGCGGCGACGACTTCTGCACGCTCGAGCCTCACGCCGATCGCCTCTCAGAGCTACTCGACCACCCCGTCGACTACGTCGACGTCACGTTCTCGGGCGCCGCCCGCGAGACCGTCATGGGCCTCGAGGACGGTGACTGCGTCGTTCTCGAGAACACCCGCTTTTACAGCGAGGAGTACATGGAGTTCGGACCCGAGCGAGCCGCCCGGACCCACCTGGTCGACGGGCTCGCCCCCGCGCTGGACGCGTACGTGAACGACGCGTTCGCCGCCGCCCACCGCTCTCAGCCCTCGCTCGTCGGCTTCCCAACCGTCCTCCCCGGCTACGCCGGCCGGGTGATGGAACGGGAACTCGACGTGCTCGGGACCATCGAGGAGACGCCGGCGCCGCGCGTCTACGTCCTCGGTGGGGCGAAGGTTCCGGACTCGATCGACGTCGCCTGGACGATCCTCGAGAAGGGGCTCGCCGACCACGTCCTCACCGCAGGCGTCGTCGGCAACGTCTTCCTCATCGCTGACGGCGTCGACCTCGGCGACGCGAGTTCAGACTTCATCTACGACCAGGGCTACTGGGACGAGATCGATCGCGCGGCTGACCTGCTAGACGCCCACGGCGAACGAATCGCCATCCCCCGGGACGTCGCCGTCGAACGAAACGGAGAGCGCTACGAGGTCGGCGTCAACGCACTGCCGCTCGCAGACGGCGAGGCGGCGATGGACGTCGGTGCGTCGACGCTCGAGTACTACCGCCGGCTCCTCGCCGACGCCGGCACGGTCATCTTAAACGGTCCCGCGGGCGTCTACGAGGAAGCTATCTTCGAGCGAGGAACGCGGGAACTGTACGACGCGGCCACCGACGTCGAGATGAGCATCGTCGGCGGCGGCGACACCGCCTCCGCGCTGCGCCACCTCGGCGTCGGCGGCTTCTCCCACGTCAGCACCGGCGGCGGGGCCGCCCTCAAGATGCTCACCGCCGAACCGCTCCCCGCCGTCACCGCCCTCGAGAATGGCCCCGACGCCGCGGATTGAACCCGCAACCCGTGAGGACCTCGAGGCCGTCGCCGACTGCTGGGTGGCCCTCGCGCGCGAACAGCGCGACCTCGGCTCGCACGTCCTTCCAGAACCCAACCGCGAGGCGATCCTCGAGACGCTGGCGGGCCACCAGGTCGCCGGCGGCCTCCTCGTCGCCCGACTCGAGGGCGAACTCGCCGGCTTCGCGACGGCCACGGTCGAACGCGGAACCTTCGCGCTCGACGCGAACCGGGGCGTGCTCTCGAACCTGTACGTGAAGCCGGCGTTTCGAAGCCAGGGAATCGGGGGAGCGTTGCTCGAGGCCGCAGAGGCGTTCCTGGCCGACCGTGACGTCGAGGTCGTCACGCTCGAGGCGATGGCCGACAACGAGGCGGCGAGGCGCTTTTATCGTCGCCACGGCTACGAGACGTACCGGGTGGCGATGGAACGGTCGCTCGAGGACGAAAACGATACACACTCAAAGGAGGAGAGGTAACCCTCAAACCGCGCCAGGGGAGCATGGGCGGTTCATGCACTCGACTTGTAATCGAGACTTCCCGGGTTCAAATCCCGGCCCTGGCTTGCTGTCGCGAACAACTTCGTGAGCGACAGCAAGCGAACGAGGGATTTGAACCACGCGAGGCCGAGCAACGCGAGGTCTCGCAGTCGGGTTCAAATCCCGGCTCTGGTGTGTCAGGTCGACGCCACGGGGCTCCCTGGTACTCCGCCAAGCGTCGACTGTAGGCTCGAACCGGCTTTCGGCGACGGATTCGACCCTGCAGATCAAACCTGGCAACGCACCAGTCAATCCGCAGCGTGCTTCGGGACGTAGCCGCAGGCGACACAGCTCCAGGACTGGTGTTCGAACGTAACTGGTGCGCCACAGCTGGGACAGCGGTACACCGGACTTGCAGATTGCTGGTGAGTTGCCATTGGATTGAGATCACCGTCGGCGGTCGTAAGTGCTCCTATTATATTATCTCAAAAGTATATATGAGTATTATTGCCATGGTGTTTGACGGCGTTTCACACATAGACTTGCACCTGAAACAGCGTGCAACCCGCGCGTTAGCATCACGACCAGATCTTCGCGTACACGTCACGAGCGGATTCGGATTGAAACACCGACAATAACATCACGTTTCCCGGATCTTCCTCCCCTTGAACCGGTTCAAAACGACCAGCTACAGAGTATGATGAACGTTTCAGACGCCAAAAAAACACGCTTGAGACCACAATAGTCCATCCACGTCTATTTCAGTACAACAAGCGTGGCTTGAGGCCAGAGGTTTTATATGTGACCGCATGAAGCCTCCGGTCAATGCTACTCGCAGTGGAGCGTTCGGAGAGGAGCCGATCACTGAGTTTCGAGATTATCGAGGCGATCGCCGAACGCGAGGGTGTAGAGGCGACAGACGTCGAGCCACCGGAGTACGAGGCGCTCTATGACGTGATCAATCCCGAAGCACTCGACGCGTTGTTCGCGCCACGTGAAGACGGGACTCCTCGAGCGAACGGTCGAGTCACGTTTACCTTCTGTGGATACGACGTGACCGTCTCGAGTGACGGCACGATCGAACTTCGAGAGTAGCGTTCGAGTCGCCGCGTCGGGTGGTTCCGACGCTGTTTCGTTCGCCACGACGGCTGCCGTGAGCTACTCGCTGTTGGCGACGACCGATTCGAACACGCGCTCGTGGAGTCGATCGGCAACGAGGTCCATCAGCGTCTCGAGGTTACGGGTGTCCGCCCGGTTGTACTCGACGAGCGTCTCGAGGGCGGTGTCGTCCCCGCGTTCGTACTCGTGCCAGAGTCGGACCGCGTCGCGTCCCGAGAGGTCGGGTCGGTCACGCTCGATGCCGACGTCGCGTTCGATCCGCTTCAACCCGCCGCTCAACCCGAGCGATCGACAGGGATACATGAGGTCGACGTGGGCGGTGGAGACGTCGAGGTCGTAGCACGTCTCGAGGAACGGGACGTCGAAGCGCCGGCCGTTGAAGGTGACCAGCAGCGAGGACGCCTCGAGTTCGGCCTCGAGTCGCTCCCGAGTGAGGTCTCCCCCCTGGACGAGCGTCTTCGTCTCGCCTGCGCGGTGGACGCTGACGGTCGTCACGTCGTGACGGGTCGCATCAAGGCCCGTCGTCTCGATGTCTAAAAAGCAGGTCTCCTCGCGGGCGTTCTCGTACAGTCGCCAGCGGCTCGAGGCGGGCAGCGTCTCGGCGAAGTAGTCGAACTTCCCGTCGTCGAGGTACGTCCAGGCGTCGGCGATGAACGATTCGATCCGATCGGCCACCGTGGGACCGACGACGCGGCCGTCGAACTCGTCCCAGTGGGTGACGCCGTTCGTCCAGAGTTTCCGTTCGGTCGCCTCGCCGACGCCACGAACCGGTATAAAACTGTTCTCGATTCGCACACCAGATCAGGGGACGCGTGGGGGCAAAAACGCTCGGATCGACGGCGGCTCACACCGGCAGCCAGGAACTGCTCGCGTTCCGATCCCGGAAGTGCCACCGCTGTTCGATGCCGCCGCCCCAGGTCCGGACTTCGAGGACCGCATCGAACAGCGGCTCGAGGAGGCGAACGGCTTCGTGCTTGCGGTCGACGGGAAGGTGGTAGTGTCCCATCCCGTTGGTGCGGTTGATCCGGGTGGTCACCACGTGGAGCAACCGAAAGACGTTCTCGGCGTCGTGATCGGTGAGCAACGGCTCGAGTGAACCGACGCAGAGGCGAAGCTGTGCGGGAGCGACCCCTCCTTGATCGCCGTCGAATTCGTCGACGGCACCCACGATCTCCGAGCCGAGCGCCGTCAGTTCGTCGAACGACGCATCGGCGGCGGAGCGGCTAGTGCTTTGCCAAGCCTGGTCTGCAGGGTCGAATCCGTCGCCGAAAGCCGGTTCGAGCCTGCAGTCGATGCTTGGCGGAGTACTAGAATCGGCGTCCCCACTCGAGTAGGCGACGACCCAGTCGACGCCGTCACGATCGGCGCCGGACTCGACGGCGCGGCGTGATCGATCCGCCCTCACGAAGAGCTGGTGTCGGGCACAGTCGGCCGACTCACCGGAGAGTCGCCCACAGATGGATGCGTGACTCTCCTCGTCGGTTCCGACGACTAATACGTTGCCCCCGTTCTGTTTGAGCGACCCCAGCGCCCGCGCGACGGTCGTGCTGTCCGGGGCGGTCCCACCCTGCTCGAAGCCCATAATTCGTAGGCGACCACTGCCACAGAAATAAACATTCTGTCTTTGAAACGATAATAGCTCGGGATGCTGGCCGAAAAATATAGTAACCGTTGAAAGTCATTACCCACCCGGTCACGACCATCGGCGGTCAGCCTCGTCGACGAGGCCGAGGCTGACCGCTCGGCTGTGACCGGGTGTAAATCGTTTCAACGAATACTATAGTCTCGATCGACCACGGATGGGACCGACGATCGGTCTTTTTTCCCGTCGGGGTGCGTAGAGGCGGTATGACCGATCGAGACGACGACCTCGAGGAGACCGTCGACGAACTCGCCCGAACGCTGGCCGAACTCCAGCGTGAACTCGAGTCACAGCGACGGCCTCGGCTGCGTCCGCCGACGCCCGGCGAACTCCTTCGTTTTTCTGACGAGGTCGCGATCCCGACACTGCTGGCGATCCTCGAGGCGAACGTCCGGGCGCTCGAGGGGCTCCAGAAGGGCATCAAGCTGGTCCGTGCGGAGGAAGACGCCCGCGCTCGAACCGGCGACGCCGTCGACACGACTCGATCGCGAGCGAACGAACTCCGCCGAACGACGCTCTCCCAGCTCGACGCCGCACTGGTGGAGTTACAGCGAGCCGTCGGGGAAGGGGAGCTCCCCAGCGACCAGGGCGCCCGGGAGCTGATCGACGAGGCTCGCGAGCTCCGCGACGAGGTCGATCGACGGTTACAGGACGCAGGCGATGCGATCGATGCGCGCGAATCGGGGGCGCGGACGATCGAGATCGACGACGCCGTCGACGCGCCCGACGAGACCGAGACGGACGACCCCACGGCCGACGTCGACGTCGACGCCGAACTCGAGACGCTGAAAGATCAGTACGCGCCCGACGAGGATGATGGAGACGGGGCAGCCGACTCGAATTCGAACGACGGCGCCGCTGGCGACGACGATCGGGACGGGCCAGCCGACGAAGGCGAGGACGATCAGTGACGACGGCGGCTCAAACGGGCTCGAACCGGTAGCCGTCCCAGGATTGGCTGTCGGGCTCTCTGATTCCTGCGCCGGGTTCGCGGACCTCCTCGACGTACACCGGGCGCACCTCATCGCCGGTCGCGACCTCGTCGGTCGACACCTGCCCGAGCGCGCGGACAGGTTCACCATCGACGTCGAACTCGACGATCGCGAGCGTGTTGGGCTCCCGGACGCCCGGCGGCGTCGCGTAGCTGGTCGTCCAGGTGACGACCTCCGCGGTGTACTCGCTCAGGTCGATCGTCTCGACCGGTTCGGCACCGTTCGGCCCGACCGGGTGGCCGGGGTAGCTGATCGATCCGTCCGCGTAGCGGGTCGCTTCCATCGTCATTGTGCTGCCTCCATGATGGTGGTGATGACGCAGTTTCCGAAGCCGCCGACGTTACAGGTGAGCCCGACGTCGGCGTCGACCTGTCGCGGGCCGGCCTCGCCCACGAGCTGTTCGTAGATCTCGACGCCCTGGGCGACGCCGCTGGCCCCGAGCGGGTGGCCCTTCGACTTGAGCCCGCCGGAAGTGTTGATCGGCAGTTCACCCGTATCGCGCTCGGTGTACCCCTCCTCGACTAACTTCCAGGCCTCGCCCTGCTCGGCGAAGCCCAGTCCCTCCATCTGGAGGAACTCGAGAATGGTGAACATGTCGTGGAGTTCGGCGACGTCGATATCGTCCGGGCCGTAGCCGCTCATCTCGTAGGCACCCTTCCCACTCTCGACGACGCCACGCATGATCGTGGGATCATCGCGCTCGTGGACGACGTGGGTGTCCGTCGCGCCGTCGATACCCGCCACGACGACGTACTCGTCGGTGTGCTCTTTCGCGACCGACTCCGGGCAGAACATGAGCGCCGCCGAGCCGTCCGTGATCGGACAGAAGTCGTACAGCCGGAGGGGATCGGCGACGAGCGGCGACTCGAGTACCGTCTCGAGGTCGACTTCCTTCTGGAACTGGGCCTTCGGGTTGTCGACGCCGTTTTTGTGGTTCTTCACCGCGACTTTCGCCAGGCTCTCCCGCGGCGCGTCGAAGCGCTCGAGGTAGTGACGCGCCGTGAGTCCGGCGAACGACGGCAGGGTGACTCCCTGTTTGTACTCGACCGGGTGGGTGAGCGACGCGATGACGTCGGTCGCTTCCGCCGTGGTGCGGTGGGTCATCTTCTCGCCACCGACGAGCAGCGTCAGCTCGCTCGCCCCGCTGGCGACCGACTGCCAGGCGGCGTACATTCCCGCCCCGCCGCTCGAGCTCGTCTGATCGACGCGCTGGGTGTACGCCGGCATCGCGTCGAGGTCGTGGACCAGCGCGTTCACGACGCCGGTCTGGCCTTCGAACTCGCCGCTGGCCATGTTCGAGACGTACAGGTGCTCGACGTCACGGCCGTCGACGCCGGCGTCCTCGAGACAGGACAGCCCGGCCTCCGCGAGGAGGTCACAGACCCAGCCCTCGCGCTTGCCGAACTGGGTCATCGACGCTCCGATGATCGCTACGCGTTCCATGTCACGACTCACTCCCGTCACCGGTTTATAGTTACGGACGAGGCAACGGGTCGTCGGTCGTCGTCACACCCGCGACCACGCCGGCGAACGTCGGGCTCGATCAGGCGGACTCGGCGGCGGCCGCACCGAGTTCGCCCGCCCGGTCCCGCGCCCGGGAGACGACCGCCGGTCGCGCTTCGAAAGAGATCAACACGTCGTCGTCGCCGTAGGTGACGTCCTCGACGTGGGCGTTGTCATGGATCCAGGAGACCAGGCTCATCGTCTCGTCGGTCATCGGCACCATCAGCCGCTCTTCCTCCCAGTCGGGGAGTTCGGCGTCGATGCGCTCGAGCAGGGCGTCGACGTTCGCCCCCTCGTGGGCGCTGACGGCTACGGGGTTTGGCGCGAGCGCCGACAGCGCTTCCATCTTCTCCTCGAGTTCCGCCTCGCTCACGCGGTCAGTCTTGTTCAAGACGGTGACGATCGGCGCCTCGTTGCGCTCATAGAGCGTGTCGTGGCTGGTGACGAGCTTCTCGTGAATCTCGTCGACGCGTTCGCTCACGTCGACGACGAGCAAGACGAGGTCCGCCCGGTAGACGGAGTCGAGCGTCGACTTGAACGATTCGACGAGCCAGTGAGGGAGGTCGCTCACGAAGCCGACCGTGTCCGTGAGCAAGACGTCCCGCGAGCCGACCGTCGCCCGCCGGGTCGTCGTCCCGAGCGTCGTGAACAGCTGGTCTTCGGACTCGGCCGTCGCCTCGAGGTCGGGGTGGAGCCCTTCGTTCTCCTCAACCTCGAGGTCGTCGGCGAGCTGGCGCAACAGCGTCGACTTGCCGGCGTTCGTGTACCCCGCCAGCGCGACGAGGTCGAATCCAGAGGCACGCCGACGCTCTCGGCGCTGCTCTTCGGTCTGCTCGATCTGGGCCAGTTCGTCCCGGATGCGGCTGATCCGGGCTTTGATGTCCCGTTCGCGGCTCTCGTCGTACTCGCCGAGCCCCATGAAGCCGGGGTGCTCGTCGCGCTTTGCGAGGCTCACCTTCGCCTCGACGCGCGGGAGTTCATAGCGCAACTCGGCGAGTTCGACCTGGAGCTGCGCCTTCCGGGTCTGGGCGCGCTGGCCGAAAATCTCGAGGATCAGCGTGAACCGGTCGATCACCTCGACGCCGTCGGGGAGCAGTTGGCCGAGGTTGTACGTCTGGTAGGGGCCGAGCCGGTTGTCGAAGATCACCGTCGTGACGTCGGCGAACTCGGCTTTTCGGGCGAGTTCGCTCGCTTTCCCCTCGCCCAGCTGGAGGGCCGGGTCGGCTCGCCGGGTCTGGGTCACTTCGCCGACGACCTCGTAGCCTGCGGCCTCGGCGAGGTCACGGATCTCGTCGGTGTCCGGCGTTCCCGAATCGACTCGTTTGGCGATTAGTGCTCTCATGTGGGTGGCTGTGCGTGGTGGCCGTCGTCGCGTTCCGGTGGAGTGAGTCGTTCCTCGAGGGGCCTCCCGCGGCTCCTCGTGTGATACGGATCGTTGTCTTTTATCGGTGATCCCTGCCCCACTCGAGCGACCACCGATGCAGAATCACAACAACCCGTCTGAGTGGCCCTCGAGCAACAGCTGGGGCTCGTGGTCGCCCGTTCGATACCGGACCGCTGGCGCTGACGGCGTCGGACCACGCTACTGACGGCGGTTCACCACCCCCGTTCGAAAGACGGTGTCCATACGCAGGTGTACGGGGCGAACCGTCTTGAATCCCGTGGCGGAGCCGGACGATCAGCGGGTACTCAGTTCGTCCTTGTCCTTGACGATCTGCGTCTCGGCCTCCCCGCTCGTGATCTCGTTGACCAGGTCGTAGAAGTCGTTCTGGAGGCCGGCGGGGAACGTGAGCACGCCGATCCACGAGCCGTCGGGTTGCCACTCCTCTCGCTCTAAGTCGCCGTACTGACGAATCTGCGACTGCGCGCTGCCGGCGTACTCCGGTGACACCTGCACGGCGACGGTCACCTCCTCGAACCGGATCGGAATCACCGGTCGGAGCGCGTCGAGCGCGTCGTCGACCTGCTCGCTGGCCGGCTGCATGGGATCGACGGTGAAGCCCGCCTCCTCGAGGGCGTTCTCGATGCGCTCGGGCGGATGGGGTGCGTTGTCCATCTGCGGGTTGATCGCGTTGCGCGCGATCGTGTCGATCAGCTGTTTTCGCTTCTGTGCTTGCATCTCGCGGCGCTGCTCGGCCGTAATCTGGATCTCCCCCTGTGTGATCACCTCGGGGACGATCTCGAGGGGGTCGGTGGTGTCGAACACCTTCTCGAGGTCGTTCTCGGCGGGTCGATCGCCGGTCGAGGCATCCTCGAAGACGTCCTCGGCGGCGATCACGTCCTCGAGTTCGCCGTCGAACTCGCCGCGTTTGATCGCGAGCGCCGCGTCGGGGTCTACGAGCACCTCGAAGCGCGCGCCGTGAGACTCGAGCCGCGCGGTTACCGCCTCGTCGAGTGATATCATGGGGGAGAGTATCTCCCCCAGTTAAAAGAGCTTTTCCCGATTCGACGGATTATTCGTCCGTCTCTTCCTCCGCGAGGAGGTCGTTCTCGACGAGGTACTCTTCGATCCGATCGTCGTCGAACTGCTCGAAGCTCTCGGTCTCGACGTCGACCGTCGCGAGCCCCACCTCGGTGGGCAGCAGCGAGCCCTCGTTGACCGACGCCAGCGCGTCGAGCGCGAGCGTGATCCCGCCGTCTAAGTCCGACTCCTCGTCGTACTCGTCCTCGAGGTAGCTCTGGAGGTCGCCGCGGTCGGCACCGACGGCCAGCGCCTTCCACTCGTAGGGCGTCCCCGAGGGGTCGGTTTCGAACAGCCGCGGTTCGCCGTTTTCGATCCCGCCGATGATCAGCGCGACACCGAACGGGCGAGCACCGCCGACCTGCGTGTACTGCTGGATGTGGTCAGTGACGGTCTTCGTCAGCGTTTCGACGCCGATCGGCTCGCCGTAGCGCAGCTGGTTGACCTGCGCCTGGCGGCGGGCGAAGTCGATCAGCTGGCGGGCGTCGGCGACGTGTCCCGCACTCGCGATGCCGACGTGGTCATCTGCCTTGTGAATCTTCTCGACGCTCGTGTCCTCGAGCAGTGGCGAGGGGATGCGCTTGTCGACGGCGAGAACGACGCCGTCGGCCGTCCGGATCCCGATACTGGCGGTCCCGCGTTTGACCGCCTCGCGGGCGTACTCCACCTGGTAGAGCCGGCCGTCCGGTGAGAAGATCGTGATGCCGCGGTCGTACGCCTGCTGTTGGGCTTGTCCCTGCATAGTATCACGCTAAATCGTAATCGAGGTCTGTCGCGCCCGCGAACGCCTCATCGAGTCGTACGTCTGCAGATCCATCGCGCACGACGGCGACTCGCTCTTCGTTCCCGAACACGACGTTTCTCTCCTCCGAAACTTGCCCGCGGCGGTGTAAATAGTTTTCTTCAGCGGCACGGATCGTGCCACTGATACCGTGGACGACGACTCCGACGGTGTGGCCGTCGATCTCGTCGATACAGGCGATCGCCGCCCGGGCCGGTTCGGTCTCCCCGCGACGAACCCTGACGATCGCCTGGCCGGTCGCGTCGGCGAACGAAAAGCGGACCACCGTGAGGTCCGCGTCGGCGCTCCCCGGATCGCCCAGCAGATTCTGACTCGCGTACCAGACCTCGCGCTGGAACGACCGACGGCCGACGCTCGCGTCCGGCCAGGACTCGAGTTCGACCGCCAGGTACCGCCAGCGCGGCTGGAGGTGTTTCGGGAGATGTTTCATATGGACCCACGCTCGGCGACCAGCACGCCCACCTGATCGTGGACGCGCTCGACAGCGGTCAGCGAGAAGCCCGCGTCGGTGAGCGCGTCCGCGAGGACGCCGACGGTTGCCGGGTCGTCCACCTCGGGGCTGTAGAAGGGCGCGTCGGGATCTGGCTCGCCGAAGAACATTACGTCACCCAGCACGAATTTCCGGGGTTCGAGGGACGCGATCACCTCGATCGCCTCCCGTTTCTCCTCGTCGTCGAGGTGGTGCATCGCGAAGTTCGAGGTTACGACTGCGACCGGGCCGTCGTAGTCGGGTTCGCGGAAGGTCCCGTAGCCGAACGCGACGTTCTCGAGGCCCGCCTCGTCGGCTTTCCGGCGTGCCTCCGCCATCATTCCCTCGCTAACGTCGCGGCCGACGACGTGGCTCGCGTCGGGCGCGAGTGCGAGGGCGATGGCTCCCGTCCCGGTACCGAGGTCGAGGACGACGTCCCCAGGCCCGGGCGCCGCGTGCTCGACCACGAGATTCGCACACGCCAGATACTCCGCCGACTTCGAGTCGTCGTACTCGGGTGCCTTCTCGTCGAAGCGAGCGGCGTGTTCCTCAACGCTCTTTTTCATACCGTCCCCGTTGGACGCCGGGCTCAATGAAAGAGTCGGACTGGATCCGCCGGTTGCGCTCGGCCAGTCGCCCCCACTCCCGGAGGCCCGACTCGATCCACTCGCGCGAGAAGCCCAGTCGTTCCCCGAGCGCACACAGCTCCCGCGGGGCGCGCACCTCGAGGTGGCTCCGCGGCCCGGCGCTAACGACGTAGGGGGCGTCGTAGTAGTCGACGAGTTCCCGAAGCTTCCGGAGCGACTGGATCGCCCGCACCCGCCGGCCGCCGTGGGCGCGCAGGACGGGCGAGAAGTCGAACTCGAGGCGCACACCCTTCTCGACGGCCGCCTTCACGAGGACGTGGTTGACGTCCCCACCGCCGGTCATTGGGTGGGCGAGCACGTCGACCTTGTCGTTCTCGACAGAAAAGCGGTTCATCGCGTTCGTCCCGCCGTGGACGGCGACGATCGTGTGCGAACTCCGGTAGTTGCCCACCGAGCCGCTGGCTCGCTGTGGATTCTCGGCACGAACCTCGATCCCCTCGACGACGTCGATCCCGTACGCCTCGCGAACGGCCGCCGCGTCGTACGCCGCGCGCGAGTCAGAATGATTGCGCACCACCACGCCCTCGAAGCCGTACTCCGCTGCGGTCTTCGCCAGCCGGGCGACGGTGCTGTCGCCGTCGGGTCGGGCGTGGACGGCCTCGTACATACTCGAGACGAGTCGGGGCCGGGCCTTGGAAGTTGCGCTCCGGTCGGGAGCGGGCTGAAAATGGCTCGTACTGATCGATTCAGGCGAGGATCGACTGTGCCACCGTGGCGAGTTGACCGTTGTCGGCCTCGCGCAGGCGGTCGTCGCCGATTTTCAGGCGCAGGCGCGGGCGACCAACGTCGATGGGGACCTTCTCGGTGTCGAGTAAGCCCATGTCCTCGAGTTTGGTCTTCGTTCGGCTAAACGTCGCTTTGCTGGCGATGCCGACGTCCTCGCCCCACTTGCTGATGTCATAGAGCAGGGCTTCGTTCTTGGCCGCGACGAGCAGCGAGATGGTGACTTCGTCGAGCCCATCGCCGTCGCCGCGGGCGGTCTCGAGCGAGTCGAGGATCGCCGTGAAGTCCGCCTCGGCCTCGGCACTGATCTCCTCGGCAAGCGTCTCCTGGACGCGCGAGATCGGCGGCGTTCGGAGGTTGAACGCCGCGGCATCCTCCCAGCGGCGCTCGTAGGTCTCGAAGGCAGCCGCGACGAACTCCTCGTCGTCGGTGACGAGCCCGCCGACGCGGTCGCCAGCGTGGACGATGGCGACGACGAACTCGTCGGTGACGAGCAGCGAGTTCTCGGGCGCCTCCTCGAGCGTTCGCAGGGCGAGGTTGTCGGCTGCGATGAGGTCTGCGGCGTTACTGGCGACGATGAAGTCGTCCATGACGTCTTTCAGCGTCCGTTCGTCGGCGAGCATGTGTACCGTCGGGAGGTCGGCATCGAGGCCAGTCGCGACCGTTACGAACTCCTCGATCGCGTCCCACGACGGGTTGATCATGTACACGTCACCGGTCGCCTCTTCGAGCACCGACTCGAGTATATCGTCAATCTGGTGGTTTAGTAAATTCGAGTCCATGGGTATGCAGAAGTAAACGAGTGCCGGCTACTTAATTTTGTTGGCCGTTCGAACGGGCAGGGTTCAAGTAACGGTAGACAACCGGTGATTTTTGTCGGAAACTCTCGTCAATTCGTCGACTTTATCGCTATATCATCTCACTATGACGCTACTTCAGTGCGGATCAGCACTACGGTATCGGCTGGTCGAGTTAGGAAATTTTCCATACCTGATAATATTAGTGGACAACCATACGTGGCAGAGGGTCGGCCAGCGGATGAGTACCATCGACCGCACGCCGAGGGACGCAGCAGTCGGTACGGACTTTCACGTGGTCAGTCCCTCGGGCACCGAGTTTCGTGCGCGTTAGACTGGCGTCCAGTCGGCGGCCAGTCGCGCACCCACGTCCGTCGACCAGTCGAGGTCCCCGTCGAAGACGACCGGCATCTCGGTTCGCTCGAGGGACGCCGCGAGTTCACGTCGCTCGAGGACGAACGTCGACTCCGTTCCACAGAGGTAGGCATACCGGTCGTCCGTGACGGGTGGGTCGTACGTCGAGCCCGTCGACAGCGTCGAGTAACACTCGAGGGAGAGCGCGAACCGGCCGTCCTCGAGCGGGTCGACCGTGGCGAACGGCGGCGGCCGATACCCGTCCCGGGTCAGCGAGTGCGTGCCGTCGCCGACGACGGTGTAATCTTTCCCCATCATGATTCGCCGCCGTGCCAACTCGAGCGCCCGTTCGATGCTGAACCCGTGAACGAGCAGTTTGGCGAACGTCGAGCCGACTTTCAGGGCGTGATCGTCGAGCACCGGTGCGAGCGTCACCGCGCCGGCGACGCTCCCTTTTTCGATCAGCGTCCGTCCCTCGTAGAACGAGCCACAGGCGTTCAGGAAGAACGTCTGGACGCGACTGCGGTCGAGACTCGCAGTCGACAGGTGGCCGTCGGGACACCGCAGCCCGTCGGTCTCGCAGTGGCCGATGTAGTGAAGAAAATCGTAGTCGGTCTCGAAGAGTCGGGCGAGCGCGGCCGTGCCGAGTGACTTCTCGATCGAGAGATCGATCGACAGGTCGTCGGCCCGCTCACGACAGGCCGCCGTGACGCCTGCGAACTCGTCGGCCATCTTCGGATCGTTGACCACCACGCAGATCGACGTAGAGCGACTCGAACGCTCGAGATGGGCGAGTCGGTTGTAGTAGGCTTCGGGGGTCGTCTTGAAGACGTCGATGGGGACACCCTCGGCCAGCCAGCCGTGTGTCAGGCTCTCCTGGAGTTCGGGTTTGACGACGTCCACGGACGCGACGTTACGGACGCCTGCGCGATAGAAATCCTCGAGGCTCCGCTCGACCAGTTCTGCACTCTCGAGTTCGGACGTCCGCGGCGGAAAGAGCAGGCTCAGCCGATCCAGCAAGAACGGAAGCGTCTCGGTCGTCGACGGTTCGGGGGAGACGTACGTCGCGAGGTGCCAGTCGGGAAGTCGGTGTTCCAGCGCGGCGTACGGGATCTCGAGGGCCGTCGCGAGCCGTTCCGCCGGGCTCGCCGAGCGGAGCGGTCGGGGGTCGAGTTCGAGGGCGTCGAGGATGCTCGCCTCGGCGAGTGGTCGCTCGTCTTGTCGGGTGGGACGAACGAGGCAGTCGAGAAAGAACACCGTCCGCAGCAGTCGTTCGACCGACCGCTCGAGCGACGTCGACGGCGTGTACTCGAGTCCGACCTCGGGGGCGCGGATCGTCAGTGGCTCACAGTCGGCCGTTCGAACGGTCGCCCCGAGGTAGTACGCGAGCGGTGCCGTCACGAACAGGGACTCGAAATCGGGCGGGACGAGCAGTTCGATTTCGCTCGTCGGCGTCTCGGCTCGAACCGCCGGCGGCACTTTGAGGGCGTCGCCGAGTTCGAGCAACGGTGGGTGGCCGCGTCGGGCCGGACGTGATCGGTCGGGGCCGTCGGTCTCGTGTGCGACAGCGAGGTGCTCGAGGGCCGTTGCCAGCCCGTCGGGCGTCGGCGGGACGGTGATCGTTTCGGTGGGCAGATCGATGCCACGGCGAACGCCGACGGTCGTCCGCCGACGCTCGGGGTAGGTGACGACCGTCTCGTGGTCGGACTGTTCGATCGTCGCCGAGCCGGAAAAGCGCAGGAACGTCTCGATGGCCGTCTCCACGTCGACGACGTACGCATCCGATGGGAGGGACAACGGCTCTCCGTCGGGTTCGACTTCGTAGGAGCGGGTGCGATCGCGAGCGAAGACGTGAACCGCGGTCCGTGGAAATCGGAGCGAACGGGCCATCACGGTGACGAGTTCGTCGGCCACGTGGTGCTCGTCCGAAGACGGGCCGTCGACGGTCAGCTCCTCGCCACGAATCCGTAGCTCGTCACCGGCCGGATCAGCGACGCGAAGCTGTTCGTCTCCCACCTCCCACTCGATCATTCGAGCCGAAGAATGTCGTCCCCAATAGATAGTTGTATTGGCAATACAGTCACGCCCGTTCCGCTCGAAAGGTACACTTATACATCGGCCTGACGGCACACCAAACATGGAACACGAACACGTCCGGGCGGTCGATCCAGCGGTCGCCGACGCCCTCGAAGGCGAACTCGAACGGCAACGGAACACGCTCTCGATGATCGCGAGCGAAAATCACGTCAGCCGTGCCGTTCTCGACGCCCAGAGCAGCGTCATGACGAACAAGTACGCCGAGGGCTATCCCGGCGCCCGCTACTACGGCGGCTGTGAGTACGCCGACGAGGTCGAGCAGCTCGCGATCGACCGCGCGGAGGAGCTGTTCGGTGCCGAACACGTCAACGTCCAGCCCCACTCGGGCACCCAGGCCAACCAGGCGGTCTACTTCGCCACCCTCGAGCCGGGCGATAAGATCCTCTCGCTCGACCTGAGCCACGGCGGCCACTTAAGCCACGGCCACCCGGCGAACTTCGTCGGCCAGTTCTACGAGGTCGAACAGTACGAGGTCGACGAGGAGACGGGCTACCTCGACTACGAGGGACTCGCCGACCTCGCCGAGGAGTTCGAACCGGACATCATCGTCTCTGGCTACTCCGCGTACCCGCGTGAGGTCGAGTGGGAGCGCATCCAGACGGTCGCCGACGACGTCGATGCCCTCCACCTCGCGGACATCGCTCACATCACCGGGCTGGTCGCGGCGGGCGTCCACCCCTCGCCGGTCGGCATCGCCGACTTCGTCACCGGCAGCACGCACAAGACGATCCGGGCCGGCCGTGGCGGCATCGTCATGTGTGACGAGGAGTACGCAGACGACGTCGACGCCGCCGTCTTCCCCGGCGGCCAGGGCGGCCCGCTCATGCACAACGTCGCCGGCAAGGCCGTCGGCTTCAAAGAGGCCCTCGAGCCCGAGTTCGAAGCGTACGCCGAACAGACGGTCGCGAACGCGAAGGTGTTGGGCGAGACGCTCGCCGACCACGGTCTCTCACTCGTCTCCGGCGGCACCGACAACCACCTCGTCCTCGTCGACCTTCGACCGTCGCACCCCGACACGAGCGGCGGCGACGCCGAGGTGGCGCTCGAGGAAGCCGGCATCGTTCTCAACGGCAACACCGTTCCAGGCGAGACGCGAAGCCCGTTCGACCCGAGCGGTATCCGTGCGGGCACGCCAGCGCTGACCGTTCGCGGATTCGACGAGGAAGCGATTCGGACCGTCGGAACGTGTATTGCACGCGTAATCGACGCCCCGGACGACGACGACGTGATAGCCGACGTCCGCGAAACGGTCGACGATCTCTGCTCGGCTTTCCCACTTTACGACTGATCGGTGCCTCGCCGACCGGTTCGACGGTGTCGGCCACAGAAATTCCACGATAATTATACATTACTGGAGTTCATCCGTGCAGTCGTAACGGTTATTGGCCCTTGCATCCATGGTAAAAAGTACCACGCATCTCAGATGACCAGATACTACTCACAGCGTTCCCCGAAACTCGAGCCCGAAGTGGCCTGTTCAGGAATCGAGTGTACGCTCGCGGGTGCGGTGGACCTCTTGCTCTTACTCCTGTGGATCGGACTGCTCGGCATCGTGATCGCCGGGCTGCTGTACCTCCCACGGGCACGCGAAACGTGTGATGAAGAGCGGGCCCGGACCCACGAAGAGGCTGAGGCGTTCGACCGATTTGCCCGTCGCGTCTCCAGGGTCGACGCCACGCCGATGCAGGCTGTGCAAACGCAGCGAGCAGCCACCGGAGCCGTCACTGCGGTCGCCCACCCGCCCGACGACCGTCACCTCCGCGAGATCCGAGACGCCTACCGCGACACCGTCATGTCGGTCGGCCACTACGAAGACGAGTACGGTGACCCACTCGCCGCCAGCGTGACCGAAGAGTTCGATCGGGACGTGGCGGCTGCGCTCACTGACGGCAGACAGCTGACACCACAGGTCAAGCGAGTCGTCCTCGACTGCGCGTTCGAAGCCAGAGACCGCCGCGAGGAGTTCCTCGAGTCACTCACCCAGGAAACGAACGCACTCACGGACGCCCAGGACACGCTCGCCGACGTCGACGCGGCGCTCGACGAGTTGAACGACCGGCCGTTGCTCGACCGCTCCTACGACGAACTCGAGGACGCCTGGTACCGACTGCGCGAACTCAGAACCAGCGTCGAAGCGCTCCTCGAGGAACGCCAGGCGACGCTGCACGGAACGGAGGCGTCGAACGGTCGGTTTACCGATTCGTGGACGATGTACGCCTACCTCTACAGCCCGCTCTCGACCTCACACCCGGTGCTCGCGGAAGGCGCACGGCTCCTCGAGGAAGTGACGACCGCCGAGCATCGAGTCGCCGACTCGCTCTCGAGACGGGTGTGATTGTGCACCGACGTGTATAACTACACAGCACACGAAGCCGAGATGTACACGAATCCGTGGCTTTAAGGAGAGCGGCGTTGCCCGTTCGAGCATGAGCGAGATCATCGACGGGAAAGCCGTCGCGAGCGAGATCAGAGCAGACCTCCGAGACGCGATCGAGACGCTGACGGACGCGGGCACGCGTCCGGGACTCGCCACGGTTCTGATGGGCGACGACCCCGCGAGCGAGACCTACGTGAGCATGAAACAGCGCGACTGCGAGGAGGTCGGCATCGAGGGAATCCACGTCGACGTCGACGGCGACGCGCCAGCCGAGGAGCTCTACGACACCATCGACGACCTCAACGACGACCCCGAGGTTCACGGCTACATCGTTCAGGCGCCCGTTCCCGACCACGTCGACTACCAGGAAGTGATCCGTCGCGTCGACCCCGGAAAGGACGTCGACGGCTTCCACCCCGAGAACGTCGGCCGCCTCGTCGCCGGTGACGCCCGCTTTCGGCCCTGCACGCCCCACGGCGTCCAGAAGTTACTCGAGGCGTACGACGTCGAGACCGAAGGCGCCGACGTGACGATCGTCGGCCGCTCGAACATCGTCGGCAAGCCGCTGGCGAACCTGTTAATCCAGAAGGCAGACGACGGCAACGCGACGGTAACGGTCTGTCACTCTCGAACCGAGAACCTCGCCGAGAAGACCCGAACCGCGGACGTCGTGGTCGCCGCCGTCGGCGTCCCCGAGCTGATCGACGGCGACATGATCGGCGAGGGCGCGGTCGTGATCGACGTCGGCGTCAACCGCGTGGCGGCCGACACCGAGACGGGCTACGAACTCGTCGGTGACGTCGCGTTCGAGAGCGCGAAAGAGAAAGCGAGTGCCATCACCCCCGTCCCCGGCGGCGTCGGACCGATGACGCGGGCGATGTTGCTGTACAACACCGTGGTGGCGGCGAGCGAGCAGACCGGGGTCGACGTCGAGCTACCCTGATACCGACGGTCGCGAGCCCGGTCCGGCGCACCCGCGGACCGGCTCTCGGTTGCGTCGGTATCCAGTCGAATCCAGCAGTATGTGACAGCCGACTGGGCGCGTGAGCTGGGTTCACTCGAGTTTCTCGAGCTCGAGTCGTCCGCGTTCGGTCACTCGAGTTTCTGGAGTTCCTCGCGTGCGCGCGAGATTGCGTCTTCGTCCTGTTCGCGCAGGCCGGTGCCGAGTGCTCGAGCCGCCTCGACGAGCCGCTCAGCCGATTCCGGCGGAACGTCGCCCTCGAGCAGCCGGATCCGCGTGACGTGATCGTCGAGGCTCTCGAGAATCGTTCGTTCGGCCGGGGCGAGGTCCCGGTCGTCGGCCCACGTTCTGACGTCGCGGCGGTAGGCCTCGACTGCATCCGCACCGGCCAGCCCGCGCGGGGCGCGCATGGATCGCGGAACGTCCTCGGCGGACGGACGCTCGCCGGCGTCGGCGTCGCGCAACAGCGAGAGGAAGTACAGCTCCTCGCGATCGTCGACGCGCATTCGCCTCGTGACGACGTCGCTTACGTGACGTAGCTCCATCGCTGCCAGGAAGTCGTCGTCGAGGTCGCGGAGGTCGCCGCCGCGGACGAAGCCTCGACGACGGACGTACGCCGATGCACGGTCGTTGGCTCGCTCGGCGAGGTCGGTCGTGGTCGCCTCGTCGACGGCAGCTCGGACGGCCGTGAGGTCGAACTCGACCTCGAGGTCCGTGTGTTCTTTGCGGTCGTCGAGACCGACGCTTCGAAGGCTCCCACAGGCGGGACAGCCGACGCTGCCGGTCTCGTAGTACGACCAGCGGGTTCCACACTCGGTGCACTCGCGCTCGCCGCGGATCTTCATGGTGGGTCGTACTCGAGGGCGGCTGATAATGGCTGTTGTGACTGTTTCTCGATGCAACCGCGAACCGTCTTGCGGTTGTATCGGTACAGACTCACAATAGCCGTTATGAACGGTTCGTCGCACTCACGCTCACTCCCGGAGGACGATCCCCAGGGCACAAACGCCCCCGAGGCCGATCGTGAGCCAGTACGTACAGAGCCGATAGAGGAGCGCGACGGTCAGCGCCGCCGGAGACGCGAGCCCACCGAGCGTGGTCAGGCCGACCGTGACCATCGCCTCGACGCCGCCGATGCCCCCCGGTGCGGGGACGACCGACCCGAGCTTCCCGAGCGCGACCACGAGCGCGACGACGGCCAGGGGAAGCTCGTACCCCAGTGCAACGGCGCCGATGTAGACCGGGAGCATCAGAAAGAGCATCCCAAGGTGGGCGTACACCGTCGAAGTTGCGAGGGTCCGTCGGTCGGTGGCGATCGTGCCGATCGAGTCGTAGAAGCCGTCGAGACGGTCGGTAACCGCGCTCCGTGAGAGTGCGTCCTCGAACCGATCGGTAAACCTGCCAGTCAGCCACCGGAGGGTGCTTGCGACACCGAGCACGAGTCGATAGAGCAGCGAGCGTCGTCGCAACACGACGAACGAACAGGCGATGAGGGCGACGAAGAGCACGGCGAACGCGAGCACCTGGGTGTACACGCCGTCGACGAGCGGGCCGTCGGTCGTGATCCAGGCGATCGCCAGGAAGCCAAACGTGTAGTACGGAAGATAGTTGAGCAGGTCCGCCGAGAGGATCCCGGCGAACCCATCCTCGTAGGCCATTTCGGCGTCTCGAGAGACGAGATACGCCACGAACGGCTCCGTCGACAGCTGCCCGTACGGGGTGGCGTACTTGACGAACATCGCCGTCAGGTAGATCCCGGCGGTATCGCGCCAGCTCATCGTCTCGTCGACGGTCTCGATCACCTGCGTCCAGACGAGGCCGCGAAACGTCAGCGCGAGGACCCCCGAGCCGATTCCCAGCGCAACCACGCGGCGGTCGGCCGTCGCAAGTTCCGCGGCGACGTCACGGCTGCCGACGACGCTCACGAGCGTCGCCAGCAGAACGAGGGCGAACGCAAACCCGAGGACGGCACGTCGTCTCACGAGTCAACGTACCTCGAGAGCGAACAACTAGTTTGTGTACTGTATTCTACACCGGAAGGTCAGCGAAAAGTACATGCACTCGCCGTCGCCTACCGAACGGGTCGGGCGAGAAGCAGGGTCGAAGCAATCAGCGACCGTCACGCGGGACGTGCGTCCGCTGGCCGTTCGCCGCGAGTTCGTCGAATCGATCGAGGGCCGCCGTCGCGACCGGATACGCGTCGTGGTAGGGATCGATCTCTCGATCGAGTCCCGAGACGAATCGGATCGCGTCGGCGATCGTCTCGTAGTTCTCGTCGACGACGTCCTGAACGAGGACCGGCATTCCGGCGCGGTGACACAGTTCGCTGGCGGCTGCCTGTCCAGCCCACACGGTCTCTGCGTCCCGATCGACGAAAAAGAGCGCAAGCGGCGCGTCGTCGAACTGGGCCTCGAGGAATGCCTGCGCGGCGGGATCGTCCCAGGGAACCACGCCGACGTCGTCGAGTTGGCGCATCGCCGTCGAGGCGGCCGAACAGAACGGACAGTCGCCGTCGTAGATCAGGACGCCGGTGAACTCGCGATCTGCCATGGATGCTCGATCGACTAGTCCGGACCCAGTCTCATGTCGGTTACTGATGCCGAACAGACAGTTCGGATGCGGTGAACGGTTGGACACTGTGAGAAGTCTGCTCAGCAGGGAGAAACGAGCGACGCTCCGTCGACCGACACGAGAGAGAAGACCGGTCACGGCAGGACGTCGTCGACGTCGAGACGGCCACGGTCGTGAGCAGTGTGGTGACCGCCACCCTCTTTGGTCGGCGGCCCCGAGCGACGCCTATGGAGCGGTACACCGTCGAACTCGAGGTTCCCGTCGACGCCGACATCGAACAGGCAGGTGAGACGGTTTGCTTCGAGGTCCGCGAAGACGAGTACGTCCTTCCGGCCGCCCGCGAGTCCGGCGTCTGGCTCGAGGCGGACTGCCAGCTTGGGTGGTGTACGCGGTGTGCGGCGCGATTGCTCGAGGGCGAGGTCGATCACGATGACGCCAGGCGGTACTACGAGGTGGACGAGAGGGCCGATTTCGTCCTCACCTGTCGAGCGAAGCCGCGGTCTGATCTCAGGCTCCGAGCGTTCACGTACGACGAAATTCTCGAGCATCGGGCGGCACACGACCTTCCTCCGGGTCGGTCGAAGCGGTGATTGACTGCTGGTAACGCGACACTGTGGCTGTAACGGTATCCGATCCAGACCATCACCGTCCTGGGACTGTTTACGTATCGTGACTGATGTTCAACAGGTCATTAATGTGCGGCAGGTGCAGGCCGCACAACAACGTAGCAGAACGTTATACCAGGAGATATGTCCCGCCGAAGACTCAGTCGACGTAAATTCGTAGTCGCCGCCGGAACAGCGAGTGCAATCGCCCTGGCTGGCTGTGCCGACGAAGATCCGGTTGACGACGAAGAGCCGGTTGACGACGAAGAGCCGGTCGACGACGAGGAGCCGGTCGATGAAGACGACGAAGAGCCGGTCGACGAAGACGACGAGGAGCCGGTCGACGAAGAGCCAGAAACGTACACGCTAACCGTCACGGTCGAAGACGAAGACGGTGAACCGGTCGAAGGTGCGATGGTTACCGTCGAGGAAGCCGATGCGATGGACGATGAGGAAGACGATGCGATGGACGACGAGGACGAAGACGATGCGATGGACGATGAGGACGAAGACGAGGAGATGGACGACGAGGACGAAGACGAGGAGATGGACGACGAGGAAGACGATGCGATGGACGACGAGGAAGACGACGAAGTGATGGAAGAAGAAACCGACGAGGACGGCGTCGCCGAATTCGAACTCGAGGACGGCGAGTACACCGTCCGCGCAGAGCACGAAGGCATGGAAGACGAGGTGACCGGCGAGATCGACGGCGCAGACGAAGAGGTCACGCTGACCCTCGGCGAAGCGAACGGCGAAGACGACGAAGACGAGTAACTCGAATCCGGCGCTCGCGACAGAATCGATTTCTGACAATCCAGCCGAGTAGCGTGTCGGAGGTCCCGCTTCTGGAACGGCTGCATCGATGCTCACCGGTCGTGATCGGCGTGGAACGAATCGAGGCGACGACTCCGAGCAACCCCCTGGCGTGCGGTTCCGTCAGCGACGGTTCGAAGCAGTTCCGACGACGCACACTCGAGCGTCGGGCGGTTTTTTCTGGCTCGACCCGGTAGATGTATTCATGCGAGACGAAGCCGAGATCCGTGAGCAGTACGAGTTCCTCACAGAACAACTCGAGAGCGACGAGATGCGCCACGACGGCGTCGAGAAGATGTTCACCTACTACAAGCGAGCCCTCGGCTGGGTGCTCGAGGAAGAGCACATCTGATGGGGCCGAGACGACTACAGTCCGACCGGACGTATCACGAACGCAGTCGGTGTCGGTAGCTTTAAGTCAAACGAGCCAGATTGTCCACGTGACGCTTCGCTTGGAGGGCCGAAGCGTCAGCGGGGACCAATTCAGGGCGGCAAGCAATCGCGCGACTATTTTCCGTCGCGCGGTTTGCTTTCCTGTTTACCACCATTCTCGAGCGATGCGTTCACCTGGCTGCAGCCGATCGCCGCCACGTCACAGATCCTGCCCGGTGACCACGGCGTGTCGTCCGAATCGTGATTCTTGCTCCATGAGAACGTCCGCCCTCGAGCGAACGCTGTGAAACGATGTCGGTGGCCGGTGGGTGCAACAGCGGCGACCCACTGCCTCGTCCGTGCGAAACCGTGCGTCGCTGGACTCTCAAGCTGACGCCCACGACGCCCACGATCCACGTGAACTGTTGAACTCGACTAGTGACCTATTGTACCCATCAAAACGGTCCGAAGGCTAAACATGAACTGACCGTTATGCAATCGTTCGACGGGACCGGTCATCGCCGTTATCATTCGTGGCCAGCGGATGCATCCGCCGTAAATCGTAATATCACTGTTTCCCTCGAAACAACCCGACATGTTTATTAAATTCCGACAGTAAGTACAACCGGTACTTTCCCAATGTACGACCTGACAGGATTCCAGCGTGATCTGCTCTACGTCATCGCTGGAGAGGAGGAACCACACGGACTGGCGATCAAAGAAGAACTCGAGCAGTACTACGAGAAGGAGATCCATCACGGACGTCTCTATCCGAATCTCGACACGCTCGTCGACAAGGGCCTGGTCGAGAAGGGGCGTCGCGACCGACGGACGAACTTCTACACGCTCACTCGTCGTGGCCGCCGAGAGCTCGAGGCGCGCCGAGAGTGGGAGGCACAGTACGTCGACCTGTAGCGGTGCTCGGCTCACGAACGATCACCGCACTGGTCGGGCTCTCGGCCGGTCTCGTCGTCAGCGTTGGCGCCTGGATATACTTCGAGACGATGCTCCTGTTTCTGTTCCTGCCGTTCGTCCCGTTTCTCGTTGCGGGCCGCGGCGACAACCGCCGGGACGAGAGACAGGAGCCGGGACGGGCCTGCCCACGGTGTGGGTTTCGATCAGCCGATCCCGAACACGAGTACTGTCCCCGCGACGGATCACGCTTACAGCGGTGAGCCGCCCGAACTCGTCGGTTCGAAAGGTACAAGCGGCTGACGGACGGACGGAGTCGTATGGAACTGCGGGTAACTGAGAGCAGTGAGAACGAGCTGTCGATCGAGATCGGCGGCGAGGATCACACGTTCATGAACGTCCTCAAGGGGACGCTGCTCGAGCACGACGACGTGAGCGCGGCAACCTACGACATGAACCCGGAACAGTCGGGTGGCCAGACCGATCCGATCCTGACGATCAAGACCGAAGGCGGCGTCGACCCGCTCGACGCGCTCGAGGAGGGAGCGGCGGCCGTCCGCGAGAAGACGGACGCGTTCCGCGAGGCGTTCGAGGCGGCGGTCTGAGCGTTACTTCTCTTGAATCAACGGCGAGAACCGAGCACCGTGTGGGACCCCCGCTGTCGTCCACCGAGAACACGAGAGACTAACAGGTGAGGTAGTAGACGAACACCGTGCCGTCTGCGACGTGGACGTCGAGCCCCTCGGCGACGAACGCCGAGCCGCCTTCGATCGCCGACTCCGACTGGATCGCCACCGAGATCGCCGTCGCCAGCTCCGGTTCGTCGTCGTAGGCGTCGATGGAGTCGCCGAGCGTTATCGCCCCGCCGGTCGGCGTCTCCTCGCCACAGGTTGGATCGAACGCGTTCAGCGGCGGCATGTCGTCCGGTTCGACACCCTCGTCGGCAGCCACGACGAGCTGGCGGTTTCGGAACTCGGCGAACGCGGCGAGCCCGTCGTCGTACTCGCGACTCGCCGCCGCCGAGCGCTCGGCTTCGAGCTGGTCGTGGACCGCGAGTTCGACGGCCTCGAGGTCGATCCCCGCGGCCTCGCTGCCGTTCCCCGGTGCGTCGGGCGCCTCGGGTGGGGCCGGCGTTCCGAGGCCAGGGATCGCAGACAGGGGGACGACCCCGGTCGCGAAGAGCGCGATCACGACGGCCACGACGAAAAAGGCCGGTGCGTACGGTCTGGCGACCTCGAGCCAGCTCGACGTCTCGAGGTCGCGTTCGACGTCGGCGTAGTCCTGTTCGACCTTCTCGAGGTCGGGGTTGCCACAGCGTGAACAGGGCGGAGAGTTCTTGACGTGTTCCCGGCCGCAGTTCGGACAGGCCCAGACGTACGTCGGCCCGGTGTCGACGGTCTCGTAGGACGGCTCACGAACGATCGCCTTCTCGAACGAACCGTGGCCACAGTTGTCACAGGGAGGGTCGTTTTCTTCGTGTGGTTTTCCACACCACTCACACCGCCACTTCACTGTACGAACGACAGGAGTGCCGGAAGAAAAGGGTGCCGGAAGTCGATGGGGTCCATCAGTTCGCCGGCGAGGAGTCGTTGGCTCAACCGAGCGGGCCGTATCGATCGCGGTTACAGCCGAACGGGGACGTCTCGCTCGTCCAGATACTCCTTGACGTCGTGAATCGAGTACTCGTCGAAGTGGAAGATGGAGGCCGCGAGTCCGGCGTCCGCGTCGGCCTCGGTGAATACCTCGTACATGTGCTCGGGGCCGCCACAGCCCGAGGAGGCGATGACCGGCGTATCGACGGTCTCACAGACGGCCGTCGTCAGCGGGACGTCGTAGCCGTCCTTGGTGCCGTCCCTGTCGATCGAGTTGACGAACAGCTCGCCCGCACCGCGGGATTCGGCCTCGGCGGCCCACTCGAGGACGTCGATGCCCGTCCCCTCGCGACCGCCCTTCTTGGTGCACTCGAACCAGCAGGACTCGCCGTCGACCTCGACGTAGTGGTCGCCCTCCTCGTCGTACCGGCGGCGGGCGTCGACGCTGATGACGATGCACTGGCTGCCGAACGCTCGCGCGCCCTCGGTGACGAGTTCGGGACGCTCGAGCGCGCCGGTCGTGATCGAGACCTTGTCCGCGCCGGCCCGGAGGGTCTCTTTGATGTCTTCGGTCGTCCGGATGCCGCCGCCGACGGTGAGCGGGATGAACACCTCGTCTGCGACCTGCGAGACGACGTCGAGCATCGTCTCTCTGCCCTCGGCGGAGGCCGTGATGTCGAGGAAGACGAACTCGTCCGCGCCGGCTTCGTTGTAGGCGCGGGCCATCTCGACGGGGTCGCCGGTGTATTTCAGGTCCTCGAAGTGGACCCCGGTGTAGACCGCGGCGTTGCCATCGTCGTCTACGTCGACGTCGATACAGGGGATGATGCGCTTGGTCAGGCCCATGTGTTCTTACCTCGAGTTCTCACCGCGGATAGTAAAGCCGTCCGGATGGAGCAGCCGATCGTCACCACAGAAATCACTTACTTGCTGACTGGTTAGGTGGCGTATGCACCCCAGTCGCAGAGCCGTCCTGACTACGACCGGTGCCGCCGGCATGAGCCGACCGCCGCTCGATCCCACGAGTTCCCGTCCCAGACGCCGACGACGCCGTCGTCGTCACCGACACCCACCTCGAGCGAGCGACGTCGCTGCTCGAGACGCGGCTAACGGCCTTCGAGGACCGGGACGTAGCTGCGGACGAACTGGTTCACACCCACGAGAACTGGATCGATCGCACCAGAGACGACCGCGACGAGGCGGGAGCGCCCGACGTGCTCGCGATCGTCGACGGTTGATCGACGTCGTCAGGGACTGACTAATTATCCGTATCTGACAGATCAGTTACCGGCGTGGGTCGGCGTGGGCCGAGCCACCGTCTCGACCGAGAGCCGGCGACCATCGAATACGGTGAACCAATCACCATGCCGGTACATTTAACAGCGAACTGAGTGACTGTCGGATATGAGCGTCTGGGGCGATTTTTGGTCCATCTATCGCGAGGCGATACCCATCCTGCTGATCGCACTCGGAGGCGGCCTCTTCGCCGGACTCGTCCTCGAGTCGATTCTCGAGAGTGTCGAGCGGTTTCCCGGATTATTGGTGATGGTGCCGGTGTTTCTCGCCACGCGGGGGAACGTCTACGGCGCACTCGGTGGACGGATCTCGAGCGGGCTCCACCAGGGGTTGATCCCGCCACAGTTCGAACGGAACGATCGACTGCTCAACGCAGTGCTCGCCTCCTTCATCAACGGCATCGGCATCTCGATCGTGATCGGCGTCATCACCTGGGTCGCGCTCCTCGCGATCGGGTGGGACGTCGCGGCGCTGTACGAACTCGTCGGGATCATGCTGATCTCGGGCGTGTTGACCTCCGTCGTGTTGATTTTCGGCCTCCTCTTGCTGATCTTCGCCGGCTACAAACGCGGCTACGATCCCGACAACCTCGTGGGCCCCATCGTCACCACGCTCGGTGACATCTTCGGGATGCTGTTCATGCTGTTCGCGATCAGCCTCGTCGAGGTGCTCGTCTGATGGTCGTTCCGACGGGTTCGCTCGGCACCTGGAACTGGAAGCGCATCGTCACCAACATGTTCCCGCTGCTCGTCGTCCTCTCGATCATCGTCCTCTGGGCGGGCATCACCCTCGAGAGCGCCGAGGAGCTCCTCGAGCAGTACGCCATCCTCGCGGTGATGGTGCCGACGATGGTCGACATGGGCGGCAACCTCGGCGCGATCTTGAGTTCGCGCCTGTCGACGCGCTTTCACCTGGGGACGACCGAGCTCAATCCGCGAGATCGGGTCCTGTGGGCGAACGTGGGCGCGATCCTGGCGCTCGCGGCGACGATCTTCACGGCGCTTGCGGTCGGCGCCTACTTGCTGGGGACCGTCATCGGCTCGCCGCTCGCGCTGACGACGCTGCTCACCATCTCGCTGATCAGTGGCATGTCGGTCGCCGTGATCGCCGTCGTCTTCAGCTTCGCGGCGACGTACGCCTCCTACCGCATGGGGATCGACCCCGACGACACGACGATCCCGATCGTGACGAACGTCGTCGACGTCTTCGGGATGGTCATCTTCATCGGCGTCTCGGCGCTCGTGCTGAGCTTTTGATCGGTTCGAACCGGCAGGCGAGTCGGTCGCCGAAGCCACACCGTTTTTGCACGACGACCGCGACGCTCCCGTATGGATCGCATCGGCGTCGTCGTCAACCCGATCGCCGGGATGGGCGGTCGGGTCGGGCTGAAGGGGACCGACGGGAAAGTCGAGGAGGCGCGTCGTCTGGGTGCCGAACCGCGCGCACCCGGCCGGGCGACGGAGGCGCTCGAGGCGCTGTTCGACCGCGAACCCGATCTCGAGGTGTACACGGCCGCCGGCGAAATGGGGGAAGAAGAGGCCCGCGAGGCGGGCTACGACCCCGAGGTTGTCTACGATCCCGACGGCGAGGAGACGAACGCCGCGGACACGAAGGGCGCGGTCCGGGCCTTCCTCGAGTGCGACGTCGACCTCGTGCTGTTCGTCGGCGGCGACGGGACGGCCGTCAACGTGGCCGAGGTGCTCGAGGAAGAAGAGGCGGAGACGCCGATGCTCGGTGTTCCCGCGGGGGTGAAAGTCTACTCGTCGGTGTTCGGCGTGACGCCCGCCGACGCGGGGCGGATTGCGGCCGTCTGGGATCGGGTCGAGAACCGAGAGGTGAACGATATCGACGAGGAGGCCTACCGCGAAGGCGAGGTCCGGGCCGAGTTGCGAGCGGTCGTCCCCGTCCCCGTCGCCGAGGACCTCCAGTCGAGCAAGCAGCTGGCCCGGGGGAACGTCGACTCGCTGGCCAACGGGTTCGCGAGAGAGGCCGAATCGGGGACGACGTACGTCTTCGGCCCCGGCAGCACGGTCGGCGCGATCGAGGAGGCACTCGGGATCGATCCCTCGCCGCTCGGGGTCGACGTCTGGCGCGACGGCGAGGTGCTCGCCCGGGACGCCTCGGAAGAGGAGATCCTCGCGGTGCTCGAGGAGCCCGCCGTAATCGTCGTCTCGCCGATCGGCGGCCAGGGGTTCGTCTTCGGCCGTGGCAACCACCAGATTTCACCCGCCGTGATCGACCGGGCCGACGAAATCGAGATCGTCGCCTCCGAGGAGAAACTCGACGGACTCGGCACGTTACGCGTCGACACCGACGACGAGGAGGTCGACGAGTCACTGCGCGGGTGGGTACAGGTCCGGACCGGACGGTTCACCAGACGACTCACGAAAATTGTTTAAAGATCACCTATCGACCCGACGTATGCTTAGTCGAGCTAGTCACCGTTCTGAATATATAATGAGCATATAGTCAAGATTAAGGCGCAGAGGGACCTAGCAGTGGGCATGGAAACGCGGAAAGTGCAGCGACTCGGGCCGTCCACCCTGGCGATGACGCTCCCCGCCGAGTGGGCGAGCGAACACGGTGTCGAGAAAGGTGACGAGGTCTCGCTCCGAACCGGCGGCAAGGGGACGTTAACCGTCCTCCCCGAGTCGGCGAGCTCCGAGGAGACCGAAGCGATCATCCACGCCGACAATCTCGACGCCGACGCCGTCGAACGGGCGATCGTCGCCCAGTACGTGCTCGGCCGACGCGTCATCCGCATCGAGTGCGACGAAGGGCCGCTTGGCTCGGACCACATCAACGCCGTCTACAAGGCCGAAACGCAACTGATGGGGCTCGGCGTCATCGAGGAGACCCCCGAGAGTATCTCCATCCGGTGTTCGGTCGACGCCGAGGACTTCACGCTCGACAACCTCCTGGAACGGCTCGAGCGAACCGGTCGCACCATGCGCGGGGAAGCGATCAAGGCGCTCGCCCACGGTAATCCCGACCTCGCCCAGCGCGCGCTCAACCGCGAGCGCCAGGCGAACAAGATTTTCGTCCTCCTGTTGCGTCTGATCTTCACCGCCTACCAGAACCCAAACCTCGCCCGCGCGGTCGGGCTGGACGACGGCTTCCCGCTGATCGGCTACCGCTCGATCGCGAAGAACTTAGAGCTGACCGCGGACAACGCAGAGGACATCGCCGACATCGTCCTCGAGGCGGAGGGCCACGCGCTCAACGTCGAGAGCGCGACGATCCGCGAGATTCGTGAACTCACCGAGCAGGTCGACGAGATCACGGCGCTGTCGGTCGAGTCCGCCGTCACCAGAGATTACGATCTCTCGATCCAGGTCCGCGAGCTGTTCCACGAGATCAGCGACCGCGAACGCGAGATCCTCGCCGACCTACCGGAGATGTCGAACGACGACCTCCTGCAGGTGCGTGAGGTACTGGTCAGCCTCCAGCAAACCGCCCAGTACGCCATGCGAAACGCCGAGATCGCGGCGAACCTCGCGCTCAACGAGGAGTCCGAACACACGACGATTAACTGACCGACCCGATCGGTTTCGATGTGGCCGATCGAACGGTTTCGCGGTTCGATTTTCCCGACCGACTATCGACGTCGCCTCCGGCCGAGTCGCCGGTCCGTTCGCGTCCCTGGAGGGTTCGACGATCCTACACGAACGCCGTCACGCCGATCCAGGCGAACAGCACGCCGAACCCGGCGAGGACGACGCCCGAAAGCAGCGCCACGACGGGGGCGAAGGCGTCGACGCGCCGACCCGCCGCGGCGAGGACGGCCGGGTAGGCGACGATCCAGACGGCGATGCCGGCAAAAAAGCCCACGAGCAGCGCCGGACTTCCCGTCTCGACGACGACGCCCGAAAGCAGCGGCGCGAGCAGCCCGGGGACGTGTTCGGCAAACTCGAGGGTGCCCGGCCGGACGAGGCCGACGCCGACGGTGGCCCAGAAGGCGATCTGGTAAGGGTTGGTAAAGGAGAGGGCGAACGTCTTCCGGAAGCCGATCGACGCCTGGGCGAGTTCGCCCTGGGTGAACGACGTCGACGCCCGGGCGTTCTGGAAGGCGTCGACGGCGAACAGCAACATGAGCAGGCCGCCGACGAGGAAGAGCGCGTCCTGGAGCGTGGCAAAGCGCTCGAGGACGGCGGCGACCCCCGCGAGCGTCAGCCCGAAGAAGACTGCGTCGGCTGACATGGCCCCGAGGCCGGCGCTGAACCCGGATCGCCAGCCGCGCAGGACGCTCTCCTCGGCGATGATGGCGTTCATCGGGCCCGGCGGGGCCGCGAGCGCGAGGCCGAAGACGACGCCCGCGAGCAGCGAGGCGAGGAGTGAACTCACTGCCGATCGTTGGTCCAGGGTCGAGAAAAGGGGTTCGGAATCCGTACGCGGGCACTACGGTGCTGGCGTGGATATCGAACTCGCTCGAGCGACCGTCACGCGCACATCCCTCGAAAAATGCGACCGGGTCACGACCACTCGAGGCCGACGTGGGAAGGGTCGAATGGAGTGTGGTGGTCAATCGCAGGGGCGTCGCCCTCGAGTGCGATCACGACTCGCGGTCGTCTCGAGAGAGCCATGCAAGGGCGCGTACACCCGCCACGGGGCCGGTTCGGGGCGGACAGCCGCGTGGCCGCTCGCAGCCGAAACTCGTCGGCCGTGCGAGACGTTTATGGTCGGGTAGAATGTACGCGAACATGGCTTTGGACCCTCTCGGGTTGGAAGCCACGTCTCGGGTGCGCTGACACCCGGGACACTTTGATACGTGTCCCCGCCGGAGCGCGGCTTCCGTCTTACTCGTTGACCTGTAGTGGCATAAATATACCGACGGAATCGGTGTAACCGGGCACTCGGAAACGTGCGTGACGGACTCGAGGACGTACGCGAGCGAACCCGGCCGGGAATTTATACGCCAGCGCGACGAATAGGCGGACGATGACCGAGATCGTACGGGACGACGACCACAGCAGGGGTTCCCCGACGATCGGCGGCACCGGTATCCGCGTGATCAACGTCGCCAGTGCGTACGAACACAGCGGCTACTCCCCCGACGAGATCGCCGATCTCTACCCCGCGCTCTCACTCGAGGACATCCACACGGCGCTGGCGTACTACTACGCCAACATCGAGGACTTTCGTGACGAACTGGCGACGTCCGGACGTGAGACGCCCTCGACGGCATGATTGACGCGGACGAGAACGTTGGGTGCCTGTCGCCGAGGGGCTGCGACGCCGCGGCTGGGAGGTAACGACGGCCGTCGAGGAGGAGACGCTTGGCTACACCGACGAAGAGCACCTCGAGTACGCGATGCAACGAGGATGGACGATCTTGACGTTCGACGACGACTTCCTCTCGCTCGTCGAAGGCGGGTACGCTAGCTCGAATCATCCGGGCGTGATCTTCACGTCTCAACACGGTCGAACCGTCGGAGAACTGGTGAAGCGTATCGATTCGACGCTGCAGCGTCACCGTGGCCGCGAACTCACAGGAGAGATCGTATTCGCCTGAGCACGAACCCCGTCTGGCTGGAGACGGGTTCGTCAATCCCGAACGGCCGACCTGCTCGAGGCGTTCGTCCCCGTTGCCGTCGACGAGGCCGGGGGCTTCACGAACTTCTGTGAGACGGCCACCAAGACCATGTCGCTCGTGGATCGACTCCGGAAGCTCACCCTGCCCGCAACTCAACATTAACGCATTGGGGTGAACAACACTCGAGCATGAGTAACGAGGAAGAAGCGAACTCCGATACGGAGCGAGCGCGGGCGAGTCTCCTCAGCGGTGGCGAACGCGTCGCAAAAGGCCGTCAACGCGACGGATCGACCGACGGTCGCTGACCGTTCCCGGCGGACCGTCTCAGTTTTCGTGTCTCCGGTACTCGAGGGGGCGATCGCGCTCGCTCGAGCGTGAATCGGGTCGTTCTCGAGAAATCCGATACGCGACGGTCGGGCCGATTCAGCCCCGGTCCTCCGCTCGCTCGAGCGCACCCGCCCGAATCCGACAGCCACAGGGGCTGGCGTAGTGCTCGGTCGGCCCTCGGGAGGTCACGGTCGCCACCGGCGTTCCACAGTGCGGACACGTCGGCAACGAGACCGACGCCGAATCCCGGTCGACGATCTCACGCATTCGACCACCCCACTCGAGGGAGCGCCGGGCGTCGTCGTTCGATCCGATACCTCTTTCGTGCGAGACGTTTATGGTCTGGTAGAATCAACCTGAACATGGCTTGCAAACCCTCTCGGGTTGGAAGCCACGTCTCGGGTGCCCACACACCCGGGACACTTTGATACGTGTCCCCGCCGGAGCGCGGCTTCCGTCTTACTCGTTGACCTGTGGAGGCATAAATATACCGGACGAAGCAGTGAATCGACCGACAGCGAGTGGGTTGCTGGCGCGTGGGTCGGACCCGGTCTTTGCGGCCAACGCGTGCAAGGACGTCGGCCGCCCCCTCGAGCGCGCCAGAGGGCGGTCGTGGTTGGACTCGAAGCCGCCGAGGTGAGTTCGCCGAACCAGGTCGGGGTGGCTCGCTCGAGTCCAGTTGCGTACTCCCGTATCTTTTTGCTTTCAACGTACTTGCAAGTGGTTCGACCGAGCGATGCGAGGGAGGGAGGACCCGCAGTAAAAAGCTGGGAGTGAGATCGAGATCGTCGAGGAAGCCGTCGGGGAGTAGCACCCGCGAGCGAGGACCGAAGACGAGTGAGTGGCATCGTGATTCGAGTCCGAGTGTGGCAGAAAGGCTAATACACCGCGCGGACGACAACCCGGTATGGGAATGAACTGGGAGTCCGAGCGAGAGATGCGACGGGACGTCGAGGAGAATCGGGAACTGTACGACGCACTCGCCGACGAGCCGGACGAACCCGAGGACGAGTAGTCACTGACCCTCGTTGCTATATTCGACAGTCAATACTTCCTCGAAGTAGCGTTTCCATACCCCGTATAACTCGTCACGCTCGTAGAGCGCATCCAGCCGAACGGGCGGGATCTCCCGGCAAACCTCGTGTGACTCCCGGCGTGCTTCTTTCGTTCGTTCGATCGGCCACTCACCGGGGTCGATCCCGTTGTCCCTGAGGAGTTGCCGAAGCAAGACGATCGCCGTTCGGTGATTCGCGTCCGGGAAGAAGTGTTTTCCCACGACGGCGTGCATCCAGAGTGCACACTGTTCGACGAGCGGTTCGTCCGTCGGAAACCCGTCGAGGACGCGCTGTAAGTCCCCGTTCCGAACGTTCCAGATACGACGTCGAAGTTCTTCTCGGGTCTGGTGTGGGAGTACGTCGTAGTGCGAATCACTCATCAGGAACTCCGTATTTCTGAACTTGAAGTTCTCGGGCCCCAACGACGAACAGTCGGTAATACGGGGATGACCGGTGCACATCGCTTCGTTCGTCTTTCGGAACGGCGGCGTATTAGCACCTGGGAAGAGACAGCGCACTCGAGCAAGCCACGTCGAATGGAAACAACGCTTCGAAAGCCCCCGACCGCCTCCGGTCGAGGGGCTCGCTGTGCGCTTCCCTCACTTCGTTCGGTCCAGTGCTTGCGTCGCCCGTCTTCCCGGAGGCGGCCGGCCCCTTTCATTCCCACCCGATGGCGGCTTACTCGACCGGTCGACGTGGGTGTGGGACAAACAGCGTATTCGTGGTCGTGCTCGAGGACATCGAGACGTGCCCGTCGAACTTGCTCGAGCGCCGGTCACGCGCGCACACCTCGAAAATGCGACCGGGTCACGACCACTCGAGGGCGACGCAGGGGTTTCGAATGGGGTGGTCGGTCGTGGGGGCGTCGACCTCGAGTACGATCACGACTCGCGGTCGTCTCGAGAGAGCCATGCAAGGGCGCGTACACCCCACGGCGCCGGTTCGGGGCCGGCAACCGCGTGGCCGCTCGCAGCCGAAACTCGTCGGCCGTGCGAGACGTTTATGGTCTGGTAGAATGTACGCGAACATGGCTTGCAAACCCTCTCGGGTTGGAAGCCACGTCTCGGGTGCGCATACACCCGGGACACTTTGATACGTGTCCCCGCCGGAGCGCGGCTTCCGTCTTATGCGTTGATCTGTAGTGGCATAAATATATCGGCAGTGGCGGTGTAACCGAGCACTCGGAGACGTGCGTGACGGACTCGAGGCCGTTCGCGACGAACCGGCGTCGTCCGGACGTGAGACGCCCCCGACGGCGTGGTTGACGCGGACGAGAACGTCTGGGTGCCCGTAGCCGAGAGGTTGTGACGCCGCGGCTGGGATGTGATCACGGCCGTCGAGAAGGATAGCATGGGGCACACCGACGATGAACACCTCGAGTACGCGATGCAACGGAGATGGCCGATCCTCCTCAAAACGTTCGCCCCCGTCGTCGTCGAGGAGGCCACGAAAACGACGTCACTCGCGGTCAATTGCGGAAGCGCACCCTGCCAGCGCTCGAGGCAAGTCGTGTTTGCCCGATCTGGAGCTGCGACCGTCCTGGGCAGCCTGGCGAGGGTGGTCGTAGTGTAGTGTAGTGTAGTGTAGTGTAGTGTAGTGTAGTGTAGTGTAGTGTAGTGTAGTGTAGTGTAGTGTAGTGTAGTGTAGTGTAGTGTAGTGTAGTGTAGTGTAGTGTAGTGTAGTACCCTCGAGTCCGAGCCGGCTACTCGAGTTCGGAGAGGTGGACCAGACAGCCACAGGGTCGAGCGTACTGCGTCGTCGGGCCCGTGATCGTCACGTCCACGACCGGCATTCCGCAGTTGGGGCAGGTGGGAAACGACTCCGACGACGGGTCGTTCTCGAGTTCGTTATCCATTGGCGGCCTCCGTGATCGTCGTGATTCGATCGACCGTTCGAGTTCGGTTCTTGGCTCCTTCGCGGTGTGTATCAGTGGGTAGGACGCATGCGAACATGGCTTTCGAATCCTCTCGGGTTGCAAGCCACGTCCCGGGTGGGGTCACACCCGGGACACTTCGATTCGTCTTGGTGCTAGCGCGTGGCTTCTGCCTTGTTCGTTGACCTGTATCTGCATAAATCCACGGGAGTGTTGACAAAACTATACAGTGGTGTGTGTCTCGATTCCTGGTCACGGACACACCACCGTCGCGGATGTAACGGCGGGAGAACGCAAGCATATTCGTGCGAACACACACCACCGTCGCGGATGTAAATCTGGAGTTTCGTGGCCGCCTGGGGACCAAAAACACCGGCCTCCCGATCGACACCACCCACCCATTCCGTTACATCCGCGACGGAGGTGTGTCCCCGTTGAGAGAGCACGTCGATCACTGCCAGCGACGGCACCGTGACGCCGTGACCTCGAGGCCGCGACTGTAGTAACAGACCGGGCTTCCCTCGGGCGGTGTGAACCCATTGGCCCGAAAGAGCGACTCGTCCTCGAGTGTGGCCGTCGCGTCCCGGAGCGTCCAGGGTTCGTGGTCGACGTCGGCGTACCGGAGCCGTCCGCGACTGTCTTCGGTGTAGTAGCGGTACCGTTCGGTCAGAAACGCCGCGAGCGAGCCGGATTCGGCGGTGAACGGTTCGCCCGTCGGCCTGTAGATCGCGTCGAACAGAACCGGACGCTCGCCCGGGTGGCGTCGACGACTCGTGAAGCGGATCCGACCGTCGCGTTCGCGTCGTCGCAGTCGCATTCGGGCGTAGTAGTACGGCAGGTGGTGGAACAGCCGCGCTCCGAGGACGCCCAGGGAGCCCGCGGCGTCGAGGCTGAAGAAGTAGACGCCGGATTCGCCGTCGCGAGTGACGTACGTTCGGAGGTTGAGTTCCGGGAGTGGGAAGCCGGCCAGAGCGGGAACGCCGCGCGGGCGAACGTCGACGTTGACGAACGGGACGACCGACAGCCACGCCCGTCCATCGAAGGTGTCGACGGACAGCGACGCTGGCAGGTGGGCGGCGACGACGTCGGGCTCGAGCGACCAGTTGGCGAACAGCAGGTGTCGCCAGCCCATCGCGACCGGGAGCGGCATAGCGTGACGTAGGCGCCCGGGCGTGGAAAACCCTCGGCCGTCGTCGTCGACACCGCTGCGCAGCCACCTCGACCATCCCTCTGCGCAGCCACCTCGACCATCCCTCTGTGCAGCCACCTCGACAATCGCCGTCCAGTCGAGAGGGACCTCGAACCTGACTCCACGGCGACCTCGAACCAGATTCGGCGACCCTCGAGAAAGTCGTCGCCTCGCCCGAGGGAGAGTCCGGGACAAGCCGGACAGGACAGAGGGGCCGACTATCGTCCGGGCACGATCGTGAGCACGGGATCCGCGTTCACGAACGACGGCGGTCCTCGCAGGTGTTTCGGCCGACCAGCGCGTTCAGCGGACACGTCCGTGCGCCAGCGGTCGCCAGCAGGATCGCCGCGACCAGGAGCGCGAGCGCCGCGAGTCCGCCCTGGAGGGTCGTCTCGAGTGAGTCTCCGAACGCGACGAGCCCCATCGAGACGCCCACGAAAATCAGGCCGACGACGATTCGAAGCGTTCGATCCGTTCCGCCGACGTTCCGTTCCATATCGAACGATCGACCCGTTAGCCGATAACTCGGTCGGTATCGAACCCGCCGGATCGTGAGACTGGCTGGCCCGGCGCTCGAGGGCCGAGAACGATGCCATCATCCCTGCTCGAGCGGTGGGTCGTCACTCCCGGTCCGTGTCTTGCCAGTCACACTCGGTACACTTCCAGCCGGTGACGAATTCGGTGACCGTGGGCATGTACCCTACTTTCAAGACGTCGGATTCGCAGTTGGGACACGTCCGAGCCGCATCCTCGATCGCGTCGGCTTCCAGCACCGACTCGCCTTCGACGAGTTCTGCGAGCGTCTCGGGAGTGACCATCCGTCCCTGAACGACACGGTTGTCGGCCATGGCTGCGTTATGGACCGAATCTCCCTAAGCATTTCAGGTGCGCCGCCACCCGGGCTGACACCACACGCCATCAACGTTACAGTCGGAACCGACGCTGTCGTTTACAGTCGGAACCGACGCTGTCGTCCCCTCGTCGGTCGGAGCCAGCACGTGCGCGCCCCCGTCGCGCGCCGGTCAAAGCGTTCGGCGTTCGTCGCCGCTGTCGGGATTGAGGAGTTTCGCCTCGGCTTTCCGGAGATGCTCGAGCAACGTCGTCTTCGCGAGGCCGGCTTCCTCCGCGAGTTCGCGCGTCGTGATCTCTCTCGGCCAGGCGTAGTAGTTGTGCTCGCAGGCGAGTTCGAAGATCTCACGCTGGCGCTCAGAGAGGATGTCGACGCGATGAAACGCGTCCTCCGATCGGGCAGCGTGTGAGTAGATCTTCGTTACGTCCACTTCAGCATCGAACTCCGCTCGTACGGTCTCGAGTCGGTCGTGGAGGCGGTCCCGGTCGGCCTCGTCGACGAAGACGGGCCAGTACTCGCGGCCGTCACGAACCCGAACGGGCGCGTCCTGAAGGAATCCGTGTGAAGCGAGCGCGTCGCTGATCGTGTGCTGGGGATCGTACTCGACGAATAGTTCTCTGCTCGTGTTTCCCGGCGTTTGCCCGCGGTGTTCGAACTCGTAGCGTCGCTCCATCTCGACGACCGACGAGGTCAGCGCCGATTCCTGGGTCGCTCTGACGAGTTCGTCGATCTCCGCTGACGAGTCGCCGTAGGCGGTGAAGTGTCCCTTGACCTTCCCGTCTGTCGACTGATAGACGGTGTGGGCGAGCAATCCCGCGTCGGTTGCTTCAGTCACCTCGAGCGTCCAGCAGTTCGGGTGCCAGATCTCGAGCGTGAGTCGTGCCCCCTGAGAGAGGTGTTCGTCGAGCGGATCCATTTTCTATTGTATATGTGGGAAGGATATAATAATCTAGTTACTTGTGAACTGTATCGTTCGGATCGACTCCTCCGACTCGACTCGGATACGACGCATCGCTAAGACACGAGTCCTCGAGTCCGGGACCATCGCCGCCGCGTCAGGGACCATCGCCGCCACGTCAGGGACCATCGCCGCCACGTCAGGGACCATCGCCGCCGCGTCAGGGACCATCGCCGCCACGTCAGGGACCATCGCCGCCACGTCAGGGACCATCGCCGCCGCGTCAGGGACCATCGCCGCCACGTCAGGGACCATCGCCGCCGCGTCAGGGACCATCGCCGTCACGTCTACGGGGCGACCGTCACTGCATCCCCGAGAACCGTCGTCGCGGCGTACCGGCTTCGGGTGTGTGGCGATCACGGTGTCCTTCTGAACGGTTCGCAGTTGTCGTGTGTCGTCCGCCGAAGCGAGAAGCCGGCAAGGTCGTCTCGCTCGTCACACAGGAACGTATGGCTCCCGGTGATGTGTGCCGAGCCCGAAACCTCGGGCGTCGTCACGAGGACGCCATCGCAGGAGGTCGACTCGAGGAGTCGGCCCGTAAACCGGGTGCCGATCACGCTCTCGTAGCGGTAGGGCTCGCCGACCGACAGCTCGCCGGCGTCGTGCAGCAACGTCATCTTCGCGCACGTCCCGGTCCCGCACGGCGAGCGATCGACCTGTCCGTTCCCGAAGACGACGACGTTTCGGTCGGAGCCGTCGCGACGCTCGTAGAACTCGACGATCGAGACGCGGTGGCGCTCGTCGGTGAACGGGTGATGGATCTCGAGGGCGTCGTTCGCCGCCCGGCGGATCGCGAGGCCGTACTCGACGAAGGCGTCGACGTGTGCCGGGCACACCGGCAGACCGACGACCGCGGCGTCGACCAGTGCGAAGACGTTGCCGGCGAACACCACGTCGATCGACACGGCGCGTGTTTCGCCCTCGTGGTCGAGCTGGAGCGTCGCTTCGTCGTAGACGAACGAGTCGACGTTTCGGATGGCGACCTCGGTGACGCGGCCGTCCTCGATCGTGGGTCGGGTTCGGACCAGCCCGGCGGGCGTCTCGACGGTGATCGTCGGCGTCGCCTCGAGCTGGCCCGTCTCGAGCAGCGCCGTCACGGCACCGATCGTCCCGTGGCCGCACATGTCGAGGTAGCCGCGGCTGTCCATGAAGAACAGCCCGAGGTCGGCGTCCGGGCTCGCCGGCGCCACCGGGACCGCGCCGAACATGTCGTCGTGGCCGCGGGGCTCACACATCAACAGCTCGCGAAGCCAGTCCTGGCCGTCGGCGAACCGGTCGCGCTGGTCGGCGACGCTTCCGCCGCGGAGCTGGGTGCGGTCGATACCGCTCGTCACGATCCGGGTCGGCTCACCCGCCGTGTGCGTGTCGAGCGTGTCGACGAACGTCTCTGTCTGCATCATTGAAACGGTGATCGTGGGGGTCTCCTTACAGCCGTTCGAGCGATTCGACGTCGTCGTCGCTCCAGTCGTAGAAGCGGCGATCGGTCGTTTTGAGGGCGTCGACGCACGCGTTGTACTGCTCGCGGGCGTCGTCGACGTACGGGTCGTCGGGGTTGCGATCGATCCACTCACGAAGCTCCGCGAGCGCCGTCGGCGAGTAGGTGTCCATCACGTCCTGATGCTCGAGGAGTTCGACCTTTCGCCCCTCCTGGCGGAGCGTTCGCACGAGCGCCCAGCTGGCGACGCCGAAGAAGGCGACCGCAGTGAACGCGAACATACCGAGCACCTCGGTCTCGAGGGGCATCAGTCGTCACCTCCGGTGACCTCGCCAGCGGGACGACGCTCGTCGCCGTCGACCACCGACATGAGGACGTAGCCGACGATCGGGAACGTCACGAGGACGACCATGCCGCCGATCATCTCGGCGGTGCCGTAGGCGTCGTAGGCGAAGTAGGCCATGATGAAGATCATCACCGCGGGGATGACGAACTTCACTACGGGGTTCCACCAGTGGCCGACGTGGATGCCGGCGTTTTTGTTCACCGAGAGCAGGCGCAGGCGCTCGGGCCCCATCACCCAGCCGATGACCAGAACGATCGCCAGCGTCGCCAGCGGTAGTCCCCAGTTGCCGAAGACGAAGTCGAGGTAGTCGAGGACCTCGACGGAGTACGCGCTCGGGATCCCGAGCAGCCAGATACCACCACAGACGCCGAGGACGGTCTGGGTTCTGCTGAATCGGGTCTCCTCGGCGACCGTCGTCACGCTCACCTCGGTGATGAGCAGCCCCGAGGTGAACGTCGCCAGGAAGAACCCGACGAAAAACAGGATCGCAACGAGTCCGCCGAGGGGAATCTCGGGGAACACCTGTACCAGCGAGACGAACGCGAGCGCCGCTCCGGCGTCGGGCTCTAAACCGACGGCGAAGACGATCGGGAAGATCGCCAGTGCGGCGAGGATCCCGACGCTCGACTCGCCGATGGCCGTGAAGACGCCGCCTCCGAGGGGCACGTCGTCGTACTCGCGCAGGTAGCTGCCGACCGTCAGCGCGATTCCCCAGCCCAGCCCCGTCGAGAACAGCGCCTGGCCGAGGGCGGCGATCCACGTCTCGCTGTAGGTGAGGTACTCCCACTGGACGCTGAACAGGAACGAGACGCCTTCGCCGGCTCCGTCCAGCGTCAGTCCACGGACCATCATCACGACGAGCGCGAACACGAGCGCCGGCACCGCGAAGACGACGAACCGCTCGAGGCCTCGCCGGATGCCGAGGATCAGTACGGCCGCGATGGCCGCCATGATGACGGTGTGAAGCCCGATCATGAGCGCCGGATTCGCGAAGAACGCATCCATGAACTCGACGGCTTCGAACCCGCTCGCGGTGAAGGTAAACAGCAACGAGTGGACCGCGTAGTACAGCGTCCAGCCGATCAGTGGCGAGTAGTACGACATCAGTGCGACGTTGACGAGCAGGACGACGATCCCGAAGCCGACGAGGCCGCCGCTGCCGACGACGTCCCGGAACGCGCCGATGACGCCCTTGTTCGTGTATCGGCCGAGGGCGACCTCGGCCATCAGTCCCGGCACGGCGAGCAAGAACAGCAGCACGAGGAAGGCGATGAGAAACGCTCCGCCCCCGTTCTCACCCGTGACGAACGGAAAGCGCCAGATGTTTCCGGCGCCCACCATCGCCCCGATCATGGCCATCAGGAAGCCGAACCGGGTCCCCCACTCCGCCCTTGCGGTCTTTGCATCTGCGTTTGACATGCGTTATCGTGACAATGTTCGGGGGCGGGGCCATGTATAGCCCGTTCCGTCCATAGTCGGGGGTGGGCCCGGCGCAGCCACACGGGCTCGAGACGCCGTGTACGCCGTCGTCGCCTCACACCCGCTCGGGAAGCCAGCCGCCCGCCACCTCACACCCGCTCGGGAAGCCAGCCGCCGTCGACCTCGAGGTTTTCGCCGCTCGTGTACTCGTTGTCGGGGTCGAGAAAGAACAGCACCGGCCGGACGACGTCCGCGAAGGAGGCGGGCCGCCCGCGAGGGAGTTCCTCGGGAAACTCCTCGGAGTTCTCGACGACGTAGGGGGAGACGGCGTTGACGGTGATGCCGTCGTCTTGTGTGTCGGCGGCGAGCATCCGGGTGAACATCAACACGCCCGTTTTGGCGACGAAGTACGGGAAATTCTTCGGGCTCACCAGCCCCTTCTCGGCCGAGGCGTAGCCGACGTTGACGATCCGGCCGAACCCCGCCTCGCGCATCGCCGGCAGCGCCCGCTTCGAGCAGAGGTAGGTGCCGTTGAGGTTGGTCTCGAGCACGCGGTTCCAGGTCGCAAAGTCGATCTCGGCCCAGTGGGCGGGCGCGAAGTCGCCGACGTTGTTCACGAGGGCGTCGACGCTCCCGAGCTCGGCCTCGACGCTTGAGAACAGGCCGTCGACGCTCTCGGGATCGGTGACGTCGCCCTGGACCGTCGTCGCGTCCGGGGCACCGCGATCGCGCGCCTCGTCGGCCACCTCGCGCGCCGCGTCGGCGCTCGTGTGGTAGTGAACCGCCGTCTTCGCGCCGCGGTCGGCGGTCGCGAGCAAGATCTCGCGGCCGACGCCACGTGCGCTGCCCGTAACCAGAACGGTTTGACTCGAGAGCTCCGGTTCATCCATACCGAACCGTCGCTTCCCGAACCGAAAAAACGACCGGAACAGGGAGTTTCTCGCGGGCGAACGTCCAGCACCGGATGCGTTCACGGCTGAACGATCACCACCGGGTGCGTTCACGACCGAACGCTCACCACTGGGTCTGTTCACGACCGAACGCTCACCACCGGGTGCGTTCACGCCTGCACGATCGTCACCGAACCGCCCAGGACCGGTCGAATACTTGTAACGACGGGAAACCTTAACCCGGTCGGCTTCGCGCGTACGGGTATGGCGATCGAAACGATTGTGCTCGCGGTGGGACCCATGGACGCCGTCCGCGCGGAGGAACTCGCCGACGTCGTCCTCGAGGTCGCGGCGCCGCTCGAGGCGGCCGTCGTCGTCACGCACGCGTTCACGGCCGAGGAGTACGAGGAGATCCACGACGACCTCGGCTTCGACGAGCGGTTCGAGGACGTCGACCCCGACGCGGTCGCTGCCCGGCGCGCGCCGGTGCCCGACCTCGTCGAGCTCTTCGACGCCGAGGGCGTCGACCTCGAGGTTCGTGGAGCCGTCGGCGAACACGGCCAGGCCGTCGTCGACCTCGCCGAGTCGGTCGACGCGGATCGGATCGTCGTCGGTGGCCGGCGCCGATCGGCGGCCGGCAAGGCCGTCTTCGGGTCGACCTCACAGCAGATCATGCAGTCTGCTCACTGTCCCGTGACGTACGTCCACGATCGCTCGGTCATGGAGTAACCGCCTCTGATCGGCCCGCTACGACGTGATCGTCCACGATCGGTCCACCGCGACGGGTTCGTCCCGGGGACGGCGGATCGGTGCCCGCTCAGCCGTCGGCGTCGACGTCAGCGCGCGTTTTCCACCGCCGCTCCTGACGACGCTCGGTGACGTGTCGGCGGCCGTCGGCCAGCTCCCGTCGGACGCGTCGCTCGAGGACGGTCGCCTCGGCCAGCATCGTTGCCTGGAAATCCTCGAGCACGTCATACGACCAGCGGTCGTCGTCGACGACGCCGTGGGGAAGCAAGTTGTCCCGGACGTCGTCGGCGAGCTCGTCGTGGCCCGCCTCGCGTAACCGCGACTCCGCCAGCGCGAGGTGGTCCATCCCGTGGCCCGTCGCGTGGTGGAACTCGATCAGGTAGCCCTGTGCACGCTGGAGCCACTCGAGGCCGAGTTCGACCTCGTGGAGCGCCTCGAGTTCGACCTCGGTGAGTTCGTCCCCGTCGGTGGGTCGCTCGTTGAATGACATAAGTGAACGTACGCCACGGTCCCGGAAGTGGGTGTCGCCGCTCGTCGCGTGGCGTAACCCGAGTGTTACCTGATTGTCCTCCAGTCCCTCGGGGGTTTATCGGCCTGCGGTAACAAGATGCAACCACAGATGAGCACTGATACGATCGACGCGACCGTGATCGTCGTCGGCGGCGGGCCGGCCGGACTGAGTGCGGCGCTCTTTACCCAGAAAAACGGCCTCGAGACGATCGTCTTCGATGGCGACGAGACGTGGATGCACAAAGCACACCTGTTCAACTACCCCGGGATCGGCTCGGTCGGGGGTAGTGAGTTCATGGCGACGACGCGCCAGCAGGTCGACGCCTTCGGAGTCGATCGACGCCAGGGCGAGCCGGTTACGGGCGTCGAGGCGACGGACGGAGGCTTTACCGTCGAGACTGACGAGGGGAGCTACGAGGCCCGGTACCTCGTGCTCGCGACGGGCGCGAACCGCGAGCTCGCCGAGGAGCTCGGCTGTGCGTTCGACGACGACGTCGTCGACGTGGGCGTCGAGATGGAGACCAGCGTCGCGAACGCCTACGCAACGGGCGCGATGGTGCGCGTCGAGGAGTGGCAAGCGGTGATCGCCGCGGGCGACGGTTCGGCGGCCGCGCTGAACATCCTGTCGAAAGAACGTGGCGACCACTTCCACGACTTCGACGTTCCCGCCGACGCCGACCGCGTCTTCGGCGGCATGGCCGAGGACGCCGATGAGTGAGCCCACCCCCGTCGACCACGAGCTGCCCGACAGCCCGTTCCACACGACGGGCACCGACCACGTCACCGTCTGGGGCAGCAACGAGGCCGACACGGTCGCGTTCTACCGCGATCTGCTGGGAATGCCCCTCGTCCTCCGTCAGCCGAACCTCGACGACACCTCCCAGACGCACCTCTTTTTCGACACCGGCGACGGGCGAATCCTGACGTTCTTCGTCAGCGACGACCGTCCGTCCGCTCGGGGCCAACGCGGAGGCGTCGGCGCGGTCCACCACCTCTGCTTCAGCGTCGCCCCCGACCGGTACGAGGCGGTCATGGAGGCCCTCGAGGACGCCGGCAAGCGCTACAACGTCTTCGACCGGGGCATCTTCCACTCGATCTACACCCACGACAACAACGGCCTCGTGATCGAGCTCTCGACGGACAAGTACGAGCTCCCCGACGACCGCCGCGGCGAGGTGCTCGCCAAGGCCCAGGAGCTCCGCGAAGCCGACGGCGCCGAGTACGCGAAAGACGAGCACCTCCGGGGCGCCATCGAGGAACTCGGCCTCGAGGTGATCGAACACGACTTGCCCGAAGCGAGCACGGGCGTCGCGGGCGTCTGACGGTGGCCGCCCCCGATCCCCATCGCAGCACGGACGACCCACACGGCGACGAACCGCTCGAGACGGCCGGGACGGCGCTCGAGAACGCGTCGGCCGCCGTCGTGCTGATCCACGGCCGGGGTGCGACCGCCAGATCCATCCTTGGGATGGCCGGCGAGTTCGGGACCGACGGGGTCGCCTCCCTCGCCCCCCAGGCCGCCGGCAACACCTGGTACCCGAACTCGTTTCTCGCCCCCGTGGCGGCGAACGAGCCGGGGCGGACGTCCGGACTCGAGGCGATCGCCGGCGCCATCGAACGCGCAAACGGGGCCGGGATACCGACCGAGCGCGTCCTCGTCCTCGGGTTCTCCCAGGGAGCCTGCCTCGCCACCGAGTTCGTCGCACGCAATCCGCGGCGCTACGGCGGCCTCGTCGCGCTCTCGGGCGGACTCATCGGCGACTCGATCGATCCCGAAACGTACGAGGGACGGCTCGAGGGTACGCCCGCCTTCTTCGGCTGCAGCGACGTCGACCCGCACATTCCCGAGCAGCGCGTCCACGACTCGGCCGCGGTCCTCGAGCGGCTGGGAGCCGACGTGACGACCCGGATCTACCCGGGGATGGGCCACGGCGTCAACGAGGACGAACTCGCGGCCGTCTCGAGGATGGTCGACGCACTCCCCGACGAGTAATTTCCCGGGGAGCGAATCTCACCCGTCGATGGATGAGCGGTAAGAGGCTGGCCGTCGTCGATCGTGACATGGCCGACGCGATCCTCGTCTACGACGACGACTGTGGCTTCTGTACGTGGTGGGCCGACGCGTTCGCGGAACGAGCCGACCTCGAGCTCGTCGGCTTCTCAGAGCTCGAACCGTCGCTTCGCGATCGCCTGCCCGAGAACTACGAGGGGTGTTCACACCTGCTCGCCGACGGGACGCGCTACTCCTGTGGCGCGTCGATCGAGGAGGCGTTCGCCCGCTCGGATCTCGGGGAGCCAGCCCGCCCGGCGATCGAGCGCCTGCGGACCCTCGGACCGTACAACGACCTCCGCGAGTGGGGCTACCGTCGGGTGTCGGGCAACCGTTCGTTCTGGGGCCGACTGGTCTCGAAGACGCCACCCGTACGGCGTGAAGCCGAGTGCGACACTCGAGCGAGCCGTCTCGAGTGATGGGACGCGCCACCTCGAGTGATGGGACGCGCCACCTCGAGGGGCGGTTCGATCCGCCTCGAGTGCGACCCTCGAATCTGTGTCGTTAAGTGTCGGGGTGACGCACGTACGACAGCATGGCCTACTACGCGGGCGTCGACCTCGGTGCGACGAACGTCCGGGCCGTCGTCGCCGAGGGCGACGGGACGACGATCGGCTCGAGCCAGAACAGCACGCCGCGTGGACCGAGGGGCGTCGACGTGACGGAGGGCGTCCTCGAGACGCTCCGGGCGGCCTGCGAGGAGGCGGAGATCGATCCAGTCCAGATCCGATCCGTCGGTATTGGCTCGATCGGTCCGTTCGACCTCGCGGAGGGGGCGGTGATCGATCCGGCGAACCTCCCGGACACGATCGATCGAATCCCGCTGACGGGCCCCATCGAGAATCTCGTCGCCTCCGAGGACGTGTACCTGCACAACGACACGAACGCGGGCGTCATCGGCGAGCGGTTTCACTCCGATCGAAACCCCGACGACATGGTCTACGTCACGATCTCCTCGGGGATCGGCGCGGGCGTCTGCTGTGACGGCGTCGTCCTGGACGGGTGGGACGGCAACGCCGGCGAGGTCGGCCACTGTGTCGTCGACCCCCGCGGGCGGATGACCTGCGGCTGTGGCCGCGACGGCCACTGGGAGGCGTACTGCTCGGGCAACAACATCCCCGCGTACGCCCGGCTGCTCGCCGAGGACGACCCGACGATCTCGACCGCGTTGCCGCTTGAGGATCCCGACTTCGCCGCGAAGGACGTCTTCGGCCTGGCGGGCGAGGATGCGCTGGCCGATCACGTGATCGATCAGCTGGCCCACTGGAACGCGATCGGCGTGACGAACCTCGTCCACTCGTTCGCCCCGCTCGTCGTCTCCGTCGGCGGCGCGGTCGCGCTCAACAACGAGGAACTCGTCGTCGACCCGATCCGCGAGCGGGTGGCCGAGATGGTCATGACGAACGTCCCCGCGATCACCGTGACCGACCTCGGCGACGACGTCGTCGTCGAAGGGGCGCTCGCGAGCGCACTGACCGAGGGGACCGGCGACCGGCGACTGTTGCGACGGTGAGGGGAATCAGCTCAGCGGCCACGAGGCGACGCTCGAGCGTCGCGACTCGCTCTCGAGTCGATCTTCGGCGCGCACCACACGTTATATGCGTGGCCGTGTGAGGGAGCGTATGCGCCGGCGAACGTTTCTTCGGGCCGGTGGCGGATCATGCCTCGGCCTCACACTCGGAGCTGCCGCCGCGTCTTCCCTGGCCACCGCGAGGGTCGACGCAGTCGACGACGCGTTCGAGCCGCTCGGCGTCGTCGACGTTCGCGGCGCGGCCGAGGCCGTCGTCGGTGACGACGGGCAGACGGTCTCTCTCGCAGCGACCGACGGCTTCGTGACCGTCGACGTGAGCGAGCCCACCGACCCGACCGTCCTCGCCGAGCGTCGCGACCTGACCGTCGACGATCGGCCGCTGACCGAGATCCTCGACGTGAAAGTCGACGGCGACCGGCTCGTCGTCCCCGGCCCGGCGAACCCCGCCGGCGACGAGGAGTTCTACGGCTTCGTCCTCTACGACGTGAGCGATCCCGCCGACCCCGTCGTCACGGGCGAGCCGTACGAGACCGGCTACCACATCCACAACTGCTACCTCGACGGCGACGTCCTCTACCTCGTCGGCAACGGCATCGAGACCGAGCGCGACGGCGACGTCGTCGAGGACAACCCGCTCGTCGTCTTCGACGTCGCCGGCGACGAACCCGAAGAGCTCGCCCGCTGGTCGCTCCTCGAGTTCGAGCCCGACTGGGCGGACGTCGGCTGGCGACTCCGATACCTCCACGACGTCTACGTCCACGACGGGGTGGCCATCCTCGCTCACTGGAACGCCGGCACCTACCTGCTCGACGTGAGCGAACCTGGCGACCCTCGGTATCGCTCACACGTCACTGACACCTCCCTCGAGGACCAGCTCGCCCTCGACGCGGGCGAGGAAAGTGACGCCCACACGGAGTTGCCCGGAAACGACCACTACTCGGCGGTCGACGAGACGGGCGAGCTGCTCGCAGTCGGGCGAGAGAGCTGGGCGACCGAACCTGGTGAGCCCGAGGGGGCAGGCGGGATCGACCTCTTCGACGTCAGCGACCCGGACGAGCCCGATTACCGGGCGACGATCGAGCCGCCGGAGACCGACGACGCCTCCTACCGGGGCGGCGAGTGGACGACCGCACACAACTTCGAGCTTCACGATGGGCGGCTCTACTCGTCGTGGTACCAGGGCGGCGTGAAGGTCCACGACGTCTCCGAGCCGGCCGAACCGGTCGAACTCGCCGGCTGGGAAGACCGCGACGCAGCCGGCTTCTGGACCGCTCGCGTCGCCGACGAGACGATCGTCGCCAGTAGCACGCCACTCATTCCGAACGCCTCGACTGACGGCGCACTGTACACGTTCCCGACTGGTCCCGGCACCGACTCCGCCGAAGACGGCCCCACCGACCACGCGGACACCCGAGACCGAGACGGCGCCCCGGCTGTCGACCGGACCGCCGGTTTCACCGTTCTGGCAGCACTCACCGGCGGTGCGATCGCCCTCGAGCGGGGCCGACGGCGGCTCCGCAACGACTGATCGTGATAAGTCGTGTCGAACGTCGGTAGACTACGTGACGATGAGCTGTGTCGAACGTCGGCAGACTACGTGACGATGAGCTGTGTCGAACGTCGGCAGACGACGCGATGACGGGTTCACAGCGAACGCCCACGCTGACGAATCCCTCACCGTCGGCACGCCGACCGGATTTCTGCATGGACGATCGTTGAGGAGCAAAACTATTCACCGCTCGAGCCCCTAGTCTCGACGATGACTGAATCGACGGGAGACGTGCCGCTGAAAGAACGCGTCGAGCAGTGGCTGGCTCGTGAGATGCCGATCATCCAGATGCACGGGGGGACGAGCGCCGTCCGCGAGGCCGATCCCGAGACGGGTGAAGTGATCATCGAACTCGGCGGCGGCTGCAGCGGCTGTTCGGTCGCGGACGTCACCACCGGCAACATCGAGGCCGCATTGTGCCAGTGGCCGGAGATCGACGACGTGACGGTCCGCGTCCCCGACCCACGGGAGAGCCTCGGCGGGCCCGAGCAGGCCGAGTCGATCATGGGGATCGACCGAACCGAGGGCGGCCGTGGCGACTGGGGCTCCTCGAACCCGGGGAAGGACCACTTCTGAGCGGTTTTGCGAACGCCTATATGGACTCGCGCGCCAAGGAGTCACTCGTACAATGATGCATGGACGTCCGCAGTTTGGAGGTGTCGGCGATGAGTGACGAGCCAGACGGCGACGCCGAGACAGACGGCGGCGTCCGTGCCTACACCGTCCGTCTCGAGCTCGTCGACGAACCCGGCGAACTCCTCCGGGCACTCGAGCCGATCGCCAACAACGGTGGCAATCTGTTGAGCATCCACCACGAACGAGGCAACCTCACGCCGCTCGGACACATCCCCGTCGAAGTCGACGTCGAGTGTCCGCCCCATCGGTTCGACGGCATCGTCGACGCCCTGCGCGAGGCCGGCGTCAACGTGATCCAGGCCGGCGCGGAACGGTACGGCGAGGAGGTCAACGTCGTCCTCGTCGGCCAGCTCGTCGAGACCGACCTCTCGGGGACGCTCGCCGCGATCGAGGACGACGCCGAGGCCGCCGTCGTCGACCTCTCGCTGGCGGCGCCCGACGGCATCGAAGAGCTCTCGAGCGCACGCGTCCGCCTCGCCGTCGACTCGGATCGGATCGAGGACGCCCTCTCGGCCGTCCGGTCGATCGCCGACGAGCGTAACCTCTCCGTCGTCGAACCCCTCCCCGGAGGTGAGGCCTGATGCGTCTCGCCATCCTCGGCGCTGGCGCCGTCGGGCGGTCGGTCGCCGACCTCGCTCCCGAGTACGGCCACGAGGTCGTCGCACTCGCCGACTCGAGCCACGCCGTCGTCGACGCGGCCGGAATCGACGCCCAGAGCGCGCTCGGCCGCAAGGACGCGGGCGAGCCACTCGGCGATGCCGAGCCCGAAGCCGTCTTCGACGCCGACTACGACGTCCTCGTCGAGGCGACGCCGACGACCCTCGGCGACGCCGAGCCCGGCTTCTCCCACGTGAAACGCGCCCTCGAGGACGACCGCCACGTCGTCCTCGCGAACAAGGGACCGGTGGCCGAACGGTACGAGGAACTGCGCGCGCTCGAGGCCGAGAGCGCGGGCTCGGTCCGGTTCGAGGCGACCGTCGGCGGCGCGATTCCGATCCTCTCGACGATCGAAGACTGCACGCCAGAGTCGGTGACGGCCGTTCGCGGCGTCCTCAACGGGACGGCGAACTTCATCCTCACCCGGATGGCCGCCGAGGGGCTCGGCTACGAGCACGTCCTCGCCGAGGCCCAGGACTTAGGCGTGGCCGAGGCCGACCCCACCTTCGACGTCGACGGCACCGACGCCGCGCTCAAGTTCGTCATCCTCGCGAACGTGCTCGCCGACGGCGGTTTCAGCCTCGAGGATGCAGACGTCTCCGGGATCCAGAACGTTCCGGGGAGCGCCCTCGAGCTCGCCGCCGAAGACGGCCGGACGATCCGGCTCATCGGCGAAGCCACGCGCGAGGGCGTGCGCGTGGGCCCGAGACTCGTCTCCGAGAACGGCCCCCTTGCGGTGACCGGCACCCGGAACATCGTCCAGATCGAGACCCGCCACGCCGGCAGCCTGCACAACAGCGGCCGCGGCGCAGGCGGCCCCGAGACGGCGACTGCGGTGCTCTCTGACGTCGGTCGACTCCCACGTCGGTGACCGAGACCAACGGGACAACCTGGGTTTTCGCGGACTGCTTCGGAACGACCGATCGCCAAAACCGTGTGCACGTGACACAAACCGCCAGACGGCGTCGGGGTGTCCTGAAGGTGGTTTCGAAATGGTTTTAACCGCAACGGGCAAACAAGACCGATATAAGCGCCTCTGCGCGTGAGCTACAACAATGAGCGAAGACAAACCCCACCAGAACCTGGCCATCATCGGCCACGTCGACCACGGAAAGAGCACACTGGTCGGGCGACTCCTCTTCGAGACGGGGAGCGTACCCGAGCACGTCATCGAGCAGCACCGACAGGAAGCCGAAGAGAAGGGCAAGGGCGGATTCGAGTTCGCCTACGTGATGGACAACCTCGCCGAGGAGCGAGAGCGTGGTGTCACCATCGACATCGCCCACCAGGAGTTCGACACGGACGAGTACCACTTCACCATCGTCGACTGTCCTGGCCACCGTGACTTCGTCAAGAACATGATCACTGGAGCGTCCCAGGCAGACAACGCCGTCCTCGTCGTCGCCGCCGACGACGGTGTTGCGCCCCAGACCCAGGAGCACGTCTTCCTGGCCCGAACGCTGGGTATCGACGAGCTCCTCATCGGCATCAACAAGATGGACGTCGTCGACTACGCCGAAGACTCGTTCAACGAGGTCGTCGGCGAAGTCAACCAGCTGCTCAAGCAGGTGCAGTTCCAGGTCGACGACGCCTCGTTCATCCCCATCTCGGCGTTCGAGGGCGACAACATCGCCGAGGCCTCCGACGAGACGCCGTGGTACGACGGCCGTACCCTGCTCGAGGCACTCGACGACCTGCCAGAGCCCCAGGAGCCGACCGACGCACCGCTTCGCCTGCCGATCCAGGACGTCTACACGATCTCCGGCATCGGGACCGTCCCCGTCGGACGGATCGAGACCGGTGTCATGAACATCGGCGACAACGTCTCCTTCCAGCCCAGCGACGTCGGCGGCGAGGTCAAGACGATCGAGATGCACCACGAAGAGGTGCCCAAAGCAGAGCCCGGTGACAACGTCGGATTCAACGTCCGCGGCATCGGCAAAGACGACATCCGCCGCGGTGACGTCTGTGGTCCCGCCGAGGAGCCACCGAGCGTCGCCGAGACGTTCCAGGCACAGGTCGTCGTCATGCAGCACCCCAGCGTGATCACCGCGGGCTACACGCCCGTCTTCCACGCCCACACGGCCCAGGTCGCCTGTACGATCGAGTCCATCGACCAGAAGATGGACCCCGCCACGGGCGAGGTCGCCGAGGAGAACCCCGACTTCATCCAGTCGGGTGACGCCGCTGTGGTCACCATCCGACCGCAGAAGCCGCTCAGCATCGAGCCCTCGAGCGAGATCCCCGAACTCGGGAGCTTCGCCATCCGCGACATGGGTCAGACCATCGCGGCCGGCAAGGTCCTCAACGTCGACGAGAAATAAATGCAACAGGCACGCGTTCGACTCGCGGGGACGAGACCGCAGGACTTAGACGATATCTGCGACGACGTCCGCGAGATCGCGAACAACACCGGCGTCAACCTCAGCGGGCCGATCCCGCTACCGACGAAGACGCTCGAGGTGCCGACGCGGAAGTCGCCCGACGGCGAGGGTACCGCCACGTGGGAGCACTGGGAAATGCGCGTCCACAAGCGCCTGATCGACCTGGACGCCGACGAACGCGCACTCCGACAGCTCATGCGCATCCAGGTGCCCAACGACGTCTCGATCGAGATCGTCCTCGAGGACTGATCTCGACCTCCCGCGCAGGTTCGTTTCGCCGGCGGGACGTACACGAGAGACGATAGCAGTTTCTCGACGGCTTCGCGACGCCGTCCTGACGATTGACCCCGACGAGCAACGGGTGTCTCTTTCGGATTCGGGTCGACAAGGGCTTTGTAGCGACCGTCCGTAGTATCGCCCATGACCCGCTCGTCGGGGAGCCCGATCCTCGAGACGCTCGTCGTCTTCCTGCTGGTCGCCCTCGCCCAGTTCGTCACGGGCCTGTTCGGCGCGATGGGGAGTCTCTTTTACCTCTCGATGCCGGTCACCGACGACCCGTGGACGATCGTGACGAGTATCTACGCCCACGGGAGCCTCGGCCACCTGCTCTCGAACAGCGTCGCCCTCGTGCTCTTCGGGTGGCCCGTCGCCCGCGCCACCACGCGCTTTCGCTTTCACACCTTCTTCATCGTTGCTGGCGCGCTCGCCGGCATCTCACAGGTCTGGCTGATGGGGCTCCTCGGAACTGTCGCCCCCGTCGTCGGCGCCAGCGGTGCGATTTTCGCCCTCCTCGGCTACCTCATCGCCGCCAATCCCGTCTCGGAGGGCGTGGCCTCGAGCGTCGACGTCCCGCGCTGGCTCGTCTGGCTCGTCTTCGTCGTGCTGGCGGCCGGGATCACGATCGCGACCGCGAGTCCTCGAGCCGCGCTGATCGCCCACTTCACCGGCTTCCTCTTCGGGCTGCTCGCCGGTCGCGCACGCCTCCTCCAGGTCGAACGTCGCCCTCCCACCGATACCCCGTCCGTGTGAGAGCGACGCGGCTGCGGCTCGTTTCATCCGGGTTCGAACGGGGACTCGAGGATGTGAACTCCGCACACGGAGTCCCCCAAAACACAAGTCTCAAGTATCGACCACGGGTACGATGTGACGAGGGCTCGTAGATCAGTGGCAGATCGCTTCCTTCGCAAGGAAGAGGCCCCGGGTTCAAATCCCGGCGAGTCCATGATTCGTGCGCCGCGAACAAATTCGCGAGCGGTGTGAATTATTTTCGGGCGAGTGTCTCTGGTGAGCCCACGTCAGCACGCTCGTGGTCGTCGAGCGTCCCCAGTCGGTCGCGAAGGTCGATTCCGTTACGTTCGAACGTGGCGACCCGGTATCGGAAGACGGGGTAGCCGAGAGCGATCCAGCCGAGGATGAGCAGGCCCATCGCCGGCAGCTGTGAGGAGAGGAGGAGCCAGAACACGAGCGTCGACACCCCGCCGCCGATCGCCGCCAGCATCAGGGCGACGCGCGGGAGTTTGATCGACGCGTTCTGGTACCGCTCCGGGTACAGCGACGGCAGCCGCCACGCGGCGACCGAGAGGAGGAAGAACGCATAGAGGAGGACGAGCCCGAGCCCGGGGGCCAGGAGTGCCGGCGACGGCATAAACGGGACGATGAACAACGCCGGAACGCCGAGGAGGAGCACCGCCCGCGTCGGGCTCTCGTGGACCGGATGGAGCGTCGCCAGCGACGACGGGAAGACGTCGTCGCGTGCGGCCCGCATGATCTCGCGGGAGTACGTGACGATGAGCGTGTTGACCGTCGTAATGCCACCGACCACCGCGGCCAGCGCGACGAACCCGCTCGCCCACCCGGGCAGGAACTCGAGTGCGACCACCGCGATGCCGGCTTCGACGCCGGCGAGGTCGGTCCAGTGCATCACCCCGACGGCGACCGCGACGACCCCGATCATGAGCGTCATCCCGATGACCGCGCTGTAGATGAGGACGCGAGGGACGTTTCGCTCCGGGTGCTCGAGTTCTTCCCCGATGTCGATCGCCAGGTTGAAGCCGTACATCCCGATGAACAGCGAGATCGTCGCGACGATGAACGGGCCGTATCCCTCGGGGAACATCGGCGTGTAGTTGCCGGCATCGACGTGGAAGGCACCTGGGACGATGAACAGCACCATCCCACCGACGATGATGGCGACGAGGGCGAACTGCACGGTGGTGATGAGCTTGATGCCGCGAAGGTTCAAGAGCACGAACGCGAGTAACACGCCGCCGATCAGGAGCCACATCGGGAGGTCGACGAAAAACCGGACGTACTCGGCGAAGCCGTGGGCGGTGTACACCAGGCCGAACCAGATCGTGGGAACGACGAGCCAGGGGATGGTGAACCCCCAGAACGGGCCGATCAACCTCGAGGGATAGAGGTAGCCGCCGCCGGCGACCGGAATTGCGGCGCCGAGCTGGAGCATGACGATCACGCCGAACACCATCGGTAACGCGGCGAGGACGACGGCCGGGACGATACTCGGGCCGACGCCGTCGGCCATGAGATGGGCCGGAAGCAAGAACATCGTCACTGAAATTGCGTTCCCGACGACGAGTGCAACCGCCCCCCAGAGCCCGATCTGCGTGCCGATAATTGGAACTGATTCGTCATCCCCGGACATGTGAATGCTAGCCATCCTCACCCCGGTAAGAAAGTGTTTTCGTCCGATCGATTCCTGCGAGGACCTCGAGCGTGTTACAGCTCCTCGGCGAGGTAGACGCCGAGGACGCCGCCGAGGGCGCTCAGTCCGACGACCCAGAGCAAGATGAGCGGAAACGCAACGAACAGGACGAGCAGGAAGACTCCCACTGCCTGGAGGGCGAACAGGCCGAGAAAGGTCATCGACAGAAGGCTGAACAGCAAGATTGGGAGCGCGGCGATGGCGCCAGAGATGGCGCCGACGCGAAGGCCATCGCGCTTCTCGAGGTACCCGGCGACGGCTCCGCCGAGGATCGGTGAGAAGGCGGTGAAAGTGAGCACGACGGTGACGACGGCGCCGATGACCGCGTTGAGGACGGTGTTCGAGGTCGCGTCGGTATTCGAACGTGCGTCGGCGGGGTTCGGACTCGTGTCGGTAGCGTCCGAACGTGCGTCGGCGGGATTCGAACTCGCGTCGTCGTCGACGTTCGAGTCAGCGGGCGAGGGCATGTCGGGTGAGTTCGAACCGACGTGTCATATGCCTTTGTGATTGAGGGGCGGCAGCTGCTCAGCGCTCCCGTGCCGACGTCTCTGTCGACCTCGAGTACCCGTCGCGAGTCGGCCGAGTGACGCACTCGCTGGAGCTGGTGAGACACAGGTTGCAGGTATTCACCCCTCGAGTCCGACTCGAGTCACTCGTTCAGGTGGGATCGGTAGCCTTTGGGTTCGAAGCCCCGCCGGCAGATAACGCGCTTTCGCCCGACGGTAATCGCGCTGATCTGATCGTCGGCTTCCATCTCGTCGACGACGCGCTGGAGATGGTCGTGGGACCAGCCGGTTTTCTCGAGAACGGTCGTCTCGTCGACGCGGCCGCCGCGTTTGACGAGGAGGCGGAGAATTTTGTCCTCGTCAGGGAGTTCCCGTTCGTCGACACCGTACTCGACCTGTTCGGCGTAACTCAACGTCTCGTCGTCGGTTTCCCTGTCCGATTCGCCTGGTTCCGTCCTGGCAGACCCGGTTTCGTCCTCGTCGTCGCTCGAATCCGATCGCCAGAGCGACGAGAGGCGGGTCCTGAGTGTATCAAATACCATCGTTGTCGATCACCATTAGCTGAACTTGCCACCCGTCTCGTACCGTACTGGTATGCCCGTCCGATTATATGTCGGTTCCGCCGCCAGCGAGTCACCGTTCCGTGTGTCGATTGTTCGGCACCGTAGATTACCCGTTTCCTTGCACGTTGGAGTCCGATCACGCGTCGACGGGTCGGCGTCGCTCGACGTCACAGTCGATCGTGGACGATGTCGACGACCTCTCCGACGTCGTGGTCCGATCTACCCTCGCCACTGGCCCTGGCAGCTCCGAGGCCGCTGCTGGCTCCCGCCAGGAGCGCGTCTGGACCGGCTCCGGCCCGCTCGAGGGGATCACACGGGCGGGGGTACTCGATCTCGGCGGCGGTCATCGCCGTGTAGTTCGCGGTGGTGGTACAAATCTGTCCGGGTATCAGTACGGGCGTTGAACTATCCGGCTAGACTAGAGGTCGAGGTCGACGGCCGCGTCGGGGTACGACTCCGTGAGCGCCTCGAGTTCGTCGGCGCGAACGGTCGCCTGCGGGACGCTCAGCGGCGTGATGCTGACGCGGCCGTCGACGACGGCCCGACGGTCGGTCCCCTCGGGGTCGGGGAGCGTCTCCGGGTCCATTCGCTCCCAGATGCGGTCGGCCAGCCGGATCGAGCCGTCGCCGTTGACCGAGGCGTCCATCTCGTAGCGGTCGGAGGGAACGGTGAGCTCGAGGGGGGCGGGCTCGTCGCCGTCGGGGACGGGCGCGTTCACGTTGAGAACGGCTGCCCGGTCGAAGATCCCGGTGTCGGGGGCGCGGTCGACGAGGTATCGGGTCGCGCGGACGGCCTCGACGTACTGCTCGCGGGTGATCTCGACCTCCCGGTAGGAGATGTCGCCCGCGGGGACGTACAGCGACGTCGCGATCGCGGGGACGTCGAAGAAGGCGGCTTCGATCGCGGCGCTGACGGTACCCGACCGCCCGATGACGTACTCGCCGAGGTTCGCTCCCCGGTTACAGCCGGCGACGACGAGATCCGGCTCGGGACCGAGTTCGCCCATCGCCGCGACGACGCAGTCGGCAGGTGTCCCCTCGACTGCGTAGCCGAGGTCGTGCTCGTCGACCGTTACCTCGTGTGACATCGAGCGACCCACGGCGCTCTGGTCGTCGGCCGGCGCGACGACGGTCACGTGGGCGATCTCCGAGAGGGCGTCGTACACCGCCTGGAGCCCCGTACTGTCGATCCCGTCGTCGTTCGTGAGCACGATCTCGAGGCGCTCGCTCATGTGGGGTCCGTGGGATGGACGTGCGAAAAGCGCTCCGCTTTTCGGCCTCGAACGGCCCCGGTTCGGGCGTCACCCCCTCGATCGACGGGGTTCGAGTCGCCGTTCGCCTGGCTCCGTCACCCGTCGGCCGTCTCCTCGTCGTGGAGCGCTTCGAGGACTTCCTCGGCGCGCTCGACGGCGATCTCCTTTTTCGCGGGGTAGGCCTCGACTTTGGCTCGAAACGTGATCCCATCGCCGAGGCGCACCTCGCCGTTGAAGGCGGCCTGTTTGTCGAGTCGCAAGAAGAGCTCCGTGTTTTCGGTGACGCGATCGTCGAGTTCGTCGAGTAGCCGGTCGAACGTCTCGAGATCGGCGAGCCGCGAGAGGACGTGGCGAACGTCGTCGGCGTTCTCGACGCGCGCCGAGAGGATGAGAATCCGGTCACCGTAGTGACCCTCGGTTTCGGCCCGCTCGAGCTCGAACTCCTCCGGGAGGAAGGTCCGAAGCGCGTCCTCGACGCGTTTTTCGTCCTCGGTGACGTAACAGAACGCTCGCAGGTCGACGTAGTGAAGGGGTATCTGGGGCATCGATTCGGGTGCGAGTATCGGGACTCGAGTGGGTTACTCTTCGTCTTCGTCTTCGGCCTCGGCGGCCTCGAGGGCGTCCTCGGGAACGCCGGCCTCCTGGCCGTCGTCGAAACTGACCGTGTAGGTGACGTCGCCGAACATCGACTCCATCGTCTGGGTGACCGTGCCGACCTCGCCGTCGAACTCGCTGTGCTTGTCGTGCAGGACGACGCGATCGTCTTCCTCGAAGCTCATACTCGTCGTTCCCCGTCGCGGGGTAAAAAGGGACTGATTCGACGGTTCGCCGACGACTGAACGGCGGTTCTGACGCTGGATGCTGGATCAAACACCCGCACGTGCAACACGCGGGTGCTTTTCGACGAAGCGACAACGGCCAGGTACAAGATCGACGGAATTCGGACGCCGCCGTAGAGACGAGCGTCCGACCGTTCGAACACTCCAGTCACCACGATGTCCTCCGATACCCTGCCCGTCGACAAGTGTACCATCTGTGAAACGTACGTGGTCGTCGACTCGGCGGCCGACCTCCGGCGGCGCGTGAACGAACACGAACTCGAGGAACACGGACGTCCAGCCGACGCGAATCAGCCACCGATCGAACGGAAACCGGTAGCCCGGCGACGAACGGTTAAGTGGCGGGTCGTGGTACCGTCCCGCGACTATCCATGCGTTCGCTCGTCGGTTCGGTCCCGGAACTGCGACGGCCCGAGTACACGGGCGAGAACCGCTGTGTGCCGTGTACCGTCGTGAACGTGACGATCGCAGCCGTCGTTGCGGCGGCGATCGGGTTCGTCACGACCGGCCAGGTGGGCGTCGTCCTGTTTCTTGCCTGCCTCGTTCCGATCTACCTCCGCGGGTACCTCGTCCCAGGGACGCCGACGCTCACGAAGCGGTACCTTCCGGCGTCGGTCCGCCGGCTGTTCGGAAAGGACGAGGGTTCTGGCCGGACGATCGCCGACCGAACCGACGACGCCTGGGAAGCGCTCACGGCGGCCGGAGTCGCGAGCCAGTCGCCGACTGGCACGCTCTCTCTGGACGACGAGTTCCGAGAGCGGTGGCGCCGCGAGCTGCGGGCGTCCCGCGACGAGTCACCGACGCTCGAGGCGGTCGGCGCGCTCGTCGACGCCGACGAAGTGACGAAGCGAGGGCCGCGAACGTTCTCGATCGACGGCGCGCTCCTCGAGTGGGAGTCCGAGGCCGCACTCGTCGCCGACGTCGCGGCGTCGGCCACACTCGAGTCGTGGATCGACGACTGGGACGAACTCGGTTCCGAGACGCGCCGGGACCTGCTCCGACGACTGCGTGTACTCCTCGAGCGATGTCCGGCGTGTGATGGCCCCGTCGAACGCGACCACGAGCGCGTCGACCCGTGCTGTCAGCCCGCCCACGTGTTCGTCTGGGTCGAGTGTGACGCCTGTGGCATCCCGTTCGGGGAGGTGGGCGTTCCCGAACAGGACGCCGATGAGGTGGCCGTCTTCGAGGATCTCGTCGAGGACCTTCCCGCTCGATGAACGGTCCCACCGTCGCTAAGTACGTGAGTCACTAACTAGCATTCATGGCTTCGGACACTGAACTCCCGAACATCCGCGTCGGTCGGGACGCAGAGCGAGAGGACGCCGAGCGCGACGGGGAGGTCGAGTACGAGCACACGGTCGAGTACCTCAACTACGAGGTGCTCACGGAGCGTGGCTGGGGACTCGAGGACGAGGATCTGTTCGAGAAGGCCGCCGACGCCGACCTCGACGAGGAAGATCACGGGACGTTCGGCGTCCGGAAGAACCGGTACGTCCTCGACGCGGCCGAAGACCAGGACCACGAGTGGCCGTTCGAGTGTCGGGCAGCGTCGTGTGCCAACTGTTCGGCGATCCTCTACGAGGGAGAGATTTCGATGGACATGGACCTCATCCTCACCGACGAGGAGGTCGACGAACGAGGAATCCTGCTGACCTGCCAGGCCGTGCCGACGACCGACGAGGTCAGAATCGTCTACAACGCGATGCACCTCGAGTACCTACAGGACCGCGTCATCGGCGTTCGTGAGGTTTGAGCCGGCCGAACCCGAACGGCTAGCAAGAGAATCAGGAGAGCCGCTCGATCGCCTCTTCGAGTTGGGCGTTGCCCGCGTCGGTCACGATGCGGTCCTCCCGGTAGCGTTCGACCGCCGAGAGGTCGACGTCGACGTCCGCTTCCTCGAGCGCCTCGAGCATCGCCGCGAGCAACAGTCGCTGGACCTGGAGCTGTTCTTCGATCGCGTTCGCCTTCGACATCGTTCGCTCGGCGAACGCGGTCAGCGAGTCGGAAAACTCCGCCAGGTTCTCCTCGTTGTGCTTGACCCGTCGTTCGCCCAGGCTGATCCTGGCGTAGTTGTCGAGTTCCGAGACGCGTTCCTCGAGTTCCTCGAGGCGACGATCGACCGGTTCGACGCGTTCGTCGATCTGCTGGTCGATTCGGTGCTCGATCGTCCCCGGACGGGAGTCGACTGTCGGCTCTTCGTCGGGCTCGGTCGGTTCGTCCTCGGCGTCTTCCTCGGGTGGTTCCGTGATCGCGGGTGCCGGGGGGCCTCCTTCGATAGCCATGTGCTCACACACTACACTATCGGTCAAATAAGTTTGGCCGGTCCACAACGCGCGATTGTGCCGCCGACTGCTGGTGGAGCCGGCCGCGACCGTGAGCGGTGGTCGATGCGGAAGCGTATTAGTCCGTATATCTCACTCAAATCCAATTATGCTATATTAATTCCCTAGTATGGGTTAGTTATACACTTAGCCATTATTGGCTAACCTCATATGTGACCGTCGCGCACCGGGTAGTATGTCACAGCCACACGGAGCGCGATCCACCGGACGTCCAGGGGACCTCGCGGAACTGTCGGACGAACGCTCGAACTGCGGCGTCGGCGTCGTCATGGACCTCGAGGGCGAGGGAGGTCACGACGTCGTCGCCGACGGACTCGAACTGCTCGTAAACCTCGAACATCGCGGCACGACGGGTGCGGAGAAGAACACCGGCGACGGGGCCGGGATCATGCTGCAGACGCCCGATGCGTTCTTTCGATCGGTTCTCGACGTCGATCTGCCCGACCGCTATGCGGTCGGTTCGCTCTTTTTCCCCCGGGACGCCGACGCTCGCAACGACCTGATAGCGTACATCGAAAAGACCCTCGCGGCGTACGACCTCGAGGTCTGTGCCTGGCGGGACGTCCCGACGGACAACGACGGCCTGGGAGAGACGGCCCTCGACTCTGAACCCGACGTCTGGCAGTGTTTCGTCGCCTCGACGCACGACCGGTCGGACGACGCGTTCGATCGGGCGCTCTACGTTGCCCGGCGTGCGCTCGAGAATTCCGTGGAGGTGGCCGATCTCGAGACGTTCGACCGATTCTACGTCTGCTCGCTCGCTCGCCAGACCGTCGTCTACAAGGGACTGCTCAAGGGCGAGCAGCTCCCGACCTACTACCCGGACCTCACCGACGGGCGCGTCGAATCGACGTTCGTGATGGTCCACGAGCGGTTCTCGACGAACACCCTCGGCGCGTGGCACCTCGCCCACCCGCACCGCACCGTCATCCACAACGGCGAGTTCAACACCATCCAGGGCAACGTCAACTGGATGCGCGCCCGCGAGACCGACCTCGAGAGCGACGTCCTCGCAGACTGCGTGGAACCACGTTCCACGGACAGTGCGAGCGGGCAACGCCCGCGAGCGATCGACGCCGTCAAGCCGGTGATCGACGACCCGGCGCAGTCCGACACCGCGAGCGTCGACAACGCGCTCGAGCTTCTAATGGCCGACGGCCGGGACCTCGCCCACGCGCTGCGGATGCTCGTCCCCGAGGCCTGGCGCGGGGACGACTCGATGGCCCAGGAACGCAAGGACTTCTACGACTTCCACGCCTCGCTCGTCGAGCCCTGGGACGGCCCCGCCCTCGTCGCCGCCACCGACGGCGAGCGCGTCGGCGCCGTCCTCGACCGCAACGGGCTGCGCCCCTGCCGGTACGAGGTGACGACCGGTGGCCGGCTCGTGATGGCCAGCGAGACCGGCGCGCTCGAGCACGATCCCGCCGAGATCGAGGAACGTGGTCGCCTCAAGCCCGGGCAGCTCTTCCTCGCTGATCCGACGGAGGGACGGGTCGTTCCGGACGAGGAGGTGTTCGACGACCTCGTCGACGACCGCTACGGCGAGTGGGTCGCACGCGAACAGCTCTCCCTCGAGGAGCTCGTGCCGACCAGCGATCGCACGCCACAGCGGCCGGTGTCCGGCCTGCGCGCCCACCAGGCGGCGTTCGGCTACACCCACGACGAACTCGAGAACCTCCTCGAGCCGATGATGCAGAAGGGCAAGGATCCGGTCGGATCGATGGGCGACGACACGCCACTGTCGGTGCTCACCGACTTCAACCGGCCGCTGTTCTCCTATTTCAAGCAGCTGTTCGCCCAGGTGACCAACCCGCCGCTCGACTACATCCGCGAGGAGCTCGTCACGAGCCTCGAGTGCCGGCTCGGCCACCAGCGTAACCTCCTCGACGAGAGCCCCGAGCACGCCCGCCAGCTCGTCTGCGACTCGCCCATCCTCACCGACGCCGAACTCGAGGCGATCCGCGACTGCGACGCCAACGGGATCACCGCGGCCACGGTCGATATCACCTACGAGCCGACGGGCGACGAGCCCGGCACCGACCTCGAGGACGCCATCGAGCGCGTCCGCGCGGACGCCGTTTCGGCCATCGAGGCGGGCCACGACGTCGTGATCCTCTCGGATCGGGCGGTCGGCCCCGACCGGCTTTCGATCCCGAGCCTGCTCGCCACCGGCGCCGTCCACCACCACCTCGTGCGCAACGGACTCCGCAACCACGTCGGCCTCGTCGTCGAATCGGCCGATCCGCGGACGGTCCACCACGTCGCGACGCTCGTCGGCTACGGCGCGGGCGCGATCAACCCCTACCTCGCCTACCAGACCATCGAGGACCTCACGGCCGGCGCCGACGGCGCGGATCTCGAGGCGGCGATCGACGCCTACGTCACGGCCCTCGAGAACGGCCTGCTGAAAGTTATGGCGAAGATGGGCATCTCGACGGTCGAGAGCTACCGCGGCGCCCAGATCTTCGAGGCCGTCGGGCTCGACGCCGAGCTCGTTGCCGAGTACTTCGAAGGGACCGAGAACCGGACGGAAGGAATCGGCCTCGCGGAGCTCGAAGCCGACGTCCGCGAGCGCCACGCCGTCGCCTTCGCCGACGACGAGGCCGCCCTCGAACGTACGGGCGAGTACGACCACCGGAACAACGGCATCCACCACCAGTGGAACCCGAAGACCGTCGGCACGCTCCAGCAGGCCGCCCGCTCGGGCGACTACGAGCGCTACGAGGAGTTCGCCGCGATGGTCAACGAACAGAACGAGTCGCTCCAGACCTTACGGGGCTTACTCGAGTTCGATTCCGACCGCGAGCCCGTCCCGCTCGAGGAGGTCGAGCCGGTCGAGGAGATCGTGAAACGGTTCTCGACGGCCGCGATGAGCCTGGGCTCGCTCTCGCCGGAGGCCCACGAGACGAACTCGATCGCGATGAACCGCCTGGGTGGAAAATCGAACTCCGGCGAGGGTGGCGAGCCGCCCGAACGCTTCGGTACCGAGAAGGAGTGTACCGTCAAGCAGGTCGCCTCCGGACGGTTCGGCGTCACCTCCACGTACCTCTCCTCGGCCGACGAGCTCCAGATCAAGATGGCCCAGGGAAGCAAACCGGGCGAGGGCGGTCACCTCCCCGGCGAGAAGGTCAACGAGATGATCGCCCACGTCCGCAAGTCCACGCCCGGCGTCGGGCTGATCTCACCGCCGCCGCTGCACGACATCTACTCGATCGAGGACTTAAAACAGCTCATCCACGATCTGAAGGCGGCCAACGAGGACGCCGACATCAACGTCAAGCTCGTCAGCGAGGCGGGCATCGGCACCATCGCCGCGGGCGTCGCGAAGGCCAACGCCGACGTCGTCCACATCTCGGGTCACTCGGGCGGGACGGGTGCCTCACCCAGAACGTCGATCAAAAACGCCGGCCTCCCGTGGGAGCTCGGCCTCGCCGAAGCGAACCAGCTGCTCTGTGCGACCGGCCTGCGCGACCGCATTCGCGTCTCCACCGACGGCGGACTGAAGACCGGCCGCGATGTCGCCGTCGCCGCCCTGCTGGGCGCCGAGGAGTACGTCTTCGGCACCGCGAGCCTCGTCGTCGAGGGCTGCGTGATGGCTCGACAGTGTCACAAGAACACCTGCCCCGTGGGCGTCGCCACCCAGCGCGAGGACCTCAGACAGCGCTTCCCCGGCGAGCCCGACCACGTCGTAAACTACATGACCTTCGTCGCCCGGGAGCTGCGCGAGCTCATGGCCGAGCTTGGCTTCCGGACGGTCGACGAGATGGTCGGTCGCGTCGACGTCCTGCGCCAGCGAACGGACGTCAACCACCCCAAGGCGCGCACCGTCGACCTCTCGGCCGTCCTCGCCGAACCCGTCGGCGACGTCCGCCGGAAGATCCGCGAACAGGATCACGAACTCGACGAACAGCTCGACCGCAAGCTCGCCGCCGCGGGCCGGGAGGCGATCGAGCACCAGCGCCCGGTCACCCTCGCTGCGTCGATCGCGAACGTCGACCGCGCCGTCGGCGCGATGCTTTCCAACCGCGTGACGAGCCGCTACGGCGAACCCGGCCTTCCCGAAGACACCCTCACCGTCGACCTCGAGGGCACCGCGGGCCAGAGCTTCGGCGCGTTCCTCGCGAGCGGCGTCTCGATGCACCTCACTGGCGTCGCGAACGACTACGTCGGCAAGGGCCTCTCCGGCGGGAAGCTCACCGTCCGGACGCCCGAGTCGGCGGCTTACGACCCGACGGAGAACGTCGCCATCGGCAACGTCGCCCTCTACGGCGCGACCGGCGGCGAGCTGTACGTCAACGGCGTCGCCGGCGAGCGCTTCGCCGTGCGCAACTCCGGTGCCAAGGCGGTCGTCGAGGGCGTCGGCGACCACGGCTGTGAGTACATGACCGGCGGCGTCGTCGCCGTCCTCGGCGACACCGGGAAGAATTTCGCCGCCGGCATGTCCGGCGGTGTCGCCTACGTCCTCGATCCCGCGGGCGACCTCGAGCGCACGGCCAACACCGGCATGGTTACCCTCTACGACGAACTCGACGAGTCCGACGAGGCCATCCTCCGTCGACTCGTCGAGAACCACGTCGCCTACACCGGTTCGGATCGGGGACGGGAACTGCTCGAGGACTGGGAGAGTGCCCTCGAGTCGTTCGTGAAGGTCATGCCCGACGCCTACGAGGAGGCGATCACCGAGAACGGCGGCGACGACGTCCGGGCCGAGCTGCCCGAGACGCCCGAGCCGAGCCTCGAGTCCGAGTCGGTGAGATACGCCGCGAGCGACGACTGAGACCGACTGGCGTCACTCGAGAATCTCCGCACCTGGATCCCACTCCGACGGGCCGCCGGTCGGCGGGGCGCCGATCATCACCCAGCACGCCTCGCGGTCACCGTCGTTGACGGCGCTCCTGGGGACCGGAGGTGCGACTCGAGTGATCGTTCCGACCGGCGTCTCGAACGAGTCGTCGTCGATGCGCATCGTCGCCGGACCACGGACGGGGACGAACAGTTCCTCCTGCTCGCCCTCCGTGTGATACGGAACGTGGTCACCCGGGTCGAGGAGTCTCGCGTTGACCTTCACGCCCGCACAGCCGAGCCGGGCGGTGAGCCGGGCGGTTTCGATCGACGACGTCGACGGTGGCGCGTAGTCGCACGCCTCGAGGTCGACGGCGATCGGGTCGTCGGCCGCGGTCGACTCGACAGGAGCGCCGATCACGACGACCGCCGTCGGGCCCGAACACGAGAGGGTCCCCTCGACGCCGGCCGGCAGGCGGGCGACCCCGGACGGTGGGACGTCGACGCCCTCGAGCGAGATCGGCCCGTCGGCGTCGATCGGGAGACACAGTTGTTCCGGAGCGCCAGAGAGCGGTACCGTTCCGCCAGCAGGGACGCGATAGCCGTCGACGGTGGTCGTCGAACAGCCGAGTTCGTCCGTGAACGACCGATGGCCGAGTGGTTCGCCGTCTCCCGGCACCTCGACGGCGTCTATCGAGACGCTCGCATACCCGCTCGTCATACCCCGAGCTACGGCAGCTGCCGTCAAAATACCGCTGGGGAAGCTGCCACCGACGACGTCGATACTCCCGATTGACGGTCGATCCCGTCCGTCATCGACCGACGGACACGCGCCGGCCCTCGCCAGCGGCGTCGGCCGGTCCCGTTTCGTCCATCGACCGGCGAAGTCGCGCTCGAATCCCGTCCAGTCGATCGTACAGGAACTCGAGTTTCGCAACCTTTTCACGCGGCGTGTTGTGGTACTGCCACGGACTGTCGTGCTCGAAGTAGATCCGCACCTGGCCGACCAGGGCCGCACCGAGGTAGTAACTGAACGTAGACGGAGGAATCTCGACGCGCTCGCAGTGGTCGGCCAGCCGATCGGAGACGATCGCCGCGTGTTCGGACGGCTCGAGGAAGGCCGCCTCGACGCCGCGTTCGAAGTCGCCGAAGGCGTACTCGGCGAGTTTCAGGGCGTAAAATCCCGGATCGGCGACCGGATTGCCCTCGAGGGCGGCGTACTCCCAGTCGATCACGCGCTCGACCGATCCGCCCTCGACGACGAGGTTTCCGGGGTGGTAGTCGCCGTGGTGTGGAACCGTCGCGAGGCGCAGGGGTCCGGGTGGCTCCGGCGGCGAGAACGCCAGTTGCTCGACCGTCAGCTCTCGACGGGCGTCGACAGGTGATCGCGTGCGCGGGGCGCCCGCGTACGCCGTCTGGAACGCTCGGACCCACTCGAGTCCCGTCTCGAGGACGCGTCCGAACGCCTCGGGATCCGACCGGAGCGTCCGCCGGTCGACCGTCTCGGCGATCGGCGTGCCACGAATCGGCGGCTCGACGAGCGTCGGGCCGAGCCGTGAGTCGAACGCCGTCACGTCGGGGAGCGTCTCTGTCACGGGATCGTCGGCCCTCCGGAGCGCTTCGAGGACCGAAACGGTGCGCTCGTTGAAGTGGGCGTTCCGGGGGTCGTTGGGCAACTTCTGGACGCCGGTCACCGCGCCGTCTTCCACCTCGAGGACGATCGCTCGATTCGAGCCCCGTCGCACGACCGACGACGAACTCGAGTGCGTTAGACCGACGCGACCGCGTGCCGATTCGACCGGTGTGTCCGCCCTCGAGCTTTTCTGACAGACTGCGACGTAGACCGGAAACGATCGCTCGAGGATGCCCAGACGGCTGGCCAGCGATCCGCCGCCGCGAACCAGGCGAGCGGGCACCGGGCCGGTCTCGAGCGGCCTCGTCAGCCACGCGAGCGCCGCTGCGTCGTCGACCCACGCCGCCCCCTCGAACCGGCCGCCGATGGTGAGCACCGCGAGGAGATTCACCTCGTCGAAACCGGCGGACTCGAGGGTGGAGACGTATCGTGCAGGCGTCGACCGGAGAACCGCCGTCGGAGCAGGCGACGCGGCCGCGGCCGATCGCTGCCGGTCGAGGCCCACCCGGGCCGTCAGTCCCGCTGTCCGGGGCCAGCCGTCGACGACGGACACGAGCGTCCCGCCCTCGTCGAGCAATTCGTACTGCCGGCCGGCGCGTGCTCGGACCTCGCCGGGTGTGGACGGACGGGTCGAGAGGATCGTCTCGAACGAGCCAGCCGTGAACGGAGGGTTCGACGGGTCGCCAGCAACCGGGACGACGTTCGAGCGATCCGTCCGGGCCGACAGCAGCCGCCGCGAGGCGTCGTCGGACTCGAGCGCGTACACCTCGTCGGCGAGTTCGCTCACCAGGGCCAGGTGCCGTCCGGGGCCTGGGGAAACGTCGAGACAGCTGCCGCCGATCACCGGTTCCAGAGCGGCGAGCCAGCCGTCGTAACAGACGCCGAAGAGGTCAGTCAGGGGCCCTCGTGGCTCGTCGACCGCCTCGACCAGGAACTGGACGGCCTCGAGTCGGTCACCGCGCTCGAATCGGTCGACGAACGACCGGAACGGCACCTCGTCGGCGGCCGGCTCCGCTGAATCCGTCGTTCGAGGTTCGTCGGCAACTGGCTCACCGGGGCGCATCGTCCGTGACTCGCCGCCGGCGTACTTTTACATGAATTCGTTACCGGCTCAGTGTGACCGCGCCGACTCGAGCGACTCGAGGCCGCCGACCGACGGTCCGAGGTAGGAGTCTGTTACCGTCGCCGCTGTCCGTCAGTGCACACGCTGCTCACCGCGTGGAACCTGGTTCAGCTGGGAGGAACGAGCGAAGGAGGTCGTTAACTCCGCCTCGAGTGGTCGATGCTCAGTCGGCCGCTGGCTCTCCGCCGACGTACGAGCGCGTCGCCTCGACGAGCACCCGTCGATAGGCACTCGAGCCCGGATCGGCCGTGAGTTCTCTGAACCGACGCCGGAAGCCGTCGAAGTCGACGGTCGGAGCGTCGAGCGCCGCGGCGCTCGCGAGGTCGTACAGGCGGTGGTCGGACTCGAGTAAGTCGTGACGCTCGGCGAGTGCGAGCGCGAACGCCGCGTTGACGGCGGTGATCTCGGGATCTGCGGCGGGCGAGATCCGTTCGAGGCCCGGCCGCGGGGGCGTCGGAGGCTGGTCTGCGAGCGCCCGGGCCAGGCTCGACTCGAGAAAGGCAAGCAGTTTCTCACCCGGTCCCACCGAGAGGGTGATGTCGTCGGCGTAGATGTCTTTCATGTGGTTCGCGATCTGATAGCAGTGGGCGAGCTTGCGCCGTTCGACGCGCTTGCCCGCGAGTGCGAGGTAGAGCACCTCCTCGGTCGACTGGACGTGGGAGGGATGTTCCTGTTCGTAGCGAGCCATGTGGGCGAACTCGTGTAAGGCGAGTTCTCGGGCGAGCGCGCTCGAGGCGGCCTGCCTCGAGATGTTCAGGACGTGACGGTCGTTGTAGTGGGCCGCCCAGGTGCGTTCGTCCGGATTCTCACGAACCCGGACGTGGACGGGCAGGGAGAGGTCGTGTTCGGTCTCGAGGAGGTCGCGGGCTCCGAGAAAAGGTGCGGCGGGCCCTGACCCCTGTACGCGGAGGTCCATGTGTAGCAGTATCAAGGGCGGTGACGGTATGGCTCTTACGCCTGATCTCGTGTGCTGTCTGCGGTGAGCCGTGTGGGTCAAATTCACGGCCGGTCGGTCGACCTTTCTGCGTGGCATTCACTCACGCAAATTGCACGAGCCGGCGCGGTGACGGCGACGTTCGCCGATTCGCGGTCGAAACTCCCGTGGTCGAGTCGTATCATCCGCGACGACCGTCGCGTCTGGCGAAAATAGGGGTGCGATGCGAAACAGCACCCTTTTGACCCCGCTACCGGTAGTGGGGCGTATATGGGCCGACGTAAGAAGATCGTACAGGAGTGTGAACGGTTGATGGACGAGCCGGAGAACATCCGGAACATCGCCATCGCCGCTCACGTCGACCACGGTAAAACGACACTTTCGGACAACCTCCTCGCAGGTGCGGGCATGATCTCCGATGATACTGCCGGCCAGCAGCTCGCGATGGACACGGAGGAAGACGAACAGGAACGTGGGATCACCATCGACGCGGCGAACGTCTCGATGACCCACGAGTACGAGGACACCAACCACCTCATCAACCTCATCGACACGCCGGGCCACGTCGACTTCGGTGGCGACGTCACCCGTGCGATGCGCGCCGTCGACGGTGCGCTCGTCGTCGTCGACGCCGTCGAGGGTGCGATGCCCCAGACCGAGACGGTGCTGCGCCAGGCACTGCGCGAAGGCGTCAAGCCCGCGCTGTTCATCAACAAGGTGGACCGCCTCATCTCCGAGCTGCAAGAAGGCCCACAGGAGATGCAAGAGCGCCTCCTGAAGGTCATCCAGGACGTCAACGACCTCATCCGCGGGATGACCGAGGACATGGACGACGTCGACGACTGGACGGTTTCGGTCGAAGGCGGCACCGTCGGTTTCGGTTCTGCGCTGTACAAGTGGGGCGTCTCGATGCCCTCGATGCAGCGCACCGGGATGGACTTCGGCGACATCATCGACTTAGAGCAGGCCGACAAACGCCAGGAGCTCCACGAGCGGACGCCCCTGTCGGACGTCGTCCTGGACATGGTCTGTGAGCACTTCCCCAACCCCGTCGATGCTCAGCCCCGCCGTATCCCGCGCATCTGGCGCGGCGACGCCGAGTCAGAGCTGGCCGAATCGATGCGACTCGTCGACGAAGAGGGCGAGGTCGTCCTGATGGTCACCGACATCTCGATGGACCCCCACGCGGGCGAAGTCGCCTCCGGTCGTGTCTTCTCGGGCTCCCTCGAGAAGGGCCAGGAGCTGTACGTCTCCGGCGTCGCGGGCAAAAACCGCATCCAGAACGTCGGCATCTACATGGGTGGCGAGCGCGAGGAAGTGGAACGCGTTCCCGCCGGGAACATCGCGGCCGTCACCGGCCTGCGCGACGCCATCGCCGGCTCGACCGTCTCGAACGTCGAGATGACCCCCTTCGAGTCGATCGAGCACATCTCCGAGCCGGTCATCACGAAGTCCGTCGAGGCGAAGACGATGGACGACCTGCCGAAGCTCATCGAGGCGCTCCGGCAGTTCTCCAAGGAAGACCCGACGATCCAGATCGACATCAACGAGGACACCGGCGAGCACCTGATCTCCGGACAGGGTGAGCTCCACCTCGAGGTCATCACCCAGCGGATGGAGGCCAACCAGGGCATCCCCGTCAACACCGGTGAGCCGATCGTCGTCTACCGCGAGGCCGTCCAGCGCGAGAGCGACACCGTCGAAGGGATCTCGCCCAACCGCCACAACCGCTTTTACATCTCCGCGGAGCCACTCAGCGACGAACTCGTCGAGACGATCCAGCTGGGCGAGGCGTCGATGGACATGCCCGAACTCGAGCGCCGTGAGGCGCTCATGGAAGCCGGCATGGAGAAAGACGACGCCCAGGTCGTCGAGCACATCCACGGCACCAACATCCTGCTCGACCAGACCAAGGGTATCCAGCACCTGAACGAGACGATGGAGCTGTTCATCGAGGGGCTCGAGGAGGCCCTCGACAACGGTCCGCTCGCCAACGAGCCGGTCCAGGGGACGCTCATCCGGCTGCACGACGCCAAGCTCCACGAGGACACCATCCACCGTGGTCCGGCACAGGTCATCCCGGCGACCCGGGAGGCCGTCCACCGCTCGCTGATCGACGCCCACGTCAAGCTGCTCGAGCCGATGCAGGACGTCCGCATCGACGTCCCCAACGAGCACATGGGCGCCGCCTCCGGCGAGATCCAGGGCCGCCGTGGCCGCGTCGACGACATGTACCAGGAGGGTGACCTCATGGTCGTCGAGGGCATCGCGCCCGTCGAAGAGATGATCGGCTTCTCGAGTGACATCCGCAGCGCGACCGAGGGTCGTGCCGCCTGGAACACCGAGAACGCCGGCTTCGAGGTCATGTCCGACTCCCTCCAGCGCGAGACGATCATGGAGATCCGCGAGCGCAAGGGCATGAAACTCGAGCTGCCCCAGAGTATCGACTACCTCTAAGACTGCGTTCTGCGTTTTCTCGTTTCTATCCCCGAGAGCGACCGCCTCGAGTACACCTACCCCTGCTCGAGCGCGTCGTCGAAGAAGGCGACCTCGAGGTCGACGGACCGGCGGAACAACGTTTCGACTCGGCGCTGTCGACGCGAGGAGAGCGCCGGCCCGACCGCGTCGAGCTGGCCGCGCAGCCAGTCGACGAAGTCGACGAACGACGGCACGGCGTGGAGGTCGATCCACTCGGCGTAGTAGAAGGGAAGGTCGGCCCCGGCACTCGGCGGCTCGTCGGCTGCGGGATCGGCGTACTCGTCGGCGACGGCGGTCGCCCACTCACGGTAGATCCACTCCGCCGGCACGAGGACGGCGAGGGTCTCGGCGTACCCGCCCTGTCTGGCGGCTCGTCCGAGGAGGTCGAGGAAGGCCTGCGTCGTCGCCGTCGGTTCGGGATCGTGCCACCTCGATTCGGGAACCTCGAGCGCCTCGAACGACCGCAGGAAGTAGTCGTTTTCTTCGTCGGTGACGGTCTCGAGGAACTCCACGAGCGGCCGCTTCGCGTCGATGCCGGGGGCTTCCCCGACGGCGAAGCCGAACGTTCCGACGAGTTCGTCGACGAAGGCGTAGTCCTGGACCAGATACGCGGCGTAGGCGTCCTCGGGGAGCGTCCCGTCGCCGAGTTGCCGGGCAAACGGGTGGGTGACCGCGTCGGTCCACGCCGGCTCGGCCCGCTCGCGCAGCCAGTCGGTAAATCGAGGCTCGTCGGCGTCGGCAGCGTACGCCGCGTACGTGTCGGTGGCCGTCACAGTCCCCACCCCTCCTGGGTGTAGGCCATCTCCCAGAACCGGTACTCGAGTTTGGCGCTCGTGAGGAACGCCTCGCGCATAGCGTCGTGCTCGCCGGGGTAGGCCTCCCCGCAGCGATCGACGAACTCGCGACACCAGCGGGTCGCCTCGCGGAACTCTTCGCCGGTGTACATCTCGATGAACGGCGTGTACCGGTGTTCCTCGGTGGCGAGGTCGGCCATGTGCTCGCCCACGTCCTGGTAGCCCTGCATACAGGGGAACAGCGCGGCCGCGATCTCTGCGACCGAGCCCTCGTAGGCGGTGCGCACGAGAAAGTTCGTGTACGCGACGCAGGTCGGGGCTTTCTCGACGGACTCGAGTTCCTCACGCTCGATTCCGTAGTCGGCGGCGAACGACCGGTGGAGGTCCATCTCGTGGTCGAGTACCGTGTGGGCGACCCCGAGTAAGTGGGTCATCGTCTCCTCGTCGCGCGCTTTCGTCCCGGCGAGGGCGAACAGCCGCGCGTAGTCGAGCAGGTACCGGTAGTCCTGTTTCAGCCAGTGCTGGAACGGCGCCTCGTCGAGGGTTCCCTCGGCGAGTTCGACCACGAACGGGTGCTCGTACTGTGCCTCCCAGACGTGTTCTCCCTCCTCGAGGAGGGCGTCACTGAACGTCATACCACCCTGTTTCGCCTACTGATGAATATAACTGACGAATACAACTCAGTTATTCTCGTCGCGAACGGCGACGGAAGAACGCGGGTCACGCCGGATCAGCGACAGGACACGGTGAAGTCACTGCACAGCCAGTCACGAACGTCGGCTGTGATCGGGTGTCACTCGTCTCACGAGTACTAGAGGCGGCGTCGCCGCTCTGCCGCTCACGGCATGCCGGAACCGATCGGTGAGTCTCGTATCGAAACGATGGCGAAACAGTCGAGTGACAGTCCGCCCCGTCGGAGGAAAAGCCGGCTACTCGGTCACCGGCCGAGCTTCTCCCGGCCGATCCGCACGCCCGTGGGCGTGATGATGATCTGGTCGTCGCCTTTCTGAACGATGTCGCCGTCGACCTCTCGAGCGACCTGCCGGAGTTCGTCGACGATGTGTTCGGCCGTGCTGTCTTTCGTGCGCAGGCGGGTGATGTCGGCGATGACGATGTCGCCGTCGTAGACGGCGTCTTTGATGTCGATCGCGGACGGCTGTCCATCGATCTCTGCGACGTGGACCTGCATCGTCGCCTGTCTCCCGTGGTCAGCTACGTCGTCGAGGTCGAGTTCAACGTAATCCTCGGTCGTTCGGGACTGTCCGCCGCCGAGAATTTTGCTCATGAGTCCCATAGTCGACAGACACCTTCGCTGTCAGTATAGTTCTTACGTCAGACGGAGTTTCACCGCGCCCAATAGATGACTTCAGTGACATTAGTTTCGCCCGTTCATTCCGCTACTCCTATATTTCCGAACAGTTTCTCGAGGAGACCATACGGATGTTTTAAGTTATCACTCCCTGTGGGTGTACATGCAACACATATACCATGGGAGATGAGCATTACTCACGGCGAACGGTTCTACAGGGAGTAACGGCGGGTGCCGTCGGGACGACACTCGTGGGGAAGGCGACTGCAGCGAACGAGGGCGAATACGTCGTCGGCATCGTTCCCGGCGGCGACCGGGGTGCGGTTCGGCGAGCGGCACAATCGGTACGGAAGGAACTCGACTTCGGGAAGATCGGGAGCGCCATCTCCGGCCGGTTCTCCGAACAGGCGGTCGAGGCACTCCAGAACAACCCGAACGTCCGCTACGTCGAACAGAACGGCCGGATGCACGCGCTCGGCCAGGAGACGCCGTACGGGATCGAGAAAGTCAAAGCCGACGTCGCGATCGAAAACGGCGAAACGGGCGCGAACGTCAGCGTCGCCGTCATCGACACGGGCATCGACGCCGCCCACGAGACCCTCGCAGAGAACCTCGGCGAGGGGTACGCGACCGACGACGCCGCCTGTACCACGGGCTGCGGTGGCGGCCCCTTCGGCGGCGGCAACGACATCGAGGAGTGTCTCGAGCCGTGGGACGACGACAACGACCACGGCACTCACTGTGCTGGAACCGTCGGTGCGGCGGACGACGGCGTCGGTGTGCTCGGCGTCGCGCCCGACGTGACGCTGCACGCGGTGAAGGTCCTCGACTGCAGCGGGAGCGGCACGTTCGACGACATCGCCGAGGGAATCGTGTGGTCGGCCGACCAGGGTCACGACGTCCAGAGCCTGAGCCTCGGGGCAGATAGCGGCTCCGAGGTCGTCGAGGACGCCGTCGAGTACGCCACCAACGCGGGCGTCGTCATGGTCGCCGCGGCGGGCAACTCGGGTCCGTGCACCGACTGCGTCGGCTATCCGGCCGCGTACGACGATGTGATCGCCGTCTCGGCCACCGACGAGGACGACGAGCTGGCGGACTTCTCCTCGACGGGTCCCGAGGTCGACCTCGCCGCACCCGGCGTCGACGTCCTCTCGACCGTTCCGCGCGATGACTACGCATCGTTCTCGGGAACCTCGATGTCCTGCCCACACGTCGCTGGCGCTGCCGCGACACTGCTCGCGGCCGGCTACGATCCCGACGAGATTCGGGACCTCCTGAAAGACGCCGCTGACGACATCAGCCTCGACGACAACGAACAGGGCGCCGGCCGACTAAACGTCGCGAACGCGCTCGAGCTGGAAGAGGGCGACGACGAAGAGGACGACGAGGATGACGAAGAAGAGGACGACGACGAAGAGGATGATGAGGACGACGTCGAGTCCGCCCCGGAGATCGACGACTTCTCGCTAAGCACGCGGGGCTCGGGCCCCTGGTCGCGCGCTGACGTCGACTGGACCGTCTCCGACGCCGACGGTGCACTCGAGTCCGTGACGTCCGAACTGCTCGACGGCACCACCGTCCTGGATGCAGAGAGCTCGTCGGTCAGCGGCTCGAGTGCGTCGGGCGAACACGAACTGCGCACTCGCGACAGCCCCGACACCGTCCGACTCACCGTCGTCGACGAAGCCGGTAACGAGACGAGCGAGACGAAAGACTACTGACGCGAACTGCGGCACGTCAGTTTCACACTTTTTGAAGCCACCCGCGACGCTTCGAAATCAATTGCCGACGTTTCTGACTGAACGTCTGCGAAAGCGGTCTTCAGCAAGAGACTGTTCAACAACAATGGAAATATTAATATACTTTGGTAATAACCATTGACCAGGCGCATGCTACGTCCGAACACGCCACGCTGTGAACACACACAGACAAGTAACGACCGCATCGGAACGGGGTCGTACCAGTGTGTCAGCTCGGCGGCGTGGACTCGATCGCGAGCGTCGTTCAGGGCGCTCTGCGATCGATGGTCGTCGTCGAGCGCAAGCGGGGTCACAGACGCCATGCGTCGCGCACTACTTCATGTCAGACAACAACATCACTCGCCGTCGCGTGCTCCGCACCACCGCTGCGGGCGTGGCGGCTACGGGAATCACCGGTACAGCAGTCGCACGAGGACCACCAGAGCGGAAGATCGTCGGGCTGACCGCCGACACCCCATTCGGCCTCGCCCGTCGAGCGGCCGACGAGATCGATCACGAGCTGGACTTCGACGACATCGGGAAGGCGGTCGTCGGGCGGTTCCCCGACGAAGCGATCGAGGGACTCGAGCGAAATCCGAACGTCCGGTACGTCGAAGACGACCAGGAGGCGTTCGCGCTTCAGACCGTCCCGTGGGGCGTCGACCGCGTCGGCGGCGACGTGCTCCACCAGGGGGGTGAGACCGGCGCCGGTGGGTCGATCGCGATCATCGACACCGGGGTCCAGGTCGACCACGAGAGTCTCGACGTCGACGGCGGCGCCGCCTTCGGAACCTCCTGTTCCACCTGTCCCGAACCGTACGGCGACGACAACGGACACGGCACCCACTGTGCCGGAACGGCGGTCGCGCCGGACAACGGGGTCGGCGTCGTCGGCGTCTCGCTCGACTCCGAGCTATACGCCGTAAAAGTGCTCGACTCGTTCGGCGGCGGCAACTTCGGTGACGTCGCGGCCGGGATCGAGTGGACCGCCGACCAGGGTATCGACGTCGCCTCACTCTCGCTCGGCGGTTCCAGCCACGTCCAGGCACTCGAGGACGCCTGTGAGTACGCCGTCAGCCAGGGGACGCTGGTCGTCGCCGCGGCGGGTAACGACGGCTGCTGTGACAACGTCGGCTACCCGGCGGCGTACGACAGCGTGATCGCGGTCTCCTCGACCGACGACAACGACAATATCTCGAGTTTCTCCTCGCGCGGCCCCGAAGTCGAGATCGCTGCGCCGGGGAGTAACATCTACTCGACGTACCTCAACGACAGCTACGACACGCTCTCGGGGACGTCGATGGCGTGTCCACACGTCGCCGGTGCGGCCGCGCACCTGATGGGTAACGGGATGAGCAACACCGAGGCGCGCCAGCAGCTCCAGAACACCGCCGAGGACATCGGTCTCAGCGGCAACGAACAGGGCTACGGATTGCTCGACGCCGAGGCAGCGGTTCTCGGGGACCCCCCCGAGCCCGAACTCTCCGTCTCGACTAACTCCGCAACCGGCGTCGGCGAGACGTCGGCGACGCTGAACGGCTCACTCGACGACCTCGGCGACGCGACCAGCGCGGAGGTCTCCTTCGAGTGGGGCGAAGTCGGCAGCGGCTTCCCGAACGCGACGGCCCCCGAGACGCTCACCGCGACGGGCTCGTTCAGTGAGACGCTCTCCGGACTCACTGAAGGCGTAGACTACGAGTTCCGTGCGGTCGCCGAGACCACCGACGACGCCGACACCGGGCTCACCCAGTCGTTCACGACCGACAGCGACGACGGCGGCTGTTTCATCACCACGGCGACCGCGGGCGAGGGGCACACGCTCAACTCGCTCCGGCGCTTCCGTGATGAGTCCATGGCGGCGACGCCGATGGGCCGCGGGCTGGTCGGACTCTACTACCGCATCAGTCCACCCATCGCCGACACGCTCGCCGAACACCCCGAGAGTCTGACGGCTCGGACCACCCGGAAGATCGTGGACCTGTGTGCGTCGCTTTCGGACAGCCAGGCCGAAACCGACTCGGCTGTCGAGAGCGCCTCCATCGGCGTCGCGCTCACGGCCCTGTACGCCGTCGGCATCCTGGTGGGTGCCGGTGGCCACGCCGGAATCCGCGCTCGAGAACTGGTAACGCGGTAATCGACCGATACGGATCACCTCGAGTCGATGCCGCCCTCGACGGCACTGCCTCGAGGCGGTCCGGACTTCGGCACACGCCTGCCGGTACGCCTGATTTTTTGTCGACCCACTCCCTGGAGACGGCCATGACGTTCAGCATCTGCGTCCGGGAGACGTACGAGGACGAGGACGGCGAGCCACAGCGCCGGTTCGGCGTCGCGGTGACGACCCGCCTCGCCGGCGTCGGCACGCTCTGTCCGTTCGCCAGCGAGAACGGCGCGATCGCCACACAAAGTCTGGTCAACGTCGACCTCGGCCGACGCGGTCTCCAGTACGTCGACGAGGGGCTCGCCATCGGGGACGCCCTCGAGGCGCTGCTCAACGCCGACGACGGCGCGGCCGGCCGCCAGCTCCACGGCGTCGACGCCGACGGGACCTTCACGTTCTCCGGCGAGGAGTGTCGCGACTGGTACGGCCACCTCGAGGGCGAGAACTACACCGTCGCGGGCAACCTGCTAACCGGCGAGTCGGTGATCGAAGCGACCGCGGCGAGCTACGAGGCGAGCGACCGCGCCGAACCGCTGGCCAAGCGGCTGATCGACGCGCTCGAGGCCGGCTACGAGGAAGGCGGCGACAAACGCGAGGAGCTGCCGGTGCAAAGCGCCGCCCTGCTGGTGCGCACGACCGAAGACCGCGAGCTGGACCCCTTCTACGACGACCTTCGCGTCGACGCGACCGAAGAACCGACCGCCGACCTCCGGGAGACGTACGAACTCGCCAGACGGGGCTACGCGGACGCAATGGACCGCTACGAGGACGCCTACGAGGAAGACGAGCTCGAGTCGACCGACGGCGCCTGAGTGGCAACGATCGCCGCCCCCTGGGCGCCACACTCGAGCCGTCGCGGTTCGATCGGCCGACACCCCGACAGTCAAATACTGCGACTCTGTACGGACCAGATACGTGCGCTCGCGAACCAGGGCCCTCGTCGTCACCTCTCTCGCGCTGTTCCTGTCGATCCTCGTCTGGTTCAACTACTCGGCAGTCCTCCCGCTGATCGTCGAGGAGTGGGGGCTCTCGGGGACTCGAGCAGGGATCATCTTCGGCGTCTTCCAGGCGGGCTACCTCGTCGCGATCCTCCCGGCCGGCTGGCTGGCGGATCGATACTCGCCGCGGTGGGTGGTGAGCGTCGGCGCGGCGGGCACCGGCCTCTTCAGCCTCGGGTTTGCGCTCTTCGCGACGGGCTTTCTCTCCGGAACCGCGTTTCGCTTCCTCTCGGGGCTGTTCATCGCGGGCGTCTACGTCCCCGGGATGCGCTTCGTCAGCGACTGGTACCCCGCGGACGTCCGCGGGCGGGCGATGGGGCTCTACATCGGGACGTTCTCGCTGAGCAGCGGCCTCTCGTTCGTCGCGGCGACCGTCGTCGCCGACGCGGTCGACTGGCGAACCGCCATCGCCGTGACGAGCGTCGGCGCGCTCGCCGTCCCGCCATTGATGCTCGGACTCGCCGAGGACAGCCCCGGTCGGAGCGCGCGCTCGAGCCGCGGCGTCGACCGATCACTGCTGAAAAACCGCGCCTACCTCGCCTGCGTGAGCGTCTACTCCTGGCACAACTGGGAGCTGTTCGGCGTTCGCAACTGGCTGCTGGCGTTCCTGCTCGTGACGCCCGCGTTCGCGGCGGTCGGCTCGAGCGGCGGTGCGTTCGGCGTCGGCGCCGCGACGCTCGCCGGCCTGCTCGTCGGCGTCGTCACCGCGATGAGCGGCGTCGGAAACGTTGCCGGTGGCGTACTCTCGGACCGGATCGGTCGCTCGAGGACGATCGGGCTCGGCCTCGGGGGGAGCGCGATCTGTAGCGCGACCCTGGGCGTCCTCGGCTGGCTCCCACTGCCGGCGCTCGTCGCGCTGTTGTTGGTGTACGGGACGCTGCTGAGCGTCGACAGCGCGCCCACCTCGACGCTGGTCACCGAGGTCGTCGACGACGACCAGGTCGGGACGGCGCTGTCGATCCAGTCGTTCGTCGGCTTCTCGACGACGGTCGTCTCGCCGGTCGTCTTCGGGCTGGCGCTCGACGTCGGCGGCTACGCTCTCGCCTGGCCGACGCTCGCTGCCGGTGCGCTTGCTGGACTGGCCTCCGTCGCCGTCCTCGAGCGGAGCCTGCGTCGGCGAGCGTCACGTGTCGATCCGGTCAGCCCGTAAAGCCGAACAGTTCGTCGCCGACGTGGTGCAGCGAGTCGACGACCTTGCCCTCGTCGCCGACCATCTCCGAGCCGTCGACCCGGGCGCGACCGACCGCCAGGATCTTTCCGTGGGTCTCCTCGGCGATCACCACCAGGTCGCCGCCCTCGATGTCCTCGCTCGCCTCGGTGATCCCCGGGCGCATCACGTCCGCGCCGTCGCTGACGAACGAGATCGCGCCGGCGTCGACGGTGACCAGTCGCCGCTCGGGTTCGTAAGCGTTCGCGCCGCGGACCGTCAGGAACAGCTCCCCCTCGAAGGTGGCGACCTGCGGCTCGCCGTCGATCAGGATCACCTCGAGCGCCTCGTCCTCGAACTCGACGCGCTCGTAAGTGTCCCCGTCGAGGTCGACGCCGAGCTGTGTCGAGATCGTCTCCTCGAGGTCGGAGACGGCGTCGCTTCGGAGGTGGTGTCTGGACTTGACCTGCATGTCCGGGAGGATGACCGGTCGGGGCATAAAACGCCCGTCTCGAGACCGGTCGGCCGACCGGACCGTTAGCGTCGACGACGGGTGTGGTAATCGCTAAGTATGCACACGCCGATCGACGTATCATGTGGCCCTCCCGACGGCGCACCCCGACGGTGACGTGCATCGCCTGTGGCACGTCGGTTCCCCGGGACGAGGCTCGCGAGTACGACAAGTACGGCGACCGCTGGGATCGCGACGGCAAGGCGTTCGAATACCTCTGTAAGCCCTGCGATCGAGCGTGTTGCCATCACTCGCGAGCCGGGCTCGAGGAGCTGCTCGTCGAGATCGGCGCGGGAGAGCGCAGCCAGGAGGAGTTTCTCACGTGGTACGTCACGACGGTCGAGCGACGGTACGGGCGACTCGAGGAGCGGTAGCCGACTGAGGGAGGGTGAACCGCTCTCGCGCTTCCGGACGCTGGTCCCGACACGTCTTTGACGCTCTCGTTCGTAGGCGCCGGTATGAGTGACGATGCACAGGCCGCCGCCGGGACGGCCGAGGGGCAAGGCCCCGTCGAAATCTCCGAGGAAGTCGCCCGCCACCTCGAGAACAAACGCGAAGAGCTGTTCGAGAAGTTCGAGATCCGCGATACGTTCCCGGCGGCGGTGATGGACGAAGCCGAGGAGCGGACCGGCGACGTCCAGGCCGAGATCGACGAACGGATCGACGAGCGAGTCGACTTACGTGACCTGACGACGTGGACGACCGATCCGATCGACGCCCAGGACTTCGACGACGCGCTCTCGATCGAAGAGCGCGACGACGAGTACGTCCTCTGGGTGCACATTGCCGACGTCACCCACTACGTTCACCCCGAGAGCGAGATGTGGGCCGAAGCCGTCGAACGGGGCAACACGGTCTACCTCCCCGGCTACACGATCCACATGCTGCCGCCGATTCTCGCCGAATCCGTCTGTTCGCTCGTCCCCAACGAGGAACGCTTCGCTCACACCGTCGAGATGCACCTCGACAAGGAGACGCTGAGCTACGACGAGATCGACATCTACAAATCCGTCATCGAGTCCGACGAGCGACTCACCTACGCCCAGGCCGAGCAGCGCCTCGACGATCCCGACGCACCGCTACACGAGGAGAACAAACTCGTCCACGAGGTCGCAGACCGGATGCACGAGATCCGCAAGGAAGACGGCTCGCTCGTCCTCAACCCGAGCCGAGATCGGGCCCACACCATCATCGAGGAGTGCATGCTGAAAGCGAACAAGGCCGTTACCCACGAGCTGATGTGGAATCGTGGCGTCGAGGCGATGTACCGCGTCCACCCCCAGCCCACCCCCGACGAGTGGTCGAAGGCCCTCCAGGAGATCCAGGAACTCGATGGCGTCTCGATCCCCGGCGACACCTGGGACGACCCGCGAAAGGCCGTCAACGCCACCCTCGAGGACGCCCCGGGTCGACAGCTCGATAAGATCCAGTGGGCCGTGATGAAGGTGATGCCGCGCGCTCGCTACATGAACGACCCCTTCGGCGGCCACCACGCGCTCAACTTCGAGATCTACGGCCACTTCACGAGCCCGATCCGCCGGCTCTCTGACCTGATCAACCACTGGATCGTCTACCAGAACGAGGTGCCCGAAGACCTCGTGGCCCTCTGTGATCGTGCGAGTGACAAACAGAAAGCCGCCGAACAGTGCGAACGCGAGTACAAGAACTTCCTCCAGGAGGTCGGCCTCGACCCGATGGCGGTGAACAACCGCGGCATCGAGGTCGTCGACGAAGCCGAGGATTGAGCGACGCGACGCCCACCGCCTCGTGAACAGCGATAGGGCGTCAACCGGTGCACAGCCACACCCGATCCGGCATCGGCGCCGTCAAACTGGTCACACCGTGCCGACAGCACTAGTTCAGAATCGAGTACCCGTAGGCAGAGTTGGACAGCGTACAACCATCTATAAGTGTCCGAGCGTCGTAGCGACGTCTCGGTGAACGAAAACAGCGAAGGGGTGTTCTGTACGGCGATTCGCGAACCACTGGCGGTAACGATCGTCCGCGCCGTCGCCTCGTGTACGAACGAACCGATGACCGAGTTAGCGCCCCTGTTCGACGTCGTCGACGTGGACGCGCTGGATGCACTGATGAGCCACGGAACGGAGTGTCGCGTCGAGTTCACGTACGAAGGGTGTGTCGTCGGCGTGTCACCGTCGGAAGTCTGCGTCGAACTGCAGGAGTGAGGCCGCTCGAGCTGATCGTCGACCCACCCGCCGGTTCTACTCAGATCGGTTTCTCGTAGACGTACTCTTCGAGGCCATCGAACTCGCTCTCGCGAGCCTCGACGCGTTCGAACCCGCTCGAGTCGTAGAAGGAGACGGCGACCTCGTTCTCTGCGAGGACGAGCCGCCAGGACGGATCCCGCTCACTCGGCCGACGAGCGTCCGTTCGCTCGCTCGTACACCAGCCCGCCGACGATGGCGGCCGGGATCGTGAGCCACGTCGTGAAGACGACCGCGAAGATCCCGATCAGCGTCGTGAGGGCGGCGAGTTCCACGACCGCTGCCTCGAGGCCCTCGGGCGCTCCCGCTGCCACGGCGTAAAGCGCGAGCACGAAGAAGACGGCCGCGAGCGAGAGGACGTAGGTGAGCACGGCCGTGAGCACGCCCCCGACCGCACCGAAGCGCGGCGTGGACGCCGGGAGGGACCTCCAGACGAGCGTGCCGGCGACGAACGCGGCCGGGACGACGAACGGGATCGCCACGAGACCGACCCCGGACCAGAACGGATGGGCGGCGGTGAGCGGAGCGCCGATCAGCGAGGCGACGAACGTCCCGGCCGCGAACGCGACCGCCGCAACGAACGCGGCCGCGGCCGCCGCGTAGCCGGCACCGATCTCGTACCGATCGGCTCTCGGAAGCCGGCCGGGTCCGTAGCGGTGACACAGCGCCTGGAGTTCGTCGATGCGGGGCTGGGAGGTTCCCATAGTGGCCGTTCGATCCGAAGTGACAAAAACACAATTGGTGGGTTTCGTGATGATTCTCGTGCCCACTCGAGGCGACTCGAGCCTACAGCGGCCGCTCGTAGACGTACTCCTCGAGCCCCTCGAGTTCACTCTCACGCGTCTCGACGCGCTCGAATCTCTTCGACTCGTAGAAGGAGACGCCAACCTCGTTCTCTGCGAGGACGAGCAGTCGCAGTCGGTCGAACGCGGGGCCGACGGCGGCCTCGAGCGACTCGAGCAGCGCCGTTCCCACGCCCTCACCCCACGAGCGAGGCCGGACGTAGATCCTGAGCAGAGAGCCGACCGACGGCTCCTCGCGCGACGGGATCACGTGGACGAACCCGACGATCCCGTCGGTCGCGTCTTCGGCGACGAGAAACGCTGCGTCGGCGCGGTCGCGGGCGTCGTCGATCGACGTCTCGAGAGCCGCGCGATCGTACCACTCGTCGACCGTTTCCTCGACGGTCGCGACACCGAGCAGGTCGTCGTAGGCGGCGTGCCAGCTCTCTCGAGCGACGTCCTGAACCGACGGCGCGTCTGGCGGCGTCGCTTGGCGGATCGAAACCATCGACTCGAAGGTTGCCCGGCCCGGGTGTAAAACGTTTCTCAGGTGTGGGATACCCACACACGCTACAGCGAAATTACCGGGAGTCCGAGACGGAACCCGTTCCCGTGTGTGGCGTCACCGCGAGATGTACTCCCCGTCGCCAGCGACGACCTCGTCGACCTCGCGTTTCGTGACGAGCGCGACGTCGCCCGGGATGGTGCGCTTGAGCGCCGCTGTCGCAGAGGCGTACTCGAGTGCCGTCGAGACGTCGTCGCCTGCGAGCCGGCGCGCGAGGAACGCGCCGGTGAACGCGTCACCCGAGCCGACGGGGTTGACCGTCTCCGTTTCGTAGACGCCGTGGTCGTGGACGACGTTGTCGTGCCAGGCGAGGGCGCCGTGGTCGCCGCGGGTGACGACGACGGTGGTGAACTCGAAACTCGAGGCGAGCTTGTGCGCGAGCTGGCGCGGGTCACCTTCGAAATCGAGCACCGTGCGGGCGTCCCGGGCGGCGATGACGAGGACGTCGATGCCGGGGAACAGCTTCAACAGCGTCTCCCGGGCCGCCTCGGGCTCCCAGAGTTTGCGCCGGTAGTTGACGTCGAACGCGGTCGTCGTTCCGGCGTCCCTGGCGGCTTTCAGCATCTTCATCGTCGTTTCCCGCAGCGTCGAGGAGAGCGCAGGCGTGATCCCCGTCGTGAAAAACACTCGGGCATCTCTGATCAGCCCGACGTCGAACTCCTCGGCTTCTGCCGTCGTGATGGCGGCGTTCGCCCGGTCGTAAACGACGTTCGTGCCGCGGGGTTTCCCCCCTTGCTCGAGGTAGTACGTCCCCTGTCTGCCCGAGCGGCTCCAGACGACTTCGGTGTCGATGCCGTACTGGTTGAGCTCGCCGACGACGCGTCGTCCCAGCGGCGAATCGGGAAGCTTCGACAGCCACGTCGTGGTCGTCCCAAGCCGTTCGGCGGCGACGGCCGCGTTGCTCTCTGCGCCTGCAGCGCGAACCTCGAACTCGCTCGCGGTTTCGATTCGTTCGTTCCGCGGCGGGGAGAGCCGGAGCATCGTCTCGCCGAAAGTGACGAGGTCGCTCACGACACCAACCCCCGGGCCAGACGACGTTCGGCGGCACCTGTCTCGTCCATAGATTGCCAGATGGAGTGGTGTGCTATAAGTTGTATCGTTACTCGACCTCGCCGACCACGACACGCGTCGGCCCGGACCCGGACGCCAGGGTCACGTCGAAATCGAACGACGCGAGCAGCTTGAGACTCGTCTCGACGTGCGCGGTCACCTCGGGAATCCGAACTCGGCCACCCGCGAGTGCGAGGAACACCAGCAGCTGGTCTGCAAGGTGGCGATCTACGGGTGCGTCGTGCTCGAGGAACCGGATCGCAGCGTCGGCAGCGTCCTCGCCGACTCGCTCGGCGGGTTTTCCTCGCTCACCGAGGGCGGTGAACCCGGCGGGACCGGACTCGCCGTCGACGCGCAGAACGAACGCCGAACCGGGGCAGGCACTCGCTGCCGTCGTCTCGACGCGTTCTCCCACCTCGAGCCCGCGCTCGCCGGGATCGAGTCGCTCGAGTGCGCCCTCGGCCTGGCGGGTCGCGACGTCCCGGTCCGCGAGCGCGTCGGCTTCCGTCGAGTAGAGCCGGACGCCCTCGAGGTCGCCACGAGATTCGAGGGCGAGTGGCTCGAGGGCAGCGGGTGCGAGGTGGAGCGTCGCCCGGCCGCCGCCTGTCGGGTAGAATCCCCGGCGATCGACCTCGACGGCGGCCACGAGCCCGGACCGGCGAAGCAGCGGGAGCTTCACGTACCGGACGTAGTCGAGCGGCGGGGCCCACTTCACGTCCGTGCCGCCGGTGACGGTCACCGAGAGCGGCGACTCGAGCCGTACCGAAAGCGGCAGGAGGGTGTCGAACAGGAGGGTGATGCTGCCGGCCGTGCCGATGTCGACGGCGTACGTTCCGCCGGGGAGTCGCCCATCGTCCACCCTCCCGCTTCGAGGATCGAACTCGACCGTCTGCGATCCGACGTCGGCGCCCGAGACGTCGGCGTCACAGACCGCCGCGATGGTCTCGACGCCCGCGAGGTGCTGTGGTCGCAACCCGGGCGTCGACCGCCCGCCGCGGACGTTTTCGAGGCGAACCGGTTCGTTCTCGAGCGCCGAGAGCGCGAGTGCCGTCCTGACGAACTGTCCGCCGGCGTCGGAGCCGTCGAGTTCGAGCATCGGCCGTGGATACGTCGACCGGCGGGAAATAGGTGTTCGAGGTCCTCACCAGGTGGCCGCCGCCGAGACGCGGTCGCCGTCGACCACGACCGAGCCGTCGTCGGCGGTGGTGCCGAGTAGCTCCTCCAGCGCCGCCTCGTCGGGCTCCTCGACGATCGCCGCGAACCATCCCTCGAAGCCGTCCGAGCCGTCCACGATGAGCGACGCGACGAGGCCCTCGGCGTCGTCCAGTTCGTCCCACGTCAGTTCGTCGGCCTCGTCTTCGACCGCCTCCTCGTCCTCTAAGTCCTCCGGCGCGCCGTAGACGCCGAGCGCGAACTGCCCGTCCCCGCCGGTCGCGACGAGCCACGCGACGTCGTCTGCGTCGGTCGCCCGATCGCCGTCGCCGCTGGCAGCCTCGAGGGTGGGTCGGATCTCCTCGACCGGATCGTCGGCCTCAACGGCGAAAACCAGCGCGTCCGGACCCACGGCGATGGCGCTTCGCTCGTCCATCGCCGACGTGTAGACGTCGTATCCGGCGACCGCTGTCGTCACGTCGTACGACGGACTGGCCGACGAGGCCTCCGTTAGCACGTCGTCGATCTCCTCGACGTCGAACTCGCCGGTCACGACGCTCGTCTGGCCGACGAACAGCAGTTCGTCGACTCGAGAGCCGGACTCGGCCCCTGACTCCTGAAAGAGCCCAGCCAACCCGAAGCTGCCGAGTCCCTGTCCGAGCGCCGTGGAGACGGCGAGTGCGCCGACGAAGGGGTAGCCGAGCATCGGATCTGACTCGAGTTCTGCCTCGGTGAACGGCTCGTCGACCGCCCCGTCGACCGCCTCGAGCGAGGCCCAGTCGAGATAGCCATACACGAGTTCGCCGTCGTCGTCGGTGGTGAGCCAGCGGCTGTACGCCGGGAGTTCGAGGTGCTGGGCGTCGTCTCCGCCGTCGCTTTCCGACGCGTCGATCGCGTCCTCACCGTCCTCGTCTTCACCACTCTCGTCCCCACCGCCGTCGGAACAGCCAGCGAGCCCGACCGTCGCGGCCGCGCCGACGAGCGCGAGTAGCCGCCGTCTCTCGAGTGTCATAGCGAGACATTCGTCCTCCTGAATAAATAGCTGCGTGAGTCGGGTTGCCGTGCTCGTACCACCGGAATCGTCCCGCCCACCGGCGCCTACCCGTGTCCCGGATAGTCCCGTTCGAACCGTGCCTCGAGTTCGTCGCCGCCGATCTCGACGATCACGGGCCGGCCGTGCGGGCAGGCGTAGGGGTTCTCACAGTCGTCGAGCGCGGCGAGCAGGTCCACGACCGACCCCTCCGTGAGCGACGTGTTGCCCGTGATCGACGGGTAACACGCCAGGTCACCGAGGAAGTCGTCGGCCAGTGCGTCGACCGTCTCCGCGCCGGCCTCGCGATCGCCCGCCACGAACGACGCGAGGACGTCCCGTAATCGATCGGGCTCGAGTGTCTTCTCGAGCACCGCTGGCACCGTCGTCACTGCAACCGTGCGGTCGTCCACGCGGTCAGCGTAAAATCCGAGCCGGGAGAGCGCCTCTCGATAGCTCGCGAACGCCTCGGCTTCGGCGGCGGTGAGCTCGAGTTCGACCGGCGAGGCGAGCGCCTGTGCGGAGGGGTCCGCGGCGAACGCCTCGCGCAGGCGCTCGTAGTTCACCCGCTCGTCGGCGGCGTGCTGGTCGATCAACGCGAGCCCGTCGGGCGTCTCACAGACGACGTAGGTGTCTTGCAGCTGTCCGAGGACGCGAAGCGGCGGCAGCGACTCGAAGCGGCTGGCGTCGGCGGCGGCGGCCTCGCCCTCGAGCGTTCGCTGCTCGGTCGCCGCAGTGAACTTGCGATCGGCGTCGATCCCGTGTGGGTCTGCCCTCCCGTCGGCACTGCCCGTCCCTGCCGATCCACCGTCGACGGATTCACTCGAGGGTCGTTCAGTCGACGGGCTGGAGGCGGCCGTCGAGGTCCTCGAGTCGGGGGCCGAGTCCGGATCGCGACGGCTCGAGTCCGTCGCCGGCTCAGCAGGCGCGCTCGAGGCCGCCTCCGCACCCGGCTCGGTTGCGGGCTCGACCTCCCGACTCGGGCTGGAGTCCTCGTCCTCGCTCGGCAGGGCGCTCGCGGGCTCGAAGTCGGTGCCGACGTCTGTCCTCGAGCGCGAGCGTCCCGTGCCGTCGGCCGTCGCCGCCGGTTCGCCCGTGGCCGCCCCCTCGTCCGTCGCCGACAGTTCGCCCGTGGTCGTCGACGGGACGTCCTGCGAAGCTCCTTCGTCGTCCGCCTCCGGGAGCCGACTCTCTGCGCCTGGTTCGACCCGCGCCTCCTCGGGTGCCGACCGGCCACGCGGCGCGCGCGAGCGCAGCAGGCCGTGCTCGAGTAAGGCTGCCTCGACGGCCGAATCGACCTGTCGACGCACCGCATCGTCGTCGTCGAAGCGGACCTCGCGCTTTCGCGGGTGGACGTTCACGTCGACGGCGTCGCCGGGGACCGCCAGAAAGGCGACCACGAAGGGGTAGCGGTCGCCGCCGAGTTGTCCGCCGTAGGCGCTCATGATCCCCTCGCGGATAGCGTCGGACGTGACGGCACGGCCGTTGACGTACGTCGCGAGGTACTCGCGAGTCGACCGATTCGTCTCGGGGTGAGAGACGAGCCCCGAAACGGACTCGAGCGGGCCCGGCGGGAGCTCCTCGCCGTCGACGTCGACGGGAATCATCGCCGAGGCGACCTCGCGGCCGTAGACGGCGAGGACGGCCCCCTGGAGGTCACCCTGGCCGGTCGTCGCGAACACCTCGCGGCCGTCGTGGGAGAGCGAGACGGCCACGTCGGGGTTCGCCAGGGCGTAGCGGGTGACGACGCGGTTGACGTGGGCGAACTCGGTCGCCGTCGTTTTGAGGAACTTTCGGCGGGCGGGCGTGTTGTAGAAGAGGTCCTCGACCTCCACGACCGTCCCCTCGGGACAGCCGGTCGGCTCGACGCTCGTCACGTTCCCGCCTTCGTAGACGAGTTCCGTCCCGGCGCCTGGATTCGCCCCCTCGGCCTCGCTATCGCCCACGACCGCGCGCGGGCGAGTTCGAATCGTCAGTCGAGAGACCGAGCCGATCGTGTGTAACGCCTCACCCCTGAACCCGAGCGTCGCGACGCCCGACTCGAGGTCCTCGAGGCCGTCGATTTTGCTCGTCGTGTGCTGGCGCACCGCGGCGCGGACGTCCGCCTCGGTCATCCCGTAGCCGTCGTCTGCGACCCGGATCGACTCGATGCCGCCCTCCTCGACCGCGACGTCGATCCGCGAGGCGTCGGCGTCGAGGGCGTTCTCGACGAGTTCCTTGACGGCGCTCGCGGGCCGCTCGACGACCTCGCCCGCGGCGATGCGCGCGACGGTGTCCTCGTCGAGCTGGTGGATCGTCGTCGCTTCCCCATCGCTCATGGTTGGCTCCCCGCCCGTTCGCGCTCGAGGGCACTCATTGTCGGGACGGTGGGGGCCGACCCCTATCAATCCAGTGTCGTCGGAACACCACGCCGGAGGATCGTCGACCATCACTCATTTGTATAACAGCGTAATATCCTTCAGTATGAGACGACCAGCACCGGACGCTCGCCCCGTCGGACTCACGATCGCCGGTAGCGACTCCGGCGGCGGGGCCGGCATTCAGGCCGACCTCGCGACGATGGCCGCCCACGGCGTCTTCGGCACGTCGGCCATCACGGCCGTCACGGCCCAGCACACCCGTGGCGTCGAGTCTTCCCACGTCCTCCCGCTCGAGGAGGTCGAGGCCCAGCTGTCGGCCGTCATCGACGACTTCGCGGTCGCCGGCGCGAAGACAGGGATGCTCGCGACGCCCGAGCTCGTTCGACTGGTGGCAGATCGCGCCCCGACGTTCGGATTTCCGCTCGTCGTCGACCCCGTGATGGTCGCGACCTCGGGAGATCGACTGCTCGAGCCAGAAGCCGAGGCCGCCTACGCGGACCTGCTCGCCGAGGCGACGATCGTCACGCCGAACGCCGACGAGGCGACCGTCCTCACCGGCGTCGAGATCGAGGACGAGGCGAGCGCGCGTGCGGCCGGCGAGGCCATCTGCGAGCTGGGAGCCGAGGCGGCGCTGATCAAGGGCGGCCACGTCCCCGGCGAGACGGTCCGGGACGTGCTCGTCACCGCCGACGACGTCCGGACGTTCGAGCACCCGCGGGTGGACACCGACGCGACCCACGGCTCGGGCTGTACGCTCGCGGCGGCCATCGCGGCGCGGCTGGCCCGGGGGGCGGACCTCGAGTCGGCGGTCGAGGGCGCGACGGACTTTCTCGCGCGGGCGATCCGATACCCCTACGACGTCGGGCAGGGGCCGGGGGCAGTCAATCACGGCGTCGAAATCCGTAACGACGCCGCGCGAGAGCCGACGGCCGAGGCCGTGCGGTCGGTGGTCGACGCGCTCGTCGAGGCGGACGTCTCGCCCCTGCTCCCGGAGGTCGGAACGAACGTCGTCGGCGCGACGCCGTACGCAGAATCCGTCGCCGAGACGGCGGCCGTCGAAGGACGAATCACGCGAACGTTCTCGGGAGTCGCCCCCACCCGGGGCGTCCGCTTCGGCGCCTCGAGTCACGTCGCCCGATTCTTGCTCGAGGCCCGGGAGTGCTTCCCGACGCTCCGATTCGCGGTGAACTATCGGTTCGCCGGGGACGTCGAGGAGGCGCTCGAGACGCTCGGCTGGGACGTCGCGGAGGACGAGCGACCGGCCGAGCCCGAGTCGGTGGCCGAACGCGAGGGCGAGACGATGGGCTGGCCAGCCCGGCAGGGCTTCGCCGACCGACCGGAGCCGCCCGTCGCCGTGGTCGACCGCGGCGACGTCGGCAAAGAGCCGACGACGAAGCTCCTCGCGACCGACGCCGAGACGCTCACAGAGCGGACGCTCGAGCTGTGTGACGCGCTCGAGTGAATTCGGCTAGTGCCCTTTATCCAGCCTGCTGCCGTACTACGTCATACCATGGCACAGCAACGCGTCGAACAGGAGCTGTTCGTCGATCAGTACACCCTCGGACTCGTCGGCCCGAAGCAGGAGTGGGCGGGAACGGTCGCCGACGGCGGAACGATCACGACCTACACGCCGCCGGCGTGCTGGGGGCCGATGATCACCCCGGAGTTCCGCGGCGGTCACGAGGTAACGCGGCCGATCCGGGTGGAGAACGCCGAGGTGGGCGATGCGGTCGCCCTGAAGATCAGGAACGTCGAGGTCACGAGCATGGCGACGAGCACGGGGACGATGGCAGAACGCGAGGGTGCCTTCGGCGACGATCCGTTCGTCGACCACCGCTGTCCCGAGTGCGGGACGGAGTGGCCCGAGACGGTCGTCGAGGGCACGGGCGAGGAGGCGATCCGGTGCGCCGACTGTGGCGCGAACGCCTCCTCCTTCGGCTTCGAGTACGGCTTCACCGTCGCCTTCGACGACGACCACACCGTCGGCCTGGCGATGGACGAGACGGCAGCCCACGCTCTCGCCGAGGACGCCGAGGACGTGATGGACATTCCCGAACACTCCCGCCAGCATCCCATCGTCCTCTACGAACCGTCGGAGATTCCGGGCACCCTCGGCCGCCTTCGGCCGTTCGTCGGGAACGTCGGGACGACGCCACCGATCGAACTCCCCGACTCGCACAACGCCGGCGACTTCGGCCAGTTCCTCATCGGCGCCGAGCACGACTGGGGACTCGAGGACGAGGCCGACCTCGAGCAGCGGACCGACGGCCACATGGACGTCTCGGAGGTCCGGGCGGGCGCAACCCTGATCTGCCCCGTCGAGGTCGACGGCGCTGGCGTCTACGTCGGCGACCTCCACGCCAACCAGGGCGACGGCGAACTCGCCCTCCACACCACCGACGTCAGCGGCACCGTCACGATGGACGTCGAGGTCATCGAGGGCCTCGAGCTCGACGGGCCGCTCCTCCTGCCTAACGAGGAGGACCTCCCCCACATTAGCCAACCCTACAGCGACGCGGAACGCGAGGCGGGCCGCGACCTCGCCGACGCCCACGGCGTCTCACTCACCGACGAGCTGGGCCCGATCCAGGTCATCGGCACCGGTGCAACGATCAACGACGCCACCCAGAACGCCTTCGACCGCGCGGGCGACCTGCTCGAGATGAGCGAGGGTGAGGTCCGCTCGCGGTGTACGTTCACCGGTGGCGTCCAGATCGGCCGGCTCCCGGGCGTCGTGCAACTCGATATGCTCGCTCCGCTGGACGTCCTCGAGGAGCGCGGCATCGCCGACCTCGTGCGCGAGCAGTACGGGCTCTGAGGACGGGCTATAGCTCGATCGTGTACACCGCCTCGGCGTACCGCTCGCCGCCGATCTCGACGGTCGCTTCGGCCGTCCGTTCGAATCCGAGCCCCTCGTAGAAGCGCCGGCTGGCCTCGTTCGAGGCGAGGTCGAGCGCGCGAATCCGCTCGACGCCGGCCGCCTCGAGCGCCGCCACCAGTCGCTCGTGCAACGCGGTGCCGATGCCCGCCCCCTGGTGGTCGGGGTGGACGTACATCCGGAGGACGTCGCCCTCCTCACCCATCACGACGCCGTGGGTGAACCCGACGACCTCGCCGTCGACCTCGGCGACGAGGAGCGTCGACTTCAGGTTCTCGAGGTCGAGGTCGAAGTCGGCGTCGGCGTACCAGCCGCCGATCGCAGTCTCGAGTTCGTCGTCGGCGTACCACTCGTCGACGGTCTCGTCGATCGTTACCGCCTCGAGTTCGTCGTAGGTGTCGTGCCACGTCGCGCGGGCAACCTCGCGGATCGCCTCGCGGTCGGCCGTGACGGCCTCTCGGATCTCCATGCGCTCACTCGAGGCGGAATCACTAAAGGAGTTGCCATGTCCGATGCCCCGCTTCCGTCGGCGTCAGCCGCCCTGCACCGCGGGAAACAGTGCTAGGGACGCGTCGGCCGGACAGTCGGCCTCGAGGTCGACGCGCTCGCCCTCGAGGGCGACTCGGACGCTCGGCCGGAGGGCTTCGCCGTCGTAGAGCTGTGGCCGTGCGCGCGGGTAGGCGTCGACGAACGCCTCGATCGCGTCGGCGACGGTTCCGCCCTCGAACGCGAGCGGAACCGTCTTCTCGCCCGTCACACTCCGCAGCGGGCCGTACACGGTGAGCTCCATGCGGTGGCAGACGCCACGACGGATCAAAAAAGTCTGTCGTCGCCCCTGCTCGAGCGACCACGGGTGGTATATCATGCACCAACGTGAACCGCTGGGCTGGCATCGGTCCAGTTATGAGAGGCGACGGTGGGGATCACTCACTCGAAAAGTACTGTCTCGACTGTCCGTGGGCCCTGTCCGAGGACGAGGTCGACTCGGACGAGGAACTCTCGAGACGGACGCTCGAGCACTTCGTGGAGACGGGACACACGATCGAGTCGGCCGATCAGCTCCTGCCACCGCCGTCGAAAGACAGCTGAACGGTTGCCAACAGTTCGACCACGCCACCGCCACCGACCTCGATCACGCGTCGAACCCGTCTTCCCACCGGAACCGGCCGTTTCGCTGGACGACCTCGCCGTCGACCTCAAGGCGCGACTCCTCGCTCACGTCGGTGATGAGGTCGACGTGGACCGCCGACTCGTTGCCGGTCTCACCCTCGGGGAGACAGGCGTCGTACGCCCGCCCGAGCGCGAGGTGGACGGTGTCGCCCATCTTCTCGTCGAACAGGATGCTATCCGTGTAGCGGTCGATCCCCCGGTTCATCCCGATCCCAAGCTCGCCGAGCCGACGGGCGCCGTCGTCGGTCTCGAGCACGTCGCCGATCACGGCCTCACCCTCGGCCGCCTCGGAGGCGACGACCTCGCCGTCATCGAACTCGAGGCGGACGTCCCGGACGGACTCGCCCTGGATCGTCATGGGAACGTCGAAGGTGACCTCGCCGTCGGTCCCGTTCGGAGCCGTGAACACTTCGCCGCTCGGCAGGTTGTGTGAGTCGTACTCGACGCTCGCGGCGCTGTTGACCGCCGTTCGCCCCTCGATCGACATCGTGAGATTCGTCCCTGGCGAGACCAGCCGTACCTCGCTGCCCTCGTCGAGGATCGTTTTCATCCGGGCCATCTCCTCGGCGAGAGCCTCCCAGTCTCTGAGAATCGCGTCGTAGGCGAAGTCGCGGTACTCCTCGTAGGCCATGTTCGCCTGCTGGGCGAGCGAGCGCGTCGGGTGGACCGTCGAGACCCACCGCGTATCGTAGCGCGCCTCGCGGACACCCTCCTGGGCCTTTCGGTACGCCTGGCGGATCTCCCCCGGGACGTCAGCCGTCGCACTCGTGTTCCGGCCGCCGCCCAGCGACAGGAAGACGTCGGCGTGCTCGGCGAGCGCGAGTTCGTGGGCGGGGTCCTCGTCGAAGTCGCCATCGTGTGCGCGCAAGTACGCTCGCTGTATCTCCCCGGAACTGTAGGTCGCGAGCAGGTTCGCCCCTCGCTCGCCGAGCTGCTCGGCCACCGCGACGGCGAGTTCGTGGGCATCGGGCCCAACCGAGAGAACGACGTTGTCACCCGCTTCGACCCGGGCGCTCCAGTCGACCAGCACTGCCGCGTGTTCGCGAACGCGTTCGTCCATAGTGGTCGCTCGCGGGCCGAGCACTAAACGGTCCACGATTCGGCGGTCGAGAGGGACCGACGTTCACGCCGTCGCGAGGTTCTTCCCGGCCGCCCGGCGCGATCGAACGAACCCGACGACGGCGTAAACCACGGGCGTGTCGAGGACGGCGATGGCGAGTTTCAGCAGGTACTGGCCGACGATCAGCGCGGGAATCGCCTCGAGCGGGAGGGCCTCGCCGACGCCGAGGTACGTCGGGCCGACCCAGAAGGCGACGCTGACGAAGATCACGGTGTCGATAGCCTGACTGGTGCCCGTCGAGGCGACGTTGCGCAGCCAGAGCAAGCCGGGACCGGTTCGGTCTCGGATCTCGTGGAAGAGCCACACGTCCCAGTTCTGGCTGACGACGTACGCCAGCAGGCTCCCGAGGACGACGTTCGTCGACGCACCGAGCACCGCCTCGAACTGGTCGCCGGGGACGCCAGCGCCGGCGTCGGGGGCAGCGATCGTCGACCACACGAGCGCGAGCACGACGAAGTTCATCGCGAAGGCGACGTTGACGACGACCTGTGCCGCCCGTCGGCCGTACAGTTCGGCGTAACAGTCGCTCGCGAGGAACGTCAGCGCGTAGGCGAGCGCCGCCCCCGGCAGCACGAGTTCGGCACCCGTGATCGGCAGTTCGAGTCCGAACGGGAGCGAGAACGCCAGCACCTTCGAGGCGGTCAACTGTGCCGTCGCCAGCGCCGTGACGAACAGGCCGATGAGCGTCACCTGCGGAATCGTCGGGGTCGCAACTCGAGTGTCTGTCATCGACGGGGCCTACTGGGGGACCCACCGTAAGTGATACTATTTGGCGAGGAGTGCAGTCGGACTCGAGCCCTCTTCTGGGGCACTCGAGCTACGGCTGGGGTCACCGAACGGGCAGCCACTCCCCGACCGCGGTGAGCGATTCGGAGTGTGCGATCGAAAACTCTCATCACATCGAGAGCCGTATTCCCTGGACGCAGAAAAATAGCGTTCGACCAGTAGAGGCGCTGAGACAGCGCTTGAGAAGCACATAGAGACGTATTTCCGGACCTGCTCCTTCGCATTTGTAAGCGAGTCGAGTGAACAGTTCTCACGAAACTGTTATATGGGGAGGGGCCATGTGTTGAAACGCAATGGCGAAAGGAAACGTTGATTTCTTCAACGACACTGGCGGCTACGGTTTCATCTCGACGGACGACGCGGACGACGACGTATTCTTCCACATGGAAGACGTTGGCGGCCCGGACCTCGAAGAGGGACAGGAGATCGAATTCGACATCGAACAGGCCCCCAAGGGCCCCCGGGCGACCAACGTCAACCGCCTCTAAGGCGACTGGACGACTCGACCCGTTTATAACCACTTTTCGACGACGCTGTGCCGTGAGCGTGCGCTCCCGGCTACTCGAGCGTCCGCGAGCCGATCACTCCCCGAGATCCATCGACTCCTGTCTGTCGGTCTTCCAGGCGTCGACGTCCTTGATCGCGTGTTCCGGCGGAACGTCGATCGCGGGGTTCTCCTCGAAGAAGCCGGCAGGCTCGAGTTTGAACGAGAGCATCTTCACGGGGAGAATCGGCCAGTCCTCGGGGACGGAGACGTGTGTCTGGCAGAGGTTGTACCAGACGACGACGTCCTCGTTCGCGATGGGGCGGTCGGCCTCGGTCCAGTCGGGGAGGCCGTCGCCGCCGGGGTGCTGGTTCGGGTAGTCGCCGGCCGGATAGATTTCGTCGTCGTCGTGCTGGGTGACCCAGAGGTGCTTCGTCGCGAAGCCGGCGCGCTTTGCGTTCGACGAGCCGGGTTGCATCGGAAACGCGGTGTTCGATCCGGCCTTCTGTCGGAGCCGGTAGCCGACCGGTTCGCCGGTGGCGTCGTTCTCGACGTCCTCGTTGACGATTTCCCAGTATCGGCCGGCGTGGGTGTCGGTCATCCGCTGGGCCTCGGACTCGCGCTCGAAGCGCGTCCGCTCGACGTACGCCGCGTTCCCGTGGGGGTTGAGGTGCATCCGGTCGGGGTCGCGGTGGGGGTCGGGGTCGTAGCCCTCGGGGCCGTAGGGCACCTGTCTGAGATTCACCTCGCGGACGGTGTTCTCGCGGCCGTCGAGTTCGAAGTCCAGCCGGCAGTTGAACACGTGCTGATGGAGCATCGACTTGTGGCCGGGTCCGATCGTCTCCGAGTAGCCCGTCTCGCGCTCGTCGGGACCCAGCAGGCCAGTCGCATTACAGCCGGTGAGCCGGACCTGTCCCTCGATGGAGCCGTCCTGGTAGAAGTACCAGTAGAAGCCGAAGTCGTAGTTCCCGATCGTCGAGATGAACGAGATCACGAGCCGGCGGTTCCGCCGGACCTCGGTGTCGTCGACGCGCCAGTCGTAGTGCTTCCAGAGGAGGCCATAATCCTCCTCGTGCAGGCAGATCGCGTTCGGGATCACCTGCGGCTCGCCGTCGCCGTCGTTGAGGACGGCGTCCCAGTAGTGCATGTAGCCGAGGCAATCACAGCCCTCCGTCAGCGAGTTCGCGAGTCGGCCGATGCCGTACTCGCCGACGTCGAAGGGGGTCTTCCAGTCGTGGTCGGGGTCGGGGTCGTTGTACGCCGCGATGACTTCGGGCCAGGACGCCCGCCGGAGGATCGACCGCTGCTCGCCGTCGTCGTCGTAGCTCACGTCGTAGAGGACGAGCCCCTCGCGGGGATTGAACCCGACGCGCACGCGCCAGTTCTGCCACTCCACGACGTTGCCGTCGACCGCCCAGCTCGGCCCCTCGGGCTGGACGACGTTGTACGGCTTCAGGTCGTCGCGCAACTCGCGCTTGCCCTCGCGGTAGTAGTGGGTCCGCAAGTTCGTGACCACGTCCTCGTTCTTCGGACCGGTGTCGACCACCTTCACCACCTCGCGCTCGTCGAGGTCGACCCAGGCGTGGATGCCCGACAGCGGCCGGTTGTACGCCTCTGCGCCCTCGTCATCTTCGTCGCCCTGTACCCAGGCGATGCCGTGGGCGAGTCGCCGATCACGACCGACGTCCGCGGGGACGAAGTCGTAGCCTGCGGACCACGCGGTCACGATCGCCAGGTCGGGATCGGCTCCGCGTCGCTCCACGGCCTCGCGGAACTCCGGGTGGGCCGTGACGACCGCCTCGACCTCGACGAACTCCTCGCCGATCATCCGGGGCTGGCCCCGGTCGATCTCGGCCCACTCGAGCAGTTCCTCCTCGTCGAGCGAGACGATTCCCTGGTACGATGCCTTCTCCTCCTTGTCCCGAACGACCACTCGAGCCCGCCGGTCCGGCTTGCTGCCCTCGTCTTCGAACGCGACCAGTGCCTCCTTCGGCGGCTCTGACAGGGTGATCTCCACGAACCTGGCGTCTTCGGACGGGTCGGCCTCCTCGAGGACGACCGCTCGAGCGCGGTCGATCTCCGACGGCGTCAGCGGATCCAGCGGATGGTCGGTCGGGTAGGTGTCGATTAGTGCCATGCGCTAGCAAGCGCCAACAAACGAAAATATAAACGTACCGCCGAGCGACGGCGCGGTAGCGGGCGTGATCCGAGTGTCGAACCATACTGGCTGCTGGCACCGGTGAAACACTCAGTGAATCGGGCTGCTGTATGGACGAGTCCAGCAGGGAACGAGCAGAAGAGGGTGTATTTGCAGCTCAAACGCGCCTCGAGTCACGAGCAGAGTTTAGACGCGAGTGATCAGCCCACTACTCTTCTGGCAACAACAATGACAGCAATTCCGGCAACAACGACGCCGATGATCGTTGGAATGAGTCGTCCATCTCCCCACTCCCAACCGAAGAACTGCGTTCCCACAATAGCGACGGTAGCTATGAGTATGCCGAACGCAGTAATCACGGACGACTGGTCTTGATACTTGGAGACCATCGTTATTACGAATGTTAGTGGACTGATGTGAAAAGTGTATGCCCAGTACTGAGCGATCACTACCGTCTCAGATTGAATCTTAGTCCGTAACACATTCGCGCTGGATATTCAGCACGACTCCCAAAACTGATCACCGCTCGAGGATCTCACCAACCCGTGTCCGTCGTGACTGGCTCCGATGCAGCCGCGAAGGTCCCGCAGTTGCATCGGTACCGATTCCCACCGGTCGGTCTCACTCCTCGGGCGTGTCGTACTCTTCGTGCATCCGGTCCATCCGCGCCGCCATGATGAAGTCCGTCTCGTGGAGGCCGTCGATCTTGTGCGTCCACATTTCGATCACGACCTCGCCCCACGAGAGGTGAATGTCGGGGTGGTGCCACTCCTCTTCGGCCAGCTCCCCAACCTCGTAGGTGAACTCGAGGGCGTCCCGGAAGTCCTCGAAGGCGTACGTCCCCTCGAGGTGGTGTTCGTCGACGACCTCCCAGACGTCGGTGTCGAGTTCCTCGTAGAGGTCGGTCAGCGCCGATCCGGTGAGCGGTTCGTCCTCGCTCGTACAGGCCTCGCAGTCGCGGTCGGCGAGTTCGGTCTCGGGCATGGCTCAGAGAGCCTAGCGGTCGTGGCGTGATAACGCTTACCACCCATCCGGTGACGAATCAGTGGGACAGCGAGCGGTTCGTCCGCGGCGACTGACTCGGGCGGTTCGGGCGGCCATCGGTAGCGAAATACGATAGACTGGTTCAACAGCCCACCAAAATTATGTATTCCGAACGTCAGTACCCAGACCATGGGAGATTTCGATCCGGTCACCTGGGAAACCATCGAGGCCGCGTTCGGACCGCCGGCACCGGAAATTACGGCGCAAGTCGAACGGCTCCGAGACGACGTGTCCGACGAGGACCCTTACGTTGCGGTGAAGACGATCCACGATTCGCTGTACGACGAGGGAGTCGATCGGACTGTCCCCAGTCTCGGCGAACCGTTCGTCACCGCGTACCTGCTGGAGAAAGAGGGGGTCATCGTCCCGAACGACGGCGACCCCAAACGGGAGTACCGGTCTCTGGTAACCCGTCGCCCGGACGGTGATCGACTCGAGGAACTGTTCTGGGAACGAAAACGGACGCTCTGGTGGATCGGATTGCTGGTCGGGGTACACGCGTCGCTCGTGAAGTACTGGCTGTACGAAGAGGACATTCCGCTGATGGAACGCAACTTCACCGAACGGTCGATGGAGCGGATACGGTCCGTGCGAGAATCGACGTGAACCGACGGTTCGAAGTTGGAGTTCCCGACCGCCCCCGTCGAAAGTGAGCGATCCGATCGGCGACTACCGCTCGGCGTACCACTCCACGAACGCTGCCAGCGCCCGTCCGCGGTGGGAGATCGCGTTCTTCTGCTCGGTGCTCATCTCCGCCATCGTCTGTCCGTTGTACTCGAAGATCGGATCGTAGCCGAACCCACCCTTGCCGCGTGGGGCGACGAGCGTCCCGCCGACGGCTCCCTCGAACGTCTCGACGCCGTTTTCGTCACAGTACGCCAGCACCGTCCGGAAGTGCGCCCGCCGGTTCTCCTCCGCACTCGCCAGCTGCCAGACGCGCTCGACGCCGAGGGTGTCCTCGACGTACGCCGAGTAGGGTCCCGGGAAGTCCCCGAGTGCGTCGACGAACAGCCCCGCATCGTCGACGAGCACGCCATCCTCGCCGCCGAGTTCCTCGAACGCTTCTCGAGCGCCGTGAGCGGCGATCTCCGCGAGGTCGTCGCTCTGGACCTCCGTGTAGTCGTAGTCGACCTGCTCGACGGGCTCGATGCCCTCGAGGTACGCACGCGCCTCTCGCACCTTTCCGTCGTTGCCCGTCACGAACTGGATGGCCATACTCGAGGCGGCGGCCGGGGGCCTCAAAGCGTCGTCGGTCTCGCGTCGGCGGCGGTGGGCAGTCCTCGCCACCACTGGCTCGAGACGCTCGCCGTTCGAAACAGGCGAACCCGCAGACGGCCGATCACCCGCCTCGAGCACCCGACTCCGACTCGACCTCGAACGCCGGCAGCTCGTGCCCGGCGGTGATCGACACCCGGACCGGCGCCGAGACGTCGAGCCAGTCCTCGTGTGGCCGACGACAGTGCAGCGTCGTCCCGTCCTCGAGTTCGACGCGGTAGGTGACGCTCGAGCCGGTGAACTGTCGGTCGACGATCCGGCCGTGGGCGGCCGACGGTGCCGCCTCCTCGAGCGCGACGTCGTCCGGGCGGACGAGGACGTCGAGCCGCCCGACGTCGGCCGATTCCGGGACGAGCACGTGGTCGCGCTCGAGCGGACCGATCGCCGTCTCGACGACGCCGTTTTCGAGCGCGCCGCGGAGGTAGCTCGCCTGGCCGAGGAAGTCGGCGACCATCCGCGTCGCGGGGCGCATGAACGCCGCCCGCGGGGTATCGAGCTGTTCGATCGAGCCAGCGTTCATCACGGCGGTCCGGTCGCCGACCGAGAGCGCCTCTTCCTGGTCGTGGGTGACCCAGATCGCGGTGACGTCGACGGCGTCGAGGATCTCCCGGATGGCCGTCCGCATGCGCACGCGAAGGCCAGCGTCGAGGTTCGACAGCGGCTCGTCGAGCAACAGGAGCTCGGGCTGTGGGGCGAGCGAGCGGGCGAGCGCGATCCGCTGTTTCTGTCCGCCCGAGAGTTCGTCGGGGTAGCTGTCGCGGTACTCGCGGAGGCCGACGAGCTCGAGTAGCTCGTCCACGGTCGTCTCCGCCTCGGAACTCGCCTCGAGTCCGAACGCGACGTTCTCGGCGACGGTCCGGTGTGGAAAGAGCGCGAAGTCCTGGAAGACGATGCCGACGTCCCGGCTCTCCGCGGGGACGAACGACGAGTCGTCGGCGACGACCCGGTCGTGAATCCGGATCGTGCCGGCGTCCGGCCGGTCGAGCCCCCCGATCAGTCGCAACGTGGTCGTCTTTCCACAGCCCGAGGGCCCGAGCAGGGTGAGCACCTCACCTTCGCGAACCGAGAGCGAGCAGTCGTCGACGGCCGTCTCGCCATTGAAGGCCTTGCGGACGGCCTCGAGTTCGAGGATCACGTCGCCTGGGTCCGTCTCCGCGTCCGCCTTCGCCGTTGCCGTCGCTCGAGCCCGAGTGGCCGGAACGTCGGCTTCGTCGTCGCCCTCGCTCCAGTCCTCGCGTCGTCCCCCGTCGAAGCTCACGTCGGCTCGGTCACCTTCGAGTGACTTGGCGCTTCTGAGACGGGGTGACGAGCGGCCGATCCGGCGGCGGACCCGCCGGTAGTCGAATCGTTCGCCCGGCAGCACAGCCAGGATCGCGAAGCCGGAGACGAAGATGAGCACGAGGGCGGGAACGGCGGCGTAGCCGTAGTAGGCGTTTCGCTCGGCCACCCAGATGAACGACGCCAGGGTCTCGAATCCCGTGGGACGGAGCAGCAACGTCGCCGGCAACTCTTTCATCCCGTGGAGGAAGACGAGCGCCGCGCCGGCGACGACGCCGGGGAGGATCAGCGGGAGCGTGATCTTCCGGAACGCTTCACGTGGCGAACAGCCCAGCGAGCGGGCCGCCTCGGTCAGGTGCGGGTTGACGTACAGGATCGACGCTCGAACCGAGCCCACGGCGAGCGGGAGGTAGAGGACGACGTACGCGAAGACGAGCAGCGGGATCGTCTGGTAGAGCGCCGGGAGGTACGCCGAGCCGAAGTAGACGAGACTCAGGCCGATGACGACGCCGGGGACGGCGAAGCCGACGTAGGTCGCCCGCTCGAGGAGGGTCGAGACGGTCGACCGGTACCGTGCGGCGAGAACGGCCACCGGGAGCGCGAACGCGGCGGCGACGAGGGCCGCGAGCACGGAGACGGACGCGGAGTTGAACGCGTACTCGGGGCTGAACTCGAGGGAGGCGACGTACGTCTGCGGGCCCTGGATCAGCCACCAGGTCAGGAAGACGATCGGGAGGACGATGCTGAGGGTGAAGAGCATCCCGCAACCGAGGAGGACGGGCCATTTCCACCGGCCGAGGCGGATCGTGTACGAGCGCGACTCGCCGCGTGAGCCGCCGTGGATCGTCTCGTGACCGCGCACCTGCGACTCGATCGCGAGGATCACGAGCGTGATCGCAACCAGGTGCAGCGAAAGCATGGCGGCGTAGTCGTGGGCTAAGGCGTTGTGCTCGACGTAGATCTGGCGCGTCAGCACGTCGAGACGCAACAGCGCCGGGACGCCGAAGTCGCCGGCCGTCTCGAGCGCCGTCAGCAACGCCCCCGCGGCGATCGCGGGTTTGGCCAGCGGGAAGACCACACGCTTGAACACGGGCCACAGACCGGTCTCGAGCGTCCGGGCGGCGTCGAGGTACGTCTTGTCGAACGCCTGGAGCCCCGCGAGCGTCGTGATGTAGACGAACGGGTAGTTGTAGAGCGTGAGGATGAAGGCGGTCCCCCAGAAGCCGTAAATCGACGGCAGCGACTCGACGCCGAACGGTTCGACGAGCGACTGGACCAGTCCCCGCGGCCCCCACACCGAGATGAACGCGAACGCGCTGGTGAAGCTCGGTACCACGAGCGGCAGCGAGAGCGCTACGATCCAGAGCCGTCGGTACGGGAGGTTCGTGAGGGTCGTGAGGAACGCGAGCGGGACTGCGATGAGCACCGAAAGCGTCGTGACGACGACCACGAGCGCCAGCGTGTTCAGGAGGATCTCGAGCGTCCGCGCCCGGAAGACGATCGCCGCCGCGCGCTCGTACTCGACCGAAAGCGCAACGACGCCGACCCAGAGGACGGGAATCACGATCACGGCCGAGACGGCCCCGGCGAGCAGCGTGAGCCCGATCGGGAGCCCGTCGCCGCCGCCCTCGTCACCCCCGTCACTCGAGGAGTCTGCACCCTCTCGCCTCCGGGGGTCGACGTTGAACGGGTCAGCCGTGGCCATGGGAAATTGGAGGGGAGACGAAGTCGAACCAGTTACAGGATGGTTTCGTCGCGAAGCAGTTCGAGCGTCGGCTCGAGGTCGGCCAGTTCGTTCAGGTCGAGTTCGGGGGGTTCGAACTCGTCGGTCGACTGGAGCTCGTCGATCGGTTCGACGCCGTCGATCGTCGGATACTCCCACGTCGTCGTCGCGAAGTACTCCTGGGCCTCAGCCGAGAGGAGGTGGGCGACGAAGTTCGCGGCGGTTTCCTGGTCGTCGCTGTCTGCCATCACCGTCGCGCCGGTGACGTTGAACATCGCACCGGCGTCACCGCTCGTGTACGCGAGATCGAGCGTGTCGCCGGGGTTGTCGCGAAGGACGTAGTGGTTGGTGAGGGCGATGCCGACCTCGCCGTCGGCGGTTGCCTGCGCCATCGCGCTGTCGCCACCCGGCGACGTCGCAACGTTCTGGTCGTCCACCATCGCCCGGAGCCACTCGCGCGTCTCTTCCTCGCCGTGGTACACCCGCATGGCCGTCACGAACGCCTGGAACGACCCCTGATCCGGGGCCCACATGATATCGTCGCGGAAGCGTTCGTCGCTGGCGAACTCGAAGATGTCGTCCGGTAACTCCTCCCTGTCGTACCGTTCGGTGTAGTATCCGATCGCCCGGAACCGACGCGTGAAACCGGCCCAGTGGCCGTCTGGGTCCTGCGTGTCCGGCTCGCTCAGCTCGAGCACGTCGTCGGGGAGCGGAGTGGTATACCCGCCCTCTTTGAGGTGCGTCATCGACTGCGTCTCGCTCCCGTAGAAGACGTCAGCGGGCGTCTCCGCCTCCGTTTCGATGGTCGCGGTCAGGTCGGCGGTGTCGTCGTACCGGACCTCGAGGGAGAGATCGTCGTACTCGTTCTCGAGATGATCCATTAGCTCGCCGATACGCGTCTGGCTTCGACCGGAGTAGATCGTGAGTTCGCCGTTCAGGTCGGGTAACTCCTCGATCGACGTCCCGCCGGGATCGGGTCGGCCCTCGACGTACTCAGGGTCGCCGAGCACGTCGTCCCCATTCTCGCCGCCGAAACAGCCGGCGACGAGGGCCACACCGGCGACCGCGCCTGTCGATCGAAGGAATCGTCGGCGACTGGCGTCGGACATGGCCCCCACCATTCTGAGTGTCCGCATAAACGTACCTCTCCGGGTAGAGACGTCCATTGGAAGATCCTACATGCGCGGAGGTCGTCGACGTCAGGGCGTCACTCGTCGTCGACGTCCCTCGCCTGCAGAATAAACGTTCGCTCCGGTGGCGGCGCGACGTGCAGCTCGACCGACTTGACGAGCAGATAGTACTTCCGGTTGCCGTGCAGGTAGTGTTCGACGACGCCGTACTCTTCGAGCGTCGACAGGTGGTGAACGGCGGTCGAGCCGTCCATCCCGACGGCCTCCGCGAGTTCCGAGACGTACATCGGGCCGTGTGAGAGCTCCCTGAGGATCTTCAGCCGCGCGGGACTGCCGAGGACGTCGATGAGAGACACGGTACGTCCACGTTCCTCGAGGAGCGTCTTTTACGGGACGATTTCGGTCAGTCGTGCCGGTTCTCTTCGCCGTGGTACCGACCGTGCGCCGGACCGGTGGACCGACGGAGTCGAACTGGTGCGGGGTATGTAAACATTTGACCGAATAGTTTATGTGGTACACGTTGTGTATGGCCACGATGCCCCACTCAAGACGAGCGTTCGTCGCGACACTCGGTGGGGTCGCCCTCTCCGGCTGTCTCGGCCAATTCGGCGAGTCGGCCGGTCCAGGCGAGGAGGGCGACCTCGAGTCCGCATCGCTCCTGCTCAACTTCCAGCCCGGCGGGTTACACGCCCACTACTACGCCGCCCTCGAACGCGGCTACTACGAGGCGGAGGGTATCGACCTCGAGGCGATCGAGAGCGGGCAGGGCTCTGACTTCTCGGCCCAGCAAGTCGCCCTCGGAAACACCGAGTTCGCGATCACGAGCGGCGATCAGGTACTGAACGTGAACAGCCAGGACGGGCTCGACCTCCGCTGTGTCTCCGTCGTCATGCAGCAGGGACCGACCGTCGTCTTCACCGCTCGAGACGCGTTCGGCGAGGAGCTGACCGACGCGAGCCAGCTCGAGGGCGTGACCGTCGGGAGCGGCCCCGGAATGGTCCGGACGATGACCGAGTCGTTTCTCGACCACCACGGCGTGCTCGAGTCGGTCGAGTACGTCGACTCCGGCTTCGACACGGTCCAGCAGCTGCTCGCCGGTGAGATCGACGCCGCGGGCGGGGTGTTCAGCGACGTCATCGACGCCGAACACCAGGACGCGACGATCGACGTCCTCCCCGTGAACGAAGTCATCCCGTCGTACGGTCACGTCGTCGGCGTTGGCGAGTCCTACCTCGAGGAGAATCCCGAGACGGTTCGCGCGTTCATCCGCGCCACCGCGCGGGGCGCGGCGTGGGCCCACCAGAACCCGGAGGAAGCCATCGACGTGCTCGTCGACCACGAACCCGAACTGGGCGAGGTCCGGGAGAACCAGCTCGACAAGTGGATCGCGATGAGCACCGAGTACATGCTCTCTGAGGCCGTTTCGGAACACGGCTGGGGCTGGAACGAACCCGAGCCGTGGGAGGCCACCCACGAGACGCTCGAGGCGGGCGACTTCCTCGAGAGCGAGGTCGATCCCGACGCCATCTGGACCAACGAGTACATCGACGAGGAGTCAGAGTACGTCGGTGACTACGCGACCGTCGTCTCCGAGTGACGGATGCACGCTCGAGTGCGAACGGAGACGCTCCGCTGGGGGCCTTCCCTGCTCGTCGGGGTCGGGTTGCTCTGTGGCTGGCAGTTCGTGGTGACTACCTACGCCATCCCGCCAGTCATCCTCCCCTCGCCGCTCGACGTCGGGGCGGCGCTGCTCGAGACGTATCCGCAGCTCCTGGCTGACGCCGCAGTGACGGCGGTCACCGCGGGGCTCGGCCTCGCCGTCGGCGTCGTCGTCGGGCTCGGGCTCGCGTTCGCGATGACGTCCTCTCGGGCGGCACGGGACACCATCCTCCCCTACGTCGTCGCCCTCCGAATCGCCCCGGTCATCGCGATCGCTCCGCTCTTCTTTCTCTGGTTCGGTCGCGGAATCCCCGCACGCGCGCTCGTCGTCGCGTCGCTGACGCTGTTCCCGATGACGATCGCCACCCTCGACGGGCTCCGGTCGGTTCCCCGCGAGTACCTCGACCTCGCCCGGTCGGTCGACGCACCGTCGACGCGCGTGTTCCTCAGCATCCGGGTGCCGGCAGCCGCCTCGAGCATCCTCGCCGGCGCGAAGATCGCGGCCACGCTCGCCATCGTGGGTGCCGTGGTCGCCGAGTTCGTCACGCTGAACGCGGGCATCGGCTACCGGGTGTTCGAGACCTCCTCGCGACTCCGCACCGCGGAGACCTACGCCGCGCTGGTCGTCCTCTCGCTGCTCGGGATCGCGTTCTACCTCCTGCCGTCACTGGTCGAACGGGCGTGGCGGGACGCCTGACGGCCGCGTGATCCCGTCACCCTCGAGACGCAGCGTCGGTCACCACTGTCGTCACGACGGATCGGCCCCCGACTCGAGCGTCCCGGCGAGGAGCAGCCGCTGGAGTACAGCGACGGCCCCGTACAGGCACAGCCCGAGCACGAGGAGGGAAAACAGCGCCGCCAGCATCACGTCCGTCCGGATGTTCTCCGAACCGATGAGGATGACGTAGCCAAGCCCGCTGTCGGTGACGATCCACTCGGCGACGACCGCGCCGACGACGGCGAGGGTGACCGACTGTTTGAGCCCCGCGAACACGTCGGGCAGCGCGTACGGCAGGTAGACCGACCGAAAGCGCCGGTAGCGACTCGCGTCGACCGACCGCAGCAACTCGAGGTGGTCCCTCGGCGCCCGATCGAACCCAGCCGCGGTGTTCAGGACCATCGGGAAAAAGGAGATGAGCGCGACGAACAGGATGGCCGTGTCCATCCCCGTCCCCATGTAGATCAACAGGACGGGGGCGATCGCGATCTTCGGGAGGACGCGCGCCGTGACGACGTACGGCATGACGATCCGCCGAACCGAGGGCACGAACGCCACGACGAGCGCGAGGGCGAAGCCAGTCGAAACGCCGACCGCCCCGCCGTAGAGCACCTTCTCGAGTGTGGACACCGCGTTGGTCAGGTAGAGCTCCGGATTGCCGAGGAGGCGAGCGGCGACGCTTTCCGGCGGCGGCAGGTAGAAGGCGGGGACGTCGAAGACGCTCGTCACTGCCCACCAGAGGCCGAGTCCGGCGACGAGGGCGACCGCGGGCCGGAACACGGAGTAGATCGCAGCTGCCTGACTCGGACTCGCTCGAGTCGGCCGCCTGGACGTCATGGCGACCGATCCATCGTTCGCGTGGCTGCCGACCACGGGCCCGTGCGGTGGATTCGCCGCCGGACCGTCGAAACGGACTCGTGGAACGCCGTCGATTCGAACACCGCCTCGTCACGCGGCCGCGGGAGGTCGATCTCGAACACTTCGTCGATCCGTCCCGGGTCGCTGGCCATCACGACGCAGCGATCGGCCAGGAACACCGCCTCGGGCACGCTGTGGGTGACGAACAGCACCGTCTTTTTCTCCTCGCGCCAGATGTGACGCACTTCGACGCCCAGCCGATCCCGCGTGATCTCGTCCAGCTCGCCGAACGGCTCGTCCATCAACAGCACGTCCGCCCCCAGGTGAAGCGCGCGGGCGATCGCGACCCGCTGTTTCATCCCGCCCGAGAGCGCCGCGGGACGGGCGTCGGCGAACGCCTCGAGCCCCATCTTCTCGAGGAGCGCCATCGCCCCCCTCTCGTCGGCCGGCTTGCCGGCCACCGATCGGAGGAAGGTGACGTTCTCGAGCGCGGACTTCCACGGGAACAGCGTGTGTTGCTGGAAGACGAAGCCGACGTTGGCCGACGCCTGTGCACGCGCCGGCGGCTGCCCGTCGATGCGAACGCGCCCGCTCGTCGGCTCCTGGAGGCCGCCGATCGTCCGCAACAGCGTCGTCTTCCCACACCCCGACGGCCCGAGGACGGTGACGAACTCGTGCTCGTCGACCGCGAGGTCGATCTCCTCGATCGCGGTCACGTCGTCGAACGCCACCGTCACGTCGTCGACGTCGATCACGATCTCACCTCGAGGAGGTCGACCTGCTCGAGCGCCTCCTCCAGCCGGCTCCACGTCTCGGGGGACTGCCACCCCCAGCCGTGCTTTCGAACCGCGTCCGTCGTCCCGAACCGGTCGGCCGCCCGCTCGAAGACGCGTTCGATCCACGCCGCGGGACGGTCCGTCTGCCGGGCGACGTCACGGGCGGCCGTGCTCGGGTCCTCGGTGGCGAGCGCCCACCCCGCGACCGTCCCGGCGAGGAACGTCTCGAGGAGCCGTGGTTGTCGTCTCAGCGTCTCCGCGTGGGCGACGATCGCCGGGCCGTAGATCGGATACTGGTCCGCAACGTGGATCGAATCGACCGTCGCGCCGCCGTCCTCGAGCCGCATCGGATCGGAGAACGTCCCCGTGACGACCTCGACCGTCCCCGACTGGAGCGGCTCCGACTCTTCGCCCCGGAGATCGACGCACTCGGTCTCCTCGAGGACGCCCGCCTGTGACAGGTAGAGCCGACCGAGCAGCCCAGTTTCTGACTCGATCGGCATGCCGACGCGCCGACCGCGGAGCTGTCCGACCGTCTCGAGCGGCTCGCCGAAGGGCTCACGCGTCGTGTAGAAGACGACCATCGGTCGCTGGAACCACACCACGATCGGGACGACCGGCTCACCGTCCGCGCGCGCTCGGACGATCGACGCCGCCCCCGCGATGGCGACGTCCGCTTCCCCGTCGACGACGCTCTCGATGGCCCGCGCCGACCCCCGGTACTCCTCGAGGGTGACCGAAACACCTCGACGGTCGTACTCGCCCCCGGCGAGCGCGGCGAACAGCGGCAGCTGGAGCCCGTTCGGCCGCCAGTTGAGGCCGACGGTAACGTGAGAATCGGCGTCGGACGATACCGTCGAACGGGGTTCGGATATCGCGACCGACTCGCCACCATCAGTGTTCTCGGAATCGGCCCACCGACGACTCCGCTCCAGCAACCGCTGGGCGTGTCGATCGGACGCGTTCCGCGTCGCGGTGGCGCGAGACTCCGTCGTGTACCAGGCTCTCGGTGGCCGACCCGACGTGGTCGTTCGGACGGTCGTCTCGGTCGCCAGTTCCCGCTCGCACAGGGTGGCGAGCGCGTCTTTGACCCGACTCCGGTTCAGCTCCGTCCCGAGTTGAACGATGGGCTCCGACGCCGGCTCCTCGTCCGGGTAGTGTTCTGCACGTAACACCAGGTACGCCAGCACACGAGCCGCGTTCTCACCCAGCCCCGCCGCGAGCCGATCGACGAGCGGCTGATCGCCCGCAGAGAGAACGGGAACCTCCCTGGTGTCCATGTGAGACGTAACCAAAGGAACGACCATAAATGTACGAGTGTGATCACGGCCCACGGTCGAGGCGACGGACACCGGTGAGGCGAGCGAGGCCGTCGAAAAGCAGCGTACAAGCCGCTCGACTCCCTCTACGCTATCAATGCGTCTCCGCCAGGCCATTCCCGGCCTCGTCCTCGCGCTCGCGCTCGTCGGCCTGCTGGTCTACGGCGTCGGCTGGGAAGCGGTGCGTTCGAACCTCGAGCGAGCCGACCCGGCCGCGTTCGCCGCCGCGCTCGTCGCCGGTGGCGCGATCCTCGCCCTCCGAGGGGCGATCGTCCACCGGCTGCTCGAACCGGTCGACGGGGCTGCCCGGGGATGGTCGTTCGTCGTCGCGTTCCTCTCCGGCTACTTCGCGCGGAGTGCCCTGCCGTGGGGTCGGTCGGTTGGGACGCCGATTACCGCCTACCTGCTCGCGGCGAACTCCGACTCGGAGTTCGAGGACAACCTCGCGGTCGTCGCGACCGCCGAAGTGTTCGCCTTCCTCGCGTCGATCGTCGTCGCCCTCGTCGGGCTCTCGGTCTACGTGATGGGCGGCGACGTTCCGGGCGACCTCCTCACCAACCTGGGGCTCGTCGGCGGGGTCAGCATCCTCGTGATCGTCGCACTCGTGCTCGCCATCAGCCGGGGCTGGATCCAGCCGTTCCTGTTCGGGCTCGCCGCCAGCCTCGAGTCGCTCGCGGCCCGTCTCCCACGGCTCCCCGCGAGCGAGGGTGCACTCCAGGCTCGTCTCGAGGGATTTTTCACGACGCTCGAGCGGATCGGCGCGGCGCGCCGGACGCTGGCCGCCGCGTTCGCACTCGCGCTCGCGAGCTGGTTCGTCAACGCCCTCCCGCTGTACTTCGGGCTGCTCGCGCTCGGCGTCGACGTGCCGCTCGTTCTCGCGTTCGCGCTCGCGCCGCTGGCATCGTTCGGCGGCGTGATCCCACTTCCCGGCGGCACCGGCGGCATCGAGGCCGTCCTGACGGGGCTACTCGTCGCGACCGCGGGACTCACCGGCGATGTCGCCGCAGCCACGGCGCTGCTCTACCGGCTCTCGACGTACTGGCTCCACCTGACCGTCTGCGGGCTCGGTGCGCTCTACCTGTCGGCGACCGGTGGCCCCTCGATGGTCGAGTGAACTCAGGAGACGACGCCCGTTCGCTCGGCGACCTCTCGAGCCGCCCGTTCGTCCATCCCGTCGCCGAGGATCGTGTACCGGTCGCGAATCGCGTGACAGCTCGAGAGCGCCTCGATCACGGTGTCGTCGGCGAGGCCGAGGTCGGCCGCGGTCGTCGGGGCATCGATGTTGTCGAGGGCGTCCCGGATGTCCTGCCAGATTCCTCGGTCCCCGCCGTGGAGGTACGCGGTCATGATCGCCCCGACGCCGACCTGGTGGCCGTGTAACGCCGCGCCGGGGGCGAGCCGGTCGAGCTGGTGTGAGAAGAGGTGTTCGGCACCGCTGGCGGGTCTCGAAGAGCCCGCGATGCTCATCGCCACGCCCGAGGAGACGAGCGCCTTCGTGACGATCCAGGCGGACTCCTCGAGGCCGGGCCGGATGAGGTCGGCGTTGTCGACGAGGATCTCGGCGGTCATCTCCGCGAGGGCGGCGGCGTACTCGGAGTACTCGACGTTCTGCAGCCGGTGGGCGAGTCGCCAGTCCATCACCGCGGTGTAGTTCGAGATGATGTCCGCACAGCCCGCCGTCGTGAGCTCCCACGGGGCTTCCGCGAGGATCTCGGTGTCGGCAACCACCGCCAGCGGCGGTTCGGCCGCGACGCTGTGGCGGGTGTCACCCTCTGGAACCGAACCGCGGTTGCTGACGATGCCGTCGTGGCTCGCCGCCGTGGGCACCGAGAGAAAGCCCATTCCGAGGTGGTCGCTCGCCATCTTCGCGACGTCGATCGCCTTCCCACCGCCGATCCCAACGAGGTACGCCACCTCCTCGGCCTTGGCCGTCTCGATGACGGTCTCGACGGCCGAAAACCGCGCCTCCTCGATCGTGACGACCGCGGGGTCGACGCCCGCCGCCTGGAAGTCGGCGGCGATCGGATCGGCGGCGACCTCGCGTGGGGTAGGGCTCGTCACGAACAGCGGCCGGCCTCCGAGGTGAAGGTCGTCGACGACCTCGACGGTCCGCGACCGGACGCCGTGACCGACCACCACGTTCCGCGGGAGCCGAATCCACGTCGACTTCTCGAACATGTCTCTGAGAAGGAGTGCCGTGATATAAAGTCGTTCGCGTCGCCGGCGGCGACGGTTGCCGATTTCACGCGAGCCGTCGATCCGCGCTCGAGTGCCCTCGCCGGGATAGTGAGACACATTACTCCAGGGTGTGACCTCCCGAACGAACGTTCTCGATGAAAACCGTCGGCGTCAGATACGGGCCACACCTCGTCGCGTTCAGCATCGGCTACGTCGTCTTCTCCTACGCGTCGGTTCCGGGCGTCATCGTCGACGAGTTCGACGTCGGCTACACCGCCGTTGGACTGTTGATGAGCGCTGCGCTCGCGTCGTTCGTCGTCGTCCAGACGATCGGCGGCCGACTGGTCGACGACCGGCCGACGCTTCCGATCCTGCTCGCGATCGTCGTCATCAACGCTGCTCTCGCCGTCGTGCTCGACCTCGCTCCGTCGTTTACCTCGATCCTCGGACTCCGCGCACTCTGGGGACTCGTCGGCGGACTTGCGGTGACGGTCTGTGCGACCCAGCTTTCGCGGGTGTACGAGGGGCCGACCGCCACGTGGCACCAGGGGCTCAACGGCGCCATGTTCACGCTCGGCGGAGCGACGTCGTTCGTCCTGACTCCACCGCTCGTCGCACAGACGGGCTGGTTCGGCGTCCACGCAGTGGGCGCACTCGCGGCAGTTCCCGCGATCGTGGTGCTGTGGGGCGACCGCACTCGAGCGGATCGAACGGCACCGATCGGAACGTCGACGTCCGACGACGTCCGACAGCACGGCGAGAGCCGATCCACGGACGGCGGCCGACCGAGAGCCCGGTTTTCGACCCTTCGAAACCGCGTCGTGCTACTTGCAGCCCTCTGTAACGTCGCGACGCTCGGGGCGTACATCACGCTCGCGACGTTCGTCACGGCGTACTTCGACGACCTGGGAATCGTCGGCCCTGTCAGTGCGATCGCGCTCTTCGTGGCGGCACTCGGACGCGTCGGCGGCGGGATCGCCGTCCTCCGTCCGGACGTCGGCGATGGACGGGTGATCGCCGGGGCCGCAGGTGTCGGTGCGCTCGGATTGGTCACACTCACCGTCGTCGACGGTCCAGCACTCGTCGCGCTTCTGTTACTCGCCCTCGCGGCGGTGTCACTCCCCTTCGGTGCGATCTTCAAGACCACCGCGACGGCAACGTCACGCGACGCCACCGCGGTCGCGATCGTCGTCGCCGCCGGCAACGTCGCTGCACTCGTTCTCCCGGCGGTCACGGGCTGGCTCCGCGACGTGACCGGTGGATACGACGGCGCGTTCGTCCTGCTCGGCCTCCTCAACCTCGTGGCGGCCGCGGCAGGGCTCGCCATCGCGAGGCGTGACTGAGGTACCAACCGCGGCTGCCGTCGGTACGGCTTCGACTGCCGATCACGCGAACTCGATGAGTGGGGCAAACAGGCGGCCAGGTCGGGTCCCGGCGCGGTCGGCCGCACGCGTTCGGGCCGCAACCGGGCGATCGGTCAACGCATGGAGGTGCTGGCCGCGTCATCGGCAATAAACTCGAGGACGAGGCTGACTCGACGCTCGTCGGGCGGCCGAACTCGAAACTGTTGTGTGGATTCCAAAACGAGCGATCGGTATGACAACCGGCGGGACGTACGTCCTCGAGATCACCGTCTCCCATTCGATCACCGTCGAGGTTGGCGCGCTCGGACCCCTGACGTTCGCGGCCGACGCTTACGCCTACGTCGGCAGCGCGTTCGGGCCGGGCGGCTTCTCTCGGGTGGATCGACACCGCGAGCTGGCCCGTGGCGAGCGCGACGTCCGCCACTGGCACGTCGACTACCTGCTGGGACAGCCGGCGACGCGCCTCGAGGCGGTCGTGACCGTCCCGGGCGAGGATTGCGAGTGCGAGCTCGCGTCGACGCTCCCCGGCGAGCCGGTCGCGGGCTTCGGCGCGTCGGATTGCGACTGTGAGGCGCACTTGCTCGAGCTCGTGGACAGGGAGGCGTTCCACGAACGTTGCGATCGAGTCGGCGGTGGGCGGTCGATCGAGTTCGACCGATCCGGCTGAGATCCTCAGTACCGATCGTACCGGATCAGCTCGCGACGGATCGAATCGTACTCGCCGCGGTCGACGTGGTCGTAGACGACCGCCGAAGCGTCGAAAAAGAGCATCGACAGGAGTGATTCGAACGTCGTCCGCGTCGAATCGGAGCCATACACGTCCGCTTTGAGCTCCTCACACCGATCGACGTAGTAGTTCGGAAACGACCCCTCTTTATCGAAGACGCCGCGACAGACGAGGTGTGCCAGTTCGTCCGGCGGACTCGGCACGCGGAGTCCGTCCACGAGCCGCGACCGCTCGTAGAGCGCCTCCTCGACGCGCGGGTCGACCCGTATCTGCACACCGTTGAGCGGGGACGTGTACGCGAGGTGGTTCATCAGGTGGACCATCAGGTCGCCGTCGTACAGCTTCCGTTCGGCGTAGTGCTGGGCGACCTCCCCGTTGCCGTGGTCGACCCACCCCATCGTTCGTCTCACGTGCTCGACGAGCCGCCCCGGGTGGTTCGTCGCGAACGCGAGCGCGGCCCGTGGTTTCGACAGCCCCGTTCGGATCAGCTCCGAGAGGCCGTCCGTTGCGCTCGACTGAGCTTCGAATCCCAGGGCTTCGGCGCGCGCGATCGCCTCGGCGTAGTAGTCCGACCGGACGAGCACGTCGACGTCGCCACCGTGGACGTACTCGGGGAGCCCCCGATAATTTCGCGGAACGACGTATCCGATGTCAGCTTCCTCGAAGGCGCCGAACAACTCTTCGAGCTGTCGCTGTTCGCGTCCGGTGTACACCGTCCGTCGAACCCGATACTCGCGCCGCGGGGACGTATTGACGGCCATGACGTATCAGCCACGACATCGGTGGATCACTTGGCCTTTGTGTCGCGTCTCAGATCGGCAAAGTCAGTTCTCGAACTCGATCGGCGCCGAGCGGGAGTGGTGGGCTCCGGGTCTCCCCGAACTACGATCGATTGAGAATCGGCCATAGATTGATATGTCCGATCGTGGAACCGGTCGCGTATGAACGTCTTCGTCAGGGAACTGTCTCGAGCGTCGCTCGATTCGAGTCCCGACCGCTCGCCGACGAAGTTCGTCGTCGAGGACAACGTTGGAGAGGGGATCCACGTCCACTATCGAAACGTTCGGTTCGAGATGTCGATCGACGACTACCGAACGTTCGCGAACGAGCTCGCCGCCGCAGCGGAGGAGATCGATCGTGGGAGTCGTTGAGACGGTTCTCGCCGAGTTCGAGCTGTCCGACGGAACGAACTATCGCGTCGAGTACAACGAGGGTGGCGAAGTTCACGTCCACGTCGACTCGATGCGGGTCGACATGTCGGCCCGCGAGTTCCGGGAGTTCGCGTCGGTCGTCGAGGAGGGGGACGTGAAACTGGTGGCCGACAAGGAACTCGACTGAGATCGACGCCCCCTCGAGCCGACCGACGCGTCAGGGAGCGTCCGCGAGCGGGAGGGACGGCCCCTCGAGTACGCCGATCGACCACCGATCCTTGAAGAGCCACTTCCCCGTCGAGTCGCCGTCGACGGCCCACACCCACTCGCCGTCGACGCGCCGAGGATCGACGTGGTGCATCCGTCCGGCGTTCCAGCCGATCCATCCGTCGCCCTCGAGGATCGGCGAGCAGGGGAGTTCCCGGTCCGCATAGCTGTCGGGCGTCAGTTCGGTGAACTCGAACGCGCGGACGGCGTCGCCGTAGACGCGGTCGCAGTCCTGGAAGAAGAAGAGAACCCGGCCGTCCTCGACGAGCGGTCGGCCCGCGGGACGAGAGACCCGGTCGGGGCCGACGACGGGGTTTTCATCGTGTGCGTGCCACTCGGACGTCAGGAGGTCGTCGCTCCAGTGGACGAACAGCCCGGTGTCCTGGTGGCCGCCGACGAGCCACCACCGGTCGTCGTGCTCGAAGACGACCGTATCACCCATCCGATCGAGCTCGAGCAGCGTCCGCTCGTGCTCCCAGCCCGTCGGGAACGGCGCCGCCCGGTAGCAGTCGATCGTTCGCGGTCGCCCGGCGCGGCCGCCGGATTCGAGGAGCATCTGGTACTCGCCGTCGTGTTCGAAAACGAACGGGAACGAGAGGTGGCGATCTTCCTGCAACACGATGCCCTCGTACGTCCACGCTCGGCCGCGGCTCTCGCTCGTCGCGTGACCGATCACCGCGTCGGGCGTCCGATTCGGATTGTACACCTCGAAAAAGAGGTGCCACGTCCCGTCCTCGACGACGAGGAAGGGGTCCGCGACGAACTGACACCGACCGTAGTCGTCGACGTCGCGGGCGGTGATCGCCGGGTTTCGTCCCGCGGTTCGCCCGTGGACGACAGCGTGGAGGGACTCGAGGATGGCCTCGTCGCCGGGGACGTGACTGAACGCGCGGTGAAATCCCGCCGACAGCACCGCGGTGAGACCACGTTCGTGGTAGACGGCTCGAGCACGGGTTGTCAAACTCCGTCGATTCGTCGTCACAGTCGTCGTGAACGACATCGGTGGCGATGTATCTTGGTTCGTCTCTCACGCGCTGAATGTCGGTCAGAGCGCCGCCGCGAGCTCGTCCGGTTCGAGAAAGCCAGTGAGATACGAGAGTGCGGCCCAGGTGAGTGCACCGGCCAGGACGACGCCGGCGAGGGTGACGACGTCGACCACGTAGCTCACGAGCGAGACGATCAACAGGGTCATCAGGGCCGTGATGGCGAGGATCGTGAGCGTTTGCCGGGCCAGGTACCGGATTCGCAACGGGAACTCCGTCGAGATGACGTAGAGGTTGATGGCCGCGTAGAGGCCATAAGTGGTCACGGTCGCGACCGCCGCGCCGACGACGCCGAACTCGGGGATCAAGAGGACGTTCAGGACGACGTTCCCGACCGCCGTGACTCCTCGAGCGATCGCCCGGGTTCGAGCCCGACCGAGGAAGTCGAGGGCGCTACTGGTCACGTTCATCGCCGCCTGGAGGACGACGAAACACGCCAGGATCTGGAGGACGGGAACGGCCCCGAGGAAGCGGGGGCCGAACGTGTACTCGATCGCCGGTTCGGCGACGATGGCGATCCCCGCCGCGGCAGGCAGGTACAGCAAGAGGACGTAGACGAGCGTCGACTCGTAGACGCGGGCGGCCTCGACGAGTTCGTCGGCAGCCTTCCGGTTGCCGAACGTCGGCGAGACGGTGAATCCGAGCGCCGCCGCCGGCGCCTGGACGAAGGTGACGACCTGCTTGCTCACGACGTAGTAGCCCACCGCCGCGGGAGTGAGAAAGAAGCCGACGAGGATCGTATCGACCTGCTTGTCGAGCATGTCCGACCCGCGGGTGAAGACGATCGGCACGCTGTACCGGAGGATCCGTCCCCCGAGGCCGTCTTCGGCCCGGTCGGCCACCTCGTAGGCAGCCAGTTCCCGGTAGAGGTAGACGCCACCGAGACAGGCGGCGAGCGCCAGCGCGAGGACGTGGCCGACCAGTGCACCGAGTGCGTCAAAGCCCAGCAGGACGAGCGCGACGACGAAGCCCAGCTTCGCGACGGCGAGCGCCGCGACGACGTGTGAACAGCGGTGGATTCGCTCGAGTCCCTGCAAGAGCGTCCGGACGTAGGTGACGAACGTCGTGGCGACGACGAACGCGGCGCCGACGGCCAGCAGCGACGTGAGTCCGGGCTCGTCGAGGATCGCCGCGACGTACTCGTGAACGAGGAGCAACACGAGCGCGGTGGCGCTGCTCGAGACGAGGACGTACGCGACCGACTTGCGAACGACGTGGCGGATCTGTCCGGGGTCGGTCGCCCGATACTCGGCCACGTATCTGGCAGCCGACGTGGCGATGCCGAGGTTGCTGACGAAGACGACGACGGCGAACACCGAGAGCGCGAGGTAGAGCAACCCGTAGCCGTCGGGCTCGAGCGTCCGTGCGAGAAAGACCATGAGCACGGCTCCCGAGAGGGTCGAGACCAGCTGGCCCGAGAGCTCGGCTTTGAACCTCGACCCGATCGAGTCGAGCGCGGTCATGTGGCTGTGCGGAGACGGCGATCGATCACGTCACACACCGGGACGAGGTTGGCGATGAAGTCGGGCGGGCTCCGACAGTGGACGATCCGACGAGCGGAGATGCTCGTCGGAGTCGGCTCCGAATCGTATCGACGCTCGAGACGGTGTCCGGTCGACGACTCATACCTGGAGATGACTGTCGGCTCGTCTTTGTTATGCGACGGATAGCGACTGCCGAGTGGACGGCACGACCGGCCTGATCGGCGCTCGGGCACCCGTCCAAGCACGAATCGCTTACGGATAGGTCAGCTTTCGAGAGCGTGCGTACGCGCAGCCTACGATCGAGTAGTTCGCGGCGAACGGAGCGTGCGGTAGGAGTAGTTCGTGGTGAACGTGGCTCCGGCTACGAGGGGTGACGCTCGTCGCCCGAGTGGTCGCTCGAGTTCGCTCGACGAGCGAGCAGGTAGCCAGCGCCCCCCACGCTCGCGATCGTACCCAGAACACCCGGCCCAGGGAATTCGTCGTCAGTGGCGTCGGCTGTCTCGTTGGAATTGGCATCGCCTGTCGATTCGTCGACGCTGCCGACGTCGCCAGCGACCGCACCGATCTCCTCGTGGGCTTCCGCCCAGCCGTGGTGGTGGCCGAGCGTCCCGAGGCGCACGCGAGAGCCCCCACTCGAGCCGTCGACGCCGGCGTCGATCGCGTACAGCGACCCACCACTGGCGACGTAGACGGTCCCGTCGACGACCGTCGGCGCCGACGTCGCTCGTCCGTCCGTCTCGACCGTCCACTTGAGGTCGCCACCGGTCGTCTCGGCCGCGACGCTCGCCGTCGAGACCTGTCCGGTTACCGTTCCGATTCCCATGCACCGATCGCTCGGAGAACCGTTCGTCGCCGACTCGAGTCCATGCGCAGGCTCTGTATTCGTATCCTATATATGTTGGGTGGAACATTCGCCGGCCGAATTCCACAATCAGATGAGCCGTCGAACAGCCCGCGTCCCGGTTTGAAGTCAGTTACACCCGCGTGGTTCGGTCACGACTCACTAACCCGATAGCTCCTCGAGCGGGATCGACCGGAAAACGAAACCTCAAGCGAAACGACGAGTTAGCGTGCAGCAGCCGCGACGCGCTCTTTCTCCTCTTTCTGGCTGACTGCGTAGACGCTGACGTCGTAGTCGGCCGCGCGGACGAGCTGGTTGGCGATCGCCTCCTCGGCGGACGTCGCCGACTTGAACGAGTCGTTGTGGACGCCCTCGGCGATGAACTTAAGCGCCTGGTCGACGCGGCGCTGGGGAGCGACGTCGACGGCCTTCGGAACGGAGATACCACCGTACTTCAGGCGGACGGTCTCCTCCCGAGGGGCGGCGTTCTCGACGGCGCGGACAAGCACCTGCACGGGGTTTTCCTCGGTGCGCTCGTGAACGAGGTCGAACGCCTCGCGAACGAGGTTGAGCGTCTGCTGTTTCTTGCCCGTGTTCTCCTCGGTCTGCATCAGCCGGTTGATGAAGCGCTCGACGACCGAGATCTCGGACTTCTGGAACTGCTTGCTCGCGTGACGGCCTGCCGTGTGTGCGACCGGCGTCACGGAGAGGTAGCGTTCGGTCGAGGGGTCGCGGTACTCGATCTCGGAGACGTCCCACTTGCCAAAGAGCTTCGCAGTGAGGTCGCCGCCGCCGGCCGGTGCCTCGGGTTCGGGTTGGTCTTCGTCGGCACTCATGTTATCGCACCGGTTTCTCCGCGTTTCCGCGCACGAGTTCGAGCAGCGCAACGCCGTTGACTTTGTCGACCTTGTAGTTCACGCCGGAAAGGTCGCCCATCGCACGACCCTTCGCGCCACCGATCCCGGCGATGGTGACCTCGTCGTGCTCGTCGATGAACGAAATAGCGCCGTCACCGGGGCAGAACGCGGTGACCTGTTTGCCGTTCTTGATGAGCTGAACCCGGACGCACTTTCGGATCGCCGAGTTGGGCTGTTTTGCCTCGATACCCACCTTTTCGAGAACGATACCTCGAGCCTGTGGGGCACCCTCGAGTGGGTCGGACTTCTCGCGAAGGCCCCGGGCACGGCGCGCGTAGTCCGAGTCGGACCACCGCTGGTTCTGGCGGTCCTTCTTGAGCTTGCGCGCGGCGTATTTGCCGTTTGCCATAGTACCCGTGGCTATCCGACGAAGGCACTTAAGCACCCCGTTTCCGCCGGGGCGTTACGGCCCGAGAGCGCTCGAGGAGGGGCAACGAAGGAATCTGAGGCCGTTTCGTGTCCGGAGAAACGCTCTCGAGCGGTCGGTGATGACCCGATCAGTCGTTCGACGATCAGATCAGCTGGATGTCGTCGATCCCGAAGTGGCGTTCTGCGAGCGTACGCGCGGCCTCGATCGTTCGCCCCTCCGCCCCGATGGCGACGCCGCGGTCCTCGCTCGCAACCTCGACGTAGGCGACGGTGTCACGGTTCTCGCTGATCGTGACGTTGTACACCGCCGCGGGCGAGAGGGCGTTCGCGACGAACTCGGCGGCGATCTCGGCGTCCTCGACGAGCCGCACTGGCTGACCGATCCGCTCTTCGAACGCCTGGACGTGCCGACCTCGGGGGCCGATCGCCTGGCCCAGCCCACCTCGAGCGACGACGACGAGGAGCCGGTCGGCCTCCTGGACGCAGTCGACGCCGTTCGCACCCGTCACCTCCTCGAACAGTGTGAGGTGACGACGGGCCACGTCCGAGAGCGTGATGCCCATCCGCGATCAGTCCGAGCTGCTGGTCGTCGACCCCATCCGGAGGTCGACGTCGCCAGTGCCGAGCTTGATCGGCTTGCCGACGATGACGTTCTCGGTGACGCCGTTTAATTCGTCGACTTCGCCGTGAATCGCGGCGTTGAGCAGGTGGTTGACCGTCACCTCGAACGCCGCCCGCGCCAGGACGGAGTCCTTCGAGCCGGAGATGCCGTGGCGGCCGATAGACTCGATCTCGCCGTTGGTCGTCATCATGTCGGCGACGAGCATCAGGTGACGGACGTTCACGTCGTCGAGACCCTGCTCTGCGAGCGTGTTGTTCGTCTCCTCGATGATCGCTTCGCGGGCGGCCTCGATGCCGAGGTTGCGGTGGATCTCGTGGATGTTGTTCGTCGTCGATCGCGTGGCGTCGACGCCCTCGATCGAGAGGACGTCGCCGAAGGCCGATCCCTCGGTGTAGAGGACGAACTCTTCGCTCCCGTCGTCCATCTCCTCACGTCGGATGACGACCCGGGTGACCTCTTCGATCCCTTTGAACGTGATGTCACGGAGCTCCTCGACCAGCTGGAGCAGGTCACGGTAGGAGGGCTCTTCGGGCCCGAACTCGACGGTCGTCCCCTGCTGGATCGTCTTCACGCCGAGGTTGTCCTCGATGATCTCGGCAACCTCCTCGGCCGTGATCATCCGCTCTTCTAAGGTATCCCGATTGAGCGAAATCTGCACGCGCATGTCCGCGACGTTCGTCGAGACGTCACCCAGCGCGAGGATCTTCGTGGCTTCGATCTTCCAGACGACCTCGTGCGCTCGCTCGCGTTCGGTCGCGTACTCGTCTTCTAAGTAGACCGTCATCATCGGCGTGTCGGGCGTCTTCCGGGCGTCCACGAGCTCGATGAGCCGTGGCAGGCCCTGGGTGACGTCGATCTCGGCGACCCCCGCGTAGTGGAACGTGTTCATCGTCAGCTGCGTCCCCGGTTCGCCGATCGACTGGGCGGAGACGGTCCCGACGGGATCCAGCGGGTCGATCCGCGTCTCGATGTACTGGCTCTCGACGGCGCGAACGATCTCGTCGGTCTGCTCGAGCGTCGGCTCGCGCTCCTCGATCGTCTCGTAGACGCGTTCTCTGAGCCGGAGAGGCAGTTCGGTGTCCTCGACGAGAGCGATTACGTCGTCGTCCACGTCGTAAGCGACGTCAGTCATCGGAGGTCACCTCCGGGCGCTCGGTAACACGACGGCTATCGGCGTGCTCGGAGAGGTTCGTCGGCTTGGGTTTCGGATCGAGGAACTCGGCCTTTTCCTCCTCGGAGTCGAACTCCGCCTCGATGATCCGGTCGGCGATCCCCTCGACGTCGACGTCGTGTTCTGCTTTCGAGGAGACTTTCACGGGCGAGGTGCCGTCCTCGCCGAACTCGAACTGGACGATCGTGTCGCTCGTATCGCGGACGGTGCCGTCGTACTGCGTCTCGAGTTCCGACAGCGCGTTGATCAGCCGCCGCTGGAGGTAGCCGGACTTCGACGTCCGAACGGCCGTGTCGACCAGCCCCTCGCGGCCACCCATCGCGTGGAAGAAGAACTCCTTGGGAGTGAGCCCGCCCGTGTAGGAGTTCTCGACGAAGCCGTGAGCCTCCGCGGAGAGGTCGTGTGGCTTGTAGTGGCTGAGCGTGCGGTTCTCGTAGCCGCGGTTGATCCGCTCACCACGAACTGCCTGCTGGCCGACACAGCCAGCCATCTGGGTCAGGTTGAGCATCGAGCCACGCGCACCGGACTCGGCCATGACCACAGCCGGGTTGTCGTCGTCGAAGTGCTCCTCGGCGATGTTCCCCGCATTGTCACGCGCACGGCTCAGCGTCTGCATGATCTTCATCTCGAGCGTCTCGTCGAGCGTCCGTCCCGGCAGCGACTCGAGTTCACCCCGTTCGTAGGCCTCGATCAGTTCCTCGACGCGGTCGTTGGCGTCCTCGATCGTCTCGTCGATGCGTTCCTGGGCCTCCTCGGGGATCGTCTCGTCGTCGATACCAATCGAGAACCCGAAGTGCATGATCGCGCGCATCGCGAGCGTCGAGACCTCGTTGATGAAGATCCGGGCGCGGGTGTTGCCGTACTCCTTCGTGATCCGGTCGACGATCTCGCCGCCGAACTCGCCGACCTCGTCCTCGGCGATCGTTCCATCGACGAGCTGGCCGTCCTCGATGATCACGTCTTCGCCGACGGTCCCGGTGAACTCGAGGTTCATGTCCTCGGGCAACAGCTCAGAGAAGACGTCCCGGCCGGTCCAGAACGGCTCGTCCTCGTCGTCGATCCCGCTGGGTTCGGGCAGTTCGTCGATCCGGGTCGCCCGCAGGAGGTCGAGCGCCTGCGTCTCGTTGAACCGTGGGTTGTCGTGAGTGAGCAGGTAGGTGCCCGAGATGTGGTCCTGGATCGCGCCGATGATGTTCTCACCGAAGCGCGGGCTGAGGATCTGTTCCTGAACGCGCATCAGGACGCGCGCCTCGGCGCGGGCCTCCTCGTTCTGGAGGGCGTGCATGTTCATCTCGTCGCCGTCGAAGTCGGCGTTGTACGGCGGACAGACGACGGTGTTCAGCCGGAACGTCTTGTACGGCATGACCACGACCTCGTGGGCCATGATCGACATCCGGTGCAGCGACGGTTGGCGGTTGAAAATGATGATGTCGCCGTCGATGAGGTGGCGGTTCACCTCCCAGCCGGGTTCGACCTTCTCCGAGAGTTCCTCGCAGTTCTTCTCGGTCACCTTGAGCCGTCGACCGTCGGGTCGACGGACGTAGTTCGCACCGGGGTGGGCTTCGGGGCCGTTCCGGACGTACCGGCGGGCGTCCATCACGTTCCGCTCGGTGACGTTCATCGTCTGGGTCATCTCCGCGGCGACCCGATCCGGGACGCCAACCTCGTTGAGCGAGAGCGTCGGGTCCGGCGAGATCACGGTCCGTGCGGAGAAGTTGACGCGCTTCCCCGAGAGCGAGCCGCGGAACCGGCCCTCCTTGCCCTTCAGTCGCTGGCTCAGGGTCTTCAGCGGCCGGCCGGAGCGGTGGCGCGCCGGCGGCGTGCCGCTGATCTCGTTGTCCATGAACGTCGTCACGTGGTACTGCAGCAGCTCCCACAGGTCCTCGATGATCAGCTGGGGCGCCCCCGCCTCGCGGTTCTCCATGAACCGCTGGTTGATCCGGATGATGTCCACGAGCTTGTGCGTGAGGTCGTCCTCGCTGCGCTGCCCGTTGTCGAGCGTGATCGACGGGCGGGCGGTCACCGGTGGCACCGGCAGGACGGTGAGGATCATCCACTCTGGACGGGAGTTCTCGGCGTCGATTCCGAGCGCCTCGATGTCCTCGTCGGGGATCGCCTCGAACCAGTCCCGGATGTCGGAGGGCATCAGCTTGTTCGTGTCCTCCTCGGTGAGGTCGATGCCGAGTGCCTTCTCGATCTCCTTGCGCTGACTCTCACGCGGACGGAACGATCCCGAGAGGATCTCGTTGATCCGGCTGAGTTCGATCCCCGTCTGCGCGGCGAGTTCGTCCGGCGTCGTCCGCTCGCCATCTTCGCCACCCTGCATCGCTGCGGCGATTCGCTGGGAGTACTCGCTCGTGAGGACTTGCTGGACCTCGTAGTACGTCGTCGGCTTCTCGTGTTCGATGTCGTACTGGATCTCGCCACAGTGTGGACACCGATCTTTCTTTCGCGCCTGCCGGATCGCCGCCTTCAGCACGTCGTTGACGTCTCGGCCGAGTTTGCGCGCGTTCTCGAGTTCAGCTCGGAACTCATCTTTCTCCTCTTCGGTCAGCAGCAGCCGCGAACACTCCCGGCAAGTCCCCCGCAGCAGCCGCCGGATGAGCTTCGTGAAGCCGACGTGGATCACCGGCGCGGCGAGTTCGATGTGCCCGAAGTGGCCCGGACAGGCACCGGAGTGCTGCCCACAGGTTTTACACTCGAGGCCGGGGTCGATCACGCCGAGTCGGGGGTCCATGAGCCCCATGTCGATGGGGAAGCCGTCGTCGTCGTAGGTGTCGGCCGTGATGATCTTCGTCGCGCTCATCTCCCGGTACTCCTCGGGCTCCATGAGCCCGAAGTTGATCGATCCGATGTCTTTGGGTGTCGTGTTTCGAAGCATCTTATACGGCGTCCTCCAGTTCGAGTCGCGGCGCGATTCCGAGCGCTTTCATCTCGTCGAGCAAGAGCTTGAACGCGTAGCTCATCTCGACCTCGTGGATGTCCGTCTCCTCGCCGCAGTTCGGACAGTACACCCGGCGCTGCTCGACGTTCTCGGTGGCGGTCATCCCACAGCTGCCACAGATGTGGATGAACTCGCGGTCGGACTCGTCGAGCAGGCGTTCTTTGAGCGTCATCGCTGCCCCGTGGCCGATGAACACGTCGCGTTCCATCTCCCCGATCCGCAGCCCACCCTCGCGGGCGCGACCCTCCGTGGGCTGACGGGTCAGCACCTGCACCGGCCCGCGAGAGCGGGCGTGCAGCTTGTTCGAAACCATGTGGTACAGTTTCTGGTAGAAGATCACGCCCACGAAGATCTCGGCCTCGATCTTCTCACCGGTCACGCCGGAGTACATGACCTCTTTCCCGGCGGAGTTGAAGCCGGCCTCCTCGAGGCCGCCTCGCAACTCGTCTTCGTCCTCGCCGAGGAACGGCGTGCCGTCGACGCGCCGGCCTTCCATCGCACCGAGTTTGCCGCCGATCATCTCCAAGATGTGCCCGACGGTCATCCGCGACGGCAGCGCGTGCGGGTTGACGACGAGGTCCGGCACGACGCCCTCCTCGGTGAATGGCATGTCCTCTTGCGGGGCGAGGTGGCCGATGACTCCCTTCTGGCCGTGGCGGGATGCGAACTTATCGCCGAGTTCCGGGATTCGCTCGTCGCGCACGGAGACCTTCGAGAGTTTCGAGCCGTCCTCGCCTTCCATCAGGGTGACGGTGTCGACGACCCCCGACTCCCCGGAGCGCATCGTCACCGACGTCTCGCGGCGCTTCTGTGGCGACAGCCCGCCCATGTCGTCGGGTTCCTCCAAGAATCTGGGCGGCGAGGTCTTTCCGAGCAGCACGGAGTTCTCGTCGACCACCGTCTCGGGGTTGACGAGGCCGTCCTCGTCGAGGTGGGTGTACGCTTCCTCGCCGCGGGCCCCGCGAACGTCCTGGCTCGGGATCTCGAAGCGGTCCTCCTGACCGCCGGGGTAGCGCCGTTCCTCACCCTCGTAGGTACGGAAGAAGTGCGACCGGGCGAGCGCGCGCTCGACCGACGCCTTGTTCATGACGAGCGCGTCCTCGATGTTGAACCCCTCGTAGCTCATCACGGCGACGACGAAGTTCTGGGCGGCAGGCCGATCGTCGAAGCCGATCTGCTCGGTCGTCTGGGTCTTGACCATCGACAGCTGCGGGTAGTGCAGCAGGTGCTGGCGCGTGTCCGGTCGAATTCGGTAGTTCGCAGCGGGCAGGCCCAGCGACTGCTTGATCATCCCTGCCCCCATCGTAATCCGCGGGCTCGCGTTGTGCTCCGGATAGGGGATCATCCCCGCACCGATCCCGAAGATGAGCTGCGGATCGATCTCGAGGTGTGTGTGATCCTCGGTGAGCTCGTCCTCGTCGACGGCGACGTAGATGTCCTCTTCTTCCTCGGCGTCGATGAACTCGATGTAACCGTGGGAAACGAGGTCCTCGAACTCGAGGTCGCCGTCCCGAAGGGCCTCGATCTCGGCCTGGGAGATACGCGGCTCGCCGTCCTCGACGACGAGCAGTGGGCGGCGCGCCCGGCCCGCGTCGGCGTTGACGATCACTTCGCGCGTGCGCTCTTTCACCGAGACGTTTACCATCTCGCTGACGTCTCCGATTCGTCGTGCTTCGCGGATCTGTTCGGCCAGTTCGTGCGGATCTGGGTGGGTCCCCACCAGCGACCCGTTTACGTATACTTTGGCTTCTCGCTGTTGACTACTCATCTCAGTCGTCCCCCGTAGCTCGGGTAGTCGTACTCTCGAGGCCCGGAATCCCCTGGACCCCCATCGATGCCAGTTCGCGTTTCAGCTGCTGTTCGTCCTCGACGTTCTGGGAGAGCTCCATCGCCTGTGCGAAGTTCTTCACCAGTCCACAGTTCGGCCCCTCCGGAGTCTCGGAGGGACAGATGCGACCCCACTGGGTCGCGTGCAGGTCGCGCGCCTCGAAGTGAGGCTGGGAGCGAGAGAGCGGCGAGCGCAGGCGACGCAAGTGTGACAGCACGCCCATGAAGTCCGTCCGATCGACCAGCTGCGAGACGCCGGAGCGACCGCCGACCCAGTTTCCGGTGGCGATCGGGTGCTCGAGTCGCTCGGTGAGCACGTCAGAGCGGACGACCGTGTTCACCGACAGCGTCCGGTTACGCATGTTGGCGCGCTCGAGCTGGTACTTGACGTCGCGTGCGAGCTTGTTCAGCGCCGTCCGGAAGAGGTCTTTCATCAGGTCGCCCGAGACCTTCAGGCGCTTGTTCGCGTAGTGGTCTTTGTCGTCGGATTCGCGTCGTCCAAGCGCGAGTTCGAAACACGCCTCGGCCATCCGACAGAGGTAGTGAGCCTTGTTGATCCGGACGTCCTCCTCTTCGACACCTTCCTCGTGGAGATGCGGCAGAAGATAGCGGTCGATCACGTAGTTCGCCCGCTTGAGCTGGTAGTTTTTCCCCTGGCCGCTGGCGACCCGCTTTCCGAGCGCCTCGATGGCCTCCTCGGTCGTCTGCACCTCGGCTTCCTCTAAGTTCTCGAGCATGTACTTGACGACCTCGGGGTCGTTCGAGACTCGGTGGACGATCTCCTCGTCGGACTCGAGCCCCAGCGCGCGCACGAGCGTAACGAAGTTGATGCTGCCGGAGACGGAGGGGAACGAGACCTCGAGCAAGCCGTTCCGGGTCCGCTCACAGAGCACGAGCGCGCGGTAGCCCCGGCGCTGGCTGAACGTTTTGGCGACCTGGATCTCGTCGCCGTACTTGGTGTCGTACTCCGCCAGAATCTTGTTCGGCGCGAGATCCTCCGAGGTCATCAGCACGCGCTCGGAGCCGTTGACGATGAAGTAGCCGCCGGGATCGGCGGGGTCCTCGCCGATCTCGATGAGCTCCTCGTCCGAGAAGCCCGCGATGTTACACTTCTCCGAACCCACCATGATCGGCATCCGGCCGATCTTCGTCTCCGTCGAGTCGACGACGCGTTCGTCGCCTTCCTCGCCTTTGACGATAGACATCTCCATGAAGACTGGCGCGGAGTAGGTGATGTTCCGAAGCCGGGCCTCCTGGGGATAGAGCAGCTCCTCGGAGCCGTCGGCCTCCCGAACCCGGGGGGTCACGACCCGGACGTCGCCCAGTTCGACGTACACCGGCTCTTCGCCTTCTTTGTCGCCGATGTCCGTGTCGATCGTCGCCTTCTCGTCGACGACCTCCTGCATCCCCCGGTTGAGAAACGCGTTAAACGACCGATAGTGGTGTTCTGCGAGCCGTTCTTTCGAGAAGTACTCCCGGGATATATCACGTCGTTTCGATCGGTCCATTGCTGTGTCCATTTATTCTACCACGAGGCGGTATACGACCGCCTGCTCTGTCGTTCGTGAGTCTCGAACGATCTCGATAACGTCGCCGACCTCTGCCTCGTCGGGCAAGGCAGCGTCGGTCCGTTTGATCTTTGGCAAGTCGGTACGGTCGATGTTGTACTCTTCGAGCACTTCCTCGAGGGACTCCTCCTCGAGGACGGTGTGCTCTGGAACGAGTTCGTGTTGGCTTACGTCTACCATGTGTCGGTGTCGTTGGCTAACGGGGGAGAAGTGGCTGTCACGAGATACTACAGGGACGTACCGGCGGCAGGCATTTAACGGTTACTAACTCGAGCCGGTTGCACCGCTAACCGGCCGGGCGGTCCTGACCGGGATACCCATTCACACTCGAAGGTAGCCCACTCTCGTATATATCCCTTGTGGAGAATGACGTGTGGTATCAGGAGACGGTGATGCGACTCGAGCGTCGTTCGTGGCCCGGTTCGACGTACCACACGCACCCCGATTGGAAAGTCTTAATACGCCAACTCGGCAACGAAGAATTGCAAGCCCGGGTGGTGTAGTGGCCCATCATACGACCCTGTCACGGTCGTGACGCGGGTTCAAATCCCGCCTCGGGCGTTTCTCGGAATCCAAACCCGTGAGCGACCGGTCTTACCGGTCGCGAACATCCGAATTTCGAGACACGGACACAGCGGGATTTGAGCCCTGCCAGTCGCGCGCAGCGAACGACGTGAGCGAGCACGTCTGGCTCCGGTTCAAATCCCGCCTCGGTCGTTTCTTCGATTTCAACTCCGTGAGCGATCGGGCTCCTCGGTCACAGAGATCCGAGTTTCGAGAAATCCTGATGTGGGGCGTGGATCTGATCGAGGTTCTGCGGACCAATCAGTACGCCGTGTAGGTTGACATATTCTTGCTCTCACGGTTCGACTCGAGTTGAATCGTTGTTGAGCGTTGAAAAATTCGATTACGGAAGTCTTAATACGCCAACTCGGCAACGAAGAATTGCAAGCCCGGGTGGTGTAGTGGCCCATCATACGACCCTGTCACGGTCGTGACGCGGGTTCAAATCCCGCCTCGGGCGCTTCCTCGAAATTCAACTCCGTGAGCGACCGGTTTTGCCGGTCGCGAACATCCGAATTTCGAGAACCGCTGATAAGGGATTTGAGCCCTGCCAGTCGCGCGCAGCGAACGGAGTGAGCGAGCACGTCTGGCTTCGGTTCAAATCCCGCCTCGGGCGTTTCTCGAGAAACAACACGACGAGCGAAGCGAGTCGCTGTTTCTCGAAAAACCGCACAGCGGATTTGAACCCTGGAAGTCGCAGCCCGCGAGGCCGGAGGCCGAGTGGGACCGTCTTCCTTCGGTTCAAATCCCGCCTCGGGCGTTTCTCGGAATCCAAACCCGTGAGCGACCGGTCCCACCGGTCGCACGCGAACTCTCGCGTGCATCGTTCAACATATCAAACACGAAGTCCATAACTCGAGGGCCCTGCCGGAGGCGACGAGTAACGAGGGAGCGTTCTCGGCTACTGTCAGTGCCGCTACTGTTGTAAGGCTCAACTTTTATGCTACTGGGAGTTTTCGAATCGTAGTATGGAAGAGAGTGACGGTGAAGATATTGCCGACCTGCCACCGAGTGCGAAACTCGTATTCAAAGTGCTCGAGTACGACGGGCCGCTGACGCAGAAACAGATCGTCGAGGAGTCGATGCTGTCGGCACGAACGGTGCGGTACGCACTCGAGCGACTCGGAAACATCGGAATTGTCGACGAGGACATCTACTTTGCGGACGCGCGACAGAGTTTATATCGGATCCCCGAGCCCGTGACGGCGGACGGTGGCGTCGACGACTCGTGTCCGAACGAAGACGCCTGCTGCGCGGAGTAACGGACGGTCGAGAACGGCAGGATTATTTTCTCTCGGTGAACGAGAACGGGCATGGATACGGAGACGTTACCCCGGTGGGGCTGGCTGCTCATCGGTCTCTTTATCGCGATGATCGTCGGCCAGCTGCTCAACCACCTGCTGTTGTTCCCCTGGGGGTTGCCCGAAGCGTATCAGGTGGTCACGATTATCACCCTGATGGCACCCGTGATCGTCTACATGCGCGTCTGGTTCGACGGACACAGACAGCAGTACCGGGAGCACTCGAGGGCGCGAATCGCCGGCGACGTCGGGTTCGTGCTCCTCGGCACGATCGTGGGCTCGTCGATCGCACTCGTCGCCGTCGTCGACACGGGCGTTCCCACGATGCTTGCGGATCTGATCGCGATGGCCGTCGGCTTCGTCTTCGCCTGGGTGCTGTTCTGGTGGCGAAACGTCGACATCTATCGCGATTGACGAGCACTACTCGTCAGAGGACGGTTACGGAATCTGATTATCACTCGATTTGCCCGTGAGCCACTCCCTTACGACGTTACCTGCGGTCCCCGATACGCGCCCCCACCCTAATTATGAATCATTAGGTTTATGTAGTCCATGTTCTTTCGTGAACGTACTTACATGGCGACGAAAGTCATCCTCGGTGTGATCGGATCCGACGCCCACGTCGTTGGGATCACGATTCTGGAACAGGCGCTGTCGGCGAGCGGATTCGACGTCGTCAACCTCGGCATGCAGACCTCCCAGGAGGAGTTCGTCGAGGCCGCAGCGGCCCACGACGCCGAGGCGATCCTCGTCTCCTCGCTGTACGGCCACGCCAAGCAGGACTGTGAGGGGTTCCACGAACGGATCGAGGAAGCCGATCTCGACGTCGTCACGTACATCGGTGGCAACCTCGCAGTCGGACAGGACGACTTCGCCGAGACCCGGGCGTTCTTCCGCGAGCTCGGGTTCGACCGCGTCTTCGACTCGAAGACCGACCCCGAGGAGGCGATCGCCGCCCTGCGGGCGGACTTCGATCTCCACTCGAGCGAGGACGAACGGGAACGGACGCCCTCGCTCAGCGCCTGATACGAACTGCTGTCGTCAGCTCCCGGCGCAGTCGCGAACCGTCCCCGATCGCGCCGGTCACTCGGTACAGCAATCCGTACGAGCCACCACTGTGCACCGAGTTGCTGTCTTTATCGAAGAATTTACTTCTAGACCGACCGTACCATTCGGTAACCGAACGCGACGCCTACTCGCCGTCGTCTCCGCCCCGCTCGAGCCCGCCCTCACATGTTCGACACTCGCCTCGCTCGACTCGAGCCCGACCGCGAGCTTCGCGTCCGGATGGTCCTCGCGCTCGCGCTCGTGGTCGCGCTCCCGTTCGCGTTCGTCTACACCTTCGTCTTCCTCGCGAACACCGTCGGGATCGCGCTGCTCGAGTGGGCGAACGAGCGTCCGTATCACGGCGAATTCTACGTCGATCCGCTCGTGCTCTCGGTCGTCGTCCTCGGTGGGCTCGCTGTCCAGTATCGGTACGGACCGACGGCGGTGCTCGACTCCGTCGGCGCCCGTCGCGTTTCCGAGACCGAGTATCGGGAGCTCCACGCGAGGGTGACCCGACTCGCCGCACAGGCCGACGCGCCGACGCCCGACGTGGCGGTGATCGACACCGAGTTGCCGAACGCGTTCGCGGTCGGCACCGCGGAGTCGGGAACCGTCGTGGTCTCGACTGGGTTGCTCGAGTTGCTCTCCGACGCCGAACTCGAGGCGGTCCTGGCACACGAGGTCGCCCACCTCAAGAACCGTGACGCGAGCCTGATGACTGTCGCGTGGCTGTTGCCGACGCTCACCTACTACCTCGCGATCGCCGCCTTCTACGTCCTCTACGGGCTGTTCCGACTGCTCGGCGCCGGTGCCGGCGGCTCGAGCGGCGGGAGCCGGGACGGCCGGGGGATCGCAGTCGTGGTCGTCGTGATCGTCGTCTGTGCCGTCCTCACGCTCACCGTCTCGGCGATGTTCTGGGTCGGGAGCGTCCTGCTGTATCAGGTGCTTTCCCGACAGCGCGAGTACGCCGCCGACCAGGCCGCCGCCAAGCTGACCGGTTCGCCCGGCGCGCTCGCGAGCGCACTCGAGAAGATCGACGAGACGATGCCGGAGGTGCCGGACGAAGACCTCCGAAAGTACGACGGTGGTGCGGAGGCGCTCTACCTCGCCCCGCTCGAGTCGCGGGCGTTCGGCTCGAAGGAGCTGATCAGCACCGACATCTTCCCGAACACGCATCCACCGACGGAGGCGCGGATCGAGCGACTGCGGGAGCTCGCCAGAACGGGGGTGCACGCGGTGTGACCGATCGGTTCGGACGCAGGCGGCTGCTGGCCACCGTCGGAACGGGGCTCGCGGCCGGGTTCGCGGGCTGTGGCTACCAGCCCGGGGCCGGCGAACTCGAGTGGACGGAACGGGTCGGAAGCGGCGGGATACCGGGGCGGTCCGGGGACCGACGGTGGTTCGCCGCCCGCGACCGCCTCGTCGCGATCCAGAACCGGAGCGGCCGGACGCACGACTTCGACGCCGGTCGGTGGGTCGACGTCCGCGACGCCCGCGTCACCGTCTACGATGCGGCCGGCGAGGGGCGGAGCGTGACGACCGACGCCCAGTGCGACGGCGAGCCCGCCCTGACGGCCGACGGCATCTACGTTCCGCTCGAGGACGGCGACGTGACGGCCCTCGAGTGGCCCGACGAGCGCGAGGAAACCGAAGCCGACGAGAACGCGACGCGGTGGACGGCAGGCCGTGAGGGAGACCCCCTCGAGCTGGTCGCTGGCGACGGCCTCGTGGTCGGCGTCCACGACGACGGACTCCTCGCGTTCGACGCTGGTTCAGGCGACCGGCTGCTCGAACTGTCGTTCGAGGAGCGCTCGTTCGACGGCGTCACGGACGTCACCGTCGCCGGCGGTTCTATCTGGCTGAGCACCGATGGAGACGAGCCGACCCTCTCCCGCCTCGACGCCAACGGGGACGAGCGGACGGCGCACTCGCTCCCGTCGGATCCCCAGTGGCTCGAGCCGGTCGATAACGGCGTGCTCGTCGGCCTCGAGCCGGCCGGCGACGGCGTCGTGTGGGGCGTCGACGAGGCGGGCGAGCGGTGGGTCACGCTCGAGGCCGGCGGCCGAATCCGCGAGCCGCCGATCGTCGTCGATGACCGTCTGTATCTCGCTTCGGGCGGGGAGTTGCTGGCCGTCGACGTCGCGAGCGGCGAACGCGCGTGGATGCTCGAGTCGTCGTTCTTCGGCGAGATCGTCGCCGACCAGGAAGGGGTCTACGGGCGCCGCCGAGGCGTGGGCGGTGCCGAGTGCGGACTCGTCGCGGTCACGACGGCGGGCGAAGAACGGTGGGCGGCCACGCTCCCCGACGACGTCGGCTGTTCGGGCGATCTCTTCTTGCTCGAGGATCGCCTCGTCGTCGTCGATGGGGGCGAGCTGTACGGGTTCCGACGGGAGGCCGGTCGTCGGTTCACGGTCACGTGAGCCGAAGCGTCGCCCCTTTGCTCACCGCTTCGGCCCGAGCGACCGCGAGGAGTTGAGCACGACGAGGGTACTGCTCGTGGCCATCGCGACGGCGGCGAGGAAGGGGTTGAGCAGGCCGGTGATCGCCAGCGGGATGGCGATGGCGTTGTAGACGAACGCCCAGCCGAGGTTCTGGCGGATGCGGCGGTGTGTTCCCCCGGCGATCTCGAAGGTCTCGGCGACCGAGCCGAGGTCGTCGGAGACGATGACGGCGTCGGCGGCGTCGGTGGCGAGTTTCGTGCCGCTCCCGAGGGCGATGCCGACGTCGGCGGCCGCCAGCGCGGGTGCGTCGTTGCTTCCATCGCCGACCATCGCGACGGTCCCGCGCGAGCGCAGGCGGCGGACGGTCTCGGCTTTGGCCTCCGGCGGGACGCCCGCGAACACCTCGTCGACGCCGTCGACGTCGCGGAACCGATCCGCGGCCGCGCCCTCGTCGCCGGTGATGACGACGATCTCGCGGCCACGGGAGAGGGTTTCGACGGCGTCTTTCCACTCCTCGCGCGGGGCGTCGCCGACGACGATCACGCCGCGGGCGCAGCCGTCCCAGCCGACGACGACGGGGACGTCGCCGTCGTCCCGTACAGCCGCGATCCGCTCTGCGAGCGAGTCGGGGATCGTGAGGTCGCGTTCGCGAAGCAGGTCGGGATGGCCGACGACGACGCGGTCGCTGTCGACGACGCCCGTGACGCCCCGTCGGTCGCGCTCGAAACCGTCGACGTCGACGCCCGTCTCGGGGGCGTACTCGGCGATGGCGGCGGCGATGGGGTGTTCGGAGAGCCGTTCGACGGCCGCGGCGCGTCGGAGGAGGTCGTCGGGGTCGTTCCCGTCGTCGGCGAACACTCCCTCGACGGACATCGAGCCTTCCGTGAGCGTCCCCGTCTTGTCGAGGGCGACGACGTCGACCTCGGGGGCGTCCTCGAAGATCGTCTCGGCGGCGACGACGATGCCGCGTCTCGCGGCCGACTGGACGCCCGAGGCGATCGCGAGCGGCGTCGCGAGCCCGAGCGCGCAGGGACAGGAGACGATCAGGACGGTGAGTCCGACGAGTAACGCCGCCGTGACGCCCGCCCCGGTGACCAGCAGCCACGCGGTCACGATCGTCGCGACGACGAGCACCAGCGGGACGAAGATCGTCGCGAGTTTGTCGGCCAGCCGCTGGACGCCCGGCCGCGAGCTCTGGATCGTCCAGAGGAGCTCGATGAGCCGGTCCAGCGTGCTCTCGGCGTCCTCGCCGACTTCGACGACCAGCGGCGCGTCAGTGACGACCGTTCCGCCTCGCACCGGATCACCCGGCACTTTGCCCACGGGAAGGGACTCGCCGGTGACGAGCGACTCGTCGACGGCGGCTTCGCCCTCGAGCACCGTCCCGTCGAGGGGGACGCGTTCGCCGGCTTTGACCAGGAGCCGTTCTCCGGGCCCGATCTCACCGACTGGAACGGTCTCGCCGTCGTCGGCGCGTCTCGCCTCCTCGACCTGGCTCTCGGTGAGTTCCGAGAGGAGGCCCGCAGCGCGGCGCTTGACGACGCCCTCGTAGTAGGTCCCGCCAGTCACGACGAGGATGATCGCGACCGAGACGTCGAAGTAGAGGTCGGTCCGTCCGGCGACCATCGCGAGCGTGCTGTAGGCGTAGGCGGCGAGCGCCGCGACTGACACCAGCAGGTCCATGTTGGGCATCCCCGCTCTGAGGCTCACGTACGCCCCGCGGAGGATCGGATAGCCGGTGTAAAACAGCACGAACGAGGTGAACAGCCAGATCTGGGAGAAGATGTAGAGTCGGTCGTAGGTTCCGAACTCGACGATCGGATCGTAGCCGAAGTAGGTGGGGTACAGAAAGAGGACGTACCACAGCATCACCATCATCCCGAACATGCCGCCGCCGGCTAAGAACTTCACCAGGGCGGCTTCGGGCGGTTCGTCGTCGTCACCTGCGCCGCGCTCGCGCGCGATGTATCCAAATCCGGAGAGGACGTCGGGTAACTGCGTCTGGTCGACGGCGTCCGGATCGTAGACGAGTCGGACGGCGTCGCTGGCGTAGCTCGCTTCCGCGGCGTGGATCCCCTCGACCGTCGTCGCCCGCCCCTCGAGGAACGCCTCGCAGGTCGCACAGTGCATGCCGTCGACGGCGAAGAAGGCGGTCTCGCCCTCGACGTCCTCGAGGTCGGTCCCCTCGTCCTCGAGCGCCGCTTCGATCGCCTCGGCTTCGTCGCCCTCGACGTCGCCGAGCGCGCGCTGGACCTCGAGACAGCCCCGACAGCAGAAGGCGCCGTCGACGTCGGGGTCGGTGATCGGCACCTCGGGGACCGGGAGGTCACACAGCGAGCAGCCTCGAGCGGTGCGGTCGTCTCCTGGAACCTGTTGGGTGTCCTGACTCATCGGAGTTCGTTACAGCGGCTGGTAGAACGGCAGCGGCGGGTGTGGGAGGTGGACGATCCCGAGGACCATCAGTCCGTGCTGGAGCGGGACGTAGCCGAGGACGAGGAAGGCGACGCCGAGTGCGCGGTGGAGTCGCACGCGGTTGGTCGTACTCAGTGAGCCGAGCATCGTCCCGTAGATGAACAGCGCCGGGATCGTTCCGATCCCGAGGATCCCGAGCGACAGCGCAGCCCTGAGGGGGTCGCCGAGGGCGAACGCGTAGAGGTACGCCGGGTAGATGATCGGGCAGGGGAGCAGGCCGTGAATCGCGCCCAGGCCGACAATGCCCGGCGAGTTCGCCAGGCGGTCGATCCGACTCGCCAACAGGCCGGAGACCCACCCGAACGCGGGTCCGACGACCGGGATGCCGTGGGGGATGCCGGCGCTGCCGCGGAGGTAGTAGAGGCCACTGGCGATGATCGCGATCCCGACGAGGATGCCGACCGATCCCCGGACGGTGTCACCGGCCGCGACGACCTGATCGGCGGAGGCGAAGGCGATCGCGCCGACGAGCGCGAAGAGGCCGCCGATCAGGGCGTAGCTCGCCGCCCGTCCGAGGTTGAACAGGGTGTGCTGTCTGACCTCGTAGGTCGTCAGCGCGTTGGACCGCCGATCCTCGGTACTTCCTCCGAACCGATCGGCGTAGGCCGTCACGAGCGGGCCACACATGCCCAGACAGTGAGCGCCCGCCAGCAGGCCGATGAGGAGAAAAACCAGCAGGTCGACGTTTCCGGCGTCGGTCGGCTGGGCGGCGTGAGCGAGAAACGAGACGGCTGGAAGCGTCGCCATCGCGTGGCTACGCCGCGTCGACCGATGCGGACTCGTCGGCGATCGGTCCCATCGCGGTGTACAGCGCCAGGAAGATGATGACGACGTTGACCGCGGTGACGCCACCAGCCGTCATCGAGCGGGTCGTGGCGTAGACGAGCGCGGGAAGTATCGCGAGCAGTCCGATGGCGACTGCGTACCTGGGTGAGAATCCGTCGGATGCCATGCGGATATCTCGGTATGGCGGATACTTAAAACGAGTACTTCTTCCCATGGGCTGGGAACTGGGGAGGATAGTAAGTCACGGCTTTCCCTACGGCTCCGCATGGGTACTGAAGAGCAACAGAGGCGGGTACTCGGCCACGACGAGTACGACCCGGTTGGAACGCTCGCGTTAATCGGGTTGTACTTTCTGATCCTGGTTACGATGTGGCTGTTCATGTACTTCGTCGAGTTCGTTGGAAATGATCCGACGGTAGTGGGAACGGTGGTGGGTCTCATATGAGGATCCACACGTACGAGAAGATCTGGCTGGTCGCCGCAATGGTGTTAATCGTCGGGATCATTGCAACGATCACCTACGGCGCGGTTGGTCTCGGCATCGCGATGATCGACGACTCCGAGGACACGATCGACGCGGCCAACTTAGGCGACGACGAACGGTTCGCAAACCCCGGTATCGAGCAAGTCGGCGAAGACGAGTACGAGGTAACCGTCGTCGCCCGGCAGTTCAACTACGATCCCGGCACCGACCAGCTCCGTGGCTTCGATCCGATCGAGGTGCCGACCGATAGCGAGGTCACCTTTTACGTCACCAGCGGTGACGTCATTCACAGCTTCAGTGTCGTCGATACGAACCTGAACACGATGGTCGTGCCCGGTGAGGTGTCGACGATGACCGCCGTGTTCGACGAACCCGGCGAGTACGGCATCCTCTGTAACGAGTACTGTGGGCCCCAGCACCACGACATGGAAGGCCGACTGGTCGTCCACGACGTCGACGAGTTCGACCTCTTCGAGATCGAGGCCGTCGACGGACCCGAGGCGGTTGACCCCGGCGACGAAGCCGCGTTCACCGTGACGGTCGCGAACGAACGCCTCGAGGAGCGCTCGACGACGGTCGTCTTCGAGTTCGACGAGCAGACGTTCGAGGAGGACGTCACCGTCGACGCCGACGGCACCGCCGACGTGACGTTCACGGTCGACACCGACGGCCTCGAGGTCGACGACTACAGCTGGACGGCCACCGTCGACGATGGCATGGAACGGATCGTCGAGGAATCCGGCCAGCTCGCGGTCGGTGAAGAAGAAGACGAGGAGGAAGAGTAAGCCATGAGTGAAACAGTGACGGACTCTACCAGTTCGGATATCGGTATCGACGGCCGGGCGTACGTCGACTCGTTCCCGGCCGAGGCAAAGATCATCCGGCGGGCGTTCTACACGTCGTTCGTGATGTTGGCGCTGGGTGGCCTCTTCGGGCTGATCCAGACGCTCCACCGGACGGACATCCACCAGTTCGTGGGCTCGGACACCTACTACACGGTGTTGACCGCCCACGGCGTCTTCCTCGTGATCGCCTTTACGATCTTCTTCCTCGTGGGCGTGTTCACATGGGCGGTGACAACGAGCCTCGACCGACCAGTCGAGGACATTCGGTTCACCAAGCTCTGGTTCTCGACGATGTCGGTCGGTGCGATCCTCGCGGCGATCACCATCCTGGCCGGCTTCACCGACGACCTCCCGATCCTCGGTGAGATGAGCGCAGACGTGCTCTTTACGTTCTACGCGCCGCTGCAGGCACACCCGCTGTTCTACGCTGGACTGGCGATCTTCATCGTCGGCACGTGGCTCGCGGGGGCCGACTGGATCCGATCGTTCCTCGCCTGGCGCTCTGAGAACCCTGGCGAGCGGATTCCGCTGCCGACGTTCATGGTCCTGACGACGATGATCATGTGGTACATCGCCACGCTCGGCATCGCCACGTCGGTGCTCGTCTTCTTGCTTCCGTGGTCGCTCGGGCTGATCGAGACGGTGAACCCGACGCTCACCCGGACGCTGTTCTGGTTCTTCGGCCACCCGATCGTGTACTTCTGGCTGATGCCCGCGTACATGATGTGGTACCTGCTGTTGCCGAAGCTCGCCGGCGGCCGGCTGTTCAGTGACCCGCTCGCACGCGTGGTGTTCGTCCTGTTCCTCCTGCTGTCGACCCCGGTGGGGATCCACCACCAGTACCTCGATCCGGGTATCGCGGAGGGCTTTAAGTTCATCGCGATGACGAACACGATGTTCCTGTTGCTGCCGAGCCTGCTGACGGCCTTCACGGTCGTCGCGAGCATGGAACACGGCGCCCGCCAGCGTGGCGGTGAGGGCTACTTCGGCTGGCTGAAGGCACTCCCCTGGCGAGATCCCGTCTTCACCGGCATGACCCTCGCCGGCCTGATGTTCGCCGCCGGCGGCTTCTCCGGCATGATCAACGCCGGGATGAACATCAACTACCTCGTCCACAACACCATGTGGGTGCCCGGCCACTTCCACCTCACCGTCGGCACCGCCGTCGCGCTGACGTTCATGGCCGCCTCCTACTGGTTCATCCCCCAGCTGACCGGTAAGCAGCTGTTCAGTCGCTCGATGGGGCTCGTCCAGGTCGTGCTCTGGTTCGTCGGTATGACGTTCATGGCAAACGCCATGCACCGCCAGGGCCTGCTCGGCGTCCCGCGTCGGACGGCCGAACCGTGGTACGAAGGCTTCGAGTTCCAGACGGCTGTCGGTTCTATGGGTGAACTCAACCTGCAGATCGCCCTCGGCGGTGCAATCTTGACGCTCTCGATCCTGCTGTTCCTCGTGAACGTCGCACTCACCGCAACCATCGGTTCGAGTGGCGCCACCGACGACAACGTCATCCCCGAACCGCTGTCCGGTCCCGAGGACTCGCCGCTCGTCCTCGACAACCTCAAGATGTGGACCGCCATCGCGGTCGTGCTCGTGGTGCTCGCGTACACGCTCCCGCTCGCCAGCATCGTCGACCGTGGCGGGCTGTTCGGCCCCGGTGGCCGTTCCTACCCGATGTTCGTCGACTCGCTCACGATGCTCGCACAGGTCACGCTTGACGGGGCACGTGACCTGATCGCGTAAACGGCGAGCCGTTCGTATGGATTGCTGTACCGATGCACCGGCGCAATCGCAGGCGGTTCGCGGCTGCGACGGTACCTGACGACACCCCTCACATCAACTCGATCGGTCGGCCGGCGGCCGATCTGCCAATTTCCCGGAGCGAATATGGTTCTATTGGTGCATACCACGTCCGGGTCCCGTGCTTCCCAGAACCTGGGAATCAGGAACGCGCTATAGGCAGAGGCATCCGTACGTGATATCGAGCACAATGAGTTCCCACGAACGGATTCGAACCGCCCACAAACGCAAGGTGATCGCCTGATGCGTATCTCTCCCGGCGTGCTGGTGGTCCTCATCGGCATCGCCATCCCGGTAATCATCGAACTCCGGACGCTGCTCGAGCTGTTCGAGATCTACGTCTCGGTCGAAGCGACGATCCTGACCACCGGTCTCGTAATCGCTGCGATCGTCCTCTGGGCGATGCTCCCGGAAGACGACGCCACGGACCGATCCCGAACGGCCTGAACGCGACTGCCGATCGCTCGAAGGCGCGCGCTCGAGTGACCGCTACTTGTGAACTGTCGCTGCCCTGCCTCCCGCCCGTTCCCTGGTGGACGTGGACGATCCAGTGCATCGAACTGGACCCGTCCGTTCGGCTCTCGCGCTCGCCGTTTGAGCGACGGACTCGAGTGGCCGCTTTCAGGGGAGAAACTGTTAGGGGTGAAAACGGATACGTATCCATTATATCATACTTATGTTATTTGGTGGGATATGTCGTGGTGCTAGATACCGATAACCTCGAGTCAGTCTCCTGGATTCTGCACAATTATTGCAATCAAAGACGTGTTTAACTATCACGATAGTTCTACACTGACTCGTATGGAAGACGTTCGTTGTCTCGTTGAAACGCTGTTCGAACGACGGTCCTCGACCGACGGATCGAGCGGAGAACGACCATGACGCGTGAGCAGTCGTCGATCGAGACCGACGGCGGCACCGACGCGTCAGTGACCGGTCGTCGATCGGAGTCAGTCGACTACCTGGACGCGAAGATCAACCTGTTCGATCCGGCGACGCCGTTCATGCGGGATCATCTGCGACTGATCTGGGCGCTGTTCGGCGTCTGGGTGCTGTTCACGTTCGGACCGGTGACGGCGACGTTCCTCGCGACGGAGACCATGACCGGGACGCACGTGCTTGGCTTCCAGCTGCATTACTTCCTGACGGCGCTTGGCTCACCGATCGGAGCGCTCGTCCTGTGTGCGGTTTACGCCTGGCAGCGCGATCGGCTGGACGCCAAGTACGGTATCAGCCACGAGACTGAATCCGCGACCGAGAGCGGCACGGCCGTCGCCGCCGACGGTGGTGAACGCCAGTGATCGAGGCGGTTCTCCTCGAAGGCTCGCTCGAGACCGGGCTCTTCGACGGCGGGTTCAAGCTCGTCCCGGCGCTCACGCTCGCCGCAATGTTGGCGCTGTTCCTGGGGGTCGGCTGGTTCTTCCGCGTTGCAGCGGTCGACGACATGTGGGTCGCCGGTCGCTCGATCGGGAGCATCGAGAACGGGATGGCGATCGCCGCCAACTGGATGAGCGTCGCCGCCTACCTCGGTGTCGCATCGCTCGTCGCCTTCCTCGGCTACTTCGGGCTGGCGTACGTCGTCGGCTGGACGACGGGCTACTTCATCCTGCTTATCTTCATGGCCGCGCAGTTCCGCCGCTTCGGGAAGTACACTGCACCCGACTTCGTCGGCGACCGGTACTACTCAGATCTCGGACGCGCAATCGCAGCGTCGACGACGCTTTTGATCGCGTTCGTCTACATCATCGCGCAGGGGAACGGCCTTGGCCTGATGGCCCAGTACATCTTCGGCGTCCCCTACGAGGTCGGCGTCGTCTTGCTAATGGCGATCACGATCGGCTACGTTGCCCTCTCGGGCATGCTGGGTGCGACGAAGAACATGACGCTTCAGTACGTCATTCTCATCGGTGCGTTCCTGCTCGGTCTGTACGCGACCGGCTGGAGCCAGGGCTGGTCGACAGTGCTGCCCTTCGTCGAGTACGGCGCACAGTCGACCGAGATCGCGACGGAGATCGACCGACAGTTCACCGAGCCGTTCCAGGACGCAGGCTACTACCACTGGGTTGCGCTGTGTGTCAGCCTGATCGCCGGGACGTGTGGTCTTCCACACGTGCTGGTTCGGTTCTACACTGCTGACAACGAGCGCAACGCCCGCTGGGCGACCGTCTGGGGGCTGTTCTTCACGCTGCTCCTGTTCATGGGGACGACCGCCTACGCTGCGTTCGGGACGCTGCTGTACGAGGAGAACGTCGGCCCCTACACCGAGATGACCGGAACGCAGTCGGACACGCTCGTCGTGCTGACGGCGTTCCTCGCCGACCTGCCGGAGTGGCTGGTCGGCATCGTCGCCGCGGGTGCGATCGCAGCCGGGCTCGCGACGACCGCCGGGCTGTTCATCTCCGCCTCTTCGGCTGCGGCACACGACATCTACACCAACCTCTACAAGGAGAACGCGACCCAGCGCGAACAGCTGATCGTCGGTCGACTGACGATCCTCGTGCTCGGGGCCGTCGTCACCTACCTCGCACTCGACCCGCCCGCGCTCATCGCGGAGGTCGTCGGAATGTCCTTCGCACTCGCAGGGACCGTCCTGTTCCCGGTGTTCTTCCTCGGCCTCTGGTGGGAGGATGCCACTCGAGAGGGTGCGATCGCCGGCATGCTCGTGGGCCTGTTCTTCGGCTTCGGGTCGATCGTCAACGAAGTCCTGCCACAGTACGTCGACATCGGTCGGGACGTGATCGTCCCGGCGTTCGCGACGGTCGTCCCCGCGACCTCCTCGTCGCTCGTCGGCGTCCCGGCAGTGATGCTCACGATCGTCGTCGTCTCGAGGTTCACCGAGGACCCCCCAGAGGACGTCAAACGACTCGTCCGACAGTGTCACAGCCCCGAACCGATGGAAAAAATGCAGTCCGCCGAAGACGTCGCAACCGACGGCGGTACGCCCGCCGACGACTGATCATGTACGACCGAATACTCGTCCCGACCGACGGAAGCACCGTTTCGGAGACCGCCGTCGACCACGCACTCGAGCTCGCTGAGACGTACGACGCCACGGTTCACGCGCTGTACGTCGTCGACGTGGCCGCCGTCGACGTGAGCCTCGGCACCGAACAGGTTCAGCGGCTCAAAGCAGGAAACCTCGCCGAGATGCCCGAGGTGACCGCCCGCGCCGAAACTGCCACCGGATACGTCGCCGACCGTGGCGACGAACGCGGTCTCGACGTGCTCGAGGCGGTCGTCGCGGGCCGTCCACACGCCGAGATCGCCCGCTACGCCGAGAACGAGGCCGTCGACCTCATCGTGATGGGGTCGGCCGGCCGCGGCGGCGTCCGCCGCGCCTTACTCGGCAGCGTCGCCGAGCGAACGTTGCGCACCGCGACGATTCCGGTGCTGGTTGTCGACGCCCGCGAGGACTGATCGCCACTCGATCCGTTTCGACGGCAGGCATGGGACGTGAACCGCCTCGAGGGAAACGGGGTCGAACGTCTTCGTCCCTCGGTGGCACGAGAGCACGGTAGCCGTCGAACAATTTCGCGGCATCCGCGTTGGGTTTTTGAGAACGGCTGTGGGCTACGATTATCGCGAACGTAGTGTGCCCCGCGCGCCGCGGGTCGCTGTGTGCGCCGCGGGTCGCCCGATCGCCCGGATATATCCGCATAAGTTACCCACATATTTTCGTAGGATATCGATCTAATACTCTGCAGTAATATTGTCCTCCAATCCCAAAACCGTTATTACACCGCCCGTCGTAGACTCAGTTGATCGAACTCCACATGATCCGTACACGCGTCCTCGCCACGGAGGCGGTGATCGAATGATCGAACTCCTCTCGGCCTCACCGGCGGTACAGGCAGTCGCCGTCGTCGCCGTCGTGCTCCTGCAAGCGGTCGCCCTCTACGTCGGCTACGGCGTCCTCGAGCGAGTCGTCGCCCCGTCGGTTCTCAAGACGCTCGAGAGTGCATAATCCATGGAGGTACTTGGACTCGGAGTCGAACTCTTCGCGTTATTCGTCGGCTTCGGCTTCATGGTCGGGGTGTTTTTCGGGTTCTTCGGGATGGGAGGCTCGTTCCTCGTGACTCCCGCCCTGTTGATCCTCGGCTACCCTGCGCCGGTCGCCATCGGCAGTTCGATGGCGTTCGTCTTCGGGACGGCCGTGATCGCAACGATGAAACACCACGACGTCGGCCAGGTCGACTACAAGCTCGGCGCGCTGATGTTCGTCGGTATCGTTCTCGGGATCGAGGCGGGGAAGTTCGCCGTCTTCTTCCTCGAGGCGCTGGGCCGGGCGGAGCTGGTCGTGGGCGTCGCGTACGTGCTGTTGCTCGCAGCCATCGGGATCGTGTTCACCCGGAACGCGCTCCGACAGAACGACGAGGACGATGACGCGGCCGACGACGCTGCTGGTGACGACGAGATCCCCGAGATTGCACAGAAGATCAAATCCTACAACATTCCGCCGATGGTGACGCTCACCGACGGCAGCAAAGCGTCGATGTGGACGATCTCCGGTGTCGGCGGCGGCGTCGGCGTCGTCTCGGGCTTTCTCGGCGTCGGCGGCGGCTTCATCCGCATGCCCGCGATCTACTACCTGATCGGCGTTCCACTCGCCGCCGCCGTCGGCACGAGTCTCTTCGGCGCGTTGATGTCCGGCGCCGTCGGCGCGTTTACGTACGGCCTGGGCGGCGTCGTCGACCTGGGCGTCGTGACGGCGCTGCTCGCCGGCAGCGCGCTCGGGGCCCGGATCGGTTCGGCCTCGACGGCGTACGTCGACGAGAACGACGTCACGATCTACTTCGGGATCATGCTCTTGCTGGCCAGCACCGCGGTCGCCTTCGGCGAACTCGCCACCTGGCTCGAGATGCCGATTCTGGACACCGTGAGCTTCGTCCTGCTCGTCGGCTCGTCGGTGTTCGTCACGGTCATCATCCTCTACTACGGCGCGCGAGCGATTCGAACGAACGACGTGCGAACGCCCGCAGCGACGGGAGGTGACGATTGACGGAAACGCCACCTGAAGGGCAGATCGCGAGGGCAGAATCGTCACACGAGGGTTCGAGTTCGCTACTGGCTGGACACGTACCCAGTTCGTCCAGCTGGCGGAGGGCTGACCGGCCGTGATGCTCGTCGCAATCGTCGCCGTCATCCTGGCGCTCGGCGTCGCCTCCCGCGTGCTCGCGGATCGGCTCCGAATCCCGAGCGTCCTGTTCCTGATCCTGGCCGGGATTGCGATCGGTCCCGAAATGCTTGGCATCGTCTCCCGGGAGACCTTCGGCGGCGGGCTCTCCGCGATGGTCGGCGTCAGCGTCGCCATCATCCTCTTCGAAGGCGGCTATCACTTACACCTCGAGAAACTGCGAGAGAGCCCGCGGGCACTCCTCCGCCTCGCCACCGTCGGGGCGGTGATCACCTGGCTGGGGACGGCCGCGGCCGTGACGATCTTTCTCGACACCAGCCGAGAGGTCGGCCTGCTCGTCGGTGCGCTGTTGATCGCGACCGGCCCGACCGTGGTCGGTCCGATCCTCCAGGTCGTCACCGTTCGCGATCACGTCGCCTCCGTCCTCGAGGGCGAGGGTGTGATCAACGACGTCACAGCCGCGATCCTGGTCGTCGTCGTCTTCGAGGTGCTGATCGTCGGCGACGGGGGCTGGCCGCGGCTCCTGGTCGACTTCCTCGGTCACCTCGTCATCGGCCTGGGGGTCGGTGCACTCGTCGCCGCAGCCGTCTGGCTGTTGCTCGACCGGGCCGACCTCGCTCCCGGCAACGGGCCACTTCACGCCCGGCTGATCGTCCTCGCCGGGATCGTCGTCGCCTACGGCGGCGCCGAACTGGTCGCGAGCGAGACCGGCATCGCCGCCGCAGCGATGGCGGGGTTCGCGCTCGGCAACGTCGACCTTCCTCACCACGAGGACGTGATCGACTTCCTGGACGACCTCTCGGTGGTCGTCCTCTCGTTCGTGTTCGTCGCCCTCGCCGCCCTGATCAGCTTCGAGGACATCCTCACACTCGGGCTCGCCGGCGTCGCCGTCGTGATCGCGGTCACGCTGGTGCTCCGGCCGGCGGTGATCTTCCTCGCGACGACCAACGAACGGTTCACTCGCAACGAACGGCTGTTCCTCAGCGCCGTCGGCCCCCGCGGGATCATCCCCGCCAGCGTCGCGACGCTGTTCGCCGTCGAACTGCAGACGATCGGTCGACCCCTGGAGGCGCAGTTCCTGGCCGGAACCGTCTTCCTGATCATCTTCACGACGGTCATCCTGCAGGCCGGACTCGCACGACAGATTTCGGAATACTTAGAGATTTCACCAATGCGCACCATCATCGTTGGCGGAGGGCGGGTCGGCCTGTCCCTCGCCGAACGGCTCGAAGCGGACGGAGAGAACGTACTGCTCGTCGATAGCGACCCCGATGCCGTCGAAAAGGCACGCAACCGCGGCATCCGAACCGTCGAGGGCGACGGCACCGACGCCGACGTCCTCGAGCGGGTCGGTGCCGCCGACGCGAAGACGGTCATCGCGACCACCCCCGACGACGACGTCAACCTGCTCGTCTGTCAGCTCGCGAAGACGAGCTTCGACGTCTCGACGGTCGCCTCGCGGGTCAACCAGCCCGAGAACGTCGAGGCGTTCGAGGCACTCGGCGTCCGGGCGATCGACCTCTCGATGGCGACCGCCTGGTCGCTCGAGAACGTCTTAGAGCGGCCGTCGCTGTCGGCGTGGATGAACGAACTCGGCCGAACCGGGGACGTCCAGGAGATCGAGGTGACCGCCTCTGACCTCGTCGGGAAGTCGATCGCCGAGGTCAACGCCGAGATCCCCGACGGCTGTATCGTCGGGCTCTTGACCCACAGCGACGGCGAGACGGAAGTTCCGACTGGCGATCACCGACTCCGTGAGGGCGACCGAGTCACCTTCATCGGCCAGACCGACGCAGTCGATCGGGCAATCAAACGGTTCCACCCCCACGATTGATACTCGAGTGGGGGTAGGAGACAGTTAGGGATTCGCGTCCGGATGCATCGATTCCGGCCGGCGAAACCGACATCGGCTGTCGGTGGAGGGAGCCGACACATCTGGTCGGCGACACGAATCCCTAAGTGTTGCTGTAACCGCTCTTCGACGGGGAGAAAGCAGACAATATTGTGTGAAAAACACACCTCTTACACGGCTCGCCTCAAGTATGACTGAATTTTCCGACTATTAGATATCTCTCACCAGAACAGATATGTGGCCAATTAGCCCTATAGGGCCCAATAAAAGAGATCTACATTGTAGATCCAAAACCATTATATTCGATCCACCACTACGTAGCATTGACTAATAGTGTATGATTTGTACACGTCTATATCCATCGGCCGTCACCAGCATCCGACAGGAACCGCACACTGGCCGCCACGAGAGGGGACGTCCATCTGCCGTCCGCTCGAGTCGATTCCGCTCCGGGAAGACCGACGCACGACGTGCTCACCGATTCGGGAACGCAATGCCGTACCGTAGTCGCCCACGTGCAGGGGTTCGGAAGCCGACGGCAGGGGTAATCGACTAGCCATGGCGACGGGACTGAATCGAGATCTCGGCCTTCCGGAAGTCGTTGCGATCAGCATCGGTGCGATGGTCGGCTCGGGCATCTTCATCCTGCCAGCGCTGGCGTACGAGATCGCCGGCCCGACGGTCGTGCTGGCGTATCTGCTGGCAGGGTTGCTGGTGGTTCCGGCGGCGCTGTCGAAATCCGAGATGGCCACCGCGATGCCGGAAGACGGCGGCACCTACGTTTACATCGAGCGCGGGATGGGGCCGCTCCTGGGCACCGTCGCGGGCATCGGGACGTGGTTCTCGCTGTCGTTCAAGGGCGCACTCGCTCTCGTCGGCGGCGTGCCGTATCTCGTATACTTGCTCGATCGCAGCCTCTCTCCGGGAACCGTCACCGCGATCGCCCTGGGGATCGCCGCGCTGTTGCTCCTGGTCAACCTCGTCGGTTCGGACGTCACCGGACGGTTCCAGGTCGCCATCGTCGCGATTATGCTCGCGGCGATGGTCTGGTTCGTCGCCGGGAGCGGGCTCGCCGTCGAACGTGCACGCCTGAACGGATCGCTCGACCCGACGACGACTGGCCTGCTCGCGGCGACGGGGGCCGTCTTCGTCTCCTACGCCGGGGTGACCAAGATCGCGAGCGTCGCCGAGGAGATCGAAAACCCCTCGCGAAACATCCCGCTCGGGATGCTCGTCTCGCTCGGATTTACGACCGTGCTCTACGTGCTGATCGTCGCCGTGCTCGTCGGCGTCACTCCCGGTGACGTCCTCACGGCCACCGACGCGCCGGTCGCCGTCGCTGCCGAACAGACGCTCGGGACGATCGGCGTCATCGCCGTCGTCGTGGCCGCCTTGCTGGCGCTGGTGAGCACGGCCAACGCGGGCGTACTCTCGGCCTCGCGGTATCCTTTCGCGATGGCGCGCGACAACCTCGTCCCCTCCTCGTTCGAGGAGCTTCACCCCCGGTTCAACACGCCGGTGCGAGCGATCCTCCTCACGGGTGCCGTCATCATGGTGCTGGTCGCGTTCGTCCCGATCCTGCAGATCGCGAAGCTGGCCTCCGCGTTCCAGGTGCTCGTGTTCGTCCTGGTCAACCTCGCGGTGATCGGCTTCCGCGAGGGTGCCGTCGAGGGTTACGAACCGGAATTCGTCTCCCCGCTGTACCCCTGGGTGCAACTCGCCGGTATCGTCGGCGGACTCGTCGTGCTGACGACGATGGGGCCGATTCCGCTCGTCGGTTCAGTTGTCATCACGATCGGTGCGATGGCGTGGTACTACGCCTACGCCCGCAAGCGGGTCGACCGCGAGGGGGCCGCTCGAGCGGGCGTTCGCGAGAACGTCAGCGAGCGAGCCACCGACCGCACCCGCGAGCTGTTCGAGTCCGACGCCGAGTACGACGTCCTCGTGGCGATCACCGACGAAACCTCCCCCAAGGCCAGAAAAGACATGCTCCGGATGGCGACCGACATGGGTCGGTTGCGCTCGACGGCCGTCTCTGTCGTCGAGTTCGTCGACGTCCCCCACCGACTGTTCGCCGAGGACCACCCGGAGATCTCCGCCGGAAGCGTTCCCGACTGGCTGCCAGCCGACCCCGAGGACGCTCCCGACTGGTTCCCCGACGGACAGGCCGTCGAGCGGCCGACGCGGCCATCCGGCGGCGTCACGATTCCTTCCAGCGACGCCGGCGGGCCGGCGGAGACGCACGTCGAATACCGCAAAATCTCCAGTGAAGACCACAAACGGGCGATCGTCGATCTCGCAACGTACGGCGGCTACGACCTGCTGATCGCCGAACGCCGGCAGGCGGACTTCCACCAGCGGCTGTTCGGCGGCGAGACCGACTGGCTCCTCAAGAACGCCCCCTGTGACGTCATGCTGGTCGAGGACGACGATTTCGACGGCGCCGACGAGATCGCCGTCGTCGCCAACCGCGGCGCGTACGATCCGCTGAAGCTGCTGTTCGCCGACGCCGTCGCCGAGGAGACTGGCGCCCAGCTCAACCTCCTCCAGGCAATCCCCGAAAACGCCCCCGAGAGCCAGCGCGAGTCCGTCGAGCGCTACCACGAAGAACTGATCTCGATCCTCACGGTGCCGACGCGCTCGACGATCATCGAAACCGACGACGAAATCAAGGGCCTGGCCCGGTTCGTCGGCGACGCCGACCTGCTCGTGACCGGCGTCGACCGAACCGGCCTGACAGCCAGAGTCCTCGGCCGACCCGGCAACCGACTGGTCGACAGCGTCGATACCACCGCCGTGATGGTCCAGACCTGTGACGGCCGTCGACCCGGCCTCCTCGAGCGACTCCTCATGGACCACCTCTTCGGCTGACTGAGGAGTCCTCGAGCGCCGAACGCAGAGCGGCGTTTTGTACGCTGTCTGCTCACCCACGTGACGTCCCGATCACTCCTCCTCTAGCCGAACTCGCGACAGGTGGCCGGCTCGAGGAGTCGACTCTACGAGGGTTCATCGGCGTGCCAACGTCGGACGCGTGGCTCACCTACGTACCAGCCTGGGCTGTAGCGACGGTTGTCCACGGGCGCGACGGGATCCGCTATTCATACTCACTGTCGTTCGCACAGAAGAGCGGGTGCGACGGGATTTGAACCACGCGAAGACGGTCGCCTCGCTGCGCTCGGCGCTGCGTCTTCTCTACTTCAAATCCCGTTTCCCGTCGCTGCCGCTCGCGACAGTGCTCGCGGCAGAACGACGGGCGCGACGGGTCTTCACCACCGCGCTTGCTGCCACTTTTGCGATTTCGTGAGTCATGGCTATCGGTTGAGTTCTCTCCAGCGTCGATCTGCTTTTTCACGCTTCGAGGCGCGATCATAGTGCTTGTCGAGAATCTGGCTCGAGGCGTCGAGCCGATCAGAGACGATCCCCCGAGCGATCCCTTCGTTACGGTACTTCGTCACCCGCGCTTTCCGGAGGTCGTGCGGGGACCGCGTGGACGGACACGAACAGGCCGTATTGTACGACGTCCACTCACAGGTGGCAGGATCTTCGTCGTGAGGACACTCGTCGCCTATCTCGCACGGCTTGGTCCACTTGTACACGATATTCCGAAGCGTCGAGGGTGCGATCCGGCCTTGAGCGGTCGTAATCAGAGGTCGACGTCCTTCGTCGTCGGTGACCTTCGCTCGAGGACCTGCGATGTAATCGCTCAACGTCTGTGCCACCCGATCGCTGATACGGTTGACTCGTTCGCCGCCCTCGTCGTTCTTCAACGGCGTTCCCGTCTCTGGCCGGTGAACAAACTCGACGGACGGCTTTCGCCCGTCGAGCTCGCAGTCACGGACGTCGAGGGCGCGGATGCCGCCGAGTCGGGCACCCGTGTGCCAGATGAGCAGAAACACCACGTGGTCCCGACTCGCGTACTCGTAGCGGTCCAGGTACTCGAGGATCGGCGGAATTCGCTCGGGAACCATCGTGCTGTCGCTCACCTCCTGGCCCGGCGAGAGGCTCGGCAACGGAACCTTCAGGTACAGGTCTTCGTGAACCGCTTCGATCTCACCGCAGAACCTCAGGAACGACCGGACGGTAGTCAACACGGAGTGAAGCGTCTTCGGGGCGATCTCTTCGTCTTGCCCCTCCGAATATCCGCCCTCGCGTCGCCACACGCGGAAGTGGTAGAGGTCCCGGCCGGTCAGTTCGTTCATGTTGTCGATACCGGCCTCTTCGCGGCACCACTCGACGAACGCCCGAAGGTGGCTCCGGTGTGAAATGCGGGTCCACTCGGCGTTGTTGTCACGCATCGAGTCCAGGTGAAGTTTGACGGCCTCCTCCGGAGTCAGCGGTTCGAGGTCGTCGCTCACTTGTCCCCACCCCAGTTCGCCGCGCGGCGGTTCGGCCCAAAGCCCACGCCGTCGTCGGCTTCGTCACGCTCGAACAGTTGGTCGGCGATCGCTGTCTGGATCGCTCGCCCGGAGCGCTGACGCGGCTCGGCATCCGGGAAGTGGTGCTCGTCGACGCGGGCGGCGAGGTCGTCTATCGACATCAGGACCTCACAGAGCACCGCGTTCTGGTACCGGAGCTCGGTCGCGATCGCCTCGAGGGCGTCGGCCTGGCGGTCGGCGGGATCGGCGCTCATCGGCTACCCCCGTCGGCAACCGCGATGGACAGTCCGCAGACATCCGCCAGCTCGGGCGCGCGTTCTTCGAGCATCGCGCGCGCCTCGTCGGTGAGCGTGTAGCGGTTCGTTCGGCGGTCGAGGGTCGTTTTTTCGATGAACTCGGCCTGAACGAGATCGTCCAGGTTCGGGTACAGGCGACCGTGATTGACTTCGCCGTGTTTCGTCTCCAGGGCGCGGCCGATCGCCATTCCGTAGGTCGTCTCGTCGGCGCGCTCGAGGCGACCGATCGCCTCGAGGACGTCGCGCTGGAACGCGGTGAGATCTCCCCACGCGGTGCCGCCGTCGGTCACGAGTCGCTGGTCGGTAACAGTCGATGCGTCTGGTCGGTCGGGGCTTTCAAGACCCCGCGAATCGTCGTCGTACATGGCTGCCGTACCGTGGATACGGGAGCCGCGCGGACCCGGTGTCACTACCACCGGACCGCATTCTTGCAATGGGTCCGACGGACAGTCAGACCCGCGTGAAACTCCCGTTGACCAACCACTCTCGAGTCTATCGTAATAAAATCTCGCATCAATTAGTGTGGTTTGTCGCATCCTTTGTTGTGAGTCTCGGAACACACCGGCACTGCTATCACTCTGTACTAACTGGCCGCAGTCATGCGGAACCCCGGCGACTGGATGCAGCTTCCCACCGACGATCGAATTCTCGAGTCTCTCGAGTCGTCGGGAATGATCCTTTCTCCATCCGTCATCGCGAAGAACATCGACAAGTCGCGACACGAAGTCAACCGTCGTCTTTCTGTTTTGGTAGACTACGGCCTCGTTACTCGCGTCGAACGTGGCTACTACGAGATCGCCGACCTCGGCGCACAGTACCTCGCCGGAGATCTCGACGCGAGTGACCTCGAGCCGAGTGAAGAGTGACCCGTTCACGCGTCCACCCCCTCGAGTCCGAGCCGGCGTAACAGCGGTTCGATCCACGCCGGCAGCTCTTCATTGCGGTTCCCGTACCCGTCGGCGTCCAGGTCGAACAACGGAACGGCGACGTCGTCGTTCACGCCGAAGACCCATCGTCGCTCGCCCTCGAGGCGAACGTCGACGCGTGCATGGTTGTCCGGGCTACCGGAAATCTCGACCTCGACGGACCGCCCGTCCTCGAGGTCGGTCGTGAGCCGTCGCGGCTCGCGGCTGGTGCTATCGCCTGTTTTGACAGACATGTGTGGGTGGAGGTAGGATATGGAATAAACGCTGACCCGTGGGTGAGCGGAAAACCACCCCGAAACCGCTCTACCGTCTGAAGCCGATCGATTTAGAGCCTCTACTCCGGTGGGCGGAAAACCGGAATTGTGGGCGGAAAACGAACGGAAGTTCTCTACTTGCGATAATCGGGCGACTCGAGCCCTCTACTCGAGTGGGCGAAAATGAACGGAAAACACGTATCGACTGGAAGTCACGGCTCGGTCACACAGAAGACCTTCCCCTTCCCGTTCCCTCTCGAGGCGATCAACTCGTACTTCTCCTCGAGTGACGCCAGGTACCGCCGTCGTGTGCTCGCGGCTTTAGGCTCAGAGCAGCGTTGCTCGTAGGTCCCGCGGAGTTCCGTCGCCCCGATCTCGCCGGCCGCTTCGATGATGTCGTAGAGCAATCGCTTGTGCGTCCCGAGGTCGTCGACGCGATCGCGCCGGATCTCCTCGCGTGCGTCGTCCTCGACGCGGCGGACGACGTCGACGGTAATCTTTCGCTCCGGACCCGAGTCGACGACCATCACGGCCTGGCGAAGAATCGCGATCGCCTCGCGAGCATCACCGGCGGCCCGGTCGGCGATCTCCGCGATCGCGGCCGACGTGATCACGCCGGGGGCCAACCCCGCCCGGATGCGCGCCCGAAGGATGTCGACCAGCTGGGCGAGGCTGTACTTCTCGAGGGCGACCGTCGTCATGGACCGAAGCCGACTCTGGACGCGGCTGTCACACCTCGCGAGGAGGTTGTCTTCGCTGATCGTGATCACGACCATCGTCACGTTCGGCAGGTCGTACAGCGCGTGCAGGACCGACTCGTCCTCGAGGCAGTCCACCTCGTCGAGAATCACGAGCACCTGGCCGTCGAACTCCCGGAACTGGTCGTAGAACTCACTCGCCGGTGTACCGTCGGTCGACAGGTGGGCCGCAAGCCCGGTGTCACGGACCAACCGCTGGAGAACGGCGTTCGTCGACGAATCGGACATACAGTTGACGTAGCCCCATCGGGACCCGAAGGTGGCAGCCTGGAGCTGCTCGGCGACGTACCTCGCGAGCGTCGTCTTCCCCACGCCACTCGGTCCATAGATGAACACGTCCTCACCCGGCAACCCCCGCGTAATCGGCCGGAGGGCTGCCGAAAGGTGTGAGATCTGTCCGTCCCGGTGCTGGAGTTCCTGGGGAACGAACGACCGCCGGAGGGCTCGAGCGTCGGTGATCATGCGCTATAGCAATCAGACACCGTATTAATTGCTGATGGTTTCATAGGTTCATGAACGTGGCCATGTAACTACCGCCACTGACTTTTGATGCACGTTTGATATCGTAATCTGACTTTCCATAGAGCGAACTCGAGGGTACTGACCTCGAAGAGGGGTTTTAAAATCCGCCCTGTGGTTCTTCGATCTCGTGGAAGTTCCCTCGCTCAAATTGGAGTTGGTGCGGAACCGAGCCAGGGGGCCAGAACCCGGTTGGCTCAATATAATAATATCTTCCTTCGCCAGTATCGAAGGCCGGTCCATCTAACGAAAAGTTCTCCGGATTCACAGCGACAGCGATATGTCCTGCATCTGAACCAGTGGCAGCTGAATCGTATGAAAATAATCCTACGTCTGCTCTCAATGGACCGCCAAGAATAGCTGCAGCTAATAGAATCGACGTGTCCACGCAGTCGCCTTGAGCATCTACTAATGTCTCAGAAGGATACCTAGAATAATCCGCATATCCGGTGCTGATAGAGTCAAGAGCGTAAGGAAGACTTTGGACAAAGGTACTGACGTACTCAAGAAGCTGCTCTTCAGAACGTACACCTTGTTTGAATCCTGAATTGTTAATTATATCCGCAATGTGATAGCCCATTCCTATTTCAAACGACTCTGTGATATAGCGCGTCCGCTCTGCTGCACTTTCAGGGACTCGAGGCCGATCTTGGTTCTTCCATCTGTCGTAAGTCATCTTGGGAATATAGAACGGAATCTCTGACTGAATCTTGGGTGCCTGAGAGGGTGTCTCCGGTGAAAAATAGACGATATACCCCCCCTCGACGTTGATCCGTGAATAAGTTCCTGTTGATGGATGGTGTTCCTGTGTAGAAAGGTCTCTGTAGTCGATAGCCTTACTATCTCGCTCATGTTCTGAGGCTGACCGCTCGATACCGTCTTCAGTAACTCGAAACGGGTTTGTGGCCATCAACGGTTCACCCAGAAATAGGCCAAACGTTGGTGGGTCTGAGGCTTTCCGATACACGAGATAGTACGTAACCGCGTTCTCTGGGATGGGAACAAAGAATGATGTCTCAATAGTGATCTCGGTTGGTTCGTTCAATTCGCTTGGAACAAAGCTTTTAGACTCACCGTGCCCAATTTCTTCCTCAGTTGAATAATCCAAAACGAAGGCCTCAATAACATACTCTGTCCCACTTTCGAGCAATCCAAGAAGGGGCGACTTTGGTTCAAGTCTTACCTCAATTGATTCGTAACTATACTTCCGAATGTGCGATGCTGGTAATTCAAATCCGATGTTAGTATTTTCGAAGGGCTCTGTGTCAACTTTGATTGGACGTTTACGAGCTTCTTCTGTTAGTGTCTCTAACTGGGGAACGTCCGTTTCGCCTCCTATGTCGGTGTCAATGTTGACGGTTGCTTCCTCATCGTCTCCAAGAGAGTCTAAACAACCCGCAAGAGTCCCAATGAGTGCCGTTGAGAGGAATGCACGCCGTGACGTGGAATTCTGCATGAAACACACAAAGAATAGACAGTATGTAAATATTACTTTACCAAGATTTATCGATACTTGCTTTCCACACTCGTGCGATATCGTAACCCAATCACGGATGTGTTCGCTATCCTTTGAATCCTCTCCGGATCGACCTCTCCTCAAGCGACGCTCGAGTTCATGAACGTCGGATAGGGTCATCGTGACCGGGACACACGAGGTACGGAGTGGCGGCGAGTTGTGCGTCCGAGAACAGCGGGAAGGCGGAAAGGAGCGAAACCCCCTTTGACTCTGATCATCCGGATAACGTCATTTCCCTCTGTCCGAACTGTACTGTCGGGTCCACCACGGCAAAGATGGTGACGCGTTCAATCGGGACCACATCAACAAGCGAACCGTCGCTGGTAACATAACGAAAAAATAAAACGAGTTCGCTGATAGATTCGCTCGACTAATGCCGTCTCTCCCAAAGTCGCACAAGGAGGAGATCGCACCCTACATCGCAGACGGTGAGCAGGTGATTGATGCTTACTCTATAGTAGATGAATTGGAATATGAGAGAGCAACTGAAACAACGCATCTCGTGACCGACCGGCGGTTTCTGGTGTTCGATAAAGAGACGAACAATGGGCGGATTTCTCTTGAATCGACGTATCTGGATTCGGTCGGTCGCGTTGAAATCACTCAAACACCCAGTCAGGAACCGGACGAAACGACGTTGATGGTTGCTGGTTTGATGATGGTCCTGGGGGTCTTGTCGTTCGGACTCATCGGCTTAACCGAGAGCGAGTTAGGAACGATTATTCTCCTCGTTGGTGGCCTCAGTATTGCTGCAATCGGATTGGTAATTTTCGTAGATGCGTTCAATACCGAGGATGGGTCCGTATCGATCACTCTCCAAACTGCAACGGGTGAGCTCGTGGAGAGCGTCACATTCGAAGAAGAGGCTCTCGAGTTCGCTAATTCGGTTTCAAGAGCGGCGGCAAATGCACACTCGACTGCAGCTCAGCTGCAGAAGGCTACCCAGTAGGTCGCGTCCGAGAACTGGAGAAAGTCGGACGGATTCCGCCGCGATCGTGCCGCCCACCCCCGTCGAAACAGCTACGTCACCCCGGGTTGCCGTCCGGCTTGCTCGCAAGTCGGACACCATGAATCTTCAACAACACGAGAAACGAGACGACATGAAGGTCTGGCTCAGCCAGACCGAAGTGGAGCAGCTGCTCGAGGCGGCTCCCGACACACAGAAACGACTCGCGTTCGCGCTCGGTGCACGTTGTGGCCTTCGATCCCACGAAGTTCTGGACGTCACTCCGAAGGACGTCGTGAGCACCGACGCCGGAACGGTGCTTCGCGTTCGCGCTGGAAAGGGCAACAAGTACCGCGAGACACCCGTCCCGCGCGATCTCGCGACGACGATCCGCACGGTGAGCGACGTTCGTGAGGCTCCGGCCAGTTCCCCGCTGCTCGAGATCTCGCGACGCGCTCGCTTCGCCGGTGGCTCACCGCGACCGCTGGCGAGCTGCACCAGGAGACTGGCGACGACGGCTGGTTGCACCTGGGCTTTCATGATCTCCGGCGGACCTGGGCGACGTCGCTCGCCTCGGCCGACGTCGACCCGATGCTGGTTCTCGACTGGGGTGGCTGGAACGACCTGGAGACATTCCTCGAGCACTACCGCGGGACGTACTCACCTGACGCGCAACGACGAGAGCGAGAAAAAGTCGAGTGGCTCTGACCGATTCTATTCGTCAAACAGCCCGTCGACGAGTTCGACCGACCACTTCCCCTCGTCGACGTGGCGGATGTGGACGTGGTGTTCTCCCTCGAGGTCACCCTGGTCGTTGAGCAACCCCTCAATCCGGAGGTCGTCTTTCGGTAGCGTGATGCCTGCCGAGTTGCGATCCAGCTGGCGAAGCTTGTTCAGTGCCATGGGATCGGCGGCAACCCGCCATGTCATAAAAGTTGCTGAGCCTTGGTTTTACTGACGTTTTCGACGTCCCGGAGAATTCGTGCGTGCGTATGGCTTCAGGCACAATCGACAAGATCGACATGATCGCGCTGTGGGTGTATCCCACGGCTGCGAGTATCGTCTTCGGCATCTGGACGTTGAATGTCCAGGTGCTCGGTGGGTACGACCTTTCGAGAGCGATTTTCACCGCCGGTTCGGTCGCTATCTCCGTGCCGTTGATCCTGGCCACGACGTCCATGCTGTGGATCTTGTGGACCAACGAGTTCGACGGCACGAACTACTCACAGGCGGAACGCTGGACGATGGTGGGGACGTTGGCCCTGCCGATCATCTACGAGTTCGTTCCGGTGTTCGCTTCGGCACTGCAAACGAGTGACTGGCTCCTCATCGGAGCGACCGGCCTGACGACCTTCTCGACCGTCTGGCTCAGCTACACGGAGTGATACTCATGAAGCTATCATCCACACAGCCCATCGCCCACAGGGTGTTCGTCCTCCTGGTCGGACTACTCCTGGTGACGTCGCTGGTCGCCCCGATCGCGACGACCGGCACGGCGATCGCCGACGACGGTGACGGCGACGGAGACGAGGAGCCGACCGAGGTGAACTGCTACGATCCGAACCAGGCGGAGTTAGCTGCCGCCAGCCTGTACCACACCTGCGACTGGTCGGATGACGTCATCGATACTGATGGCCTGAACGGTGACGAGGCCATCATGCATTCGCGAGCGGTGAGCGAGGGTGAGGCGATCGACGCCCACACGGTGATGATCGACAATCACCTCACCGACACCTCCACGATCGCGAGCCTCGAGGCGCGCCACGCAATTGCAACGGCGTACGAGAATGGCAATTCCTCGACAGAGGCGCATACTGCTGCCCAGCAGGCGATCCGCGACTACTACGCGATGCACCAGCGAAACCACCTCGAGGTCCTGCACAAGGGACACCTCCAGTACGCCTACATCGCTGAGGAAGCGAACGATGACGGCGACATCTCTGATGAATTCCTTACCGCGTCGATGAGTCCCCATCCTGACCGCGACGACAGCGGCGTCAGTGCGGTCTTCGTCGGTGGGACTGAGACGCTCGAGGTCGAGTTATCCAACGGCGAAACTCACGAGGTAGAGGCGTTGCGCGTTGAGTATGACGTCGATGACCTTCAGGATGGCAATCATGACAGAGTATACTCAACTGACAGAGCGTTCCATCCGGTCAAAGAGACCTGGGAGTACAACGAGACGGCCGATCAGTTCGAAGTCGACGAGACGTTCAGAACCACTTGCGGTGCGTGTTCCAACGTCGCCGATCGGCCAGCGGTAGCACACGGAAACATCGTCGTGATGAACGTCGGCGGGGTCGACGCTGGTGGGGTGCCCACTGGTGCCGTCATCGACCACCGTGACTGGTACAACACCTGGTCGGAGATCGAACAGCAGTCTGACCAGCTGGTCGTTAACTACGACCCGGCGTTCGTCAACGAGTTGTACGACGCCATGGACGCCGGAATCGTCGATCCCGGCGAAGTCCGATCGGCTGAGGGTCAGGTGCGTCACCTCTCTGGCGACAGCGACGTGACGTCCCATCGGTTCCAGGATGCGTTCCGAGCCTCGCTCTCGATGTCGAGCCCGGACCGGACGAACGCCTCGTCGATGGTCGTCCACTACAACGGTGCGATCGACCAGGAACGGTCGATCAACGAGACGACCGGCGACCGATCGATCGAGCCGACCGAGTACGTCAACGAGACGTACGAAGGGCTGTTGATGGTCTCCGGTGACGACATCCCTGAGGGTGGCCTCGAGGTCGGCGAGCCCTATCACACCGACGAGTTCAACCAGACGGTACAGCTCAACAACTTCGACGAAGGTGAGACGGTGACCTTCTACGACGGTGAGTTCACGATCGAAGCGATGTACGACGACGGCGGCCAGGAGGTCGACGACGTTGACTGGAGCGCTCCCAAGTACGACTCCTACGACGCCGAGGAGTACGGCGCATACCTCGATAACATTGCAGACCTGAAAGACGCCATCGAGGACGACCACAGCGGTGGTTCGGTGATCGGTGGCGGCGGTGGCTGGCTGCCGTCGATGCCCGACTGGGGAACGCCGGACAGCCAGGACGCACTGATCGGCGTTGGGATCCTGGTCGTGATCCTCGCGCTCGTGGTGGTACTGGCGACGAACCTGCTCGACGCACTGGGGCCGTAACCATGTCCCGCTTTTCAGGTAGGGCGACGGTGGTAGTGCTGGCGCTGCTCGCACTCGTAGCTGTGGGCATGGGCAGTGGGCTGGCCGCTGCCGATACCGGGGCAGAGAACGAGACGGCCGACCTCGAGGTGATCGCGATCGACGACGCGACGACGATCACCGACTGGGAGATCGACGACGGGCGGGCAACCGTCGAGATCCGCACGGAGATCTCCCGCGAGGTGGTGCTGTCGGACGCGGTGGCGGGGCTCACCCACGAAGGCGCGTCGCGCGTACCCGAGCAACGTCACGACCTCGAGCGCGGGACGCACACGCTGACGATGGACGTCGAGACGATCGACGACCGAGGGGCCGTCTCTGTCGCGACGACTGGCGGCGCGGTCAGGATCTCGAGTGGCATCGAAACCAGTGACGATCCGTTCGACGCGTTCGGCGGTGCCAGTGGGCTGCTGTTCGGCATCGTAATGACGGTCGGACTGGCGGGGCTGGGTGCCGTCTACGTCCTTCGGACCGAGCAAACGGGGGTTGAGAAAGCATGAGCGAACTCTCACACACGTTCAACGACTGGAAGGACCGGCTGACGTACATCGTGGTCGAGGCGCAGCTGCTCGTCGTCGGTGTCTGTGTGTCGATCGCCGTCGCGCTGCTACTGATTCGGCCGTCGCTACCCGGTGTGCCGCCGGTTGCGCTGGGGATGCTCGTGTCCCTGATGCTGTTCGGACCGCCGCTGTTCGGACTGTTCGCCGTCGGCGCCGAACGGTTGCGCCAGCGGGATATGGTGACGGTCTACCACATCAACGGTGTGACCGACACCCGCGAGAAGTACTACGTCGCACCCGAGTTGTGGGACCAGAAGACCGTCGACGGCCCGTCTCCGTACGTGTGCAACGACGGTGACGCGTACGAAGTCCGTGAATTCGAGTATTTCGAGGACCTGGACGAACTCCGGGTGACGGGCTGTTACTTCAGCAAGATCACGGACAGCAAGCTCGTGACGACGAAAGCGATGCTCGAGGACGTCCACGACACGTTCGCGCGGGCGTACCTGGAGTACAACCGACTCCGGGGCCGCATCAAGCGGATGGGACTCGAGATTCAGGCGGACGTCATCAACGAGGAAGCCGAGGCGGACGAACGCGGACAGATGGCGCCGAAGACGGCCGTCGCCAAGCGATGGGAAGCGGCGAAAAAGGACGTCGAACAGGCCGACATGGACGACATCCAGGACGCCGACAACTACGAGGAGACGTACATCGACGAACACGCGCCGAAGCCGGTCGCACCGGAGCCGCGACTGTACGACACTGTCCAGGCAGCCGAGACGGACGGAGGGGCCGAGAGATGAGATACATCCACGACGGAACGGTTCGAAACCCGACGGTTGAGCCGCCGAAGCTGTTCATCGCCTGTGAAGACACGACTCCCGGACGGGGACGAACTGATACGAGTCTCCTGTTCGCTGACCAGATCCGAAAGATGCGGGACAGTGTTCCGCTGATAGTCGGTCACGACTCAGGCCGGTGGAGGTGGTCCGATGAGACGTGAGCGGACGAAGGCGATCGTCGCGCTGGCGTTCGCAGTGGGACTCGTCTGTGGCCTCTGGGGCGGGCTGCTGTTGCTCCCGGCGGACGCACTGACCGTCCCCACGGAAGAGCGCACGGTCGGTGCTGACGGCGACACCCGCGAGCGACCGGCGTTCTACCCCGCCCCGCGAGTGTTCTTCGCGGTGACGCTCGGCGTTCCGGCGCTGGCAGCATACTACGCCTGGGGTCGGCTCGGCGATCGTGGCGCCGACGCCCTCGAGGACCTGGACGATCCCGGCCTCGAGGAGCCGCCAGCGACAGAGGGGGGTATCGAGGAGTCGACCGACGCGGACGTTCACGAGGCAATCTATGGCTGACGAACAGGACCTGTACACGACCGCACAGGCGCGCGAGCACCAGGAAGGCTACAGCGGCCGGGAGAATCGCGAGCTGCACGACCACAGCGGCGTCATCCGCGACGCGAAGCTGTCTCGTCAGCTGTCGATCCGGGCACTACACTACGACCCGTACCGCACGAGCCGCCCCGATAAGATGCCAGCGGCAAGCAAAGACCTCCGGAAACACCGCCACATCCGCAAAGTCGAAGGGACTGAAACCCTGCGGACGGCGCTCGAGAACGGCGATATGCCGACGATCAAGCACCTCGTCGGCGACTCGAGCCAGCGGGCGGACGTCTCCGGTATCAAGGCGATGGGGACGATAGACGAGCTGGTCGCTGGACCGGCACCCGTGATCGTCGTACTCGGCGAAATGGGGGCGGGAAAGACCGATTTCGCCTGTCTGCTCGGCCAGCGGTGGCGCGATCTCCACGGCTCAGATTCCCTGGTGGGAACGAATATCCAGTCGCTCGAGGAGAAAAACCGTTGGGTGGACGGCGACGGCGACGTCCAGGACGGCTGGATTCCCGACTACGGCACCCTCATGGACTGGGTCGAACAGGACGGCGATCCGCTCGAGCACAGCCAACGGCCGAAGCTGTTCCTCGGCGACGAGTTCTCCTCAGCCGCCAGCGGCACCGGAAAGCAGGGCTACGAAACCCGCCAGAAGATGGCGCCACTCGTCTACAAAATCCGAAAGTACGGCGGGGCGTTGATCTACATCGCTCACGGTGAGTCGTCGATTCACCCGATGCTGTGGCGCGTCGGCAAGATCGTCAAGAAGGTCTCGCGAAAGAAGGCGATCGTCGCTGACAAGGTGAGCAACGGCGAGCTCCGGAAGATCGAAGCCGAGATCGAGGGCATCCCGCCAACGGACTGGCGGTACAACACCAAGGAAGCGAGCGACTGGCGCTGGTCGGCGTTCAGCGACGAGGAGAACGACGGCCTCGAGGCGAGCGAAGCGGCCAAGGCGACGGCGATCTGGACGGCGATTCGCTGTAAAGAGGAAGGCCTGTCGAACCGTGAAACCGCCAAATACGTGCCATACAGCCACGGCTGGGTCGGTTCACGCTGGCGCGAGTACACTGACGACGGGAAACACGCCGAAACACTTGCCAAAGTCGAGGAGGTAATTGCATGACCGCGTCGGGGTGGATAGCTGGATACGGATTCGGACCCCCCTTTACTGTCCCTGCGGGACAGCCCATATATGGTCCATTAGGCCCATCGCTCGAGTCTGACCAAGAGGAGTTGATATATATCGGCGCGCGAGGCGCGTGGTGTGCGTGAACCGCTCGAAGCGCGCCAACCACTTCGGCACGATCGTCGAGAAGCGCATGGCCCGGAAGCGTCGGTTCGAACTCGAGCGCAGCTCGTGGCACGACGCCAAGTTCCAGAACGGCACCCCCGTCGAAATCAAGAGCACCATGCTCGAGCACGCCGACGGCCAGCCCGGAAACTGGAAGATCTATCGCCAGTACCACGAGAAGCTTCGGCGTCACGACGGCTGGTACTGCTTCGTCGTCTATCGGCCACATGGGCAGTCAGGCTGTACAATCCTGAAACACCGGATGTGCAAAGCGTCGAACCTCCCGCTGCTCCGATGGCACGGGGGTGGTGATCATCGCGGGACTCAGCAAGCCAAAATAGCCATTGAAGGAATTTTCTAACACTCAATCGATAATGTTGGTAGGGGAAAGGTTTTGGAACTATAATCACAATTGGTCGTCGTCAGCATATCATATGGTAATTTCAAAAAGGACCGTCAAGAAACTGTGGTGGGCATCGGGGAATCAATGTGCCTTCCCCAACTGCCAAAGAAAACTGATTGATTTGGAGCTTGACATTGTTATTGGTGAAATGTGCCATATCCACGCGCGAAAGCCTGGTGGAGCACGATATTGTGAGAGTATGGGCGATAACGAGCGGGATTCTTACTCTAATCTAATATTGATGTGTCCGACATGTCATCGTATAATTGACGAGGCACCTGATGAATTTACAGCAGAACTTCTCAAACAATGGAAGCGAGAACATGAACAAAACTCTTCGGATCCACCAGGGATATCACCACACCTTCTTGAAAAGTTGTTAGCAGATATCCATCCAACAATGTTAGTTGTACATGTGAATGAACGTGATGTTGAAATATTACGTAATGTGCATGATTGGGAACCTGATGAAGAATACCCAGGAGAAAAGGATCGCCATGGTTCTTACCCAATCGTAGTCACATTTGATAATTTGAAAAAGCTTCATGATCGAGTTGCATTACCTTATCGACAAAAACGGAATGGGAGACCATTATACGAACAAAACTCAGAATGGACAGAAGATGAATTGATCCAATCCTCAGCTATTGCTGCACAGATAACAAAGTCTGCAATTCAACATTATCATGTGGAAAGCAATCGTCGCAAATCTCGGTTTCACGACTACCCTTGTAAGGACTTTCGCTAACCGTTGTTATCAAGGTGCTATCTTCCGTATATCTGGTTCAGAGCGCACTTAGCGTCCCAGTATCTGCTGGTTCATCTTTCCTCGATCGTGGCTCGCGCTCTGCGCGCCGCGCAATTGCCTTGCTCCATTAGGGTCAGTTGTTGGCCAATCTTCGGGAAAGTCGGGTGTACCTCAAAGATACTCGTGGAGAAAGACCGGGACTTCGTACGGGAAAACAGAGTTTGCCTGTTCAGCAGTCATCTCAAACTCTTCCTCAAGTAACTCTGGAACCGGAGTGTCCTGAAGCGCACGTTCGTACTCCTTCAACACTCCAAATAGGATAAACAATGAGAAGTATACATTCTCACCCATTTGAGGCTCGTTATACTTTCCGTCAAGATATGATCCATCAATTCGAAATGGATGCGCTGCTCGTTCACTCAAGTACCCGTACATTTCTCCATAACTCTTATATTCATTTTCAAGTGTATCTTTCCCGCTAGCTCGCCGGCTACGAAGGTAATCGATGTACTTGAAGCCGAAAAATGGGAATTCGTCTGTACCACCGACTAATGCGTCAAGTTGAACACGGAATTCGCGCCACTTTCTCGCTACTCGCTCGGAATCGTCCGTGTTCACTCCTTTTAGCGTGAGGTACGTCTCGTATTGATGTCGGAGTTCACGGTAACAAGAATTGTAACAGTTGTGGCTGAGGAGGATGTAGGTAGACCGGAAACTGTTCACAGCTCTGTGAACGAGTTTGTGCTGAAACTTGTGTCGATCCTCGATGTGTTTCGCGTACTCCTCTTCTGTCTCGATTAGTTGTTTGATCATCCTGAGATTGTAGGTGCAGATGGCAAAGGATTGTACGACCGCATTGGGTGCATTCAGTTCGGAAAAATCTCTTGTGTCTCCGAGTAGCTCTTCGCGGACTTCTTCGTACTTAGACATTCTTATCGTGTTATCCAGGACGGATATGGCTTAAAACCGTATCGTCCGAACAACTCCTACTCTGACTCCTCCACCAACGCCCAAATATTGATACAGGTTTGTTATGGACGATATCAAACGAACACTGCTTATAGGGCGCTCATACGGTATTTAGGCTTAGCCACCGAGTGCTGGATCTTAGATAGAACACCCTCATTTCGACTGCTTCAACTGGAGATATGCGTGCGGAGGCGGGGGCGGGGCGGTGTAATTTTTTGGTCTTGTCCCCTTGGGGACACCCGCCAAGGGGGTTTTCGCGCGAAGCGCGAAACGACCCCGCTGGCGACGCGGTGCGGCTGCGACGCGATCGCGTCGCTCGAGGCGACGACTTCAACAGCACTTGAGTAGCTGCCGCTATAGTCCAACCTGAGTTGCTGAAAGAAAGGCGACGAAAAGCGTTGCCACTACGGGGGTCGGTTCAGCGATCGGCGATGGCGCCGATGAATCCGGTTTCAGTCGTGCCGCCGGGCGTCGTCCAGGTCATCGACGTCCGCCGGAGCACTGCCGGATCGTTCCCCGAACGCGTCCACTTCTCGAGGGCTTCGCTCGCGACGCGCTGAGCGGTCTCAAAGCTGTCCGCTTTGAACCAGGAGAGGATGGTGTCGATCCGGAGGCGCTTCGGGTTGCCTTCCTGGTCGAACTCGAGGTCGGCGCCGTTTTCGGCGAGCCACCGCTGGAAGGGTGAGCACTCGGCGACGTGGTCGGCGAGGCCCATCACGTGCTGGAGGCGGTCGGCGTAGCTGTCGATCGCGTACTCGGCGCTCTCGACGAGCGCACGGATCTCTTCGCGGTACTTCCGCACGCGGTAGGAGACGTGGCCGTCTTCCAGGTCGACGATCTCGCCGAGGTCGGTGATCGCTCGGTAGATCGTCGCGGGGTGTTTCCCCAGCTGGTCGGCGAGTTCGTCGACGTCGGCACCGCCGTCGGTCGCGACGATCTCGGCGATCTCCTCGGCGGTGTTGCCCATGTCGCGAAGCGTCGTCAGCAACAGGTGGTCGGACTTCGCCTCGAGGCGCGGCGTCGGGTCGGGATAGAGCTCGACCGGCGTCTCTCGAGCCACGGCGTCGAAATGGTCGTCCGGGACGTAGACGCCGGTTGCATCGGGTGCGAGCGGGATGTCGTCCCACGCGAGGAAGTTCATCAGCGTCTCGTCGATCTCCTCGACGACGCGCTGTCGATCGGCCCATGCCCATGCCTCGCCGTCGTTCATCTTCTTGTTCGCCAGGACTTCCACCTTCGGGTGGTACGACGGGTGGTCTTTCGACACCGCGTCGGGGTCGGCGAGCTGGTAGATCTCGAACTTTCGGCCGTAGGTGTGCCCCGGCAGCAGTTCGGCCACCGACGCCGGGTCGAGTACGAGCCGGTTCTGGTGGTTAATGACCTCCCGGTTGTCGATTTTCAGCTCGGCTTTCACCCCTTCCATATCCGTCAGGTGGTGCATCACTTTCTGGAGCACGCCCGACTTCACCAGCGTCTCCGCGCGCTCGCGGCGAATACGGACGTACCGCTCGTGTGCCCACTCGCGGCTGTACTCGGGGTGTGGCGGCTTTCGGAAGTACTCGTGATAGATCGGCTCACCCGCCGCTTCGAAGATCGCGGCGTAGAACTCGGGAAGGAGCTCGAGGGCGCGCTCGGGTTCGACGTTCGACGGGGAGTACTCGACGTCGACGCCGTCGACTTCGCCGAACTGCGAATCCCACGGCAGGTTCACGCGATCGCCCGTCTGCCAGTGGCGCATATTCGGGTGGCGCGGGCTGATGTTGAACGATGCTTTCGCCTCGCCAGGCCCGCGGCCGACGATGTCCCACTCGTACAGCCGCGAGGCGTTGATGTTGTCTCGTGGGCGGGGGGCGAACCCCGACTTCGAGTAGGTCACCTGGACGTGCCAGGGCTCGCCGTCGACTTCGAGATCTAGCTCGAGGTGTCCCTCGAACGGCGGGCCGAGCATCACGCTCGAGAGCGCGTCGTAGGGGCCGCGCCCCCAGTCGTCCCACTTCCAGCGGCCGTGGGACTCGTGAGGGGTGGTTTCGACCTGAGTCACGCCAACCCCTCCCGTTCTGCGAAACAGTCCGGACAGAGCGGTACTGACTGGCCGAAGCGGGTGCTCACCTCGTAGCCGACGTACTCACAGTCGAGACACGCTGCCCAGATCGCCGACTCATCGGACTCCTCGTGGGCTATGGGCTCGTCGTCGGCCGGGTCCTGTGGCTCGAGGCCGAAGGCGGTCAGATCGCTCATCACGCACCTCCGGCTCCAGCGAAGTCAGCGAGACTCGCTTCCGGCGACTCATCGGGTTCCTCGAGGGGGATCGTCGACGGGTCCGGGTGGTGGACGACGTCGACGTCCTCGAGGTCGGCGACGATCGCGTTCGCGAGCAGCCGCCGGTGACACCAGCGGGCGTCTTTCTCCCAGCAGACGAGCCAGACGTCACGCTCGCGAGCGCGATCGCGCAGCTCGTCGACGACCAGACTCGGTCCCGGTTGCTCGAGGTGAGCGAGATACCGCGGTTTGTATCGAACAGAGTCCCAGGCGATCGCCGACGGGTTCGGATCGCCGTTCCGGTCGGCCGCGTTCTCGACGGTCTTGAACGCCTCGAGGAGATCGGCCGGAGGCGCAACGGCCGGGATGTTCCGGTCGGTGAGCCGCTCGACGAAGTCCTTCGGATAGCGAACGACGCCGAAGACGTCGTCACCTTCGGCGGGTTCGAATCGGGAGTTCAGCCCGCCGAAGTAGGTCGTTCGAACCGTCACGGTCGCTCACCCCCATCGCGGTCGACCTCGGCCGGATCGAAGATCCGACTCCAGGACAGCTGGGCGTAGTCCGGCCGCTCACCGGCGTCGATCCACGACGACACCAGCTCGTCGACGATCGTCGCCGGGACGATCTTCACCGCGATCACGTCGCGGGAGGGGGCCGGAACACAGACCGCGAACAGGTACACCGCCCCGTGCTCGAGCAGGTGGCGGTGTTGCTGTTCCCGGAGGTAGTAGCGCCCGCGAGCCTGGTTCTCGCCGTAGACGACCATCACCGACTTGATCTCGACGAGCGTGCCGACCTCGAGGACCGGGAGCGCGACGGTCGGCACGTCAGACCGCGCCACCAGGACGTCGGCCACCCGCGCGTCGACGTGTTCGTTTTCCGTATCCTGGACGTACTCGAGTTCCGGAACCCGCTCGAGGACCGCGGCCTCGGCGGTCTCGCCCGCGTGTTTCGACGACGCTCGAGCGGCGCTCACAGCGGACCACCTCGCGCACGACGGACTTCGCGAGCACAGTCGGGACAGAGTCGCCGAGAGACGTCGACGGTGGCCTCACATCGCGCACACTCGTCGGACTCGACGAGACGGCTCATCGCGAACCACCGTCCTCGAGGTTCTCGGTCAGCGACCGCGTGACCACTACCCAGTATTCGGCGCGGCGCTCGCGACGCTCGACGTCGTACAGCCGGTTCGCCGGAACGAACGGTGTCACCGCGGCTCACCCCCGTGGCGTCCTGCGGACGTCTCCGGATCCGGGATCGGAACGTCGACGCCAGCAGCGGAGCCGCGGCTCAGTCGGGCGTAACTGTCACACTCGCCACAGCGGTGGGCACGATCGCGATCGTCACCGAACACTCGGCAGAACTGGTCAGTGACGTGGGAACCACAGTGAAGGCACCTCGAGGTACTGGCCGACTGCCAGGTGTGGACGCTCACGCCGACCACCCCACGTTGGCGCAGTGAATCGCCCGACTGCGAGGGGGTACAACAGGAATCGTACCGATATCAGATTTGGAACCCCCTTCGAAAAACGGCGAAAGTGCAAAAATCGACGGTGTAGAGGTGTCTACGGTCTGGTCTGAATTAGTCGTAAAACGCGACGTCTGCTGACGGGCGCGACGGGATTTGAACCCGCGACATCTTGGTCCGGAACCAAGGACTCTGTCCACTGAGCTACGCGCCCTTACGAGTGGGAAGTTTCCACGCCCCTATAACGCTTCTGACCTGTGATCGGGACCCGAACGCGTTGTCTCGACTACTCGCGCCGTCTGACCTCGTGGCGGCCGAAGCCGTACCGAAGCCGGTTGGCGAGTCGCCTCGAGAACCGTTCGTCCGCCCGCGAGCCGAACCGCTCGGCCAGGGCCGTGTAGAGCAGCGGGACGGGGACTTCCTGCTCGAGGCCCTCCTGGACGGTCCAGGTTCCCGTGGAGCCACCCTCGATGTGGTCGGCGACGTCGCCGAGGTCGGATCCCTCCTCGCGGAAAGCTTCCTCACAGAGCTCGAGTAGCCACGAGCGGATGACGGCGCCGTTGTTCCAGACCTTCGCGACGGCCTCTAAGTCGAGGTCGTACCGTCCCTCGGAGAGGAGTTCGAAGCCTTCGCCGTAAGCCTGCATCAGGGCGTACTCGACGCCGTTGTGGACCATCTTGACGTAGTGGCCCGAGCCGGCGGGACCCATGTGGGCGTGGCCGTCGGGGCCGGTGGCGACGGCGTCGAAGATCGGCGTCAGTTCCTCGTAGGCCTCGGCGGGGCCGCCGATCATGAGCGAAAAGCCCAGCTCGGCGCCGGCAGGGCCGCCGGAGGTGCCACAGTCGAGATAGCGGGCGGGACAGCGTTCCGCCCGGCGGACCGAGTCCTGGAAGTAGGAGTTGCCGCCGTCGACGACGACGTCGTCGGCCGAGAGGTGGTCTGCGAGCGTCTCGAGGGCGGCGTCGACGGGTTCGCCCGCGGGGACCATCAGCCAGATGTGTTTCTGCTCGCCCAGCTGCTCGGCGAGGTCGACCACCGAGTCGGCTGGTTCCGCGCCGGCTTCGGCAGCGTCTGCGATTGCGTCTTCGTCGAGGTCGAAGGCGACGACGTCGTGACCTGCCTCGAGGACGCGCCGTGTGACGATCTGCCCCATCCGTCCGAGTCCGATTACGCCAAGATGCATGTGGTGAGGTGTGCCCGCCGATGTGGTATGGATTGCGATTTCGTGGTTCGGGCGCGTCTCAAGCCGGGACGCCGATCCGTCGTTCGGCGCGTTCTCTGACGGCAGCGTTCATGCGTCGAAAGCCGCGCTCGACGCGCTCCTCGTCGAGCAGGGCGGGAACGAGCGCACCGCGGAACGTCTCGCGCTGGAGCAGTCGGGTCCGTTCACCCCCGTCGATCGGCTCGAGTCGGAACTCGTGGTAGGCGTCGAACGCGAACGGCACCAGCAGGCGACAGAGCCAGGCGAGCCGGCGGTTCTCCTCGGCGACCAGCACCTCCGGTCTGAACGTCATCCCGCGTGACTCCGGCGGTTCCATCCGAATCCTGAGGTGTTCGCCCTCGACCGGGATCCCCTCGATCGAGCGCACGAACGGGTTCCACTCCGGGTAGCTGTCGAACTCGAGCAACACCTCCCAGACGACGTCGGGTGGGGCGTCGATCTCCTCGAACGCCTCGACCTGTCTCATGTGCTAGCTCGACGCACTCGAGTGACATCCCGTTGTCGCCTGCCCGGGGACGGATTAGACGCGTTCGAACTCGAGTCCGAGTGGCGTTCCGTTCCCGACGTTGTCGCTGACCGGACAGCGTTGCTCGACGGCCGCGAGCCACTCCTCGAGCGTCTCGTCGTCCGCGTCGGCGTCGACCGTGAGCGAGATCGTGACCTGCTGGTACCCGGCGCGAGCGTCCGTCTCCTCGCCCAGGAACGCCGCGTAGTCGACGGTGCCCTCGATCGTTCCGGTGAGTTCCTCGAGGTCGATCCCCATGTCGCGGGCGACGAGCGCGCCCGTGGAGTTGACGCAGGCGAGCAGCGATCCCAGGAGGTACTCGACGGGACTGGCGTCGTCGCCGATCACGAATTCGGCGTCGTCGGTCTCGATCCGCATCCGGCGGGGACTCAGGCTGGTTCCCGTGAGCGCGTACGTCGTCAGGTCGTCCTCATCGTCGGTGTTAGCTGCCATCTGAGGATCGTTCACGTGTGTGGGCAAAGTCGGTTCCGATGACCGGCTCGCGGACGCTCGCGTCTCGTCACTCGCTTCTTTCGATCTACTCTCGCGTCCTTCGACCTACTCGCTCCCCTCGGTCGCGGCTGGAGCGAGCGTCCGGTCGACGTACTCGAGAACGTTCGCCGATTCGGCCATCGTCACGCCCCGTTCGTCGTCGACGAGCACGGGGACGAGCCGCTGGCCCGAGACGCGTTTTACCTCGTCGCGCTCGGAGTGAAGCGCCTCGACCCAGACGGAGTCGTAGTCGACGCCCGCCTCCTCGAGTCGATCCGCCACCGCCTCGCAGTAGGGACAGCCCTCGAGTTCGTACAGCGTGATCGCCATACCACCGATTCGAGTCGAGACGGCAAAGTCGTGGCGACGCTTCCGGAAGCCGCTGTCGAACTGGCGAGATCCGGCGAGCAGGTCGCCATCGATTGGAAGTAACGAGACAATTAGCGTCGTTAACGACTGCCGAACTCGGCGGCGAAGCGGGGATTACGTGTTCACTCGACGTACAGGGCAGGCGAGAGATCAGGCCGCAGTGTCCCGATTATGGCTTCCCTCACGGCCTATCGAACCCGCTCCGATTCGTCTGGGGCGGTGTCGTGGATGGGGGAGTGGCTGACGACGAGGCAGGCGGTGGTAATTCGTCCATAGACCACGTCCGAACGCGTTTACAAGACGGATAACTACGTCCCGAGCACGCCACCAGACGGTCATGATCGAGTGTACGAACTGTGAAACCCCCCAGTTCCTACAGATCACCCGAAGCCGCGTCTACTTCGAGGACGGCGAGATGATCAACGAGATAACCGAAACGTACGAGTGTACGCTCTGCGGCGGGACGGGCACCTACACGTTCCACGGCGATGACGACGAGACCAGCGTCACCGGCGACATCGAGGTGACCAGAGAGCGGCCCAGATTCGCCTGACGGTCGGCCCCTCGTCCCCGGGGGCCTCACGTCATCGGCCGGTCGCCCTCCAGCCCTCCACACACCGCCGTTCGAGGTGCATCGTCCTCGCTCTCGCTTCGGGAGGGATTCACGCTCGTCAGCGAACACTCACTCTCGCTCCGTCGAGTGCTCGCTCTCGAGTTCGGATTGCGGAGCCGAGTCGGCGGCCCTCACTCGCCGGCTCGAGCCGCCAGCGACCGCCTCGTCTCGCCGACGATACTGCCGCCGGGCGACAGCCGCCTTCCGCCGACTTGTGTCCCACTCCTCGAAGAGCCCGTACTCGGTCATCGTCTCCATTCCGGCGACGACCGCCGTGAGTTTGATCCCGACGAGCGGAATCTCGGCGACAGAGACGATGACGTCGGCACGGAGGACGACGCCCTCGCGCAACACCACGTCGAGCAGGTCGACGATCGCGTCCTCGTCGCGTTGTGGCTCCACGGTCACCCCCCACTCTCCTCGCCGAACGCCGGCGCGAACGTGTACGGCGGCCACGGTCCCGTAAAGCGGACTTCGAGTCCGGGCTCGGCCGCCACGTCGTCGAGCACCGCGCCGAGCTCGTCCTCCCGGTCGACGTGGGCGAGCAGCGTCAGCCGACAGATCGTCTCTTGCTCACCGCTCTCGCCCTCGTCGCTGCCGCCGCCGGCGATCCCCTCGAGGGACGCCCCCGGCGTTCGCTCGAGTTCGTGGACCTCGCGGGCGTACTCGGCGAGGCGCTCGCGCAGGTCGGCGGTCAGCGCCTCCCGTCGGGCGCGTCGACGCTCCGTCACGCGTCGATCGTACTGCTTCTCGAGCAGGAACGCGGCCCCCTCGTCGGCGTCGTCGATCCGGTCGGCGAGCTCGGCGAGGCGGGCGTCGTCCGCGGCGAGACGTTCCTCGGCGATGGGATCGGTCCTGACGACCTCGATCCGGTACTCGCGGTGGCCGGCGAGGGAGTCGAGGGCGGTGGCGAGGCGCTCACGCTCCTCGCGGAGCCACGCCCGGACCGCCTCGTCGTCACCGCGGACGATCGTATCGAACTGGAACGGTAACGGCGTGTCGAACGCCTCGGTGGCCTCGTCGACGACCGACTGATGGCGAACGACCCACCGGCGGATCCGACCGAGGTCGGCCGAGTCGTACACCTCGTCGGTCTCGTGAACGACTGCCCCGACGCCCGCCGCGGTCACGATCGAGACCGGCTCGTCCTCGATCCCGGTCGCCTCGAACGTCGCGTCCTCGTCGGCCCGGACGACGCAGTAGACGTACCGCCCCTCCTCGAGTTCCGGGAGTTCGTCCTCGCCGGCCGCCGTCGCGTCATCGTTCTCGCTCGAGGTGGCCTCCGTCGGGGGTCGATCGTGGCTCACTCGACATCACCTCCGAAAACCGAGTAGCCGGGTTTTCGGTGGTCCTCGAGGTCGGCGTCGAGACGCTCGATCGCCTCGGAGACCAGCCCGTCGAGGTCACCCCGGAGGTCGTCGACGCTCTTCTCGATCTCCTGGTCGCGCTTGAGTTCTTCGAGCTCCGCCTCGATGGCCGCGAGCTGTCTCCCGAGACGGTCGATCTCCTCGTCAGTGAGCTCGCCCGACTCCATTCGCCGGATCGCCTCCCGTTCTAAGGCGTCGATCAGCAGCTCGACGACGGTCACGACGAGCGCGACGACCCCGTTTGCGGCGTCACCCTCGCCGTCGACCTCGATCGTCGTCATCGGTCACCACCTGCCCCCTCGCTCGAATCGTCTCCGCTCTCGTTCTCGTCACCGCCGTCGCCGCCGTCGCTGTCGTCTCCCTCGCCGCCCACGTCGAGCAGTGACTCGCCGATGCCGCTCGAGCCGTCGTCCTCGGTCAGGTCCATGTCTCCCTCGACGGGGGTGTCGGGGTCCGGTCGCGCACCGAGGCGTTCGGTCCCGCGCTCGCCGTCGGTTCCACCGTCGCTGCTGGTGGCATCCTCGCCGGAATCACCCTCGTTCGAATCGCTATCGTCGGAGTCGCTCCCGCCCGAATCGCCGCCGTCGGAGCTGCTCGAGTCGTCATCACCGTCTACGCTGGAGACGTTGACCCCGCGCGTCGGGTCGATCGGCACCGCGGGCCGGTCCATCTCGGCGAGTTCCGGCTCGTCGACCGCCTGGGCGACCCGTCGCATGTCCGTCCCCTCGGGGAACTCGAGGCCGTACTTCGCCGCGGTCTCGAAGGAGGCGATGGCGGCACGCACCTGGACGCCGAGCAGTTGCGTGTCGCCGATCGAGACGACGATGTCGGCGTTGATCACGACGCCCTTGTCGAGCAGCATCTCGACGACGTCGGCGAGGTCTGACTTTTGTCTACTGGGCTGGAATTCGTCAACCATCGGTCTCACCTCGTCGCTTCTCGAGTTCGCGCTCGAACCGGCGGCCGTAGATTCGGTCGAAGCCGGGAGCCGTCGATCCCTTCACCCGTCGGGGGACGGTCGTGCTCCGGGCGGTGCTCCCCAGGTCGGCTCGCTCCGTCGGCATCGTCGAGACGGCCGTCGGGTTCCGCGAGTGCGTGCTCGTGTCCTGGCGGCGCATCTTCTCGCGGTTGAACTCGTACAGCTTCCGGAACGTCTCGTGCGCGTAGAGAACCGCCTCGCGGAGTTCCTCGACGCCCTCCAGCGCCTGCACCTGGATCATCTCCTGGTAGGCCTGCGTGTCCTCGGCATCGAGGCCGAACGAATCGCCGTCGGCGAGGTCGAACTGCGCTCCGAACTCGTCCTCGACGACGTCACCCACGTCTCCCTCGAGCAACTCGTCGTCCTCGTCGCCGACGAGGGGATCGTCGTCGGTCACACTCCCGGCTACGTCCGTCGCGGTGTCGACCGCCTCGGAGACCACGCCCTCATCCTCGCCGCCGTCGTCGTCGGTCAGCTCCTCCGTCGTCTCCTCGAGATCGCCCTTCGCGTCCCAGAGCTCGTGGACGTCCGCGGCGTTCCAGGCCTCGGTGAGGTCGATCGCCCGGATCAGAGGTCGGAGCTCGACCACGTCCCCGGCGTCGCCGTCGCCGAGCGTGTCGGAGATCTCCCCGAGCTCGATCGCCTCGAGCAGCTCCGTCCCATCGACGACGTCCGGGAGCTCGGTGAGGTCGATCGCGTCGAGGGCGTCCTCGAGCTCGTCGACGAGGTCGACGAGCCGGTCGACGGACCCGAAGAGGTCGTCGAGGTCGTCGTCCCCGAGGTCGTCGACGGACTCGACGCCCTCGAGGCAGTCGTCGACGTCCGCCAGGCAGTCTTCCGCGTCGTCGACCAGCGTCGCCAGCCCGTCGCCCGTGATCGCCGACTCGTCACTCATGGGTAATTGGCTCCACGCGGACGGTGAGGATGCCGTTTCGAATCGCCGCGTCGGCGGACGTCGCCTCCCAGGGCGTCTGCACGCGCTCGAGTTCGTGGCCGTCGACGCCGATCACGAGCGCCGGTCCGTCGAAGCCGACCGTGATCTCGTCGGGGTCGACGCCGGTGAGGTCGGCGGTGACGAGCAACTCGTCGTCGTAGGTGCGAGCGGTGACCGTGCTGTCGACTGACGGCTCGTACCGTCGCCGCGTTCGGGCGCGGTGACTGGACGTCCGGGCTCTCTCCGTGGCAGCGTCGTGGCGTCGAGCGTCGTCGGCTCGCCGCGACTGCAGGTCCTCGAGTGCGGACCGGGCGGAGATCGAGTAGTCGACGACCGACCGCTCCGACTGCCGACGGTCGGTCCAGGCGACCGACTCGAGTCGCTCGAGCGTGGTCAGCAGGTTCGAGAGCCAGCCGCGCTCGCTCGAGCGGCCGTGGTCTGGTGGCGATTCGTCCGGTCGGTCCGGCTCGTCGCCGGGCAGGTCGTCACTCATGTTTTCACCTCTACGCGCCCGCTCGTGAGCTCCTCGTGGACCTCGCGGGCGATCTCGAGCTCCTCCTCGAGTTCCGCTCTGCGGCGTTCGTACGCCTCCTCGGAGCGCTCGCCGAGTTCGTACAGCAGCTGGTTCTCCTTGAGCTCGTCCTCGATCGCCTCGACGTCGTACAGCTCGTCGAGGGCGGCGGTGTGAAGCGCGTCCACGATCCCGACGAGCGGCCGGAACAGGAGGTCGTCGAGGACGAACATCACTGGGCCCCAACGTGGATGTCCACGAAGCTGTAGGGCGCGAACGGCCCCGTGTACCTGAACGTCAATTCCTCGTGTGCTGACTCGAGGCCGGCGACCGTCTCGTCGAACCGTTCGCGGTCGTCTCGGGGGACGAGGTACGACTGATTCATGACCAGTCGATCACTGAACAGGCCGTTCTCGGTCGACGCCTCGGCGATCGCCTCGAGTTCGTTCGCGACCGCTTCCCTGATCGTCGCTTCGTCGACGTCGTCGTCCTCGTCGCGGACGACCTTCAGCCCGAGTTCGACCGTGCCGTCGATCTCGCGCATCGTTCGCCGGAAGGCCGGGCGGGCGCCGCGAAGCACGTTCTTCAGCGCCCGATCGCTCTCGAAGACCATCCCGAAGCGCATCGGGACGACCGTCCGCCCGCCGTCGTACGCCATGATCTCGCGTAACACCTCGTCGTGGCGCGTGGCGTCCTCGTCGGTTCGTTCGGGTTCGGTCGTCTCGACGTTGGAGACGACGGCGGCGAGCCGACGGTGACGGATCGAGTACACCGCCTCGGCGCCCGCGACCGCGTCAGTCTCGAACTCGACGGCGTCGCCCGCGTCGACGACGCCGTAGACGTATCGATTACTCATTATCTGTCCTCCGAACCGTCCCATCGCTACCGGGAGACCGTTCTCGTCTCTCGTTGCATCCCCCCGTTCCTTACGGTGGTGCTTGCACGAGCAACTTCCTGCATCCGCTGTGTGACTGCTTGCACGAGCAGTGTCAACCGTGATACGTGTCGGAACTGGAAACGAGAACGTACCGATGACATCACCACAACGAAGACCGGACTCCTCGAGCCTCGCCGAGGTTCTCGACCGAATCCTGGACAAAGGCGTCGTCATCGACATCTGGGCACGCGTCTCCGTCGTCGGGATCGAGTTGCTCACCGTCGAGGCTCGCGTCGTGGTCGCCTCGGTCGACACGTTCCTGCACTACGCGGAGGAGATCGCAAAAATTGAGCAAGCGACGGCCGAGGGCGACCTCGAGGAGCTCGAAGAACTCGAGATCGAACGGCGGCCGGAGTCGTCACCGGAATCGGCCACGACGGAGTAAGCGAGCAGATGGTCGACGCGTCGCTCTCACACCGGCCGTCGAGGACAGCGGCAACCTCCGGGTGGATTCGGAGGACACACGAGGACCATGGCTGAGGCGGACACGGGCTCAGACGAGCGGTGTAAAGCCCTCACGGGGGACGGAGAGCGGTGTTCGCGGTCGGCCCAGGAGGACGGGTTTTGCCACCAGCACGACGAGCGTGATCAGACAGTGAGCGAAACAGAATCAGCACAGACGGAAGACGCACAGGGAGGAGACCAAGAGCAGGAGCAAGAGCAAGAACAACGAGCCGAGAGCGAGGGCGAGACGACCGACCCCGGTGACGTCGAGATCGAGGAAGTCGACGTCGAGGTCGACGACGATCGGATCGAGGGCCTGATGGCGGTCCGCGAGACGGTCCAGCTGACGGCGACCGACCTCGTCGGCTACGAGTTCAACAGCGTCAGCGAGATCACCGCCACCGAGGACGGCTGGCGGGCGACCGTCGACGTGATCGAACGTCGGGCGGTTCCCGACACCCAGGACATCCTCGGCCGGTACGAGATCGAACTCGACGAGGACGGCGTCGTCGAGGGCTACCGCCGCATCGACCGGTACCGGCGCGGGGATACCCACGCGTTCGACTGAGGTCGGTGCCAGGCCGTAACGACGAAGGCCCCGCCGCTCCTCTCTCGAGCCGTGAGATTCGTCCACGGCGTTCCCGTCTCCGGCGTCGACGTCGATCCCGAAACCCGATGTGCCCACTATCGCGGCGACCGGGACGTCGTCGCGCTCAGGTTCGGCTGCTGTGAGACGTACTTCCCCTGTTTTCGCTGCCACGACGCCGTCGCCGATCACGAACGCGAGCCCTGGCCTCAAAGTCGGTTCGACGAACCAGCAGTTCTCTGTGGCGTCTGTGGCACTGAGTTGACCGCCGAAACGTACCTCGAGCTCGACGAACACGAGTGTCCGCACTGTGACACGCCCTTCAACCCCGGCTGTGTCGACCACGCGCACCTGTACTTCGAGGGAGGTGGGTGACGCGACCCCGAGGCGAGATTCGTCGGCGAGAGAATACTTAAGCGGGTGGGCTCGGCACGTCACGTATGGCGATCGAGACGATCCTGCTCGCGGTCGGCCCGATGGACGCGGTGCGCGCGGAAGAACTCGCTGAGACGACCCTCGAGCTCGCCGAGCCGCTCGAGTCGACCGTGGTGGTCGGCCACGCCTTCTCGGCTGCGGAGTACGAGGAGTTCCGCGAGCGACTCGGCTTCGAGGCGCGCGTCGAGGACGTCGATCCCGACGCCGTCGCCGCGAAGCGTCCGCCGGTCGGGGAACTGCGGTCGATCATCGAAGACGCGGGCGTCGACGTCGAGATTCGAGGGATCCTCGACGGCGTCGACACCGGCGTCGTCGACCTCGCCCACGAGGTAGACGCCGACCGGCTGATCCTCGCCGGCCAGCGAGGCTCGCCCGCACAGCGGGCCGTCCTCAGTTCGGTCTCGAAAGAAATTATGCTCGCCGCTCCCTGTCCGGTCACCTACTACCGCGACCTCGACATTATGGAGTGACCGTTATCGCACCCCTCGAGCGGCGACCGTGATCGTGCCGTCGCCCTCGAGCACCACTCGGTAGCCACCGTACGTGAACCTGAGACAGCCGTCGAACTGGCTGTCGGCGCCGAAGAGGGCGTCGATCGCGTCCGGCTCGACCGCGTCGTACAGCGGCGGGAGCGGATCGGCGCCGCTCCCGTCGGGCACCGGGCTTCGTCCCGACGCCGTGGCGACGGCCTCGACGACGGCGACGCTTACTGATTCACCTGGTTCGAGCCGTCGGCGGACGGCCGGTTCACCCATCGCTTCCTGGTTCGGAGGGCAGTTGATCGACATGGAGTCTCTACCTCGAGAGAGGCCGGCTCGAGACAATAGACTGTAGTTGGTCACTCAACCTGTTTAAGTATCGTCGTCCTCGGGAAGCGTGTGGCGCAGGTGGTTTGCCAGCCCGCGACGAACGAGCGCGGACAGCGCCTGGTCCGAAATCTCGAGTTCGTTGGCCAGCTCCTCGAGCGTCACCCGACGCGGCACCTCGAAGTAGCCGCGCTCGAGTGCCGTCCGGAGCACCTCACGCTGTCGGTGAGTGAGTTCGGAGCCCGCCTGCTCGTCGAGTCCACCCTGGTAGAGCCCGTCGAGCCGGAACGACAGCTCGCGGTCGCGACAGGCCTCACGATAGGCGAGCAGCGCCTCTCGAGAGGGGATCTGCGCGCGGTAACGAACGCCGTTTCCCCGACCACGAATCTCGAGGAACGTGATGCCGAGCTCGACCGCGTCGGTGTAGGTCATCCCGACGACGCCGGTCTCCGAAAGGGCGATCCGATACAGTCGGCGTCCGTCGACCTCGGCGAGTCGTTCGAACGCCTCGATCGACGGGTCGTCCGGGAGCGCGGCTTCGAACCGCTCGAGGTCGGCGGCGTCGCCGATCGTCCAGAGCACCAGCCGCGGCGGCTCGTCGGCGGCGAGCTGTTCGTCCTCGACCTCGACGACCACGTCGGGGACGGCCCGGCGCGTCTCCCGGAGGATCGGGTTCGACAGCTCGAACTCGGCGATGAGACTCATCGGTCGTTCGCGGTGCGTACTCGCCGACGGGTGAAGAATCCTCGCCCGTGGCTCGCGACTGGCCCCTACTATCGCTTCGAATCTCGGCTCGGGGATCTACAGATGAGCAAGGCGAGTTCCTCGGGGCTTGACCCCGAGGCGGTTCACGTGGAGCAACGCTAGAACAACGGCGAGACCACGAGCACGAGTGTGAGCGCGAGCACCGGCACGTCGAGTCGCGAGAACGACAGTGCCGGGAGCGTGGGGTTCCACGAGAAACACCGCGCCTGGAGCGCGAGCGAGAGTCGGTCAGCGCGGGCGAACGCTCGAGAGAGGCCGAGGGTTCCGACTCTCGCCGCACGGTCGATCGGCCCTCGCTGGTCGCCGAGTCGGGCGGCCGACGCCTCGCGGATCGTCCGCAGGTCGGCAAAGAGCACGGGCAGGAAGCGAAAGACGAGGCCGACGCCGACCCCGAGCAGCTGACCGGCTTTCCCCGGGATCGTCCGCTGGATCGCCGCCCGGGAGTCTCGAACCGCCGTCGACCGGACGTAGGCGGCGCTGACGAGCAGGATCAACAGCACGCGGTAGCTCGCCAGCGCCGGAACGATGGCCGCCTCGAGGTCGAGCCACGGCCGTCCGAGGGTGAGCGCCGAGACGAGCGGCGCGGCGGCGAGGGCGACCAGCGCGAACCGGTAGGCGTACAGCGCCCGACGGAGCGGGACGCGGGCGGCCGCCAGGGCGAGCAGGGCGACGACGGTCAGAACGACGAGCGCCCGCGGCGTGATGCGCGCGATCGCGGCGATCGCGAAGCCGACCTGGAAGGCGAGCTTCGACCGCGGGTCGAGCCGGTGGGCGAGCGTCTCGTCGGGTTCGTAGGTCAGCATCGGGGGGCGCGAACGTCGAGTCCCTCGAGCGACTCGAGGGCGCGTTCGGGCGGTTCGTCGACGGCGACTCGGCCGTCGCGCATGACGATCACGCGATCGGCGAGCGCGTGGACGTCGCGGAGGTCGTGGGTCGCGACGATCACGCCGGTGCCGTCGGCCGAGAGCGACTCGAGATGGCTGAGCACCGACCGGCGGGCGGGCTCGTCCAGCCCGGTGAACGGCTCGTCGAGCACGAGGTGAGCGGGTTCCATCGCGAGCGCGCCCGCGATGGCGACGCGGGACTGCTCGCCGCCCGAGAGCGCGTCGATCCGCTCGTCCTCGCGGCCGGTCAGGTTCACCGCCTCGAGGGCGGCCGCGACGCGCCGATCGATCTCTTCGCGGGAGAGGCCGAGGTTCTCGGGGCCGAAGGCAACGTCGGTGCCGACGGTCGCCGAGACGAACTGGTCGCGGGGGTGCTGGAACACCATCCCGACGGTCGTGCGGGCGGCGACCGGATCCTCGGCGACGTCGGTCCCGTCGACCAGCACCTCGCCCTCGTCGGGCGAAAGCAGTCCGTTGCAGTGGCGGATGAGCGTCGTCTTGCCGCTGCCGTTGGCACCCGCGAGCAGGACGAATTCGCCGTCGTCGATCGTCAGCGAGAGTTCCTCGAGGACGGCCACCTCGTCGAAGCCGAAGGAGACCGCGCGAAACTCGATCATGGGCGTCGGAGTCGGGCGGCGATCACGTCGGGTCGACCACGTCGCTCTTGGCGATCGCGACCGTTGCGGCGATCTTCAGGACCTCACCGACGACGAACGGAGCCGCGCCGATCGCGATCGCCTCGCGGAGGCCGATCTCGAGGAGCCACATGAACCAGAGGACGCCGCCGGTGTAGATGACGAGCGTTCCAGCCACGAGCCCCCCTGTCAGCACGGGAATCGACGCGTCGGCCGGGTTTCGAAGGTCGCCGAAGCCGTGGACGGTCGCCCCGATGACGAACGCGGCGATCGGGTACGACCAGAGGTAGCCACCCGTCCGCCCGAACAGGATTCCGAGGCCGGCGTTGCCGTTGGCGAAGATCGGTGCGCCGGCCGCGCCGGCCGCGAGGTACAGCAGTATCGAGACGGTACCCCACCGGGGGCCGAGATAGAGCCCGGCGAGGAAGATGCCGACGATCCCTAACGAGATCGGCGCCAACGAAAACGGAATCGGGATGGAGACGTACGCGAGCGCGCCCGTCAGCGCCGCGAGCAGTGCCGCGCGCGCGAACGATCTGATGACGTCCGCGTCGACGAGTTCGACCGAACGATCCTGTGTTGCCATATCGGTCAACTCTCGTAAACCATAATCAATACGTCGGTTTACGAAGCCGGCCGACCGTGTCGACCGGCCGAGTGACCCCGCAACGTCTTTTTACCGGCCCACGGGGCGTCGACTGCGTTCGTCGACCTGGGGAAATTATCTGAACGGACGAACGTCTCCAGTTCGGCCCGGATGCCACGCGAGCCCCCGATCCGAGCGCCGTGCAATCGACTGTTGTGTCCGCCAGGTGGACGAAACGGACGGGGCGTTTCTTCGGCACCTGCTTCGCCTGTTCCGAATCGTATGCGACTCGATAGGCGGAGCTACAGGGGTCGAACGGGGCGATTGGAACGCAGTAGCGTCGATCGGAGGCGACGGTTCGGATGAGAGCCGTCGCAATCGCGGTGACCGTGCTCGTCGCACTCGGGATGGTCACGAGCGCCGTTGCGTTCCCGATGCTCGGGGGCGGGGGGCTCGCGGTGGCCGACGAGTTCGAGGGCGGTGCCGAAGGCGACGGCGTGCCGGCGGCGAACCCGGGACCGCCACCGGGCGAACTGACGGCCGTTCAGCTCGAGCCCGCGACGGCCGACGCCGACGTGGCGGCGCTCACACAGGAGCAAGAAGACGCCGTCGAGGCCGGCGTCGACGAGGGGATCGAACTCGTCCAGGCCCAGGGCGTCGAGGTGAGCCAGGAGCAACGCGCCGCGGCGCTCGAGGGCGCACTCGAGTCGGCCGCCCAGTACCAGGAGGCCGACGTCGAGCAAGTCCAGCGGGCGACGGCGGGCGCGGTCCACGGGACGTTAGTACAGGACCAGCGCGTCGAGGTCGAACAGGTGCAGGCCGCCGTCGGCGGGTCGACGGGCGGCGCGCTCGCCCAGTCCCAGACGGTGACGGCCACGCAGATGCAGCACGCGACGTGGGGGGCGGCCCACGGAGCGATCGCCCAGAAGCAGGTCGTGACCGTCGAACAGCTCCAGGTGGCGACGTTCGGTGCGGCTGCCGGTGCCGCGGCCGAGGCCGGCGAGAAGGACGTCGACCGTGCGGGGAAGATCCAGGAAGCCGCCCAGGGGGCCGCCTACGGCGTGATCGAACAGTACCAGCGGATCACCGTCGAGCAGCGCCAGCGGGCCACCCTCGAGCACGTCCAGTACGCGGCGGCCGGGGCGGCGTCGGGCGCCCTCGAGGGAGCGACGTTCCTCGAACTCGAGCAGGAACAGATCGTCGAGGTCGAACAGTACCAGGAAGTGACGATCAAGCAGGTGCAAAAGGCAGCGAAGGGTGCCGCGAAGGGCGCGCTCGTGCAGAAACAGGAGGTGACGGTCGAGCAGACGCAGGCGGCCGCCTTCGGCGCCGGTAAGGGTGCGCTCGAGCAGCTCCAGCAGGTGCGGATCGAGCAGGTCCAGCGGGTCGAAATCACGCAGATCCAGGAAGCCTCGTTCGGGGCGGCGAAGGGTGCGATCTACCAGAGTCAGGAGGCGACGATCGAACAGATCCAGGCCGCAGCGGTGGGTGGTGCTGGCGGCGTGCTCGTCCAGCAACAGGAGGTCACCGTCGCGCAAACGCAAACGGCCGCCTTCGGGGCCTCGAAGGGAGCCGTCGTCTCGGCGGTCCAGCACCAGGTCGTCGAGGTCGAACAGATCCAGGCGGCCGCCTTCGGCGCCGGGACAGGGGCCGTGATCCAGAAGCAGGTCGTCGACGTCACGCAGATTCAGGTGCTGGCCGAAGGGGCGTCTGCGGGAGCGCTCTCGCAGGCGCAGGTCGCGACGGTCGAGCAGCTCCAGGTCGCCGCCCAGAGCGCCTGCGAGGCGACCGCGGTCGCGATCCAGTACCAGCGCGTGAGCGTGACCCAGCTCCAGGTCCTCGTCGAGTCGACGGCGGCCGACACGACGGCCTACGCGGCCGACGTCGGCGTCGACGACCTCGAGGAGCTCCTCGAGTTCGCCGCGGGCGACGCGACCGAAAGCGCCGAGGAGATCGAGGAGGTCGAAGGGGAGGCGACGATCACGTTCTCCGACCAGGACGGAGACGGCGAAACGGTCGTCGTCGACCGCGTCGACCTCTCCGAGGGCGGCTTCGTCGCGATCCACGACGAGGTGTTCTACGAAGGCGAACCCGTCGAGAGCGTCCGGGGTGTCTCCGACTACCTTGAACCAGGCGAACACGAGGACGTGATGGTCGAACTCGACGAACCGCTCGAGGAGAACCGGACGCTGACCGCGGTTCCCCACCTCGACACCACGGGGGACGAAACGTTCGCGTACGTCGAGACCGACGGCGACGAAGACGTCCCGTACGTCGGCCAGGCGGGCGCCCCAGTCGTCGACGACGCGTTCGTGACCCTCGAGGAGGAGCCGGTCGACGAACCCGACGTGATCGATTCGGCACCCGAGGCTGTGGGCGCACTCGAGGTCACCGACTACGAGATCGTCGACGACGATCCCGACGCGGAGTTCGTCACGCTCCAGAACGTGGCGAACGAGACACTCGAGATGAGTGGCTGGACCGTCACAGACCGCGAGGACGACGGGCTGGTCGCCGAGGAGACGCTCACCCCCTACGCGTTCCCCGACGGCTTCACGCTCGGGCCCGACGCGGAAGTGACGCTCGTCACCGGCAGCGGCGAGGACACCGACGACACCCTGTACTGGGGCGTCGACCGACAGGTCTGGAACGAGACCGGCGACACCGTCCGCATCTTCGACGCCGAGAGTGAACTCCTCCTCGAGGAGCCTATCGCGGTCGACGTTCCCGAGGCGACGCTTACCGTCGCCGACCAGGAAAGCGACGGCGAGACGCTCGTCGTCGACGAGGCGAGCGCACCGGTCGAGTACGTGTTGACGGTCACGGACGCGGAGGACGAGCGACTCGCCGAGAGCGACCCCTTCGGCGCCGACGAGGTGGCCGAGGACGTCGAACTCGAGATCGAGCCGCCCCTCGAGGACGACGCGACGCTCGAGGTGGCCGTCCGCGACGCCGCCGACGAGGTCCTGACGAACGAGTCGATCGAGTACGCGCTCGAGGAAGTCCCCGACGACGTCGAGGTCGCGTTCGAGTGTACGCGCGCCGAACTCACCGGGACGTTCGAAGAGGGCGACGAGTTCATCGTCGGCCAGGTAGCGTACTACCCGTCCGGAATCGGCACCAGTAGCGACTACTCGGTGAGCTTCGGCGTCGACGAAGCACTCGTGAACGTCGACGCACCGTTCACCGGCACGGTGATCGTCGAACTCGGCGAGGAGTACGCGGTCCTCGAGGAGACGGACGACGAGGTTCTAATCGAGATTCCCGCCGTGGGAGCGTTCGACAGCGCGACGATTGGCATCCTCGAACCGGCGCCCGGTTCCGACGTCTTCGACGGCGAGGCGATCTCGAACCCCGAGGCGAGCGCCTGTCTCGAGGAGGCCCGTCCCGACGCGCCCGAGATCGACGTCGAGTCGGTGAACCCGGACGAGGACGGGGACGTTCTCGAGGTGACCTTCGGCTACGAGAACCCGAACGACGACGAACTCCAGGTCGGGAGTACGTTCGTCGAGGGGACGACCGACGACGAGCCCCCGACGACGCTCGAGCCCGGCGCGGAGACGTTCACCGTCGAGTGGACGCCAGAATCCGACGACGAGCGACTCGTCTGGGAGGTCGACCTGGAGGCGTTCGGGTACGACGAGCCGCTCACCGCAGCGACCGAGCCCGCGAGCGAGTACCTCGAGCCGGCCGCGTTCGCCGTTTCGCTCACCGAGACAAACGCACCGATCGAGGAAGGCGACGAACTCGAGGTGTCGGCGGCCGTCGAGAACGTCGGCGGCGAGGCGGCGACTCAGGACCTGGTCTTCTCGCTCGACGGCGAACCCGTCGAGAGCGAGTCGGTGTCACTCGAGAGTGGTGAGACGACGACGGTGACGTTCTCGACGACGATCGACGAGGCTGGCGAGTACGTCGTCGAAGTCGCCAGCGAGGACGACAGCGACGAGCGCACGATCACTGTCGAGGAAGCCGAGGAACCGGAGCCTGGGCCGCCAGAAGAGCCGGAGCCAGAGCCGCCAGAAGAGCCGGAGCCAGAGCCACCCGAGGAACCGGAGCCAGAACCGCCAGAAGAGCCGGAGCCAGAGCCACCCGAGGAACCGGAGCCAGAACCGCCCGAGGAACCGGAGCCAGAGCCGCCAGAAGAGCCGGAGCCTGAGCCGCCCGAAGAACCGGAGCCAGAGCCGCCAGAAGAGCCGGAGCCTGAGCCGCCCGAAGAACCGGAGCCAGAGCCGCCAGAAGAGCCGGAGCCAGAGCCACTCGAGGAACCGGAGCCAGAACCGCCCGAGGAACCAGAGCCACCCGAAGAAGCCGCCGTCGGCTGACGATCAGACCGACGGTGAGCGCCCGATTGGTCGCTGTGCAGCGGGAGCCGAACCGGCGATCGGGCTCAGTGGTGGTGGCCGGTTGCCTCGGCGAACGTCACGCCGAAGCGCTCCTCGAACAGTTCCATCGCGCGGGCTTCCTGGGCCTCCAGGTCCTCGTCCGCACCCTGGCCGTGGTGGACGACGTGGTGGGCACGGCTCGCGAACGAGAGGAGCGCGACGTCGCCGACGGTCTCGGCCGGCGACTGGTCACCGTCGGCCACGAGGTCGACGAGCCCCGCTGGAAGCGTCACTTCGTCTTCGTCGCCAGATTCGGATTCGATGGTAAACGTGGTGGTTTCGACGTCGTCTGCCATGCCCCCACCGAGGGCCGGCGAACGTAAAGCTGTGGCGACCCGACGAAGCACCGGGTGACCGGTCGGTCCATCACTCGCCCGTCGAGTCGGCTCCCACGGGCGAAACGCGACCGACCGTCGACGCCGCGGGGATCGTAAACCCGACCGTCGTCCCTTCGCCTGGGGTCGAATCGATCGCGATCTGCCCGCCGTGTTCCTCGACGATCTTCTCACAGATCGCCAGCCCCATCCCGGTCCCGTCGCCGTCCCCGATCCCGCCGTCGTCAGTCGTCCGGTTCGCGTGGGTAAACAGCTCGAAGACGTACTCAAGGCGGTCGGGCTCGATTCCAACGCCGTCGTCACTGACGGCGAACGCCCACGCCCCGTCGCGTCGCGTCGCGGTCACGTCGATCGTCGGTGGCTCGTCGCCCGAGTGCTCGAGCGCGTTCGCGAGCAGGTTCTGGAAGAGCCGGCAGAGCAGGTGCTCGACGCCGACGACGGTCGGTAACTCGTCCACCTCGATCGTTGCGTCGCGGTCCTCTACCTCGTAGCGCAGTGCGTCTAGCACGTCGGCCACCACCCGGTTGCAGTCGACCGGTTCGAACTCGTCGTCGGCGGGCCCGACGCGGGAGTACCGGAGCAGGTCGTCGACCATCGCCTGCCCTCGCTGGGCGTTCTCCCGGGCGACCGCGAGGAGTTCGGCGTCGTCGTCGTCCACCGTCCCCTCCAGCCGACGTTCGGCCATCGAGAGGTAGTTGACGGTCGTTCGGAGGGGCTCCCGGAGGTCGTGGGAGACGACGCCCGCGAACGACTCGAGTTCGGCGTTCGACCGGCGGAGCCGCTCGAGGGTCGCCTCGAGGTCGGCCTGAAGCTCCCGGGTTTCGGTGACGTCACGGACGACGATCGACCGGCCGAGGGGGTCGCCGCTGACGTCCGCGACGGGCGTCGATCGGAAGTGGAGAAAGCGCGGGCCGTCGCCACTGTCGACGACGACCTCAGCGTCGGTGACCACGTCGGCTCCGGCGTCGGCTCGGACGAGCGGATGCGGGTGCTCATCCGTCGCTACCATCGGCTCCCCGCCGTTCGTCATGGGTCGACCGGTCGCCACGTCGGGGTCCCGGTCCCCGGACCAGGCGCCTCTCGACCGGCCCGAATCCGCCTCGTGACGTGTCCGATCCGTTGGCTCGAGGTCGAACGGGAGGACCGACTCGAACGGCCGACCGACGACGTCGTCGCGGTCCACCTCGAGCAACCGCTCGGCCGACTCGTTCAGATCCACGACGCGGTCGCTGGTGTCGAGAAAGAGCACCCCCTCCTGGATGTTATCGACGACGAACGCTCGGGCGACCGGGGTGAGGTCGAACAGCCGGTAGTGGTAGATCGAGACCAGGATGAGCGCCCCGGCGATCGGGAAGCTGAACGGCGTCGGGTCCACGTTCGGGATCGGGTTTCGACCCACGAGGTTCACGGTGTTGGCGAGGCCGACGGTGAACGCAGCCAGGATCAGCAGGCCGACCTGGCGACGGTAGACGGCCGACGACCAGAACAGCAGGTGAACGAGGACTACCACTCCCGAGAACAGCAGCAGGTGACCGTACAGTGCGTGTGCGTCGAAGACGGGGCCGAGCGAGTGGACGTAAACGTGCAGCGATCCGCTCTCGACGAGTTCGACGCCGTGTGGTTCCCGGACGAGGTGGTGGTACTGGTTCGTCCAGACGAACCCGAGGTAGACGGCAGGGACGAGGGAGAGTCCGGCGACCGTCCATCGGGTGACCAGGTGGTCGTGCCCGGCGAACTGGAGCGTAAAACAGAGCCAGGCGACCGGGAGGGTCGCGACGCCGACGTGGACGACGTTCGACCAGAAGCGCATCGTCGGTTCGGTCGTTCCGGCCAGGTGAAGCCCGTAGGCGAACGACCACAGCGAGACTGACGCCATCACGACGACGAAGGCGGTCGCTCCCGTCGCGTCGCGGTTGCGCCACGCGTAGAACCCGATTGCTGCCGTGACGAGTGCGGTCGCGATTAACACCGGCGTGAAAGGCGTAAACTCCCAGCCCCAGCCGTGAGCGAGGAGCGGCGTCTCGACCGAGCCTCTGGAACCCGCTGCCTTGATCATGGACGTCACGTGGTCCACCCAGCGGCGTCGGTGTTACTACCGTTCGAGAGCGGAACCGAGGGACTCACTCTCGGCGAGCACCGCGAGTCTCTCATTGTCAGGCGAATACGAAAGTACCGTGAAAGAGTGTTTCGCTCGATACCTCGACAGTTTTTATCACGATTCGGCCCGTTGGGTTCTCGCATGCCACCGATCGAACTCGAGGAGGAGACGATCGAACGACTCGACGCGCTGCGCGTCGACGACGAGTCCTACGACGAGCTCGTCACCGAACTGATCAACATCTACGAAGCGAGCGAGTACACGATGTTCCACGCGGGTGACTGACCGCCCCCTGGGGGCGACCGATCACTCGTCGGCTGCCTGCTCGCGGATGGCGTCCCAGCGTCCTTTCGACTCGAGGTGAGCCTGCAGCTGGTCGGCGTACGCCTGGGTAAGCTCCTCAGCCGCCTCGCGCTCAGCCTCGTAGTCGCCGCCGGTTCCGCCACCCATCCCGAGTGCGCCTTTGATCGAATCGAGGAATCCGCCGCCTCCGCCGCCTGCGCCACCGCTCTCGCCGGGAACGCCGCCCATCGCCCCCATCTGCGACCGGATGTTCTCGAGTTCCGGCAGGATCTGGTCGACCCGCTCCGTGTTCGCGACGAGTCGCGCCTCCTCGGGATCGTCGGGACGTTCGATCTCGAACTCCGTCGCGGTCATGATGAGGCTCCACTCCTGACTCGAAAAGCGAGAACTCGCGATCTTCGGGGAGAACTCCTGGTCGACGGTCATCCGCTCGCCGACGATCTGGTCCGTCCAGCTATTCGCTGTCATGCCGGGTGCTTGGTGGGACGGTGGTATCAGGGTTTCCCCCGCCTATCCGCCCAGGAGAGACTAGAACGCGTTCCCTTCGAAGCTCGCCTCCGCGTGGAGACTCTCTTTCAACGCGTCGTGGACCTTGCAGAGCTCGAATGCACGCTCGACGATCGCCTCCCCCTTCTCGTCGTCGACGTCCGCCTCGACGCGGATGTCGAAGTCGATCGACTCGAGTTTGTCGTCGTCGTTGAGTTCGCCGGTGACGCCGATCTCGATTCGGCCGAGCTCGTCGACGTCGCGCTGCTGGCCGCCGACGCGTAGCGCGGGGACGTAACAGGAGCCGTAGGCGGCGAGTACGGCCTCGAGCGTGTCGGGCGCATCCTCACCCGTGGCGTCGATCTCGGTCTCGAACTCGCGGATGTCGTTCGTCGCGCTGAACCCCTCCTCGGAGGTGGTGGTGACTTCTTTCGCCATTGCAAGCAAACGCACGACGACCGACGGTGTAAACGTTGGTCTCCCCGGTGAATCCGTCCGGAAAAACGAGTGCGACCGTCTCTACAGGTGTCCGTCCAGGTCGAACGGCTCGTCGGCCTCGAGAGCGACGACCTCGGCGTCGCTACCGGTTGCCCGCACTTCGCGCTCGAAGTCTGCGGGGTCCTGCTCGATCGGCGGGAAGGTGTCGTAGTGCATCGGGAAGGCGTAGTCGACGTCGAGCCAGTCGACGGCGACGGCCGCCTGCCAGGGCCCCATCGTGAAGTGGTCGCCGATGGGGACGGCGGCGGCGTCGGGCTCTAAGAAGGGGGCGATGACGTCACGCATCTCGGTCATCAGGCCGGTGTCGCCGGCGTGGTAGAACGTCGTGCTCTCTTCGTCGGCGGTCTGGGTCGGTTTCGTGTTCGAGATGACGAAGCCGGCGGGCATTCCAGCGTCGACGTCGTACTCGGTCATGATGCCGTTGGTGTGATCCGCGCGATGCATCGTCACGTAGGCGTCGCCGCACTCGACGGTGCCGCCGAGGTTCATCCCCATCCCCCCGACGGCGTCCTCGAAGCCGAACTCCTCGGTGGCGTAGGAGACGAGTTCCGGCGTCGCGACTAGCGTCGCCTCTGCGAACTCGCCGGCGTGGGCGATGTGATCGGCGTGGCCGTGGGTCAACAGCACGTAGTCCGGCGTCTCGAGGTCCGCCGGCTCGAGGTCGGTCTTCGGGTTGTCGAAAAACGGGTCGATCAGCAGGTCCGTATCGCCGACGGTGACGTGCCACGTCGAGTGGCCGTGCCAGGTGAGTTGCATAGCACCGCCACCTTCGCGCGTTGCTCACTTATAATTTGTAACCGATCGCGGGTGTAGCCGTCCGTTCCTGGGTCGTTTCCAAGTGATCGTCACCGTTTGGATCCTGACCGGCTAGAAGAACTACCCGATAGGAAGACAGCTACTAAAGATTATGGTTTGGTGCGGAAAATAGATGCAACACTACTCAAACCCTCCTTCTCACCACTGGAATTGAGCGACAGCAAGCGAGAGCCCAGTGGGCTCGAACGGGTGGATGTCCACGAACGGGAAGAGGTGCAGAATACGGAGATTATCGACCGCTACCGCGGCTTCTCGGCCGGAATCGGGGGGTAGTGTTGAAGTCGGACGGGATCGAGGTAGTCGGACGAGATCGCACGCGCAGGTAGCCTGCTGGTGGCAAGCGAGTACCGTCGGAACTCGAATTTCTATGCGATTCAAATATAGTATAAGAAATGATAGGATTAGCAACCACTCGTAATTTTGAGTGAATGTCTGCGGGGGAGTCGGTCCCTCGTACACCAGCGCTGTGGCGTCGTCCAGATCGGCGTTCGATTCGGGGACACAACCTCGCTTGCGGTCAGTTTCGCCGCCCAGTCGGTAGCAGATATCCGGTCGCAGTAGCGACGATATCCCGGCGTCTCAACAGCTCTGACAGTAGCCCTGCCGGAACGCTACGTTACAGCCATACGGCTGTAATTGACCCCTGTTTCAGCATTGTCGGATTCGGGTTGGCATAAACTCCCGACCCGTTTTCTAATTACTGGAGCGCATACTCAAGAGCAAAGTAGGTGATAGCTTCGTATGCGCCGATTCGAAGAAATTTGATTCCAGGGTTAGTGAATTTGCCACGAACATTCATGGTATTTGGTTTCAGCATCGTGGGACCGGCTATCGAGAACGTGTTCAGGGACGTCAGTCGCGGCTTCCCGGTGAAACCGCCGGAGTGCTGCGGTGTGGCCGCCAGCAGTCAGCTCTGTGGCGTCGTTCTCGACCGATCTTCACACCCCGTGGCCGAATGAGGGACCGTTCAAAATTCAGTATAGCCGAAAGTATCATGTGGGTCGCGTTCACAAGGTGTGCCATGGACGACGATGGGACCATCAAATCCGTGGTCAAGGCGTTCGAGATCGTCGAGTCGTTGTCGAGACACGGCGGGCTAACGGCGTCCGATCTGGCTACCGAGCTCGATCTGCCCGTCAGTACCGCACACAACTACCTCAATTCACTCACCCAGACCGGATTCGTCGTTCGTGACGACCTCGAGTACCGCCCGAGTACGAAGTTCCTCGAGATCGGCGAGCGGCGGCGCCAGCGGATGGCCGTCGTGCGAGCCGCCGAGTCCGAACTCCCGAAGCTCGCGGCGACGACGGGCGAACACATCAGCCTCATGATCGAGGAGAACGGGCTCGGCGTGTTGATCAGCCTCGACGAGGGCGAGGAGGCGATCAACATCGACGCGTTCCGGGGCGTGCGCATGCCGCTGCACACCGTCGCGCCGGGGAAGGCCATTCTGGCAGAGTTGCCACACGCACGCGTCGACGCGATTCTCGACCAGCACGGGCTCGAGCGGATGACGAAGAACACGATCACCGACCGGGACGAACTGTACGAAGAACTCGAGCGGACCCGCGAACGAGGGTACGCCATCGACGACGGCGAACGAATGTCGGGGATGACCTGTATCGCCGCGCCGGTACTCGACATGAACGACGAGGTTCGTGCATCGGTCTGCGTCTGTAGCCCATCGTACCGGATCGACGACGAGGAGAGTCTCGAGGAGGTCGCCAGGGCGGTGCAGCGGTCGGCGAACGTCGTTCAGGTGAACCTCGATTACTCCTGACGGGGCCGCCATACTCACCTGGGGCTGCTACTCGTGTCCGACAGTACACACGCTGTGACGGTACGACGATCATTAAGGAGCTACTGTCTCCTCCCCGTTCCCCTCAAGTCGACCAAATGATTTAAATAATATTGGGGTATTTGTGAGGGGTGTACTAGCATGAGGGATGCTGACAACAGCTATGAAAGGGTAACGCACAGCCGCCGCCGATTCCTGCGCAGCACCGGCGGGGTCGCCGCCGCGACGGCCGGAATGGCACTCGCGGGTTGCATGGGTGGCGACGACGAAGAGGGGATCCGGGTCCCCGGCATCTACGACCTGAGTGGCGGGACGGCCGACGTCGGCCGGCCCACGGGCCTCGGTTCCCGTGACGCGATCGCGTGGTACAACGAGAACGACGAACTCGACGAAGAGATTATTCACGACTGGCAGGACTACGCCTACGAGGTCGACGAGGCCCAGCAGCAGTACTCCGGACACACGGCCGACGACTTCCCGCCCGTCATCATCGGCTGGGGGACGGCCGACACCGAGGCGCTCGCCAACGACGCCCACTTCGACGAGGTGGTCTACATCTCGGCGTCCTACAGCGACGCACTGCTGGGCTCGGAAACCCAGTACAACTTCTACACCAACCTCGACTACACCAGTCAGGCGCGTGCGCACCTGCAATGGATCGCCGACAACGACCCCGACGCGACGGTCGCGTTCATCCACAACACGACTGCCTTCGGTGAATCACCGATCCCTGGCGGCGAGGCGTACGCCGAGGAGCTCGGCCTCGACCTCGAGGACAACATCACCCTCGAGCTCGACGAAGGTGATGCGGGAACGCAGGTGCAACGCGCCGAGAATAACGGCGTCGACTACCTCATCCACCAGAACACCGCCGATCCGATGCGGGTGCTCCTCCAGGCGATCGACCAGCGTGGGGCCGATATCACCGTGATGGGGCTCACCTGGACGGTCGACGAGTTCCGCGTTGCGGAGTTCCCGGAGCTGTTCGAGGGCGCCAGGTACGTGAACGCGAACGTCACGTGGGACGAGGCGCTGGCGTTGGACGCCCGCGGTGCCCAGATCATCGAGGAGTCGTTCGAACGCGAGGGTCGCGACATGGATGATCCGGAGGACGCGAACCTCAACTACGTCCGCGGCGTCACCCACGCGGCGCTGGCCATCGAGGGGATCAAGCTGGCCCAGGAGATGGGCAACGACCCCCACTCCGGTGCGGACGTGCGCGAGGCGTTCTTCGAACTCGAGGGCTTCGACGGCGAGGGGCTGCTCCCCCAACCGCTGAACTTCGAAGAAGACGACCGCCGGGCGACGATGACCGGCCAGATGTTCGAGGTCCAGAACGGCGAACTGGTCCACGACGGCGCAGTCGAACTCGAGCGCCGGGATGACTGGCTCCCCGAATAATATGAGCGCAGAACAGGAGTCCCTCGCTGACGTCCCGGTCGTCGAACTCGACAACGCAGAGATCGTCTACGATCGCCACTTCCTGGCGGTGCAGGGCGTCTCGATGGAAGCCGAGCGTGGCGACATCGTCGCACTCCTCGGCCCGAACGGCGCCGGGAAGTCGACGATCCTGAAGATGATCTCCGGCATCGGGCTCACCGAACGCGGCGAGGTCAGCCGCGGCTCGGTCTACTTCGAGGGCGACGACGTGACGAACGCCAGCACCAACGAGATGGTCGACAGAGGCGTCACCCACATCCTCGAGGGACGACGGACCTTCCCCGACCTGACCGTCGAGGAGAACCTGCGGTGTGGACTGTACCGTGGCGGGCGACGGGTGCGTTACGACAAGTCGGACTACGAACTCGCCTTCGAGTACTTCCCCCAGCTCGAGGACCTCCTCGACGTGCAGGCGGGCTACACCAGCGGCGGGGAACAGCAGATGCTCGTCATCGCCCGGGCGCTGATCCACAAGCCGAAGCTGCTGTTGCTCGACGAGCCGTCGCTGGGGCTCGCCCCGAAGCTGGTCCAGGACATCTTCGAGACGCTCAGAGAGATCAACCGCGAGCAGGACATCACGATGATCATCGCCGACCAGAACGCAAAACGGACGCTCGAGATCGCCGACTACGGCTACGTGCTGGAGAACGGCCAGATCGAGCTCCACGACCCCGCGGACGTACTCACCCAGCGCGAGGAGATCAAGGAGTTCTACCTGGGAACGAGCAGCGAGGAGAGCAGGTATTCGGACATTCGACACTACAAGATCCGCAAGCGGTGGACGTAACACGACAGTATTCATGAGTTTATCAGAGTCACCGAACCCCGAACTGCGATCCGGGCCCTACGTGAATCCGGAGGACGCGATCCTCGGCTGCCGAGACGTCACGAAGACGTTCGGCGCGATCACCGCCGTCGACGACGTCTCGATCGGCATCGAGCGAGGCGAGTGGATTTCGATCGTCGGGCCCAACGGCGCCGGCAAAACCACGCTGTTGAACGTCCTCAACGGCTTCTACGATCCGGACCCGGGAGGCCAGGTGTTTTTCAACGCCGAGGACGTCACGCCCGATCCCGCGTACAGGCGAGCACGAAAGGGCCTGGGACGAACCTTCCAGGGACTCGAGCTGTTCGAGGAGGAAGACGCCGTCGAGAACATCATGACCGTCCTCTCGATCAAAGAGCGGCCGACCCTGTGGCAGGCGCTGACGTACCTGGGTCCGGCCCGCCGACTCGAGGCGGAGAACATGCGTCGCGCCGAAGAGATCATCGACTACCTCGAGCTGTGGGAGTACCGTCACAGCCCGATCTCGAGCATGCCGCTTGGCATCCGTCGGCGGGTCGACCTCGCGCGCTCGCTCGCGCTCGATCCCGACGTCTTGTTACTCGACGAGGCGATGAGCGGCCTGACCTTCGACGAGAAGTACGACATGGTGCGGCTGCTCGCTGACCTTCACGAGGACGAAGGGCTGACGCTCGTGATGATCGAACACGACCTCGAGGTCGTCACCGACGTCTCCGAGCGGATGATCGTCCTGCACAAAGGCGGCGTCATCGCTCGAGGTGAACCCGAAGCGGTGACGGACGACCCGGAGGTCCAGAACATCTACACGGGGGTGGACTGAATGTCGGAGGTGGACGAGCAGGTTCCCGACGTCGAACTGGACGGGACGCTCACGATCGAACGGATCGCCTCGGCGCCGGAAGGCGACGTCGAGATCGTCGACGACAAGGCCCTCCCGGAGATCCTGTTGAACCACGTTCAGGAACACCCCGACGAGGTCGCCCTCCGCTGGAAGCGCTACGGCGTCTGGCAGGAGTTCACCTGGACGGAGTACTACGAACGGGTGAAACACTTCGCACTCGGCCTCGAGACGCTCGAGTTCGGTGAGGAGGACGTTCTCTTTACCATCGGCTACAACCGCCCTCATCAGCTGTGGTCGTGGATGGCCGCCCAGTCCCTGGGTGGGATGGCGGCACCGAACTACGAGGACATGCTCCCGGAGGCGATCGGCAACCAGCTCGAGCTCCTCTCGCCGAAAGTCGCCTACGCCGAGGACCAGGAGATGGTCGACAAGCTGCTGTCAGTGGCCGACCAGGCGCCGTCGCTCGAGGCGATCGTCTACCGCGACCCGAAGGGGATGTTCCGCTACGACGACACCGTCGTGCCGGTCGTGAGTTACGAGGAACTCGAGCAACGCGGTCGCGAGCGCTCGACGGGTGGCGAGGTGACCGACGCCGACTTCGAAGCGCGAGTACGGGACGTCGACCCGAACACGCCGGCGATGCTGTCGCCGACGTCGGGAACGACGGGGATGCCAAAGCGCGTCCAGCTGACCCACTTCAACTTCCTCAACCTGGCGAACGCCGCGATCGAGATCGATCCGCTCCCGAAGGGGTCGGATTACTTCTCGTACCTCCCAATGGCGTGGGTGGGCGAGCAGATGATCCTCATCGCCGCGGCGTTCGTCGGTGGCTGGACGGCGAACTTCGCCGAACAGCCCGAAACCGAGAGCGAAGACATGCGCGAGATCGGCCCGGAGATCATCTTCTCCTCGCCGAACGGCTACGAGGGCTGGGTCGCAAACATCAAAGCGAAGATCGAGAACACGACGCGACTCAAACGCTGGGTGTACGAGAAGGCGATGGCGATCGGCAACGAGTACGCCGAGTACGTCAGCGGCGACAAGCGCGGCCAGGAGCCGCCGGCGTCGCTGCGCTTCAAACACTGGCTCGCCTACTGGGCCGCCTACCGGCCGATCCTCGACAAGATCGGCCTCAAGCGCGCGAAGAACGTCTACACCGGCGGTGGTCCCCTCGGCGAAGAACACTTCCAGTACTACCACGCCCTGGGGATTCCGCTCAAGCAGATCTGGGGGCAGTCGGAGGTCTGTGGCTTCGTGACGATGCACCGCAACGAGGATATCCAGGCCGACACCGTCGGCGAGGTGTTCCCCAACGTCGAGGTCGGTATCACGCCCGAAGGCGAGCTGGTCGTCCGGGGTCCAGTCGTCACCTCGGGCTACTACAACCAGCCCGAGAAGACCGCGGAGGCGCTCGACGGCGAGTGGCTCCACACCGACGACTTCGGCGCGATCACCGAGGACGGCCACGTCAAGGTGTTCGACCGGATGGACGACGTGTTAGAGCTCGCCGACGGAACGGCCGTCGCCCCGATCAGCGTCGAGACGAGCCTGAAGTTCAACCCGTACCTCAAGGAGGCGCTCGTCGTCGGCGAAGGACGTGAGTTCCTCACAGCAGTGCTCAACATCCGCTACGAGAACGTCGCCGAGTGGGCCGACCAGCGAGACATCCAGTACGCCGGCTACCAGGACCTCTCACAGCAACCCGAGGTGCTGGAACTCATCAGAGGCGTCGTCGAGGAGACGAACGAGCGCTTAGAGCACCCGCTCGAGCGCTTCGTCGTCCTCTTCAAGGAGTTCGACGCCGACGACGGCGAACTCACGCGGACCGGAAAGATCCGTCGCGAGGTCGTCAACGAGCGGTACGAGGAGCTGATCGACGGCATCTACGGCGACGAGGAGACGATCGAAATGGACGTAACCATCACGTATCAGGACGGCAGGGAGTCCCGCGAACGCGGCGAGATGCGCGTTATCGACGTCGACGACGGGGAATCGCTCGAGCAGCTCATCGAGGGTGAGATCCATGAGTAACATCGCGACCTTCTTCGAGGTCTTCGTCAGGGGACTCGGTCTCGGAGCGATCTACTCACTGGTCGCGATGGGGTTCGTCCTCATTTACAAGGTGACGGGCGTGCTCAACTTCGCCCAGGGACAGTTCGCCCTGCTCGGGGCGTACCTGGTCGCCATCCTGGCGCCGCCGGCGCTCATCTTCCTCGAGCTGCCAGCCGCGCTCGCAGTGGTCGTCACGATCGTCGTCGGGCTGCTGCTCGGCGTCGTGCTCGAGCGGGTGATCTTCAGACACTTCATCGGCGAACCGGTGCTGTCGGTGATCATCGTCACGCTCGCCCTCGGTGGCATCATCACCGGCGGTATCCAGTTCTTCTTCGGTCGTGACAGCCGGGCGTACCCGGCGACGCTCCAGTTCGACTGGAGCGTGCCGCTGCTGTTCGGCGTCGACCTCAACGCCTCGTTCGCGCTGGGCGTCGCCCTCTCGCTCGTGGTCGTCCTCGCGCTGATGGCCTTCTTCCGGTACACCGTGATGGGATCGATCCTCCGGGCGTGCTCGAGCGACCAGCAGGCGGCGATGGTGCTCGGCGTCTCCATCGAGCGAACGATCGTCCTCTCGTGGGCGATCTCGATCGCCATCACCTCCGTGGGTGGGATCCTGCTCGCGATGTCCCAGGGCGGGACGTCGTTCGGGATCTACGGCGTCGGCATCCTCATCTTCGCGGCCGTCGTCTTCGGCGGGCTCGACAGCATCCCCGGGGCGTTCATCGGCGCGATCGTCGTCGGCCTCCTCCAGGAGGTCGGCGACTACTACGTCGCACCGGTCGTCGGCGCCGGCTTCGGTGAAGTCTTGCCGATGCTACTGCTCGTCGTCGTCATCCTCGTCATGCCGTACGGCCTATTCGGAACCGAACGTATCGAGCGACTGTAACTATGAGAAACAGAGCCACGACCTTACACACGACCGCACGACCCGCGACCGAGGCACCGACCTCGAGTACCAGTACCGATCGGACCGACGGAGGGGTGACCGATGCCCTGCGGTGAGTACTTCACCTCCTACGAGGATCGGATGGGGCTCGTCCGCTGGCGGATCGAACGTATCGCGTTCGTGCTCGCGCTCCCTATTCCGTTTCTCATCCCGTTCGTGGTGAGTGGCGGGATGCTGTCGACGATCACGCGGATCTACATCATGATCATCGCCGTCCTGGGACTGCACGTCATCCTGGGGTACGCGGGCGAGATCGTCCTCGCCCAGGGAGCGTTCATGGCGATCGGGGCCTACACCGCCGTCAGGGTGGTAACCGAACTCGGCGCGGGGATGATCCCCGCGATGATCCTCGGCGGCCTGCTGACCGCCATGGTCGCCGTGATCTTCGGACTGCCCTCCTGGCGCGTCAAGGGCTTTTACATCGCCATCTCGACGCTCGCGCTGCAGTTCATCGCCGAGTGGTTCTTCGAGATGGGAGGCCGGTACGAGGTGATCCACGGCGGCACCCAGCAGTCGATGCCCCGCGAGATCGGGCTGATCGGTGACTCGCTCACCATCGCCTCCCGCACCGAACAGTACTTCCTCGCGTTCTTCGTGATGGCGATCTTCGCCATCCTGACGCTGAACCTCAGCCGGACGGGGATCGCCCGAACCTTCCGCGGCATCCACGAGAACGACCTCTCGTCGGCCGTCCTCGGCATCGACGTCTTCCGGAACAAGCTGCTCGCGTACGCCATCGGCGGCTTCATGATCGGCGTCTCCGGGGCGCTCTTTGCCTACTACATCGGCTTCGTCGATCCGACCCACTACACGATCGACATGACCCTCGAGCACTACGTGATGTTACTGCTCGGCGGCATCGGCCGCGTCTGGGGCGTGATCACCGGGGTCAGCGTCATCTCGCTGCTCGAGCGCGGCGTCCGTGACTTCATCGCTGCCTACGCGGCCGACGCGGCGGCGATCGACGCGGTGTTCTTCGGCGTCGTCATCATCATCGTGCTCGCCGTCGAGCCGAAGGGGCTCCTCGCGGCGTTAGGGCAGATAAAAGACTATTTCAGAAAATGGCCGTACGCCTACTGAAGATACAGTAGGCACCGGTTTTCTGACGTCTACGTCACACTCCTGACGTGCGATTCGTGAGTGAGCCACGGATGCGTTCGGCCCGAGTGCACCAGGGTCACTGCCGACACACCTATTTATCAGGCCTGCGATGCCAAACGTGTATGTCAACGATCGTCGCAGGGATCGACACCGACGCCGACCGCGCTAGAGCGCTTGCAAACGGTATCGTCACGCTTCCCGGAGCCGACGGGACCGACGTCGTTCTCGTCCACTCGTTCGACGAGAACCCCGAGGGAGCGTCCGTCGATCAGGTCGGCTCAGTTCGACGGGCACGGGAGATCCTCGAGGAACACAACATCGACGTGACGCTCGACGAGTCGAGCGGCGACACCGCCACGGGACTGCTCGACGCAGCCGATAAACACGACGCGGAGCTGATCGCCGTCGCCGGTCGGAAGCGTTCGCCCACCGGCAAAGCCGTCTTCGGGAGCGTCACCCAGGACGTCATCCTCAGCACCGACCGTCCGGTCCTCGTCTGTGGCACCTCCGAGTGAACCGCGAGATGCCATCGGACGAGCGATCGACGGCTCGTGGCGAGCGGTTCCGACCCGCCATCGACGCACACACGCACCTCTTTCCAGCCCGGCTCACCGGCGCGATTCGCCGGGCGCTCACCGACGAGACCGGCTGGACGTTCGTGCACCCGTCGGGTCGCGAGGAAATCGAGGCCGTTCTGACGGCAGCGGGCGTCGACGCGTACGTCGCCCTGCCGTACGTGCACGAGCCGGGACTCGCGATCGACCTGAACGACTGGCTGCTCGAGCAGGCCGACGCCTCCGAGCGACTGCTCCCGTTCGCGACCGTCCACCCCGACGACGAGGCAGTCGGGGCGATCGTCCGCGAGGCGTTCGAGGCCGGCGCCCGGGGCCTGAAGATCCACTGCCCCGTCCAGGAGTGTGCCCCCGCCGATCCGCGGATCGAACCCGCCCTCGAGGTCGTCGCCGAGTTCGAGTATCCGGTGACGCTCCACGGTGGGACCGCCCCGATGTTCGAGGACAGCCCGTACGTCGGCGCCGAGGCCTTCGAGGCGCTGATCGACTCCTACCCCGAGCTGCGCGTCTGCTGTGCGCACATGGGTACCTACGAGGTCGATCGCTTCCTCGAGCTCGCCCGCGACCACGAGAACGTCTACCTCGACACGACGTTCGCGATGTCGACGCAGGCCGTGGAGACCATGGGGTTCGATCCGACGTCGATTCCCGACGAGACGTTCGTCGAGCTCTCGGAGTCGATCATGTACGGCTCTGACTTCCCGAACGTTCCGTATCCGTACCGCGAAGAACGGGTCGGCTTACTCGAGCGCGACCTCCCCGAGGAGACGTTTCGGGATCTCTTCTACCGGACGGCAGCCGACTACCTGGGTCTCGACGCCTGAGGCCGTACTCGATCCGGGGCTGTCAGTACCGCTCGTCGACGACGCCCGTCTCCTCGAGTTCGTCGACGAACGCGAGTTCGTTCGGCGAGATCAGGATTCGGTCCGCGAGCGCGGCGGCGAGTTCGTCCTCGTCGGCCTCGCCCTCGCAGACGACTTTCAGGTAGTCGGTCGACTCGGGTCTGGACACTTCGAGGCGGAACTCGCCCGTGAGCCCGTCGAACGCCGCGAGGACCGCCGGGATCGACTCGGGGTAGAGCTTGACGCCTTTGACCTTCAGGCGCTCGTCGGTCCGCCCGATGACGCCGTCGGGTAACACGAGTTCGCCGTCGCGTGCCTCGAGTTCGGCCAGGTCACCGGTCCGGTAGCGCACGAGCGGGAAGCCCTCCTTCCGGCGGTGAGTGACGACCACCTCGCCGCGCTCGCCCGGCGGCAGGGACTCGCCGGTGTCCGGGTCGACGAGTTCGACGATGGCGTACTCGTCCACCACGTGAAGCCCGTCTTCCTCGCTCGTTTCGGCGGCGATCGGTAACACGTGTCGGGTGCCGAAGTAGTCGACCGCCGTCTCACAGCTCAGCGCCGCTTTGACCTCCTCGCGGTAGCCCGGAATCGACGTGAACGGCTCGCCGGCGCCGACGAAGACGTCGACCTCCCCGCCGGCTTCCGCGACCTTCAGCGCGAAACTCGGGTTGCCGATCAGCGCGTCGACGCCGTACGTCGAGATCGTCTCCGCCGCCTGCGCTGATTCTCCCGGCCCCGCGGGGATCACCTCGGCGCCGAGCTCCTCGAGTCCCCGCTGGATCAGGTAGCCGGTGCCGAACAGCTCGTAGCCGAAGGTGTTGAGCACGCGGTCGCCCTCTTCGATTCCCATCCGCTCGAAGACCGCGGCGTTGGCTTCGGCCTCGTACTCGAGGTCGGCTTTCGTATCGAACATCGGCGCGAGGTCGTCGCCCAGCGGGGAAAACGAGAGCATGGCTCCTCGCGGCGAGAGCGATCCTTCGGGCGGGTTCGCCTCGAGGTCGGCTTTCAGGTCGTCGGCGGTCGTGAACGGAACGGCCTGAAAGTCCTCCCAGGTTTCGATCGCCGACGGCTCGATCCCAGCCTCCTCGAACGTCTGTCGGTACAGCTCGGACGCCGAGACGCGTTCCAGCTGGTCGCGCAGATCGGCGAGCACTTCGCTATCGTACATCACGACAAACTATGCCTAACGTTCACATAAAACCAGTCGTTTCCCTGGTACGACGGTCGGCCGCCGCCCCCGGGCCGGCAGTACTATCGTGATTCCGTGGGAGTGTGGGGACGATGAAAGACGCCATCCGCCGCAACTTCGACGTGAGCGTCGGCAGCTACGAGGCGTTCGAGTCCGAGACGGGACAGTTCGCGGAACTCGCCGAGCGGCTCGCGACCGTCGTCGACGACGCCACGGGCGACCTCGAGTCGCTCCTCGACGCCGGGGCCGGCACGGGCGCGAGCACGCGACGGCTCGAGGGGCTCGCTGAGGCGGTCGTCGCCCTCGACATCAGTTGGCCGATGCTTCGGGAAAACCCCGCGGGTCGGCGCGTCCAGGCCGACTTCGACCACCTGCCCTTTGGGAACGGGAGCTTCGACGCGGTCGTCTTCACCGCCTCGCTGTTTCTCACCCCCGACCCCGACCGCGCCGCGAGCGAGGCCGCGCGCGTCCTCCGCGCCGGCGGCGTCGTCGCCGCCGTCGCCCCCCAGGGCTGGACCACCGCCGACGGCCGGGACGCCTTCGCGGACCTCTCTCGCGACTCGCGCTCGCCAAGCGCCGCAGCCGAGGTCGAATCCGCACTCGCCGGTCGATTCACCCTCGAGACCGGCGCCTGGACGGACGAGGTCTCCGCCGAGCGACTGCGTCGATTTCACTCGATTCCCGCGGTCGCCGCCCGGCTCTACCCGACCCTCCCGCCGGACGAACGCGTCCAAGAGGCGCGCGCGCTGCTCGCCGACGTCGAAGGGCCGCTCGAGCAGCGCTGGCGGTGGCTGATCGGACGCCAGGCGTGAGAGTCGGAAAAACGAACCGAACCGCCGACGCGACCGCGCTCAGTCCCCGTTCGGCCGCTTCAGCGAGAGGACGGTCCGCTCGAACGAACAGACGAGCGGTTCGTCCGGCTCGTTCATCTTGAACACCTCGACGCGCATCGTGACGACGCCGCGCTCGCCGTCGCTCGTCTCGCGTTTGTCAGTCACGGTCGACTGGACGCGGATGGTGTCGCCGTGGAAGACCGGCTCGGGGTGCTCGACGTTGTCGTACGAGAGGTTGGCGACGATGGTGCCGTCGGTCGTCTCCGGGATGGTGATGCCGACGGCCAGCGCCATCGTGTAGATGCCGTTGACCAGCCGCTCGCCGAAGGGCGTCTCGGCCGCAAACTCGGCGTCTAAGTGCAGCGGCTGCTGGTTCATCGTCATATCACAGAAGCGCTGGTTGTCGCTCTCCGAGATCGTGCGACGGCGCTCGTGCTCGATCGTTTCGCCGACCGTAAACTCTTCGTAGTACAGCCCCGGCATGGTCAGAGGATCGTGCCGTGTTTCTTGTTCGGCAGCTGTTTCTCGACGGTCTCGTAGAACGCAAAGCGGGCCTCGAGCTCCTCGCGCAGGGTGCTCGGGGGAACGATCTCGTCGATGACGACCTCGCTGGCCATCCGGTGGACGTCGATGTCCTCGCGGTACTCCTCGCGTAACTCCTGTTCCATCTGCGCGCGCTCGTCGTCGTCCTCGATCGCCGCCAGCTTGTTCGCGTAGACGGCGTTGATCGCCGCCTCGGGGCCCATGATGGCGATCTCTCCCGACGGAAGCCCGATGATGCTCTCGGGATCGTACGCCGGCCCCGACATGGCGTAGATGCCCGCGCCGTAGGCCTTGCGCACGACGACGGACTGTTTCGGGACCGTCGCGCTCGAGGTCGCGTAGATCATCTTCTTGCCCTGCTCTAGGATCCCGTCTTTCTCGACCTGCGAGCCGGCCATGAAGCCGGGCGTGTCACAGAGGTAGAGCAGGGGGATCCCGTAGGCGTCACAGGTCCAGATGAACTGGGCGGCCTTCTCGGCGGCGTCGGGGAAGATCGCGCCCGCCCGGTGGTTGGGCTGGTTGGCGACGATGCCGATCGGTCGGCCGTCGATGCGAGCGAAGGCCGTGACGATCTCTTTCCCGTACTCGGGACGGAGCTCGAGCACCGAGTCGGCGTCGACGACGCGCTCGATCACGTCGAACATGTCGTAGCCGCGATTGGGCTCCTGGGGGATGACGCCGTCGATGCCCTCGGGGGAGAGCCGCGGGGCGCGTCCCTCTGTCCGTGGGGGCTTCTCGTCGCAGTTGTCGGGCAGATAGCCGATGAGCTTCGCGACCAGTTCGCGGGCGTGTTCTTCGTCCTCGGCGACGAGGTCCGCGCTGCCCGAATGCTGGGCGTGCACGTCGGGGCCGCCGAGGTCGTCCATCGAGATGTCCTCGCCGGTGACCATCTGGACCATCCGCGGGCTGGCGATCGCCATCGCGGACATGTCCCGGACCATGATCGTGAAGTCGGCGAAGACGGGCGTGTAGGCGGCCCCGGCGATACACGGCCCGTAGAGGACGCAGATCTGGGGGACGCGACCCGAGAGCATCGAGTGGTTGTAGTAGTACTTCCCGATGCCCTCGCGGTTGGCGAAGAAGCCCGTCTGCTGGTCGATCCGCCCGCCCGAGGAGTCCATCAGGTACAGCACGGGCTTGCCCGTTTTGAGCGCCCGCTGTTGCATCCGCAGGAATTTTTCGACCCCGCGCTTGGCCATCGACCCCGCCTTCACGGAGAAGTCGTTGGCCATGAAGTGGACGTCCCGGCCCTCGAACTCCGCAGCACCGGTCAGAAGGCCGTCCGCAGGCAGCCGATCCTCGGCGTCGAAGTGAGCGAACTTCCCGTCTTCGAATTTGAGCCCCTCTTCGCCGAACCAGAGATCGAGCCGGTCGCGGACGAACAGCTTGCCCTGCTCGCCTAGGCGCGCTTTGTACTTCTCGGGGCCGCCCTCGAGGATCTCCTCGATCTCCGTCCACAGCAGCTCCTCGCGTTCGGTCGGCCCGAGGTCGTCGTCGGCGGGGCTCGGTCGGCTGCCGGCGCCGTTGCTAGCGGACGCCACGCCCGCGCTCGCGGGTGCCGACGCGCTCGCGACCGGCTCGTCGCCGTCACCCGCGTAGAGCTCGACGTCGTCGTCGAAGTGCGACGCAAGCGCCTCCGCGATCGCCTGTGCCTCCTCGTCCGTCGTGGATTCGGTCACTCTCAGTTCCATGGGATCACTCCAGGACGACGAGCGGGTCGCCCATGTCGACGGCGTCGCCCTCGGCGACGGGCACCTCGGCGACGGTGCCGCCGGCCGGCGCGATCACGTCGTTTTCCATCTTCATCGCCTCGATGACGCAGACGACCTCGCCGCCCGACAGGTCCTCGCCGGGTGAGACGTTCACCGAGAGAACGGTCCCCTGCATCTCGGCCGTGACGGCGTCGCCCGCGGCGACCTGCGTGGCCCCGCCGGCGTTCGAGGCGGCCCCGTTCCCGCCGGTCGTACCGCCGGCGTTCGCGGGGTCGGCCCCTGCGGCCGCCCGCGGGAGCCCGTCCTCGACGACGACCTCGTACCGGCGGCCGTCGACCTCGACGGAGACCTCGTTCGTCGTGGCCGTCCCGTCGGCCGCCGTCTCGACGTCAGGCGAACCCCAGCGCTCGACCGCTTCTCGCAGCTCATCGTCGTCGACCTCCTCGTCGAGGTACTTCGTCGTGTGCTCGCCGGCGCGGAACGTCTCGTCTGTGAGCATCAGCCGGTGGAACGGGATCGTCGTCTCCACGCCCGCGACCTCGAACGCTTTGAGCGCCCGCGCCGAACGCTCGAGACAGCGTTCACGCGTGGGGGCGCGGACGATCAGCTTCGCGATCATCGAGTCGTAGTCGCCGCCGATCTCGTCGCCCTGGCGCAGGGCATCGTCGATCCGGACGCCGAAGCCGCCCGGCGGGTCGTAGCGTGCGAGCGGGCCGGGCGTCGGCGCGAAGCCGTCGGCGGGGTTTTCGGCGTTGATCCGGAACTCCAAAGCGTGACCCTCGATCTCGACGTCCTCCTGGGAGATGGGGAGCTCCTCGCCCGCGGCGACCCGGAGCTGCTCGCGGACGACGTCGACCCCCGTGACCTCCTCGGTGACGGGGTGTTCGACCTGGATTCGGGTGTTGACCTCCATGAAGTAAAAGTCCCCGTCCTCGACGAGGAATTCGACGGTTCCGGCGTTCGTATACCCCGCCTCGCGGACGCCCCGGCGGGCGGCCTCACCGATCTCCTCGCGCAGGTCGTCGTCGAGCGCAGGGCTCGGCGCCTCCTCGACGATCTTCTGGTGACGGCGCTGGAGCGAGCAGTCGCGCTCGCCTAAGTGCAAGACGGTGCCGTGCTCGTCGGCGAGGATCTGGACCTCGACGTGTCGCGGCGCCTCGAGGTACTTCTCGACGTACACCGACTCGTTGTCGAAGTAGGCCTTCCCCTCGCGTTTCGCGCTCGAGAGCGCGTCGCCGGCTTCCTCGGCGCTGCGGACGATCTTCATGCCGCGGCCGCCGCCGCCGCCCTCAGCTTTGATCGCGAGCGGGTAGCCGTACTCCTCGCCGAGTTCGCGGACCTCGTCGGCGGAAGTGACGGGGTCGGTCGTCCCGGGGACGACGGGGACGTCGGCCGCTTGCATGAGCTTCCGGGCCGTGGTCTTCTCGCCGAGGGCCTGCATCGCCTCGCTCGAGGGGCCGACCCAGGTGATGCCCTCCGCCTGCTCGACCGCCCGGGCGAAGTCGGCGTTCTCCGCGAGGAAGCCGTAGCCGGGGTGGATGGCGTCCGCACCGGCGCGGTCGGCGGCCTCGAGGATCGCCTCCTGGTTCAGGTAGGACTGGCTCGCCGCCGCGGGGCCGACGTTGTACGCCTCGTCGGCGTACCGGACGTGGCCGGCGTCGCGGTCGGCGTCTGAGTAGACGGCGACCGTTCCGACGCCGAGTTCCTCGCAGGCCTGCATGATCCTGACGGCGATCTCGCCTCGGTTCGCGACTAGCAGTTTCTCGAACATGGTCAGTAAGACTTCGGGAAGCCGAGTTGCTGGGCGATGTGGTTGTATGCCATCTGCTGGGAGACGGGGGCGAGGCGGGTGAGGTTGATCTCACGCCACCAGCGCTCGACGTCGTACTCCTCGGCGTAGCCCCAGCCGCCGAAGGCCTGCATCGACTGCTTGACGGCCTCGATGCCGGCCTCGACGGCCGTGGCCTTCGCGACGTTCGTCTCGTAGCCACACTCCTCGCCGCGGTCGTAGAGCCAGGCAGCCTTCTCGCGCATCAGCGCCGCCGCCTCCATCCGGGCGTACGCCTTCGTGATGGGGAACGAGACGGCCTGGTGGGAGCCGATCGGCGCGTCGAACACCTCGCGGTCGTTGGCGTACTGGATCGCCGTGTTCGCCGCGAGCTTGCCGATGCCGGTGCCGGCGGCGGCGAAGCCGATCCGTTCGGGGTTGAGCGTGTCGACGAGCGCCCACCAGCCGTCGTCCTCGGTGCCGAGCAGGTTCTCCTTCGGGACGCGGACGTCCTCGAAGAACACTTCACACGACTTCGAGTAGTTGATGCCGTGTTTCGGGATCGGCGAGACGTCGATGCCGGGGCTGTCCATGTCGATGATGAACAGGCTGATCCCGTCGGTGCCCCGATTGACGTCCTCGCGCGGGGTCGTCCGCGTCACGAGGACCATGTTGTCCGCGCGATCCGAGTAGGTGATCCACGCCTTCTGTCCGTTGATGACGTACTCGTCGCCGTCCTTCTCGGCCCGTGTCGCCGCGTTGAGCGTGTTCGTCCCGGCGTCGGGTTCGGTGATCCCGATCGAGAAGTTGCGCTTCCCGTCGGCGATGTCCGGCAGGTAGGTCTCTTTCTGTTCCTCGGTCCCGTGCTCGCGGATGCCGACGGCCGCCATCCCCGCGGTCAGCACGAGGTACCAGGTGCCGGCCATCCCACACCCTTCCGCACAGAGGGTCTCCATCGCCAGCCCCATCTCCTGCATGCCCATCCCCGCCCCGCCGTACTCCTCGGGGATCAGCAGGCCGTGGAAGCCGGCCTCGGCGAGTTCGTCCCAGAACGCCTCTGAGAACTCCCCCTTCCGTTCTTTCTCGCGCCAGTGCTCCGGTCCGTACTCGGCGGCCACCTCTTCGGCCGTCGATCGAATCAACGCTCGTTCCTGTGAGGGTTCGAAATTCATGGCTGTGTGCTCTGCGTCGTCTCGGCCGCCAGACCGTGCCCCGGGCCGACCTCCTGTTCCCGGGACACCCAGTGCTCCGGGCCGAGAGCGTACATCCGTGGACGTTCTCCCTCGAGTATTAACTACTTCGGTGAATTTCGCCGCATTCGTCCGGGAATTAACCACCGCCCGTCCCCGGATCTGACCCCACCCCGACGCAGTCTTGCGTAAACAGTGTTGTAAACGTCAGAACGGCGGCCGATCGGCGAGCATGGCCGATCGCGATGAGCACGGCTCCGGCGTCGAGCAGCGCTGGGGCCGGCTCGCTCACGCGACGTCCGGCTCGTCCTCGAACCCGAGGTCGGTCCACGACTCGAGGACGGCGTCGCGGATCTCGGGCGGGAAGGAGTCTGTAACCGAGACGCGAGGGGCGACGAACTCGGGTTTCCAGCGAGGATCCCACGTCGCGTCGACGTAGAGGCGAGCGCCGGTGTCGTCTCGGCTGTACGTCGGCATGCGGGCTGCTGGCGCGTTGGGTTCACTGAACAGCCAGTCTCGCGAGGGGTGGGCTTTGACCCAGAGGTCGCCGAGGACTCGGCCGAGCGCTCGCGGGCTCGCCTCGGCGTCGACGACGACGACCGTGTCGAAACAGCGAGAGAGCGAAAAGAGGAGGTTCGCCAGTTGCCACTCGAAGCCGGGGTACAGCACTTCGGTCGCGACGAGGCAGATCCCGAGCCGTCCCTCGGCAGGGAGCAACACCCACTCGACCGGTGAGACGCCCCAGTAACCGTTCACACGTTCGTAGAGTCGCGCCGCGATCGCCAGCGCCGTGAGGCCGAGGTCGTCCGACAGCGGCGTTCCCAGGGGCGTGAACGGAACGACGGGATCCTCGCGAGTGAACACGTGTCGGACGTCGAGCGTGAGCGTCGTGGCGTCGACGAGGCGCTCCCAGAACTCCCGTTTCTCCGAGCGCGTCTCGGGCTGGCGCGCCGCGACGGTCGTCTCGAGGACGACCTCCGAGGAGCCGGGGACGACCCCGCCGGCGGTCGGGACGACGGGGACCGTCGAGCCGACGCCGCGGGCTTCGATCGGCGTCGAGAGCCGGTCGGTGACGGCGAGCAGGTGCGTGGTCGCGAGCGCCGCCGCGGGGACGCCGAGTGCGATCGTCACCGCGTCGCCCCTGCGCAGCTGCCCGGAGAGCGCTTCGGGGACGCGGGCTCGAACGGTGTCCCCGTCGAGGACGGTGCCGTGGATCGGCCCCCAGTACGAGCCGTCGTCGCTCCCGATCGAGCAGAGCCCCAGCGTAAAACGGGGCCAGGCCTCGTCCGGCGGCGTCGGTAACTCGAGGTCGCGGAGGCCGCGGTCGGTCGCCGACGCGGCACGCGGGACGTACGTAACGTCGCGGTCGTCGACTCGCCCGCCGAGTTCGATCAGTTCCTCGAGGACGTCGACGTAAGCCGGATCGCGGTCTACGCCGAGCCCGATTCCCAGCCGCGTCCACGGATACCGATTCCGGCGTTCCAGTTGGTCGACGCCGCCGTAGACGCCGCTCGCGAGGCCAACCCCGCCGCCGGCCGGCGTGAACTCGAGCGCCGGTCCGTTGGCTCGCATCGCTTCGGCGGCGACGACCTGCGGCGACGGCGAGTCGGGCCGCTCGAGCCGCTGGCAGTCGTCGGTTCGGTGGAGAAACTCGAGGTGGGTGCGAAACGCGGTCATCGATCCACCGCCGGTGAGTCGTCGCGAGCGAACGCCGGTGTGATCCCCGCCTCGACGAGGAGGTTACGGGCACGCTCGCGCGAGGCGCGGCTGCCGATCGTCTGCGTCGGCCGGTCACCGTCTGACAGCGCGTCGACGTGCGCTTTCGCCGTCTTCGCCTTCGACGTGCCGACGTCGGCGCTCCCCTTCTCATCGGGCGTCTGGTAGATGTTCAGCGGCACCTTCGGCATTCGCTCGACGCCGAACTGGTGGAAGTCAGTCGCCGGGTCGGCCTGGAGCGCGATCGCCTCGAAGACGGCCCGGGGATCGAGCGGGTTCACGTCCGCGTCGACGAAGATCAGGAAGTCGATGTGGAGCATTCCCCACGTCGTGAATACGAAGTTCGCGAGTTCGTGGAGGTAGCCGGGGTAGGGCCGGTCGGTGGCGATCGTCCAGGCCGTCCGCGAGGAGAACGGCCAGGGCGCGGCCATCGCGACCTCGTAGCCGGCAGCCCGGAGGCCCAGGGTGGCGTCGGGGCCCCCGGCGGCGACCTCGAGCGTGCTCGTGGAGTTGTGGCCGTAGCCGACGCCGGTCCCCTCGACGCAGAAGGGGAGTCTCGGCGCCCGGCGGTGGGTGATCGCATCGACCTCGAGCGCTGGCATCGAGCGACGGGGACCGTTCACGTAGCCGAAATAGTCGCCGTAGGGACCTTCGTCGAGCCGTTCGCCGGGACGGACTCGACCCTCGATCACCACCTCGGCCGAGGCCGGGACGTAGAGGTCGTTCGTCTCGCAGGCGACGAGGTCGACCGGCGACTCCTGGAGGCCGCCCGCGAACGCCGCCTCGCTCTTGCCGACTGGAATCCACATCTCCGCGGCGCACTCGACGGCCGGCCCCGCACCGAGGACGAGCGCGACGGGCATCGGCTCGTCGCGACGTTCGTACTCGTAGTAGTAGAGGTTGGGGACCTGCTCGCCGGCGAGAAAGAGCAGGCTCGCCCCCGTGGCGTCGTGGATCATCGCGCGGTGGCGCGACCATCGGCCCCATTCGCTGTCGGCGTCCGGTGCGACGAGCGTGTTCAGCGTGGCGTAGCGGCCGCCGTCACCCTGGTGAACGTACGGCCACGGGAACTCGAGCAGGCTGGCGTCCGCCCCCGTCCGGACGACCTCCTTACACGGCGCCGTCGCCGGGTCGACGACGGTCGGCTCGCACGGTTCGCGGAGCCGCTCGACGACCGCCTCGTAGTAGGCTGGCCCCGGGAGCGCCGACGGCAGTTCGAACGCGCGAGCGAGGTGTGCCCAAGGGCGGCGACACGGCCCTCGGTACGGGTCGCCCACGAGCCAGGTGCCATCGATGCCGGCGTCGACCCGCTCGAAGGCGGGAATTCGCTCGTCGGTCTGGTTGGCCAGCGCCGTGATCGCGCTCGCTTCGAGGTCCCACGAGACGCGGTCGGCGATCCGGTTCAGCTGCCCGGCGTCCTCGAGCAGGGCCAGGAACTCACGGAACGTCTCGGCGGTCATCGTCTCACGCGTCGCTCGGTGTCACAGCAGGGTTTGGGCGCGCGCTCTCCGACGCCCGTCGACACACCGCTGACGAATTCGACCAGTGCCGAAGGCCGCTGTGACGAATCGTACACGCCCATGAACCCCGAGGCTCCGGGGTGGTCGGACAGGCTGCTCGAGGCGGCCGGCGTCCGTCGTGCAGTTCCGATCTGAGGGCGTACTGACTCGACATGCGTCTGGGTTCGAATTCGATCCACGTCTTCCAATTGTCGACACTCGCCGTGGCGACGTGATAATACCTTCGACGCGTCCGCCGCCGACGTCCCCCTCGTCCGGCTCGACACGGGATGACCGGCTGGCGGTGAACGTCGCAGAGTTCTAATTTAGACACACATATATAGAATATGCCCATAGTTGATTCGGCCGCCCGTTCTTGCTGCAACCCAGTTCGACGCGTTCCACGTCAGAAATCCGCCCAGACAGGAGTTAAACCTGATTCGATCACGAACGTACGGGAACCCGTCGATCGGTACCGGTCGAAACGGGTCGCCGACGGTCGGCCGGCACCATCACCCCCAGACGGCAGAAACTCGAGGAGTAACGGCTCCTACTCGCGTCGAGCCGACTTCAGTGACGTTCTCGACTCGGATGGGTAGCCACCACCTCTTAATCCAATCTAGATGACCACTTTGGGATACACTCAGCTTTCAAACATCTGATCTGGCGTCCGCCAGTCGGCCCGACGAGGCACACCGTCCCGACGTCCACCACCAGTGACCGAGAATGGCACCCGCTGTTCGGGCACCTGGACGCTCGAGGCGACTGCTCGGCGCTCGAGTCTTGTCCGGAGGCCGGTCGAGATCCGGCCGGAGCCCCGTCGAGACCCGACCGGAGCCCCGTTCTGAGTCGCGCCAGCGCCACAGCTACCGGCAGAAACGAACGTGTACGGACACCCACATTTATATATCGAGGCCCGAAACGGTGACAGGCCGCAAGACCGATGACACATCACGCGGCCAGTCGGTCGCGACCGCGACCGAGGGAAACAGGGGACACGGCATGACCGTGTCGTTTTTTGCATGGGTGTCGTAGGGCGAGCATGCTCGCACTGGAACTCGAGGAGTTCATGATCGAACTGAAAGAGGGAGCGATCGCGAACGTCGGGCCGACGAACAAGGCTGCGACGGCGAAGCTGTTCGACGTCGAACACGCCGAGGCCCGGGAGTTCGGCGACAAGCGGGTCAAACTCGTCTTCGAAGATGGCGAGGGGAACGAACTGCAGGTAGCGCTGTTCCCCGAGGACGTCCGGAAGGTCGTCCGCGACGTCGAGGCGCTCGAGGACGATTCACCCGTCTTCGAGTGACTGATCGGCGGAAATCGCCAGCCGTGAGCCGGTTACGGGGTGATCGGACGGCGGCGATCGTCGCGGACGTATTTCGACAACCGTTTTAGGGCGAAACTGTTTGTCACCAGTAGATGGGTAAGTGTATCATCTGTGGCAAGCCCGTCGACGGGCTGATCTGTGAGTTCCACGAGGAGGACGTCGTCTTCGAGTTCGAAGGCACCTCCCCCTCCCAGCTCACTCCCGGTCGGTACTACCGGGGCACCGTCGATGGCTACGCCGATTTCGGCGTCTTCGTCGACGTGGGCGATCACGTGACGGGTCTGCTGCACCGAAGCGAACTCGACCGCCGGCTCGAGAGTCTCGACTGGGAGCCCGGCGACACCGTCTACGTACAGGTACTGGACGTCAGAGACAACGGCAACGTCGACCTCGGCTGGTCGATCCGGCAGGCCGACCGTGAGTTCCGTGGCTCGCTGATCGACGCGCCCGACGGCGAGTACCGTCCGGGCGAGCGCGACGCCGAGGACGAGTCGTCGTCCGCGGACGACGACTCGACGACGGCCGATGCGGGGCCCTCCACCAACGGTGGGGACGCGACCCCGGACGAGCCGGCCGAACCGGCCGAACCGGCGGCCACGCCGACCATGGAGATCGAAGAGCCCGACGCGCCGCTCAAGCGGACGACCGTCGACGCGCTCGACGACCAGGTCGGCTCGATCGTTCGCCTCGAGGGCGAGATCACCGGCGTCCGCCAGACCGGCGGCCCGACGGTGTTCGAACTGCGCGACGAGACCGGCACCGTCGAGTGCGCTGCATTCGAAGAAGCCGGCGTGCGCGCCTACCCCTCGGTCGAGGTCGAGGACGTCGTCGCCCTCGAGGGCGAGGTCGAACGGCGCTACGGCGACCTTCAGGTCGAGACGGAGACGCTCGAGGTCCTCGCCGACGACGAACGCGAGACGGTCGCGACCAGGCTCGAGGAGGCGATCGAGCAGCAGGCCCGACCGGAGACGGTCGAGCCCCTCGCCGACGACGAGGCAGTCGCCGCGCTCGAGAACGAACTCGTCGACGCCGCGACGACGATCCGCAAGGCCGTCGTCGAGGCCCGACCGGTCGTCGTCAGACACAGCGCGACCGCCGACGGCTACGTCGCCGGTGCGGCGATCGAACGCGCCGTCCTGCCGCTGGTCCGCGACCAGCACACCCGCGACGACGCCGAGTATCACTACTTCGAGCGCCGACCGCTCGAGGGCACGGTGTACGACATGGACGCCGCGACCGGCGACGTCACGTCGATGCTCGAGGCCCGCGACCGCCACGGCGAGCAGCTTCCGCTGGTCGTCCTCGTCGACGCCGGCTCGACGGTCGAGTCGACCGACGGCTACGACCTCCTCGAGGTCTACGACGTCGACCGGCTCGTGATCGACGACAGCCACGCCGACGAAGCGGTCGTCGACGCGGTGTCGGTAGCCGTCAACCCGACGCTCGCCGAAGCGAACGGCGGTGCCGTGACCTCGACGGCGCTCGCAGCCAACGTCGCCGCCCACGTCAACGAAGCCGTCCGCGACGACCTCGAACACCTCCCTGCCGTGAGCTACTGGGAGGAGCCACCGGCGGCGTACGTCGACCTCGCGACCGAGGCCGGCTACGACGAGACGGCCGTGACCGAACAGCGGGAGGCGGTCGCGCTCGAGGCGTACTACCAGTCGTACAAGGACAAGCGCGAACTCGTCGCCGACCTGCTGTTCGGTGACGAGCGCGACCTCGCCGCCCACGTCTCCGAGCAGTTCCGGGACAAACTCGAGGCCGAACTCGAGACGGCCCGCGAGAACCTCGAGACGACGTCGATCGACGGCGTGACCGTCGCGACGCTCGACACGGCGGCGTTCACCCACCGCTTTGACTTCCCGTCGGCGAACCTCCTGCTCGACGAACTCCACCGGCGCGAACGCGACGACGGGCCGTTCGTCACGCTCGGCCTCGGCGAGGACGAACTCCACGTCCGGACGACTACTCCCGTCGACGTCCGCGAACTCGGCGAGACGGTCGCCGACGCCGTCCCCGACGCTGGCGTCCGCGTCGTCGGCGGGCGCGACGGTCACGTCGAGTTCCTCGTCGGCGAACGCGACTCGGTTCGTGAGGCCGCCCTCGACGCGCTCGCCGAAACGCTCGCGTAACGAACCCGCGCAGTTCTCCGACCGACCCGCTCGAGCAGTGACGACCACGCGATTCCACACCGTTTATCTCGCTCGGTCGCGCCTCTCCGACAATGACGAACCAGGAGCTCATCGATGCCCTGCGAGACGCCGACGCTGTCCAGTTCGGCGAGTTCGAACTCGCCCACGGCGGCACGAGCGAGTACTACGTCGACAAGTATCGCTTCGAGACCGATCCGCGCTGTCTCGAGACGGTCGCCGAGGCGTTCGCCGACCGGATCGACGACGACACCAAACTCGCGGGCGTGGCCCTCGGGGCCGTCCCGCTCGCCGCGGCAACGAGCGTCGTCGCCGGCGTCCCGTACGTCATCGCGCGCAAGCAGCGCAAGGAGTACGGCACGGCGAACCTGATCGAGGGCCGACTCGAGGAGGGCGAGGAGGTCGTCGTGCTCGAAGACATCGTCACGACGGGGACGAGCCTCGTCGACGCGATCGAGGCGCTGCGCGAGGCGGGTGCGACCGTCGAGCGCGCACTCGTCGTCGTCGACCGCGAGGAGGGTGGCCGCGAGAACGTCGAGGAGGCGGGCGTGGAACTCGAGGCGCTCGTGACGGCCTCGGAACTCCTCGCCGACCGCGAGTAAGCAGATCGCCGTCGCGAGGGCCGACCGACGACTGGCTCGCGTCGTGCGGGGACGACCACACCATCACAACGTTTTTATCCCGCTCGAGATTACTCGGGGATACGATGGTAGGTGTCCGCTTTACAGGGCCGCTCGCCCGATTTTGACTCACACCTACCGTTCGCTGTGTCGATCCCGAACGACCAGCGGACGGTATCTGAGCCCCTCGCCGCGGACGCGCCACCGAACGTTTTACCACAGCCATGTCAGAACCAGCATCACAGGGACAGATAGCGGTCGTACTGCCCGACGGATCGGAACTCGAGGTCGACGCCGACGCGACGGTCGAAGACTGCGCCTACGAGATCGGCCCCGGTCTCGGGCGGGACACGATCGCCGGCAAGCTCGACGGCGAACTCGTCGCCAAAGAGGAGCCGGTGTACGACGGGGCGGCCCTCGAGATCGTTACGGACCAGTCAGACGAGTACCTCGAGGTGATGCGCCACTCGGCGGCGCACTGTCTCGCCCAGGCCGTCGAGCGCCACTTCGACGACGTCAAACTCGCCATCGGGCCGCCGACGGACGAGGGCTTTTATTATGACTTCGACGACCTCGAGGTCGACGAAGCCGACCTCGAGACGCTCGAAGGAGAGATCGAGGAGATCGTCGAGGCCGACTACGAGATCGAACGCGAGGAGGTCTCGGTCGAGGAAGCCAAAGAACGGCTCGCGGACGAACCGTACAAACTCGAGTTACTCGAGGAACTCGCCGAAGACGGCGAGCAGGTAACCTTCTACAGCCAGGGCGAGTGGGAGGACCTCTGTGCCGGCCCGCACGTCGACTCGACGGGTGAGATCGGCGCGGTGAAACTACTCGAGATCGCCGGCGCCTACTGGCGTGGCGACGAGGAAAATCCGATGCAGACGCGCATCTACGGTACGGCCTTCGAGGACGAGGGCGGCCTCGAGACGTTCTTAGAGCGCCGCGAGGAGGCCAAAGAGCGCGACCACCGAAAGATCGGCAACGAGATGGACCTCTTCTCGATCCAGGACGTGACGGGCCCCGGGCTGCCGCTGTATCACCCCGCCGGGAAGACGATCCTGCGCGAACTCGAGCGCTTCGTCGAGTCGGTCAACGAGGCGTCGGGCTACGACTACGTCGAGACGCCCCACGTGTTCAAAACGGAGCTGTGGCACCGCTCGGGTCACTACGAGAACTACGCCGAGGACATGTTCATCTTCGACGTGAACGACGACGAGTTCGCGCTGAAGCCGATGAACTGCCCCGGCCACGCCGCCATCTTCCAGGATCACTCCTGGAGCTACCGCGACCTGCCGATTCGCTACGCGGAAAACGGGAAGGTGTACCGGAAAGAACAGCGCGGCGAGCTCTCGGGACTCTCGCGCGTCTGGGCGTTTACGATCGACGACGGCCACCTGTTCATCCGCCCCGACCAGATCGAACGCGAAGTCGAGGGGATCATGGACGCCATCGACGAAGTGCTCTCGACGTTCGACCTCGAGTACGACGTCGCGCTCGCGACCCGGCCCGAGAAGAGCGTCGGCAGCGATGAGATCTGGGAAAAGGCCGAGTCACAGCTCGAGGCGGTCCTCGAGAAGCGAAACGTCGACTACGACCTCGAGCCGGGAGACGGCGCCTTTTACGGCCCGAAGATCGACTACTCGTTCGAAGACGCCATCGGTCGGAGCTGGGACGGGCCGACGGTCCAGCTCGACTTCAACATGCCCGAACGCTTCGAGATGAGCTACGTCGGCGAGGACAACGAGGAACACCAGCCGGTGATGATCCACCGGGCGCTCTATGGCTCCTACGAGCGCTTCTTCATGATGCTCATCGAGCACTACGAGGGGAACTTCCCGCTCTGGCTCGCCCCCGAACAGGTGCGCGTCCTCCCCATCTCGGACGCCAACCTCGGCTACGCCCACCGGGTCGCCAACGAGTTCGACGGCTTCCGCATCGAGGTCGACGACCGCGACGCCACGCTCGAGCGCAAGATCCGCGCGGCCCACGACGACCGCGTCCCCTACCAGATCATCGTCGGCGACAACGAGGAGGAAGCCGGCACCATCTCCGTGCGTGACCGCTTCGAAGCACAGGAGTACGACGTCGAGCTCGAGGACTTCAGAGCCCACCTCGAGAGCGAACGCGACGAGAAGCGGAGCGAGCCGGACTTCCTGGCTGAGTGACCGATCGGGCGTGCGAGCGATCCACGTTCGTGTGCTTTCAGCCCCGCAGAGCGGACCGAAATATCCATAGTTGCAGAATCGTGCATACCAGTATGAACAGAGCCGAGAAGGCTGCCTTGCAGCTACGCGCCGTCGACGTGTTGCGGATGCTCAAGGAGACCCGCACGTACGACGAGCTGGCCGACCGAACCGGGCTCCCGCCGGGTGACCTCAACCGCTACGTCAACGGACACGTCCTCCCGAGCGCCGACCGCGCCCGGGCGGTCGTCGAGGATATCGGCCACGGCGCGCTCGCAGAGGAGCTCGACGCGCGGATTCGCCTCGACGACGAGGGCTACGTCGACACCTCGGGAGCGGTGTTCGACCAGCCGTTTCTCGACCTCGTCGCGCCGGTCGCCGCCGACGCCTTCGACTTCGGCCGGCCGGACGTCGTCCTGACGGCTGCGACCGACGGCATCACGCTGGCCGCCTCGCTCGCGAGCTACTACGGCGTCCGCTGTGCGTACGCGAAAAAGCGCAAGGAGACTGCCGTCGAGGAGTTCATCGAGGCCCGGGAACGACTCGAGTCGGGGATCGAACTCACCTACTACCTGCCGGCGTCGGCGATCGATCCGGGCGAGTCGGTGCTGGTGGTCGACGACCTCATCCGATCGGGCGAAACCCAGGAACTGTTGCTCGACATCGTCGAGTCCGCCGGCGCCGAGGTCGCCGGCGTCTTCGCACTCATCGCCGCCGGGGACGACGGCATCGAGCGCGCTCGAGATCGGACGGACGCGCCGGTCGGCGCGCTCACGCAGGTCTGAGCGGGAACCGATACGCTCTCCCCACGTTCCAATCTGCCGGCCACGGGCGCTCGAGGTCGCAGTGTCGGTTTCATTGCAGTAACGTTTACTTCCTGCCCGAGGACCCCGTGAGCAGTGACTGACGGAGGAGACGCCGACGCTGGCGACGCCGCCGACGCTGCCGCGGCCGCGAGCTATCGCGGCGAAGCCACGCCGGAGAAACTGCTCGAGATCGCCCGGTACTTCCTCTTCATCGGCATCGTCGGCTTCGGCGGGCCGCTCGTTCACATCGCGATGATGGAAGACGACCTGGTGGGCGAGGAGCGCAAGGGCTGGACCGACCAGTCGACGTTCATGGAGGGGCTGGCGATCTGTAACACGCTCCCGGGGCCGGCCTCGACCCAGCTGGGGATCTTCATGGGCTGGATCTACGCCGGCACTCTGGGGGCGGTCGTCGCTGGCGTCTTCTTTATGCTCCCGACGTTCGTCATCGTCGTCTTCTTCTCGTGGCTCTACTTCGCCTACCAGGCGCTCCCCGCCGTCGAGGCGGTTTTTTACGGCGTCAATCCCGTTGTGATCGGACTCATCGTCGGGGCGTGTTACTCGATGGCCCACAGCGCGTTCGCCGAGGGGCGGTCGGACTACGAGTTCGAACTCGGTTCCGACACGTGGTCCGTCGATTACTTCCTCCTCGCCGTGCTCGTCGTCGCGACGCTCGTCGTCGCGCTCCTCAACCCGAACCCTGTGGTCGCGTTCGTCGCCGCGGGCGTGATCGCTGTCGCGGTCTACCGTTCCGACTGGGTGCGTGCAAACGCGCGGAAAGCCACGCTGTGGGCGATCGCGGGCGTCGTCGCCGGCGTGCTCTTTTCGCTCCGGGATCGGTTCCTCGACCTGCTCGGACCCGCCGCGAGGGAAGCGCTCGAGGCCAGTCCGATCTGGGGGTACGCGCTCGCGCTGTGGGCGAACGAGTGGGTCAAACTCTTCTTCTTTATGATCTACACCGGGTCGTTCATCTACGGCGGCGGACTCGTGCTCATCCCCTTCATCGAACTCTACGTCGTCCGGGAGTTCGGCTGGCTCACCGGCAGAGAGTTCGTCGACGGGATCGCCATCGGCCAGCTCTCTCCCGGCCCCGTCGTGATGACGACGGCGTTCGTCGGTTACGCGCTCATGCTCGAGGTCTCCGGCGGGATCCTCTGGATCGCCGTCCTCGGCGCGTTCGTGGCGACGGTCGGCGCGTTCGGGCCATCGTTCGTCTTCATCGTCGCCTTCTTCCCCTTTTTCGCGCAGGTCCGGGAGAACGAACTCGTCCAGTCGGCGCTCGTGGGCGTCAACGCCGCCGTCGTCGGCGCGATCCTCGGTGCGACGGTCGTCCTGGCGACGGAGTCGTTCGTCGTCGAGGAGCCGGGTATTCCACTCGCCGTGGGCGAGACGGTCGTCGACCTCTTCACCGTTGCGCTCGCCGTCGTCACCTACTGGCTGTTCGTCCGCGGCGTCCACGCCGCCTCACTCATCCTCGGCGGCGGCCTGGTCGGTATCGGCGCGTTCTTCCTCCTGTGACGACGCTCCACAGGGCTTACCTCGCCGCGGCGAGATCGAGCAGCCGTGACTCGACGGGTACGCTGTTACGACTGTGAGTCGACGTTCGAACTCGAGGCGCGAAAACGCTGCACCTGCGGCGAACCTCTCTGGTTCGACGTCGACGCGAGCGGGTTCGAGTGGCCCACCGACGGAACCGCCGGCGTCTGGCGGTACGCGGACGTGCTGCCAGTGGCCGACTCCGTGGGAATCTCGGAAGCCGCCGGCGCGACGCCGCTGGTTCGCTCGCCACGGCTGGACGGCTACGCCGGCTGCAGGCTCCACCTGAAACTCGAGGGACAGAACCCCACCGGCAGCTTCAAAGACCGCGGCAGCGCAGTCGGCGTCAGCTACGCGGTCGACGTCGGCCGGGAGTGGATCGGCACCGTCTCGCACGGCAACATGGCGCTGAGCGTGGCCGCCCACGCCGCGAGCGCCAGCCTCGAGTGTGCCGTGTTCGTTCCCGAGGACACCCCCGAGGAGCGACTCGAGTTGATCGCCCGCCACGATCCACACCTCCTGCAGGTCGTCGGGGACTACGGGCGGCTCTATCAGGAGACACTCGCGCTCGAGTCCGCCGTCGAGTTCGTCAACTCCGACACGCCGCTTCGCGTCGCCGGCCAGAAGACGGTCGCCTACGAGATTCTCGAGGCGTTCGCGCCGTCGGTTCCGGACGCGATCGCCCTCCCGGTCAGCAGCGGCGGCCAGGCGAGCGGCGTCTGGAAGGCCTTGCTCGAACTCGAGGCGGCGGGCCTGATCGACGACGTTCCGCGGCTGTACCTCGTCCAGGCGGCTGCATGCGACCCCATCGCGACGGCCTTCCGGAACGGAACGTCGACAGTGACATCGGTCGACGGCAACGAGACGATCGCCGTCTCGATCGCCAACGCCGACCCGCCGAGCGGTACGCGTGCGCTAACGGCCGCCCGCGAAACCGGCGGTGCGGTCGTCTCCGTTCCCGACGACGAGATTCGAGACGCGATGTGGCGGCTCTCGACGACCGCCGGCCTGTCGGTCGAACCCTCGAGCGCCGTCGCCGTCGCGGGCCTCCGGCGTCTCGCACGCGACGGCGAACTCGACGCCGACGAGGACGTCGTCGCCATCTTGACGGGCTCGGGATACAAGGAGCGATTCGAGGCCGACTCCGAAAGTCGACGGATCGAACTCGACGCCCTCGAGCGAGCACTCGAGACACTCGTCGGCGCGTGAACGGCTCGAGGTGAAGACTTGGGGACCGGCACGTCGGTGCCCTGACAGCGACTCACCGGTAGACGTAGAGCACGAAAAGCGTCAGGGCCACGCCGCCGAGGACGCTGGCGACGACCGCGAACGCGAGGCCGATCGTCTGGTCGATTCGCAGGAGAAACAGGAGGACGACGACGAACGCAGCCCAGAGAAACGCGATTGCGACCCCGAGGCGGTACCACTTCCGTTGCACCGACGTGATCGCTCCGCTCGTGGAATCTGACATCACCCGTTCGGGACGTTCTCGCCGAACGGTGGTATACGCTTCGTCGAATCCAGTCCTCGAAACGCGGGTGAACGACCCGTCCTCGCTCACCGAACGATCGTTACCGGAACCGGCGACCGACGGGCGACCCGCTCGGCGACACTCCCCAGGAGAATCCGACTCGCACCCGTCCGGCCGTGGCTGCCGATGACGACGTGGTCGACGTCGTGTTCGTCGGCGTACTCGATGATCGTCCGCGAGACGCCCCCGAGGACGTGGTCCGTCTCGATCTCGACGCCTGCGTCCGCGGCGCGTTTGCTGGCCTCCTCGAGCAGGTTCTTCGCCCGGTTCTCGTGGTTCTCGCGGATCTGCTCGTAGTTTGCCATCGCGCCACCCTCGATTCCCGTCGCCGCGTAGAAGTCACTGGGATCGATGACGTTCAGCGCCGTGATCTGGGCGTCGGCGTGTTCCTCGAGTGCGAACTCGAGTGCTTTCGTCGCCTGGTCTGAGTCGTCGATCGGCACCAGTACGTGGGTTGCCATACCGTTCTTTCGCAGGCCCACGAAATAAGTCTCCACCCCGAAGGGTTCCCAGGACGACCGCCTCTTCCAGCTCAAGTGTGATTTTGTACCGATCGGTTATCACCGATGACGGCTCGAATCCGGGCGTGCGCTGAATTCGAACCGGGCGGCGGCCTCGCGGTCGTGCGGTGCACCGCCGTCCACCTACCCCCGCACCGCCTGCTCGCCACCCAGAACTCGACTCAAGCGTCGTCGAAGACGACGCTGACTTCACCTCCTGGAGGCAAGACGGGTTCTCCTCGGACATCTACGGGCTCACGTGTACGCCACACACCGAGCTCCTGAGCACGGCGAGCGGAAACTGGTCGGTCGAAGACAGCAGCCTCGGTGGCTGTTGATTCGCCACCGGCAAGACCCGGCTACGAGAGTGTCGAGCGTTAGATTTTTATTGAGTGCTGTTGTATTAGTGATAGATATAATTAACACCAATGTGGACTGCCCTGGCAACGCACGAATTCCGTCGATTTCGCCACGCCCGAGGAACGTGGCTGTATATCGGCCTCTGTGCAGCGTACACCGTCGTCTGGCTCCTCGAACCGCGGAGCGAGACTGAATCGATCGACGCGATCGGATCGAGCGTCGCGGTCGGGAGCCTCCAGGCGTCCCTCGGCGTGCTCGTGATGCTCGGCGGCCTCGTCGCAGGCTTCGGAGCGATCGTCGGGGACCGCGAATCCGGAACGATGACCGTCGTCGCCGGCATGCCCCACACTCGCCAAGACATCGTCATCGGCAAACTCGCCGGGCGGGCGGCCGTCATTGGAGTCGGAATTGCGATCGCTGTCGGCTGTGCGATCGCTGGCGAGCTCCTGCTCTACAGCTCGGTTTCGTTCCTGCAGCTCCTCGCCGTGGTCGCAGTGACTGGCTGGTACGCGCTGTGCTGGGTCGCGATCGGAATCGCCATCTCGACGCTCGCCCGGAGCAGTACCGAGGCGCTCGTCGGTACCGTCGGAACCGCCCTGTTCGCTCTTCAGTGGGGTTCGGTCTCCTGGATCGCGTATGGGTGGTTCGGCTCGACCGGGTCGATCTCGGGACACTACCTCTTCGCCCGCCGGCTCGCGCCGCGAGAGGCATACCACGTCGTCACGAACTGGATCCTGGGCGTCGGAAACGGTGACGACGTCTTCCTGCCGATGCTCACTCAGCGGGAGACGGACGTGGACGTCATTGGCGTCTTCGTCGTCGATGCGAGCGGGTCTGCCCCGGTATACCTCTCGGAGTGGCTCTCGCTGCTCGTCCTTGGGCTGTGGGCGATCGTCCCGCTGACGGTCGCGATACTGCGCGTGAGAACGACCGACCTGGCCTAATCCCATGACACAATCACGAACTCAAACTCAGAACCGGGAACCCCGGACCAACTCGACGGAGAGCCCGATCGTCATCAACAGGCTCGAGAAGCGCTACGGCGAGATAACTGCCGTCTCGGGGCTCGACCTCGAGGTCCGCGAGAACGAGATCTACGGTCTGCTCGGGCCGAACGGTGCGGGGAAATCGACCGTGCTGAACGTGCTCGCAGGATCGGTTCGAGCGGACGCCGGTTCGATTCGGCTGTGCGGCGGCGATCCGATCGCGGACGCCGCAGACATCCATCGCCGTGTCGGAATCCTCCCTGACCAGTACGGCGTTTACGACCGGCTCTCCGCCGCCGACCACGTTCGCTACGCGCTCGACGCCAGACGCACCGACGGAGATCCGTACGCCCTTCTTGAACGCGTCGGGCTCGGTTCGGTCGGGTCGAATCCCGCAGGATCCTTCTCGAAAGGGATGCGACAGCGACTCGTCCTCGCGATGGCTCTCGCCGGCTCGCCTGACGTGCTCTTGCTGGACGAGCCCTTCAGCGGACTCGATCCCGTCGGCGTCCGTCGGGTCTTCGACGTCGTTCACGAGCGGCGTCGCGAAGGGACGACCGTTCTCCTCTCGAGCCACGATGTGGCGCGCGTCAACCGGTTGTGCGACCGAATCGGCATCGTCACCAACGGGCGGATGCTGGTGGAAGGAACCCCCGAACGAGTGTTAGAGCGGTGCCCGATCGAGGCGGTCCTCGAGGTTACTTTCGAGGTGCCTGTGACGAACGCGACCGTCCGCGCCCTCTCGCGGCTCGACGGCGTCGACGTTACCGGCTCCGACCGCCGCCTCTCGGTCCGGGCTCGGTCCGTGGACGCCCGCGAAGCAGTCGAGTCGCGGCTGGCGTCGCTTGACGTCGGCGTCGACGCCGTTGTCGAGTCAGAACCTACGTTGGAGGACGCCTTCGTCCAGTACGTCGCCGATCCAACCGCGACCGAGAGCCGTTCGGCTGGAACGAGGTATAGTAACAACTGAAACGGGTTACACACTGCTCGTCATCAAGCGGCAGGTGTGCAATGTCTTTCAGCGGCTACTCTAGCGCCGCGGCAGGGAGAGCGGCTCGCTCTGCGACGCGAGCAGGGCTGATGGAAAACGGAGGGGAGTGTTACTTCGCGCGGCCCTGCCCGCCCGTGTTGCTCGGGCGGACCTTCTCGGCACCCTTGCCGCGGTTGTCGAGGCCGCGGTTTTGCTTGCCCGCGCTGGTGAGTCCGCGGAAGGCGCGGTTCGTCTGCGTATCCTCACAGATCCAGTTGAGGTCGTCGTCGTTCTGGATGGCAGGGTGGTTCGGATCCACGAGGATCACTTCGAACCACTTCTGGCTGCCGTCCTCGCCGACCCAGTAGCTGTTGAGCACCCGCAGGTTGGGATGTTTGCGCGAGGCGCGCTCCTCGGCGATGCGCTGGATGTTCTTCCGGCGGCCGATGCGGTTGACGCCCTGGCGCTTCGTCCGGCGACCTGCCTTGTGTCGCTGCTTGCGCGCGGTCCCCTTGCGGACGGCGACGCGAGCGAGGACGATGCCCTGCTTGGCCTTGTAGCCCAGCTCGCGAGCCTTGTCCAGTCGGGTCGGGCGCTCGATGCGCTCGATTGCGCCCTGTTTGCGCCACTTCTGTTTTCGTTGCCACTGCAACTCCCCGAGCTTACCGTCGCCGGGGGTCTTCCATGCCTCCTTGATGTGGGAGTAGAAGCTTCGTGCCATAGTTGTCCGCGGGCGTTTCCGGTTCAATCTACGATGCGTAGATCACATCCCTGCCTGTGGCGATTGCCGAACAGGTGCCCGCTGGTGCCCGCCGTCCAGCGAGTTACTCGAGTCTACCCAACTCTCGAGTATAAGGACTTCGAACCGGAGCCGAGCGCAGCCGGCCGAGAGACCGAGTCGTGGTGACCCCACTCGTGTCGATCACGGACTCCCCGGCGGGAGTCGAGGCATCCCTCGACGGTCGGCGCCGAGTTCGTACCACACCAGGATGGCGACGAACGCGAGCGGGCCCACCACCACGAGCACGGCGGGGCCGTAGAACGCGGCCGCCCCTGCGGAGACGGCGATCGCCACCAGGAGGGCCGGATGCTCGGCCGTCGACCGAAGCCGCTCGAAGAGCCACTCGAGCGGCAGGAGCCGGCGCCAGTCGACCCCTCGAGTCAGAGCCAGCGCGAAGGTGACGACGGCGACGAGCGTGAGGGCGACCGGCGCGACGGCCTGCCAGCGTTCGTCCGGCGGCGAGACGGTACCCAGTCCGTAGAGCGCGGCGGCCGCGACGGCGACGCCGGCGACGCCGGTCACAACGCTCCCGGTCGCGTGGATCGTCTCGACCTCGCGCGTGTCGACGCCCGCCCCGAGTTGCCGACGGAGGGTGAGCGCGTTCTCACCGACGTCCCAGACGACGATGGCCGCGGCGACGCCGGCGAAGACGAGAAGTGGGGCGAGACCAGACAGGGCCCCGACGATCGTCGCGGTGAACAGCGCCGCGCCACCGAGGCCGAGCGACCACCGTCGCCAGCCCGACTCGAGCGACGGCCTCGACTCGAGCACCCATCTGTGGGTGAGGACGGTGAGGCCGACGAACGTCGCCCCGAGCACGCCGACCAACGTCGGGATCACGAGGGTCGGTTCGGCCGACGGGCGGACGACACCGACGCTGGCGATGACGAGCGGTACGACCGCCCCGCCGGCGCCGAACGCGAGCGTCTGGAGCGGATACCGCCCGAGCCAGGGCCGAACGACGGGACCGACGATCCGGCCGACAGAGACCAGCGCCAGCCCGAACGCGATGAACGCCACTAATGCGTGTCCCACCCCGGACGTCAGCGCGAGCGCGATCGCCTCGCCGATCGGTCCCAGTACGCCCAGCGCCGCGTTGAACAACCCTCCCGTTCCCGGTACGAACCACAGCACGACCTGGAACACGTACGCGATCGTGACGGCCTCCGGAAGGGCTTTCACGCGCTCGAGGATCGTCTCGAGCGTCGGCAGGTCGTCACCTTCGGAGGTGTACGGCTCGAGGAGGAACGCCGCGACCCCGAACAGGAACACGGCAAGAAGCACCAGCAGCTGCAGCGAGACGAACGCCACTGCGGGCGTCGCCGTCGCGAGCGTGAACAGTTCACGACCGACGAACGCCACTGCTTCGACCTCGCCGTACAACACGAGAAACAGCACGACGACGACGAACGCCGCCGTGATTGCAGAGTCGCGCGCCGTCCGGACCACCGCTGAGGCGTACCTCGAACCCGGCTCGAGGGCGACTGCGGTCGCGCCGACAGCGAGGAACGTGAGAGCGGCGAGCGCACTTCCGAGGACGACGGTGACGGTTACCGGGCCACCGGCCGACGCCCCGGCGAGCCCGTTGCCGACGGCGACCGCCCAGAGCCCGGCGGCGAGCGCGCCGACGAGTCCACAGCTCCCGGCCGCCCGTCGCCGGAGTACTGGCGAGGTGACCGCCCGGACGCTCGCGGCGGCGACGACGCCGGAAAGCGCCGCGACGATCGTCGGGACGACCCGACCCGTTCCGACGCCGATCGCCAGCGCCGCCACGACGGCCACGAGGACGACGATGGGGCCGAGATCGCCCCGTCCGTCGCTCGTCGGGTCGACGCTCGAGCCGGTCATCGTGACCACCCGTGTGACCCCCGTTCGGCTGCGACCTGCAACGGTTCGTCCGGCGCCCACTCGAGCACCCTGACGCCGGCGGCCCTGAGCGTCGAGAGCCGCCGTTCGGTGGCGATCCGCTCGACGGTGCTCCCCGGCGAGTCGGCGTCGGCGACGGTCGGACAGAGCAGGGTCACCTCGTGGCCGTAGGCGCGGAATCGGCGGATCGAGCGAACCGGCTCGTCGTCGAGTAGCGGCGAGACGACGACGAGCTGTTTCTCGTCACCGAGCTGTCGACAGAATCGCCCCACGTGACCGTCACCCGCCGCGAGCCATCCCTCCCGGACGAACGAGTCACACCACTCGCCCTCGAGCAGTCGATCGGCTCTGGCGGCGTGATCCCGGCCGGTCCGCGGAAGCAGGTAGTGCCCGGGTCTGCCGTAGAGGGCGACTCCGACGCGATTGTTCTCGCGAAGTAGCGCGGCGACGAGCCGTCGACCGGCGTGTTTCGAGAGCTCGACGCCGTCGGCCTCCGCCGGATCGCGGACCACCGCGTTGACGTGGCGAACGTCGACGACGACGACGACGGTCGCCGCCCGTTCCTCGCGGAACTCGACGGTCGTCAGCTCGCCGGTCTTCGCCAGCCGATTCCAGTCGACGCGATTCTTCGAATCAGTTGGCTGGTAGGATCGTACCGAGTAGAACTCGACTCCCTCGCCGCCCGTCTCTGACTCGACGCGACCGCTGTACTGGATCGTCTGCCCGGCCAGTGGCACTCCCTCGAGCCCCTCGGCCGGCTCGATCTCGTCGGCCACCGAGAACCGTTCGCGACCCGTCTCGCTTCCGCTGACGTTTCGCGCCACGACCGTGACGTCGCCAAAGGCGTGTTCGCCGCGGCGTGCACGGACGGTGTACGCGACGGACGCCGTCTCACCGGGGCCGAGGCTGACTGCGCCACGCGGCTCGTCCGCGACGACCGCGAGTTCGGCGGGCGGTTCGTCGGCGACGCGAACGTCGGGGAGCGGTTCGTCCCCCTCGTTCGTGACCAGGACGACGACGTCGACGTCGTCGCCCGGCGACGGCAACGCGGGCTCGAGAACCCGCTCGACCGAGAGGTCGACGGCGGGCGGCCGGGTGACGTGGCCGTAGCCGGCGTACATCAGGCCGACGAGTGACGAGAGAAAGATCGCCGTGTTTCCGGCGAGAACGCCGACTCCGACCGCGACCAGCGCGACGGCGAGACCGACCTGCCAGCGCCCGGTCGCCGTCATCGCGCCACCTCCCGCTCGAGGACGTCGCCTCCGTCTCCCGGATCGAGGTCGGGCCGTCGGGCAGTCCCGTTCCCGTGATCGTCGGCTACCGAATCGGTGGACCGATCGCCGTCTACGGAACCTCCAGAGTCGGGCCCACCGGCTGCGAGTCGCTCGAGTTCGGCGATAGTCGCCTCGAGACTGCGACTCGTCCAGTCGCCGTGTGCCCAGTCACGAAGTCGAATCCGAAGTGGAGGCTCGAGGTGTCCAGCGAGATAGGCCGCCGCTCTCGGATCGTCGGTCCAGGAGCCGTCGCGGGTTCGGTCGGCGGCCTCCTCTCTCGTGAGTCCCTGACGATCGGCGAGCACGGCGATCACGATCTCGCGAACGCGCCGCCTGGCCCGATACTGGTGGTACGATCGACGTCGATCGGTCGACGTCGGTTCGAGGACGGCCGATCGCTCGAGCGTCCGGTCGATCGACTCGGCCACCGTCTCGTGATCCCGCCTCGAGCGAGTCCCCGGTGACGGCAGGCCGTCGTTCGGCCCCCGTTGGGCGGCCCGAACGAGTTCGGCCACCCCGACGAGCGTCGCGACGGCGGCCAGCCCATAGACGACGGTATCGCGGCCGACGACCGTGAGCGTCGGCAGCGAGGGATCGAACGCCGGGACGGCGACGGCGAACCCGAGTGCGAGCACGCCGACGAGCGCGGCGAGGAGGCGTCTCACTCCCCGTCACCCCCGTCGTCGCGTTCGCGTTCGATCCGCTCGAGGGCGTCCCGAGCTCGCCGGGTTCGGTCGGCCGACGGTGGATAGCCGCCGTATCTGACCTCACGAAAGACCTCGGTGAGCCGCGAGACGGGGTCGACGGGGAGTCCAGCGTCGATCGCCGCCCGCGCGTACTCGCCAGGCGTCCGACCGCGACGGCGACGGACGGGGACGAGGTCGATCATCTCGGCCCACGCTTCCTCGACGGTTGGTGGGCCCGTATCGGGCGCATCGACGGCGTCGTCGCCGGTAGACGCACGGGATCGACGTGTCCGGGAGGCGTTCGCGTCCGATCGGGACGACCGGGGGCCGATCCCCGACAACACCGAGTGGAGGCCGGAGACCGAACTCGAGAGACCGATCCTGGGCCAGCTGACCGTCAGCAGCGAGGGGAGCCCGGCCAGCGTTGCACCGAGGCCACGACCCACGCCGGACGCAACGAGACTGAGACTCGTTCCGACGACGCGGGAGCCGCCGGCGACGGCGTCGAGGAACGAAGGGAGCGTCCTCGAGGCGCCGATCGCCACCACCATCGTCGCCTGCGGGATGAGTCCCAGTCGGAACCAAAGCCGGGGGAGAGCACCGCTCGGTATCTCGCTCTCGGGGACGCCGAGCCGGGCTGGCTCGGTGGCTCGCCAGACGGAGACGGCGCCCAGAACGCCGACGACGACGCCAATGCCCAGAACGCCGAGCGTCAGCAGTGATCCGAGGAGGTGATTGAACTGGCCCGACGAACTCGAGGCAGGTTCGTCGCTGGCGTCTCGATCTGGAGACGAGGAGTCAGACGCCGCTTCGGGCTCGTCGTCGGCCGGCTCCTCTGCTGGGTCGTCCGACCACCCCTCCCCACTTACCGCGTCGACCACTCCGTCGAGCCCGCGCTCGAGGGGAGCGTCATCGCCTGACGACCCGTCCCCGGCGTCTCGGTCGAGCGCGTCGCCGTAGTGGTCACTGCCGACGGCGTCTCGGTCGGGCGCGTCGCCGTAGCCTGCAGCGGGGAAGAACGCAGCCGCGACGACGATCGCGAGGACACAACAGCCGATCAGGGCGGCATTGCGAAGGTCGTATCCCACGTTCCGGTACAGTATTCGTTAGAATAAATGTGTTACTCTTGAGTCAGGATCTCGATCGAACTGACGGGATGGGGCGCAGCGAAACTCACTTGTGGTTACACTTTGTATCTACCGCAGATGGCAGGAGACGATCTCACGGCTCGCATGGGCGCCACGCTGGCACTCGTGCTCGCGATCGACCTCGCGTTCGCCCTCGTGCTGGTCGCCCTGCTCGAGCCGTGGCTCGCCCCCCTCCTCGCTGCCCTCGGTATCGGCTCGACGCTCGGTCGGTACGCCCTGCTGATCGCTCTGGTCCTCACTGGACTCGTCTGGGTCCAGCTCCGGTACACCCGACAGGAGCTGCTCGCGGAGGCCGACGCCGAACCGATCACGGCCGAGAGCCACCCCGACCTCCACGCCCGCGTCACCCGCCTCTCGACGCTCGCCGACCTGCGCGTCCCGACGGTCGCCGTCGCCGACACCGACGTCCCCAACAGCTTCGCCGTCGGCGGCCTGCGGTCGGGCACCGTCGTCGTCAGCGAGGGGTTGCTCGAGACGCTCACTGACGACGAACTCGACGCCGTCCTCGCCCACGAACTCGTCCACCTCGCCAACCGCGACGCGGTCGTGATGACCCTCGCGTCGTTTCTCCCCGCGCTCGTGGCGGACGAGTACTCGCCGCTCGAGGAGGCACTCCCCGACGGCACGAAGCCGCTGTTCTGGGGCGCGCTCGCGGTCGGCTGTTACGTCCTCGCCGCGACAGCACTCGGGGTGCCGATCGCCAGCCTCGAGGGACTGGCCCAGTTCGGAATCGCGGTGGCCGTAACCGTCCTGCTCGGCGGCGTCGCGCTTGGGCTGCTCGCTACCCCCGTCGTCTTCCTCAGTCGGGGGCTCTCGCGCCAGCGCGAGTTCGTCGCCGACCGCGACGGCGCCCGGCTCGCCGGTGATCCTGCCGCGCTCGCGAGCGCGCTGGCAACGCTCGACGAGGTCGCCACGCCCCCGAGCGAGGACGCCCGGGTTCGATACCGCGGGCTCGACGGGATGTGTCTGCTCCCTCACGGCTTCGACGACGGAGTCGTCGCCGACGATGGGTTTCACGTCGAGACGCGCTCACATCCCCCGACTGACGAACGGATCGCGCGGCTCCGGGAGCTGGCGGCGAGTCTAGAATCGTAACGGCAGTCTCTCAGCAGACTGGATCAGTCGTCGTCTGCAACGACCGTCTGCCGGTCCAGCGCCTCGAACCCGCGCTCCAGATCGGCCAACAGATCCTCGACTCCCTCGACGCCGACGGAGACCCGAAAGAGCGTGTCGGTGATCCCCAGCTCCTCGCGCTCCTCGCGGGGCAGGGGCTCGTGGGTCATCTTCGCCGGCAGCTCGATGAGGCTCTCGACGCCGCCGACCGAGACGGCCAGGGTGAACTCCTCGAGCGCCTCGACGAACCGCGTTGCGTCCTCGAGCTCGCCCTCGAGTTCGAACGAGAGGATGCCGCCGAAGCCGTCCATCTGCTCACAGGCGAGGTCGTGATCCGGGTGACTCTCGAGGCCGGGGTAGTAGACGGCAGCGACTTCCTCGCGGGTCTCGAGGAACTCGGCGATCGCCATCGCGTTCGCCTCGTGCTGGCGCATCCGCATGGGGAGGGTCTTCAGCCCGCGGAGGGTGAGGTAGCTGTCGAACGGCGAGAGCATGTCGCCGGTACCGACCTGCTGCTGGAAGCAGATCTCCTCTGCGAGCTCGTCGTCGTCGGTGACGACCGCGCCACAGACCGCGTCGGAGTGCCCGTTGAGGTACTTCGTCGCACTGTGGGCGACGACGTCCGCGCCCAGCTCGAGTGGCTGCTGGAAGTACGGGCTCGCGAAGGTGTTGTCGACGCCGAACGTCGCGTCGTGGGCGTCGGCGATCTCGGCGATCGCTTCGATGTCACAGAGGTCGAGTTTGGGGTTCGTCGGCGACTCCATCCAGACGACCGCCGTCTCGTCGGTCGTCGCCGCCTCGACGTTGGCGGTGTCGGTGGCGTCGACGTAGGACACCTCGACGCCGAGTCGCGCCGCGAAGACGCCATCGAGCATTCGCTTGGTCCCAGCGTAGAGGTCGTCGAACGCCACGACGTGATCGCCGGGTTCGACGCTCGAGAGCAGCGTCGTGAAGATGGCTGCTGTCCCCGATGAGAAGGCCATTCCGTGCGCACCGCCCTCGAGCGCCGCGAGGCGCTTCTCGAGGGCGTGACGCGTCGGGTTCGACAGCCGCGAGTAGACGAACTCGCCCGCGTCCGGGTCGATGTCCTCTAAGCTCATGTCGGCATCGAGCCCCGGCAGGGCGAACGTCGATGCCAGGTGGATCGGCGAGGTGACGTCGCCCGCCTCGCTCCCCCGTCGGAAGGGGGTCTCGCCCTCGGTCACCGCGAGCGTCTCGAGTGTGCGATCGTGATCGCGCTCCATGTCTGGGGGCGAGGGTCGATAGGGAGTAATAACTTTCCATGCACCGGTAATAATCACCGGGGCCGAGTATTATTCTCAACTATTGCCGCAGACCGCGGTTCACCACGTCGCGTTCCCGACGATCGATCGACACCACACGTCTCACGCAGTGGCCGGCTCGACAACCCCCCAGCCGTCGCTCGAGGGGGCAAGCGGCCGCTACGGACGGGACGGCCGTCGCCGACGAACACAGATTCCGTATACCGCCATGCGATTTATTCCGTGTGCGACACACCACCGCTGCTCGCGTGCACGACGTGGGGAACAAGTCGGCTCACTCGCCGGATCGCGCCGTTTTCGGACCGTTGGCGGCGGCTTACTCGAGGGAGTCGAACGAGCCGTCCTCGATCGCCGTCGCCACCTGCTCGACGTCGAGGTCGGGGACGTCGCGAGGGTACTTTCGCCGGAAGTAGCCGACGAGGTTGGTCACGTCGCGTCGCAGGAACTCCACAGCGTTCTCGTGATCGGTCGGGACCGCCTGGGGCCAGTCGAAGATCGTGATGCCCGCCTCGCTCACGAAGACGTTGTACTCGCTCATGTCGGCGTGGACGTACCCCTCCTCGTACGCACGCGTGAGTTCTCGCAAGAGTAACTCGAGAACGCCGACGATCTGTTCGTCCTCGAGTTTCGTCCGCGAGAGCTCGACGCCGTCCATCTTCTCCATGACGATGGCGTGGCGATTCTGGTCGATCGGCTGAGGGACGGCCACGTCGGGGTACAGCGCCTCGAGGATCTCGTGCTCGCGCTCGGCGGCCTTGCGCGCGGTGTACATCCAGGAGACGTGGCGCTTCTCCGAGGTGTAATCCCGTTCTTTGTGTACCTCGCGGAAGTTCGTATAGCCCTCGCGGTGGTACTTCAGCGCCAGCGGTTTGTACGAGCGAACCTCGTAGACGTCGCTCTCCTTGCCGACGCCCAGTGGCGAACCGAACTCGGCGATCGTATCCCGCTCGACGAGTGCGCGCAGGGCGAGAGCATCGTAGCCCTCGAACTGGAGGGTGTAGCCCTCGTACTGGATCGTCTTCTTCTCGATCAGCCCCCGCTTGAGACAGCGCTCGAGGCGGTACGCCACCTCCTCGGGCGTGAGTCCCGTGAATTTCGGGAGCTTCTCCCGCTGGACCCACTCCGAGAAGCGCATCCCCTGTTCGACGCCCGAAAGCAGGTAGAAGTCCTCCGTCTCGAGTTCCGGCAGCATGCCGGCGACGTTCCGCACCATGGCGAGCCGTAACCGCCGTGCACGTATAAGGGTCCTGACGGCCGGCAGGCTCGGTTTCACTCGAGTGGCATTCGTTTGGCGCTCACGCGCCCCCGCCGAATTCATAAATCCTATTCTGCGATATAGAACTTGGTGACCTGTGGTCCCTAACTTGACTGTTTAGCGTTCTACAAATCACTAGTTTGCTAACATGATCTTGAATCAGATCCGTGAGTAGCTGTCGTAGGATCGTGAACCGTATTTATTGGTCCCGTCACAAACTCGTCTAGAGTTCGCCTCTGGTAGCGTCAACTGACACCTCCATTGTGATGGCTGTTTTGGCTGATCGCTCGAGCAGTTCGTCGGCGAACGCCGCGAACTGCTCAGGATCGGCATATCTCACGAGATTAAGCCAGAGGAGCGATTCTAGGCCGGATTCTGTCCATCGCATCCACTGGTTTTTACACCGTTTCGAGATTTCTCCCATGGCTCGTTCAACCACGTTCGATGTCCACGGTATCTCTTGTCCCTCGAGCGCGAGTTCGGCGAATGTCACGGTTGCTTGTGCCCATTTTCGGAGGTACGCCGCTGCTTTTGGAGAGTCCTGTTGCTCTAAGCGCCACGCCTCCTTCGTGAGGTTTTCGAGCGTTTGGTCGATCCGCTCGCGGATCGCCAAACGCTCATTCTTCGGTGCGTGAAGCGCAACTGAGTTCTTCAGATGAAACAGGTCGTTAGTGACGTCTGAGGCGATCTCTTTCCGCTTTTCAAGTGGGAAAGTACCGTCCTTCCACAGCTTGTACTTGAGCGTTCGACCAACGTGAACAAGATCGAGCTGGTGAGATCGATAACTGGCTTCGAACGCATCAACGAGGGAGTTTTCGCTGTCACTGACGACCGCAGCGTCGTCAGTGACCGCTTCCTTTTCCTTGAGATCTTCTGCTGTCTCAGCCCACGGTTCGTCCACATTGACGTCTAAGAGCGTGGTTTCCGTGTCGTCACCCTCGGTGATCTGTCCGAGGGTGACGTTGACGTCGTGGTGCGTGCAGTGGTCCTGCTGGCTATGACACTTCGTTCCGTCAGGAACGACAGTGTCTGCGTTCGTCCCAGGAAGCCGATCACGAACGAAGTCACCGAGTTTGCTGCCGTACTCACGGACTCGGCGGTTGATCGTCGTTCTCGAAGGCATCGGAGTGAAGCCGTCGCCGTGGGCGACGGCATCACGAAAGCTGAGCGACGTAGCGAGTTCGGTACTCTGGAGCGAAATATCCTCTTGATAGATGCGCTGCCCGTCGAATTCGATGAGATCTTCGAGAGGGCGGAAGTAGGTAGGATCGTCACCGGTGGCAGCGGTGTCTTTGACGTGATGAAGGGAAAATTCGTGCTCTCCTGCGGTTGTCACAGCTGTTCGTGTTGTGGTTCCGGCGCGCTGGAAACGGCGATCGCCGTTTCCGCGCGCGTGCTTCTCCCCACAGTACGCCTCGACGAGGCGCTCGTCGAGGCTTTTGACAAGCTCCTCGAGGATCGTCGCCTCGAGGTGAAGCTCTGTGAAAGATTCAGCGAGAGTGGCAAGCGGTAGCGTTTTGTCTAAGTCGATGCTAACCGTGACTTGCGCGTCGATTGTGGCGTGCATGGGTCACTTCGGGCTGGATACCAGAGGTGACCCTGTTTCCACAGGAGTCAGTTACGACTCTAGACGAGTTTGGGACACGACCTATTTATTGCCCAGAATGGAGACAACAAACCGACCTCATCAAAGAAAGCTGTTCTGGGGACCGGTAGAGCAGCATATCCACCGATGGATTCAAGACTGTGCGTAAGGAATTCTTACGTGGTATGAGCACGGATGATCCCGAAGTTACGACGGTTACCTCGAAGGGCCAGATCACGATCCCAAGCCGTCTTCGTAAGCAGTTCGGCCTCGAAAAGGGAACGAAGTTGATGGTCGTACCGACCGACTACGGACTCGTCCTGAAAAAGATCGATCTTCCGTCGGTCGAAGAATTCCAGAAACGAGTCGAACAACGTGCTGGAACGGTCGAACTTTCGATGGAGGACGTCGATCAGTTGGTCCACGAAGCGCGGGGCGCTGATGAATGAAGGCAGTTCTAGACACGAACGTCCTTATCTCCTCGGTAATCTCGAAAGGCACTCCTCACAACGTAGTCGTGGCGGGGTTTGAGGGCGAGTATCAGATCGTCGTTTCCGTGGCTACGCTCACGGAGTTTCGAGAGACACTACTCAAATATCCTGATCGGTTTCATATGGATGAGGAAGACGTTCAAAAGGAAGTCGAGACTATCCGCTATTTTGCCGAGTTCGTAGAGCCCGAAAAAGACATCAGAGCGGTTGAAGAAGACCCAGATGATGATAAATTTCTGGAGGCAGCGGTAGCTGGGAACGTTGATTACCTCGTTTCCGGTGACCAACACTTACTTGACTTCGGCTCTTTTCGCGGTATCGAGATCGTCACGCCCCGAGTGTTCTACGACTACCTCCACAATCAGTAAAGATGGCTCACTTTGCACTCACTCGCTCGCACGTCGTTCGCTAATGTGAATAGCTCAAAGAAGCTTTTCAGTTTGAGCCACTTTTATGGGTTGATTTCATGAACATAGCGTATGGCCGCGAATCGGCGCAAGCTCTTGGCGCTCTCGGGTGCAGTACTTGCCAGCCTGTCAGGTTGTCTCGCGGATTTCCCACCTGGTTTAGAGAACGGGAATGAGAAGGAATCAAACCCCGCTTCGTCTGAACACCGAGATGATCCAGATGTCGATGCCAATACCATGGACACGCTCGTTGCGGGGAACACCGAGTTCGCGTTCGACATCATCCGTCTTTAGCTAATACTCAGAGTAATACCGAATAACACCGTTTTGGAGGTGGGTTTCGTCAGTATACGACCGCTGCGGGGCGAAAAAGCAGTCTCTGCATTATCTGTACTGTTGACTCTCAGCCGCATCAGCGGTTCAGCCGCTAGATTCGTTCGACTAATACCATTAAGCATAATTCCGCCACAGAGTATAACCAGCAGTCTTAGAGGGTGTCATACAATTCATCTCATACCACGAGCTTGGTTCGGCCCGGATTTTCGCCCTGTTCGTAGTTCGTGATTGCGACGATCACTCGGAGACACAATCCAAGGAACGCTTGTACTCGCGCATGGACGCGGCCTCGGGCGCGCAGCGTCCCGAGGCCGCAGTCTGAACACGCTCCAAACGTTCGCTCAACTTGCGTTCGTCGCTTGTATGTCTCAGCGAGGATCGAACGCTTGAGCGTCACATCCTCGGTGAATTCGCTGATTCGGTTTTCGACGCGGTATTCGATATCGAGCGGTTCGCTGGTGTTTCGTGGGTTGTACGGGGCGATCGGCACGACTCCTGCTTCCAGCAGGAAGTCGTGCCAATCGAGGATGTCGTAGCCACTGTCTCCAAGCATCCAGATCGGCTGTTTGACGGCGAGCGCGTCACGTGTGACGCGCATCGCCGTCTCCTTCGAGGCCTGTTTCGCCTGCGTAAACTCCGCTGCAATCGGAATCTTTGGCCCTGCCGAAACAATCGTGAGACCGAACCCGTAGTAGTAGGCTTCGGCCGTTGGATCGTAGTTCCACGACGCGTCATCGTTCCACGCAAGGGCTTCGAGATCGGTTGAATCGATCCGGAAGGTAGAGTCGAGCAGGCCGCAGGTAGCGGCCTGCTCGACGAGGCGACTGAACACGTCGTCAACGACCAGTCCGAGGTCAGTGAGGAAGCGATCGACCGCGTCTCTCGACGGCGGTCGATCGAACCCACAGCTGAGCCAGACGGCCGTGTTTTGGAGTTCTCGGGTGACAGGACGAGGCCCGTAGATTCCCTTGTAGTAGCAGTGAAGAAAGCCTTTGAACAGTTCTGGCGGGTGATGATCTCGTGTTCGCCCCCGACGAGCGGGGGCGAACACGTCATACTCGCTGAGAAAGTCAAAGTCGAGGTACTCAAAGAGCGGAAGTGTCTCGACAGCCACGAGATTAAAGAACTCGTCTATCCAAGGCTCATCTTGCAGGGTTTGAGTGCTGCTGGACACGGCTTCTCAACCCTGCCCTTTCGTGTGCGACGTATTCTATGACACCCTCGTCTTAGCTAAAGACGAATGGTCCTCCCGGGTAACACCCGCGCAGATCGTGATTTCGCCTCGTGGGTCGGTGCCGATGGGGCCCGGTGCAGCAGCCAACCGGGACCGTCTCACTGTGGTGAGACGCCGGTCGATCAGTCGACTGGGTCGCCGCTTCGCCAGGCGTCGATCACGTCTCGCAGCAGGTCGGTGTCGATCACGCCGCTACGCCAGTCGTCGATGGCGTCCCGAAGGCCGTCGGTTTCGACGACGTCGTCGTCGTTCGTATACTCACCAAGTTGCGGCTCGCCGGAACCAGGTCCGACGGTCAGCGTCCCGCTGGCCTGGTCGGTGTCCGTGGCGACGGTATAGGTGTACTCGCCCTCGAGTCCGTCGGTGTCGATGGCGTCCTCTCCGTCGAACGTGATCGTCTCGTTCTCGATCAACCCGAGTTCGACCTCGGTCGTCGCCACGGAGTCGTCCTCGAGGCGGAGTTCGACCGTGCTGGTGATCTCGAGGGGTTCCGGATTCTCCACCGTTGCGGTGACGGGCACGGCGTCACCAGCGTCGACCGTCGTCTCCTCGGGATCGAGGGACGTGACGCCGATGATGTCGACCTCCCACGCCAGTGTCGGGTAGTCGTCGGGGATCGTCGCCCAGGTCGATGGGGCGTTGAAGTCGAGCCCCTCCGCGTTGTCGGTGGCGTTCTCGCCCGTCAGCTGGGCGGTGTCGAGTTCGGTGGCGCCGTCGTCTCCGAGGCCGACGCCGTCGAGGGACGGGTTGTCGACCGTCTCACCGTCCCAGTAGACGCCCTCGAGTGAGCCATCGTTCTCACCTGCGAACCCGCCGACTGGATCGCCACCACTGACGCTCCCGATCGAGTACGAGGATTCGATGGTCCCGTTGTTCACGGCGACGGCGCCGCCGACGGACTCGGTTCCGGAGACGTCACCGGTCGCATAGGTGTGGGTCACGGTACCGTCGACGTTCGAACCGACGAGACCGCCAGCGTGCTCCTCTCCGAAAACGATCGCACTCGTGTACGACTCTTCGATCGTGGATTCCTCGTTGTGCCCGACGAGTCCGCCAGCCACTTTGACCTCGCTGAAGACGAGCCCGCTGCTCGTAGACTCGAGGATCTCACCTCCTTCTGCGTTCACGCCGGTGACCCCTCCTACGTAGTCGTCTCCGATGACCGTGGCGTCGGCTGTAGACGCCTCGACGGTGCCCTCATTCCTGCCGACGAGGCCTCCCACGAACGCCTCACCGGTCACCGTCACCGCCTCCATCGTGACGTTTCGAATCGTCCCCTCGTTAGCTCCGAACAGACCGACGTTAAACTCGTCCTCTCGATCGATGTACAGTCCGTCGATCACGTACCCATTCCCGTCGAACGCTCCTTCGAACGGGGTCGAACCGTCCGATCCGATGGGATCGAATCCGGCCCCGTCGTCTGCGTTCTCGCTCGCGATATCGTCGTAGCCGTCGGTTTCCGAATCGAGGTCGCCGATCAACGTATAGTTCGCCTCGAGTTCGTATCGAGCGTTCTCGAGGTGGTGCCAGGTTTCGATCTCGTAGGGAGTGGCTTCGCTCCCGTCGCCGCCGGCGAAGCGCTCCTCGTAGCCAGGTGCCGGCTCCTGTGGGTTTTGGCTGAGGAAGGGATACGAGACGACGGTGCCCTCATCGATGACGTCCCACGTTCCTGGGAACGAGAGATTCATGTTGGCAGTCGCCTCCGAACCGGTCATCTCGTAGGTGGTGAGTCCGTAACGGTCCGGAACCCCGCTCGAGGAGTGCTGACCGGTCGTTTCGCGGTCCCAGTAGGAATCGGTCACGTGGCCAATCTCGTGTCTCCCAATGAGCCCACCGAAGTCGGTTCCGTTGCCGGTGACGGTGCCAGTCGCGTACGACTGATCCACGTTGCCAAAGTTCCCCCCAATAAGCCCCCCGGAGTCGGTTCCGTTGCCGGTGACGGTGCCAGTCGCGTACGACTGATCCACGTTGCCAAAGTTCCCCCCAATAAGCCCCCCGAATTCGGTTCCGTTGCCGGTGACGGTGCCAGTCGCGTACGACTGATCCACGTTGCCAAAGTTCCGCCCAATAAGCCCGCCGACCCAAAACGATTGGCCAGTGACGGTGCCAGTCGCGTACGACTGATCCACGTCGGCATAGTTCTCTCCGACGAGCCCACCGACGCGGTCTCCGTTGCCAGTGACGGTGCCGGTCGCGTACGACTCGCGCACCTCGCCGTCGTGGTCGTGGTATCCGGCGAGTGCACCAACGCGTGAGTCACCCTCGATCGATACCGACTCGAGGCCGACGCGTTCGACGGTTCCCTCGGTGACCCCGAACAGACCGACGAGGAACGACTCGCTTCGGTCGATGGTGAGTCCCTCGATGGTGTGACCGTCGCCGTCGAAGGTGCCCGCGAAGCGTTCGTCCTCGTCGCCGATCGGGGAGAAGCCGTCTCCGCCGTTCCAGGTTGCCGTCGCGCTCGCGTCGACGTCTGCCCCGAGGACGTAGTCGGCCTCGAGGTCACCTGCGACCGCCTGCAACTCCGTGACGTTCGTGACGACGTACGGATCGTCGGCGGAGCCGTCGCCCGCCATGTGCTCGAGGATATCCTCGTAGTCGTCCGGATCGGGGGCGCCGTCGGCCTCGTCGGCCACGACGACTCCCGGGGCGACCGTCAGTCCGACCGCTACCAGAGCCAGTACGGTGACGATGGCAGCGGTGAACCCCAGTGCTCGAGTGATATCCGGCGTTCGATCATTCAAACCGACCGAACGCGACGATCTCGATTCGACTGTACGAACCCTCTCGTTCATGTGACCATCATTGATTCAAGTAGTTATAGTGTTGTTCTGTAATAGAATACTGTATTAAAATTTACAACGGACAAGCGTCGCGAAGCCGAAGTCGTCGGATGAGTGAGCCGGTTTGACAGGCAGAGCAGCCCAACACCTCGAGTTCGTTGTACGGCTCGAATACAGCCGGCTCCGACGGGAACGGCCCGCTGACGATTCAGCAGCGTCGCCAGCGCCGAAGCGGTGGTCGGCGCTCGGCGTAGTCCGACCCGTGTGTAGCCGCCGACAACCAGCACTCGGTTGCAAACTATCCCGAAACGGCCAAAGGACCACCCCACGTCTCTCGCGACATGAAGTTCGCGCCCGGGGCCTGGCGGTACGCCATCGTCCCGTTGCTCGCCGCGCCGTTCGCCCTCATCTTCAGCGTCACGGCGAGCGTCCTCGCACTCGCCCTCGGAGCGTTCGTCCTCCTCTTTTTTCGCGATCCCGAGCGGACGCCACCGCCCACCGGCGTCGTCTCGCCGGCTGACGGGACGGTCTCCGTTCGCCGTGAAGAAGAGGAGCAGGTCCGCCTCGGCGTCTTCATGAACGTCTGGCACGTCCACGTCGTCCGGGCACCGTTCGATGGCGTAGTCGAGTCGGTCGAGCACGTTCCGGGTGCACACAAGCCAGCGTTCTCGAAAGACTCCGACCGAAACGAACGGGTCCACGTCCGCTTCGCGCCCGAAGATCCGGCGGACGGTCCCGGGAGCGAGCACGACGTTACCGACGCACTCACGGGTCCTCGAGAAGTCACGCTCGTCGCAGGGGCGTTCGCCCGTCGCATTTACCCGTACGTCGAACCGGGAGACGAACTCGAGCGCGGCGATCGGATCGGTCACATCGCGTTCGGAAGCCGCGTCGACGTCTGTGTTCCACGCACGGTCAACTGTGAAGAGTTCGCGGTCGACCTCGGCGAGTCGGTGACGGCCGGTGAGACGGTCGTTCTCGAGACCGCCCGTCCATCCGTCGGTTCGGTCGACGACGGTAGTGACGAAACGACTTTGCCCGACGACGATGAATCCAGAAAGCGTGACTGACGTCGAACTGACCCGTCGCCAGCTACTCGCGGGAGCCGTCGGTGGCGGGGCGACTGTCGGAAGCGGTGTGGCGATCTACAACGTCTTTCTCGGCTACGACCGCTTCACGGGAACGAACCTGACGATCCAGGACCTCGACTCGGTCGTCTCCGGCGGACTTTCCCCATCGGGCGAGCACGTCGCAACCGCCGAGGACTACCGGATCGAACAGCACGACGGAGTCATCTCGGTCCGGGACGACGAGCGGATCGCCGAGTTCGACCCGGCCGCCGACGATCCTGTCGACGCCGCCACCGTCGACGACGACCTCGAGCTCGAGGGCGGGCCGCTCGAGGAACTCGTCGCCGACCTCGCGGCGCTCGAAGCGGGGGAGGTTCGGTTCGTCTACGACCAGTCCCCGGCGTTCTTCGACCGGCTCGAGTCCGAATCGACGCGACCGTTCACGGCGTCGGCGCTTCGGGGCCGACGGATCGCGGCGGTCGACCCCGGCCTCGTCGAGACGTTCGCGGGCGTCGATCCGGCCGACACCCGGGCGCTCGTCACGGGGCTGGCCGAAGGCTTCCGCGAGTACTCCTCGTACGACGTGGCCCGGTACGTGGCGGGATCGATCGAGGACAACGTCATCTTCGGGCGTCGTGACCTTCGCCGTCACTTCGAGTCGCCGGCGGACTTCGAAGCGCTCGTGGCCGGGGAGAACGACGGGCTCTTTTGCACCGAGTTGACCCGTCGTGCGATGGAAGCGTTTCACGCCATCCCCGCTCCCGAGCAGACCCACCCGGTGTTCACGGGATACGTCTGTGACTACCGGCACAAACACTACTACCTGCTCCTCGCGAGCGTCCGCCGGGTCGACGGCGAACTCGTGATCCCGGTCACGTTTCTCGATTACATGTACTCGACGCTGTACGACGACTTCCGCGTCCGGTGGGCCCTCGGTGAGGGGATCGAAGCGTACGACAGTCGTCACCGCGCCGACGAAATTCGCTGGTACGGCTGAACCGTGTCGGCGGGAGCGGCCGAGACCGGGTCGCCATCCGACCGCCGACCCCGGCCGATCGATAACTACAGAACACTCGAGTGAGGACACCCGGCATCGATGTACCTCGGACACGCACTGCTCGCGTTCGCGCTCGCGGCGCCCGTCGCGCGGTGGGCCGGCCTCGAGCGTCGGCGAGCACTCCTGGTCGGCGTGGTCGCGGGCGTGTACGGAATGGTTCCCGACATCGACATGTGGCACACGGTCTACGTGATCGCGCGGGCCGGGCCGACGAACGTCTTCCCCACGACGGAGTACGTCTGGCCGGAGTCGTGGATCGTCCACCGGACGTTGACTCACTCGCTGCTCACCGGCGGGCTCGCCGTGCTCGTCGTCTTCGGATTTTCAGACGCCTACCGCCGCCGGACGACGACACCGCTCTGGAGCGCCGCTCTGCCGGCGATCGGCTCGATGCTGCTGATTGGGCTCCTCGTGGCGGTCGCGCTCTCGACCGACGAACTGCTCGGGCTCGTGACGATGGGGCTCTTCCTTGGCGCCTCACTCGCGGTCGCGTGGTGGGCGCTTCGGCGGGGACTAACCCCGCTCGAGGTCAGTGGGGCCGCCGCGGTCGGAATCCTCTCACATCCCTTCGGCGACGTCTGGATGGGGCATCCGCCGGCGTTCCTCTACCCGCTGTCGTCCGAGCCGCCGATCGACCGGCTCTACTTCTCGGCCGAGCCGACGTACAACCTGCTCGTCGCGTTCGGCATCGAAGTCACACTCGGCATCGTGGCGGCGCTCGTCGCCGTCCGGCTGACTGGGCGCACCGTTCGCGAAACGATGCATCCGGTCGCACTCGCCGGATTCGGCTACGCCGGCGCCGTCTCGTTCGTCCCGCCGCCGACGTTCCAGCTGGCGTACGGGTTCGCCGCCGGCGTCGTCGCCGTGGGGTCGATTCTCGGCGCCGTCGCCACCGTCCACCGGGTTCCGAATCTCCACGCGCGACCTCGAGACGCGATCGCCGTCTGGGGCGTCACCGCGCTCGTGGCCGCGTGCTGCTGTCTACTGGGGTACGCAGCGGCGTACTCGGTGATGAGTCCGGCCTGAGTCGGACGACGCATCGCAGCGACGTCCACGGTGATCGCGGGAACCGTCCGTGAACGTACTGAAGCGAATTTCTGTACGGCCGCGTACAGAAGTGTTTTTCAGATTACACTTATTGGCGTACCACCCCTCCGTTCACTCGAAGGCCGATGGACCCGATCACCCCACCCCCGTCTCCCCCCGGATCGAAGAACGAACGGAGCCTCGCTACCGAAGCAGCCGTCTCGCTGCTGACGACCGTCTCGCTCGTCGCCGGCATCCTCGGTGCGGCTACAGTGGCCAACGCACTCCCGTGGCCGTCGCCGGTGCTCGTTCCGGTCGCTCTCCTCGTGGGCTTCGGACTCGCGCTCGCGATTCCCCTCGCCACGAGTCGAGTCGGTCGACTGCTCCTCGCTCGACTCGAACAACCCACCCGTGACGCCCCTCGAGCGGACGATGAGCCGCCCGAACGACTCGACCGCCGCCGGTTCGACGGGGTGGATCACGGCCACCTCGGCGGACCGGATCGCTAAATCGGCGTCGTCGAACCCGCGCGCTTTTCACCCGCTCGGCCCTCTCTCCTGCCGTGAGCGAGTTCGCGTTCGAACTCGAGCTGTGTGCCACACTCGAGGAGCGTCGCGACGGAATCCTCGCCCGGCAACTCGGCGCGAGCGTCGCGAACCCGGGCGGGCGGATCCTCGACGTGATCTGCGTCGAGCCGGGTCCCGAGTTCGACGAGCGCGTCGCGATCACGGACGCCTCGATTCCCGACGCGGCGATCGAGTCGGCCGTCGGCCCCGGCCGGGCCCGGTACTGGAAGGACGCCTTCGACTGTCACCCCGAGGCGGCCCGCCGGGCCACCGAGCGCGCCCTCGAGATCGGCTTCTTCGAGGCCGAGCGACGCAACGGCCGCGAGTACGTCCGACAGGTCGCGCGCTACCCGGAGTGGTTCGGCCGACTCGTCGGGATCGAGAACAAACCCGACCTCGGCCGGCCGGGCGACCTCGAGTTCCAGCTGCGAACCGACGTCAGCCTCGCGCTCGTCGACGAGGCGATCCTCGCGACCGAGAGCTACGTGACGAGAGCGCACCTCAACCGCATTCCCGACGAGGTGGGCGTCTGGCGGATCCACCGCGACGGCGACGGTCCCCTCGAGATCGACGTCGTTCGCGAACCGACGCCGCTTCCCGTCGACGAGCCCGGAGTCGAACCGCTCGAGGACCACCCCGTCCGAACTGACATCGCCGTCGTCTCGCCGGCGGAAAAAGCGCGTGCCCGCCGCCGGCTGGCCGAACGCGCCTACGGGAAGGGGTGGCGAACGTTCGCGTTTCCTGGCTGTCGGGCCTGCACCCCCGACGACTCGAGCGGCGCGACGCTGCCGTTCTGTGCGTGGAAGGGGCGGGTCGTCGACGCGGGCGCCGAGTGCGGGCCGGACTGTGACGGGTACGAGCCCGGCGATAGCCCCGACGTCGATCTCGAGGCCGAGCGCGATCGCCAAACGCTGTGGGTCGCCGATCCGGCGGGGAAAAAACGGCGGCAGTCTGGCCTCGATCGGTTCAGCTGAGAAAACGCACGCCGGGGGCTACACCCGATCAGAGTACGTACTCCTCGCCGTCAACGGCGAGTGGCTCCTCGAACGCCTCGTCGGCCGGGTAGTAGTGGGCGACGTGGACCAGCCTGACCTCGCTCGCGTTCAGCTCCTCGGCGAGCGAGAGCGCCCCTTCTCGAGTCATGTGTTTTCGGCCGAACGTCCGCGGCGTGCCCTCGGCGTCCTCGTGGCGGCCGCCGGCTGGGTGGTACGAACAGAGGTGGGCAGGGACGATCGCGTCGGCGAGCAGCAGGTCGGGGTCGGCGAGCGCCTCCCGGGATGGCTCGGGGATGGCGTAGCTCGTGTCGCCCGTGATCGACAGCTTCGCGCCCGTCTCCGGCTCCTCGATCGTCAGCCCGTAGCAGACGAGCGGCGGGTGATCGACCGGCACCAGCGTCACGTCGAACCCGCAAACCCGGGTCAGCTCGAGCGGCGTCGTCGGGTGGACCGCCACCGCGTCGAGGTAGTGGTAGTCTTCGGCCACGGTCTCGGCGACGCTCTGGCCGGTCTCGGGGTCGGTCTCGTCGGCCGCGAGCACCTCGAGCGTGTCGACGAGTCGGAAGACGTTGCCTAGCCCGTCGAGGTGGTCGAAGTGAACGTGTGTGATGATCGCGGCGTCCGGCAGGGGAACCTCGTCGCGGAGGAACTGGTACCGAAAGTCGGGGCTGGCGTCGACGAGGAGGGCTTCGCCCGTTCGCTCGTTCTCGACGTGGACCGAAAAGCGCGTGCGCTCGAGGCCTCGTTCGCGGGCGGCCGTACAGGTGTCACAGTCACAGCCGACGGTCGGCGTCCCCGTCGTGTCACCGGTGCCGAGCAGCGTGACGCGCATCCTCACCCGTCACCCCGTGGTGCTCCTCCCACGTCCTCGCGACGGCGCGACTCGTTCATGTCGGCCCCGTTGGGTGGCAGATCATAAGGGTGTTACTCGAGCCCACTACCCGCCGTCGTACTCGTGTTCGCGGAGGACGTCCGGCTCGACGTCGCGCAACACCGCCTCGTGGGTCGCCTCGAGCACGATTGGTGGTGCGCGCCCTGCCTCGACAGCCTCGAGCCACCGTTCGAGACAGAGACACCAGCGGTCGTCCGGCTCGAGTCCAGGGAAGTCGAACTCGGGACGGGGCGTGATGAGGTCGTTGCCCCGCGCCCGGGAGAACGCGAGGAACTCCTCGGTCATCACGGCACAGAGCTCGTGGCGACCCCGGTCCGAGTCGACGCGTCGGCAGCAGCCGTCGCGCAGGTACCCCGTCGTCGGATCGGTGCTGCAGGGCTCGAGTTCGGTCCCGAAGACGTTCCGGTCGGCGGTCATGGGCTCGAGTGGGGACGGTGTGGGCAAAAGGGTGGCGACGTGGGCGGGCGCGGTGAGCCGCCGTGCGGTCAGTGGTCGTGCGAGTGATCGTGGTCGTGGTCGTGCCCGTCGCCACTCGCCGCACCGAGGTCGCCGCCGGCGACGAGCGCCTCGTGGTCGCCCTCGATCATATCCATGTTCT